>CAYXVG010000015.1:0-120363 GCA_964468205.1 uncultured Solibacteraceae bacterium | reverse complement strand
CGCTTTGCCATCCATAGCATTACCAATCCGACAACCAGGAACATCACACCGCCTGTGAGGTTCATGTTGTTTTCCGCCAGCGGTGCGGTGGTTTCCGGCGAGAACAGCCCGAAAACACAAAGGATTACACCGTATAAGCTAAAAAGAATTCCCGATGGTGTTCTCAAGTCCCACATAATCGCTTACCAGAAAAGGAGATTCAAGAGGACGCAGACAACGCCCGCAACGACCGACAGAACCCAGGGCCGCATATACCAGGCAACGTGTTCCTCCGGGGGCTTCTCAGTCAAGCCGTGGACCAAGCCCTTCAGTTCGGCTTCCGGCCGCGGTTTGGTCGCCAGACTAACCACAACCGTTACCAGAACACAAGCCGTGAAGGCATTGATCGCGATCCAGAAGTTTTGTGCCATCACGCTCGGGAACTCGTGTAAATTCGCGATCAGGCCGCCTTTCCCTTCAGAAACCGTCAGCAGCCAGGTCATGGCCGCGGCGCCACTGCCGGCGACCAGTCCCGTGAAGGCGCCGTGCCCCGTCGAGCGCTTCCAGAACATGCCCAGCAGAAACGTTCCGAACAAAGGAGCGTTGACAAAGCCGAAGACCAACTGGAGGAGATCCATGAGGTTGTTGTAGAGAGTGGCCACGTATGCGGCGCCGATGGAAAGCACGGTGCCGACAATGGTGGTTATGCGGCCGACCTTCAAATAGTGTGAATCCGGTGCGTCCTTCTTGATGTAGCTCTGATAGATGTCGTAGGTCCAGACCGTGTTGAACGCCGTGACATTGCCCGCCATGCCGCTCATGAAGGACGCCATCAACGCGGTGAGCCCGATGCCCAGCATTCCAGTGGGATAGAACTGTACCATCAGCGTTGTGATTGCCTGATCGTAGTCGTATGCATCCCCCTTCACTGGAAGCTGATAGGCAATGTTCGGGTCGTTCGTAAGCGCCAGCGCGGCGATGCCGGGAATGATCACGATGAAGGGCAGCAGCATCTTCGGGAACGCGCCGGTGATGGGTGTCAGCCGTGCCGCGGCCATTGTCTCGGCCGCCATGGCCCGCTGGACAACAAGGTAATTGGTACACCAGTAGCCGAATGACAGAACGAAGCCAAGCCCCATCACAATGCCGAACACTTCCACACCCATCGGGTTGGCCGCCGGATCCGTGGCGAACTTCCAGGAATGTCCCCAGGCTTCATTGTCGATGCGGTTCATCATGCCCTGCCATCCGCCCGCTTTCTCCACGGCAAAGTAGGCTAGCGGCGCAAAGCCAAGGACGATAAGGAAGAACTGCAGCACTTCATTGTAGATGGCGCTGGTGAGCCCACCGAGAAGAGTGTAGACGAGAACGATGACCGCGGAGATGATGATACTTGCCCAGAAATCCCAGCCGAAGACGAGCTGGAACAGGATGCCAAGGGCGTACATCGAGATGCCGGAGGAGAAGATAGTCATCCCCGCAAAGGCGAAGGCGTTGAAGGCGCGTGTCTTCTCGTCGAAGCGCAGCTTTAGGTATTCGGGCACTGAACGGGCCTTTGAGCCGTAGTAAAAGGGCATCATGAAGAGTCCGACGAAAAGCATCGCCGGAATGGCGCCCACCCAATAGAAATGGGACGTCATGATGCCGTACTTGGCGCCCGAAGCGCACATCCCTACCAATTCCTGGGCGCCCAGGTTGGTAGCGACAAAGGCCAAGCTGGTAATCCAGAGCGGAACCGAGCGGTTGGAGGTAAGAAAATCGGCGGAGCTGGAGACTTTCCGCTTCAGTAGATAGCCGATCCCGATGACGAAGGCAAAATATAGCGCAAGGACCGTGTAGTCAACGAAGTGTAAACTCAACGTGGAACCTCGAAACTCCCGAGTGTACCAAACCCCGAGGTCCTGTTGCCCGGCGCTCAGCGGAGAACTGGGAATTCCAGAGACTGCCCCTCGCGCGGAGGGTCATCGGGCTTGCAAAAGACGGCGAGATCCCCGCTATCCGGCTCGGGGATCAGACCGGCTTCTTGACAAGCGTCGGAATCTTCCGGAGGAATATATGCAAGACCCCCGCCAGCGAGGACACGCGCTACCTCACTCGCGGCATGGGGCGCCGCCTGGAGCACGATTACTTTAGTGAAGGCGCCGTCGTTGAATGGAATGTCTGCGGGATCACCAGGGTGGAACATGACGTTCCTAAGATCCCGGGCGGCTTTGCGGGCTTCATAGACAACGTCGCGCTCGCCAAGGCAGACCACGGAGGTAGCGATGTTAGCCAGGCGGGATATCAGGCTGAGTTCGGGAATGGAGAGAAGGATGATACGGTCGTCCGCCGTGACGTGGTTAAGGAGTTGCATGCGCGGAGGTTCTCCCCATACCGGCCCAAAATGCCGGTCAGACGATAGGTTCTGCGCCCGCCGGCCCGCCCTACGAACCCTATTTCTTGAGCTCGACGATGCCCTTGGCGGCGGCTTCCGCCTGCTCCGGCGAGAAGTCTTCCACCTTGGCCGAGATATTCATCGAACAGAACTTCGGACCGCACATGGAGCAGAAGTGGGCGTCCTTGAACTTGTCGTCAGGCAGCGTCTCGTCGTGCATTTCACGGGCGCGTTCCGGGTCCAAGGACAGCTCGAACTGTTTGTTCCAGTCGAAGAGATAGCGAGCGCGGCTCAATGCGTCGTCACGGTCCCTTGCGCCGGGGCGCTTGCGCGCCACGTCAGCGGCATGCGCGGCGATTTTGTAAGCGATGATGCCTTCCCGGACGTCATCCTTGTTCGGTAGCCCGAGGTGCTCTTTCGGAGTCACGTAGCAGAGCATAGACGCGCCGTGCCAGCCAATCATCGCGGCCCCAATGGCCGAGGTGATGTGATCGTAGCC
The DNA here is from genome assembly GCA_964468205.1 of uncultured Solibacteraceae bacterium. Classification (GTDB taxonomy): domain Bacteria; phylum Acidobacteriota; class Terriglobia; order Bryobacterales; family Bryobacteraceae; genus CAWELS01. The sequence continues at coordinate 117,511 of CAYXVG010000015.1, read as the reverse complement.
CGGCGCGATATCGGTCACCAGCGGGCCAAGCGTGTAGAAAGGCGCCTCGTGGCACATCTCCATTTCCAGGTCCACTTGCATCTTTATCTCGTCCATGGGAATGTGGCCAGGCCCCTCAATCATGGTCTGCACGTCGTATTCCCACGCCGTTTCCGTCAACTCGCCGAGGGTTTTCAACTCGGCGAACTGCGCCTCGTCGCTCGCGTCGGCGAGTGAACCGGGCCGGAGACCGTCGCCGAGCGAGAACGTGACGTCGTGTTTCTGGAAGATCTTGCAAATGTCCTCGAAGTGTTCGTAGAGAAAGTTCTGCCGGTGGTGCTTCACCATCCACTCCGCCAGGATGGAGCCGCCGCGGCTGACAATGCCCGTCACGCGCCGCGTGGTCATCGGGATGTACTGTACCAGCACCCCGGCGTGAATCGTCATGTAATCCACACCCTGCTCGGCTTGCTCTTCAATGACCTCGAGCATTACGCCGATTGAGAGGTCCTCCACCCGGCGCACCCGAGCCAGGGCTTCGTAGATGGGGACTGTGCCGATTGGAACCGGCGAAGCATCTATAATTGCCTGACGGATTTGGGGTATGTCGCCGCCGGTGGAGAGATCCATCACCGTATCGGCGCCGAACTTCACCGAGTAGTGCAGCTTCTCCAGTTCTTCCGCGATATTTGAGGTGGTGGCAGAGTTGCCGATATTCGCGTTGATCTTGCAGGTGGCTGCGATGCCGATGGCCATCGGGTCCAGATTGAGATGGTTGATGTTGGCCGGTATGACCATCCGGCCGCGCGCCACCTCGTTCCGTACAAGTTCCGGATCGAGCCGTTCGCGCTCGGCCACTCGCCGCATTTCACCGGTTATCTGTCCGGCCCGGGCGTAGCGCATCTGTGTCCGGACGTTATCGTTATGGCGTTCCTTGACCCAATCGGTTCTCATGTATTGCTCCATGACGCCCCCTCCAAGTTCTGTAATTCAAGTCTACCGCAACCTGTACCGTCTTCCCCTCCAGACGATCTCATTAGAGACTGCCGAGGCAGCAAGCCCGATGAGCCAGACCCACGTTGCCAGCGGAGTCAGCCAGATGTGCGCCCAGCCGTACCGCCGCAGCCAATCCGCCTCTGCCGGAAGGGTCTGCCGCATCAAGCCAAGGCGGTTCGCCCCCTTCCAGAAGCCCAGCATCAGTTGCGCACTTAAAGTATACACTCCCGTCAAGTTTCCTTGGAAGGCCAGCGCCAGCGATGCGGTCATAGCGCCGCAATAAATAAGATGCGCGGTGAGGGCAAGCCCCCAAAGCCGGGGTGCATAGACGCGGGTGATGATCATCTGGCGCCGTATCCAGCCCAGGAACCTGCCGGCGGTGGTACCGCCAGTACTGATGGCCTGCGCGCCCGGTTCGTACACGATCCTTAGACCCGTGGAGTGTACCGCCCGGGACAGCATGTAATCGTCGCTGACGGAGCCGCGCCAGTGCTCCAGCACACGTGCCTGGTGAAATGTCTGCCGGCGGATGGCCATCGCACCGCCCCAGGCGAACCGGTTGTCGCCGGGACCAAAGCCCCCCGCGATCACCGCATTCCAAACCGACCGCAGAAGCGGCCAGAACCCTCCGGCAGCCGGGAGATAGTGCCGGTAGCCGGTGGCCGCACCGGTACCTTCCTCCTCCAGGCCCTGCGCGAGCGCCGCAAGCCAACCCGGAGCAACGCGGCCATCGGAGTCGGCGAAAGCGAAAACCTCGCTCACCGGACGGGCCGAAGCCACGGCTGCCACCAAGTTGTTGATTTTTTCGCCGGTAGCCGGGTCACCCGCCCCGGCAATTACTACCCGCGCCGATTCCGGGACGACGCCCGGAGGGATGTCCCCCGCTTCGCGCACTGTGACAATCAGCTCGAAATCAGGGTAATCCTGTCCAGCCAGCGCCGCCAGATTCTCGCGCAAGTCGTGATCTTCGTCTTTCACCGGAACGATCACTGTCGCCGGAACGAATTTCCTGGGCCCGTGCTGCGTCAGCCGCTCCCGCAGATACCTCCCCCGGCTCCGGTCTTCGCGCAGGGAGATAGCGCCCGTGACAAGAGCGAGCCCTACTATCACCCAGAACACAAGCATTTCTGCAGTCTAGCAGTTCGTGGAAATGACATCCCGCCACGGGTAAACCACAAGCTATCAATCGGATGACACAATTCTGAACGATTTCTGGAAGATTAAGACACGGCTGTTCATTCTGTTTCATTTGTGTTACAATTATATTGCACAGCTAGCTCGTGCCCAGTAGTGCGGAGAGTCTACCATTTGAGAGCTTTCGATGAAAGGAGAGAACCGATGACACGTAACGGTATGGAGTTGATAGTCCGGCTGGTCGCGGGTATCCTCCTGGTCTTGACAATCAAGCTCGCCGCCTGATCGCACACTTCATGGAAAGTCATACGCGCGCCGAGAGGGAGAGTGCGTTCGTGGATAAGGAGCCCGCTATACTGGCGATAGTATGATTCGGCTCGCTTTGCTCATTCTGCCGGTTCTTCTCGCGGCGCAGGGGAGAGCGGCGCCTCGCATAGCCGAACATGGGGTTAAGAACGCCGCAAATTTTCGGCCGGTGACACTACCCGGCCACGGATTGGCGCTCGGCGCTATTTTTGTCATCCAAGGATCTGACCTGGGGCCGGAAGAGTTGGCGGCCGCTTTGCCGCCCTACCCTTTGCAGCTTCCGGAGATCGAAGGTGGCACGGAAGTGCGAATCCGGGACTTGTCGGGAGGGGCGGAGGTTCGAGTACCGCTCGTTCATTCCTCGGCGCGTCAAGTGGCCGCGATTCTGCCGCGGGATTTCCCACTGGGCGAGGCTGAACTCACCGTCTCTTGGCAGGGTGAGAGATCCGAGGGGTTTCCGCTCGAGGTTGTCGAGTCCGATCCGGGACTCTTCAGCATTGGCCAGAACGGCTACGGTCCCGGCGTGATCCAAAACTACGAATCGGCCGGTGCGACGCCGCTCAACGGACTCGCGCGTCCGGCGCGCCCCGGCCAGTACATCATCTTATGGGGTACCGGCCTCGGCTCATCCGAGGCAGAAGTTGCGGTATTAATCGGCAACGCTCAGATGAGCCCCTACTATGCCGGACCGGCCCCTGGGTTCCCGGGCCTCGACCAGTTCAATGTGCGACTGCCGGATGACGGTTCGCTTCCGTTTGGCTGCTACATACCAGTCGGCCTGCGGGTCGGAGAACGGTTCAGCGGTTCCGTGCTCTTCGCTACGTCGGAAGACGGAAGCGCGTGCGACCACCCGTGGGGATTGCCCGAAGACCGCTTGGCGGAACTCGACGCGGGCCGCACTGTCAATGTGGCGCGGCTCCGAGTGGTAAACCCCGTCACCTGGACCGGAACGTCCCAGGATGAGTCTTTCCTGGCCGAGTTTCGCCCTTACAACGCTACGGAAGTGGCGACGGGCGGGACCTTCGGCGCCGTCCCTAGCGGAATGATACGCTCGCGCTTCCTGGGCCAGCCCGGATGCAACGCCGGACACGGATCGACCCTGAGCATCCGGCTTGGCGCCGGGACACCCGAGTTGCCGCCGCCGGCGCGCCCGGTGCTCGACGCCGGCGAAACGCTCCAGATTGCCGGTCCAGGCGGGAGACACCTGATCCTCAGCAAGTCAGAGCACTTTGACTGGACAGGGACGTACATGCCAAACGACACACAAGGCGCGATCCCGCACGGATTCTTCGACGGCGGCGAATGGACGCTCGCGGCGCCGGGCGGAGAGGATCTCGGCCCGTTCGTGGTTCCCATCCCGGCGCCCCATCCAGTCCGCGGCGAGACGCCGGATGTCATCACTCGGAACGAAGGTGCGCGCGTTACTTGGAACGCGGCCCAGCTTGGCGAGGGGGAGATGGAGATCAGCCTTTTTGTACGAGGCGAGTCCCGGCCGGATGCGGAGAATCCGGACGCCACGGTCACGGACTTCGACTTTGTCTCTTGCTCCGCGAACGTGGCGGACGGCGAGTTCACCTTCCCGGCCGAGTTCCTCAGCGGGCTGCGCGTGTCGGAGAAGGCCACGCTTTCGATTAGTCTCTTCTCCCCTCAAGGCTACACCGTCCGCTTCGAGATTCCGGGCGTCGATTACGCCACCTTTATTCAGTCGAGCAGTCACTCCCAGGCTGTGAAGGTGCAGTAGCTGTAGCCGGCCACTCCCGACTGGTACTGGGACCAGACGACGCGGACACCGATATCTGGCAGGGTGCAGTAGCTGTAGCCGGCCACTCCCGACTGGTACGATATCGGAAAGCGAGTGTTACAGTCCCTTTGTGAGCGATTCGCATTAGCCTTTCCAATCCAAGTGCGCCAGCGCGGCAACCGCATTTACGATGTTTACGTAGTGTCCCAGTCCATGGACGAGATGGATGCGATCGTCGTCGGTACCAAGGAGTACAACCTGCATCTCAAGGTTGGCGGTAAGGACTTGGAGGTCTTCTGCAGTTGCCCCTATTTTGAATCCGATGGCCCGTGTGAGCATCTCTGGGCGGTGCTCCGGTTGGCGGATCACCAGACATTCTTGCCGTCGGCCGAAGGGAAGACTCTCGGCATGGTGGCATGGGTCCCGCCGAGTCCCGGCGGCGAACGAACCCGGCCACCGGCGCGCTTCGTGCAGCCGCCGCCGCCTCCCTGGAAGCAGGCGCTCGCGTGTTTCCGGCTGGAGAAGCCGAACGGGATCCGCTCTCGTTCCGTAGCCGCTTGGCCGCCGGGGCGGGAACTCTGTTACATAGTGGACGCCAATGCTTCCCGCCTCGAGCGGCAACTCGTGGTAAACGTCCAAGTGCGCGATCGGAATAAGAACGGCGCTCTTGGCATGCCAAAGGAGGCGAACTGGGAGCCAAATGAGATCAGCGAGTTCCCCGATGCAGCCGACCGCCAGATCATGACCTTACTTTCCGGGGCGATGTGGCCGCGGGTGGGCTATGGGGGATACGGCTACCGTGGATACCAGGACAACTCTTCGCGGTCGTCTTTTGCCCTCACCGAACCGCTCGGATCAATGGTTGTGCCGGAACTCTGCGCCACTGGACGCTTCCTGCTCTCGCCTCTCGGCAATAGCAGAATGGTTTATCCGTTGAGCCTGGACCAGGGTGGCCCGTGGGCGGTAAAGGTTGTGGTGGCGCGGAAAGGAGAGGATCTGTGGGGTGTGTCCGCAGTGCTCGAACGGGGCGAGGAGCGCCTGCCACTGCACGCAACGGATCTGGCTGGAGCCGGACACTGGTGCGTGATTGGGACACGCATTGGCTGCATTGAAGGCAACGTTTCGGCGAATTTCATCACTCTGTTTCAGAGCCGCGTCTCCGTGGATGTCCCCGGTGGTGATATTCAGGAGTTCTTCAGCGAGTTTCTCACGAAGCAGGGACTCCCCGAACTGGAGCTTCCGGAAGAGCTTGCTTTCGAGACGGTGGAGAGCGAACCCGAGCCGGCGCTTCATGTCGAGCAAGAGCATACCGGATACGACCGAAAGCCACGGCTTATGGCCTCGCTCTGGTTTTGTTACGGCGATTTGCGTTTCTCATGCCTTTCTTCTCCGGAGAGCGTCTACAACCCTGGGCGCCGGCTACTTGTACGGCGCAACGTGCAGGCGGAGCAACGGCTGCAAAGTATCCTCTCCGAGGCGGGTTTTCGGCGCCTTACAGGGTATCTGCAGTCGACCGAGAGGCAATGGGAGATCGCGCCCAAAAAGCTTCCCGCTGCTGTCCGCCTGTTGACGTCGCGTGGCTGGACGGTGGAGATCGAAGGGGCGACTTACCGGCAGCCTGGCGAAATCAACTTGGCGGTTTCCACGGGGATCGACTGGTTTGATTTGGAAGGAACGGTTGATTTCGGCCCTACCCTCGTCACTCTTCCGGCGCTTCTGAAAGCGCTCGGCAGGGGAGAAGAAACAGTGGAGCTCGAGGACGGCAGCCTCGGCCTCATTCCCGAGGACTGGCAGCAGCGTTTCGGCCTATTGGCCGCGACGGCCGCCAACCGCGGAGGAGCAGTGCGTTTCCGGAAGAACCAAGCGCTGCTCCTCGACGCTTTGCTGGCGTCGCAACCCTCGGCGAATATCGATGAGGCGTTCCGGAAGATCCGCGACGAACTGCACAGCTTCGACGGCATCCGGCCGGCTCAGCAGCCCCCGGGGTTCCAGGGTCTGCTCCGCGATTACCAACGCGAAGGGCTCTCGTGGTTCGAATTTCTCCGGCGGTTCGGACTGGGCGGATGCCTGGCCGACGATATGGGGGTCGGCAAGACGATACAGGTGCTCGCGCTGCTCGAAAAGGCGCGCGCCGAACGGGCGGGCGGAAACGGGAAGAGCAAGGCCAAGCCCTCGCTCGTGGTTGCTCCCAAGTCAGTGCTCTTCAACTGGGTGGAAGAAGCCCGGCGTTTCACACCGGAGCTGCGCGTGTTGGATTACTCCGGGCCTGAGCGGTCGCTGGAAAGGGCTGCGGAGCACGAACTGGTCATCACCAGCTATGGTCTCTTGCGGCGCGACGTTCTCAAGCTGCAGAAAGTTGTGTTCGATTACGCCGTGCTCGATGAGGCGCAGAACATCAAGAACGACCGGACCGCCGTAGCCAAGGCTGCGCGGCTGCTCAACGCCGACCATCGTTTGGCCCTTACCGGTACGCCGGTGGAGAACCATCTAGGCGAGCTATGGAGCATCTTCGAGTTTCTGAACCCGGGCATGCTCGGATCATCTTCCGTGTGGCAGAATTCCGGCGGCGCCGCGCGCAACCCGGACGAGGAAATGCGGGGGGTGCTCCGCGGCGCGCTGCGGCCGTATATCCTGCGCCGGACAAAGGAGCAGGTCGCCTCGGAACTCCCTGAGAAACTCGAGCAGACTCTTTATTGCGAGCTGGAGCCGAAGCAGCGCAAGTTGTATGACCAATTGCGGGACCACTACCGGGCTTCGCTTCTGGGACGCTTGGACAGCCGGAGCTTGGCGCGTTCCAAGATTCAGATTCTCGAGGCGCTGTTGCGGCTCCGGCAGGCGGCCTGCCATCCAGGGCTGATCGACCGGGAGCGGGCCGGGGGGCCGAGCGCCAAGCTCGACGCTCTGCTGCCGATGCTCGCCGAGATCATCGAGGAAGGTCACAAAGCGCTCGTGTTCTCCCAATTCACCAGCCTCCTGTCGCTGCTGCGCCCGGCGATTGAGAAGTCCGGTTGGCAATTCGAATACCTGGACGGACAGACGCGGGACCGCCGAGTTCCGGTCGAACGCTTCCAAACTGATCCGGACTGTCCACTCTTCCTCATTTCACTGAAGGCCGGCGGCCTGGGCCTGAATCTTACCGCCGCCGATTATGTCTTTCTGCTCGATCCGTGGTGGAATCCGGCTGTGGAATCCCAAGCCGTGGACCGCGCGCACCGCATCGGTCAAACCCGCAAGGTGTTCGCTTACCGCTTGATCGCCCGCGACACGGTGGAGGAAAAAGTGCTGGCGCTGCAGAGGACAAAGCGCGATCTGGCTGACTCCATCATCTCGGAGGACAATAGCGTCTTGCGCAACATCCGGCGGGAAGATCTCGAACTGCTTCTGTCTTAAGGAAGCGGATGGCTCCGCGTTCGCGCCGTCCGCTAGGCGGTCTGTTTCCAAGGTTCGAGCGTCGCGAGTTCGAATTCTGAGGTCCGTCGCCTCAGGCTGTCCATCGCTGTCTTCGCCATGGGCCGCCAGTTCGCTGCAATCCGCACATCCGCATTCACTTGATCCACCTGTTCGCAGCCCATGATCGCGGTGGAGATGGGGAGGGAGAGCACGTACCCAAGCGCCTCGTCGAGAGTTGCGACATTCTTGTTGAGGATGGCGCCCACGCCGAGGGTCTTCATGGCGATCACCCCCAGCCCTTGCTTCCGGGCCAGGGGTAACGTGGTTTTCTCGAAGCTCTTCTCTGACGCTGCCGCTCCATCAGTCACGCTGAGGGGGATCAGTATGGTGTCGAAGTCGTAGCGCTCAAGCGCACGGTTCATCACACCGGGGTCAGTATGGCCGGTTACGCCGACGAAACGGATTTTGCCTTCCTTTTTCGCTTTTTCGACCATCTCCATCACGCCGCGGGGAGCGAAGATCTGCTCGATATCCTCGTTGCTGATGACGTTATGGATCTGGTAGAGGTCAATCCGGTCCGTCTTGAGATTCCCGAGGCTTTGCCGCAGGTCAAGTTCGGCGTGCTCGTAGGTGCGGTGTCTCGTCTTCGTTCCGAAAATGATCCGTTCGCGCACATCGCGGAGCGCCATGCCATACCGCTTCTGACTGAGGCCATAGGCTCCCGCGGCCGCTGTATCGAAATAGTTCATTCCCAGATCGAGACAGCGCCGGATCACATCAGCAGCCTGTTTTCCGTCATCAAGTTGCCCCGCACGGGCCCCGCCCAGGCCAAGCACAGTCACTTCCAAGCCGGTTCTTCCTAGCTGTCGGCGAGGCAATTCTCCGGCGGCTCCCGCGAATTTCGCGCTGGCCGCACCGAGCGCTGCGGCGGCTACAAATTCTCTCCGGTTTTTCACTTGCCACCTCCCAGAGTGGTGATGATACCTATTTTACTCGCAACCGGCTGCGCACCCGCCACAAACTCGCTCGCGCGAATATTTCCTTTGGCCAATTTGTCCCGGAGCGCCTAAAATAGTAAGCAAACAGCAGGAGGGGTACAGAATGACTTTTCCCCGCAGGAGTTTTCTGGCTGGAGGACTCGCGGCGCTTTCCGGTGCGAAGGCCCAGCCGCCAGCCGACGGAATCCCCGGTCCGTATCGCGGCCGGGTGGTCTCTGTTTCGCATCCCGGCAGCATTATTGGCATTCAATATCAACGCGAACCAGTGCGCGAAATGATCCGGGCGGGCATAATGCGGCTCACTGGCGCGGATACTCCGGAAGAGGCCTGGCGCAGCTTCTTCGAGCCGGGAGACGTGGTCGGCGTCAAGCTCAACCCTGTCGGTATGCCCCACGTAATCTCCGCTCCTGAAGTGGTGCAGGAGATTGTGGCCGGCCTAAATTCGGCCGGTATCAAGAACCGTGACATTGTCGCCTATGACCGTTACCGGAAACAGTTTATCGAGGCCGGCTTCAAGGGCTGGCTGCCTGATGGAGTCCGGTGGACCGCGGCCACCGATGAGGTGGGTCCCCTGCAGCTTGACATGGATGGCTACGACCCGGACCACTATATGGAGATGGCGCTCGTGCTGCCGCAGGGCAACCCGGCGGACAGCCACCACCGCCGCTCCTACGTCGCCCGATTCCTCACCCGCGAGGTGAATAAGATGATTAACCTCTGCGTGATGAAGCACCACCAGTCGGCCGGGATTACGCTGGCGCTCAAGAACATGTCCCACGGCTTGGTGAACAATGTCAGCCGCAGCCATTCGAGTCCGATACGTAATACATGCGGGGCGTTTATCCCCGCCGTGGTGGACCTGCCGGTGATCCGGCAGAAGGTGGTTCTCCATATCCTTGACGGCATTCAGGCCGCTTATCACGGCGGGCCGGGGAGCAAGGTTGGGAAGTACATGTGGAACCACAAGAAGATGTACTTCGCCACGGACCCGGTGGCCTTGGACAAGACCGGTTGGAAGGTGATTGACGCAAAACGGCAGGAGATGGGAATGCTTCCGGTGGGCGAGGCGCGGCCTGACGAAGACAGCCGGTTCTACCGGATGCAGCCGGAACACGTGGAACTGGCTGATGTTCTCGGGCTTGGCGTGAGCGACGACGAAAAGATTGAACTGCAGGAGATCCGGCTGACTTAGCCGGCGTCACGGCAGAATCGTTCCGCGGCTACCACACGCGCACTGATGTGCAGTATTGTGGTGCATAAACTTGGGGGCGCATTCATGCCGGAAAAGGTATTCATTTTCGACACCACCCTTCGCGACGGCGAACAGGCCGCGGGCACAAGGCTCGGCAAGCGCGATAAGATTACCATCGCCCGCCAGCTTGCGCGTCTGAAGGTCGACGTTATCGAGGCCGGCTACCCGAACTCCTCGCCGGAGGATTTCGATGCGGTCGCCGATATTTCACAAGAGATCGAAGGCCCGGCAATCTGCGCCCTGTCGCGCGCGGTTCCGGCCGACATCGATGCTTGCGGCCGGGCGCTCGCGCACGCACTACGGCCCCGTATCCACACTGGAATCGGCTCGTCGGATATCCACATCATGGGTAAATTCCGTGACGCCAAGTACGGAGCTACGCTCGAGGAAAAGCGGGCCCGCATTTTGCAGATGGCCTCGGACGCGGTGAAGCTGGCTCGAAGCTATGTCGACGACGTCGAGTTCTACGCCGAAGACGCGGGCCGCGCGGACCAGGAATACCTGTTCGAGATGCTTTCCGCCGCCGTCGAGGCGGGGGCCACGGTTCTGAACATCCCGGACACGACGGGCTATGCCGTCCCCGAACGGTTTGGCGAGTTGATCCGGTCCATCACCGAGCGGGTGCCCAACGCCGGCGGCGTCACTATCAGCGTCCACTGCCACAATGATCTCGGTCTCGCGGTCGCGAACGCTCTGGCTGGAGTTCGCAACGGCGCCCGGCAGGTGGAAGGCACCATCAACGGAATCGGGGAGCGGGCCGGGAACGCCGCGCTCGAAGAGGTCGTGATGGCCCTGCGCACCCGTGCGGACTATTTCAATCTCCGCACCGATATCGACGCCCGCGAATTCCACCGTACCAGCCGTCTGGTGGCGGACATGCTCGGCATGGTTGTTCCGCCGAACAAGGCGATTGTAGGCGCCAATGCCTTCGCGCACAGCTCCGGTATTCATGTCGACGGATTCCTGAAGCAACGTGAAACCTACGAGATCATGCGGCCCGAGGACGTCGGCATCCCAGCGAGCCGGGTTGTGCTCACCGCGCGCACCGGCCGCCACGGGCTGAAGGATCGCCTGGAGAAGCTGGGCTTCACGCTGTCGCAGGAGGAGTTAGACAAGACCTACGAGCGCTTCCTACGCGTGGCCGACAAAAAGCAGGAGGTTTTCGACGAGGATCTGGTGGCGATCCTTCACGATGAGATTCACCTCGGTCCGAACACCTATGAACTCGATTACCTGCACATCAATAGCGGCACGGCCGCGATCCCCACGGCCACTGTGCGCATCAAGATTGGCGAGGAATCCAAGGACGGCGCGGCGGTCGGCGATGGTCCAGTCGATGCTGCCTATAAGGCTATTTCGCAGGTCACGGGAACGTCCGCGACGCTGATGCGCTATGAGATTCGAGCTGTCACCAGCGGTACCGAGGCAATGGGCGAGGTTACCGTACAACTCGATGACGCCGGGCGCAGGGTTCTCGGCCGCGGAGCCTCCACCGACGTCATCGAGGCAAGCGCGAAAGCCTATATCGACGGACTAAACCGCCTCGCTACGCTGAAGTCGTGAACAGCCGGCGCCGCTTCACCCGTGTCCTGATAGACTACGGTCATGGCGATTCGATCTTACCGCCTCACCGGCCGGCTCGCCGTGGCTGCAGTTTTCGTATTAACTGCGCTGCCGTGCCTGGCCGAATCTGGGTTCGTTTCGCTCTTTGACGGGCAGAGCCTCGATGGCTGGCATTCCTGGCGCCCCGAGGCCGCCAAGGGCGAGTGGGTGGTGGAGGACGGCTGCCTCACGACTAAGGGGCGGCCGCGTGAGCTTGCCACCGACAAGGTTTACGGAGACTTCGAGCTGCGCTTCGAGTGGAAGATCGCTCCCGGTGGCAACAGCGGCATAATCTACCGTACCGAAAAGGGGTATCACCCTCCCACCAGCGGTCCGGAATTCCAACTGCTCGACGATGTGGCGCGCGGCGATATCCTTATTCCGGAGCGCAGCAACGGAGCTGCCTACGGAATCTATGCTCCCACCCTCAAGCCGGCCGCGAGGCCGGCGGGAGAATGGAACACCGGCCGCATCGTCGCTAAGGGTGACCACATCGAGCACTGGCTTAACGGCCGGAAGATTCTCGAATACGAACTGCACACCGCCGACTGGCAAGCCCGCGTCGCCAAAAGCAAGTTCGCCAGGCACCCGCAGTACGGCGCGGCCAGCAAGGGCCACATTATCCTTCAGGATCACGGCGCTCCCGTCCACTTCCGCAATCTGGAGATCCGAGAGATCCAGTAACCCGCCGCATGGGCCGGAGCCGCTCAACGGCTTCACGCGCCCAGGAGTTTCCGGTAGAATTCCATCAATGTCTATCGACTTAGACCTCGGTCACATGCCCGCGCTTCCCAAAAGACGCGACTGGCGCATCGGATGCGTCGGCGCGGGCTTCATCATGCGCGATATTCACCTTGTTGCCTACGGTGACGCGGGCTACAACCCGGTGGCCATCGCGTCGGCCAATCCGGTGGAGACCCGCGCCACGGCGGAACTTCGAGGAGTGCCGAAAACCTATGACACATATCAAGAACTAATGGCTGACCCGACCATCGAAGTTCTCGATATTGCCGTACCCCCGCACGCGCAACTCGAGGTGATCCAGGAGGCGGTGAAGCACGGCGATCACATCAAGGGCATTCTCGCCCAGAAGCCGATTGCGGTCCGCTATGAGGAGGCCGCGAAGATCGTCGGGTTGTGCGAAGATGCCGGGATCACGCTCGCCGTGAACCAGAACATGCGCTATGACCAGAGCGTGCGCGCCTGCAAGACCGTGCTCGAGCGCGGCTACATCGGCGAGCCCGTCTTTGGCTCCATCGAAATGCGAGCCATTCCGCATTGGATGCCCTGGTGCGAACTCTACGGCCGGCTCACGCTGCTCATCATGAGCATCCATCACCTTGACACCTTCCGGTATTGGTTTGGCGATCCAGAGTACGTGTACGCCAGCGCCAGGAGCGACCCGCGAACGAGTATCGATCACACCGATGGCATCTCGCTGTACATCCTGGAGTATGCCAACGGCCTGCGCGCTTCCGCCTGGGATGATGTCTGGACTGGCCCTGCCCACGAGGGCGGCGCCTCCGATATCTACATCAAGTGGCGCGTCGAAGGCACGGAGGGCATCGCGCAGGGAACCATCGGCTGGCCCGCCTATCCGAACAGGATGGCGAGTACTATCGAATTCTCGACTCTCCGGTCTCCCGGCGTCTGGTACCGGCCGGAGTGGAAGGAGGTCTGGTTTCCCGACGCGTTCCGCGGAACGATGGGGATGCTCCTGGATGCACTAAACACCGGGCAGCCGCCGGCGGTACCGGGGCGGGACAATTTGAAAACGATGGCGCTGGTGGAAGCGTGCTACCGCTCGCTGGGAGAGCACCAGCCCGTGAGGCTGTAGCAGGTGAAGTTTTGCGGCCGGCCACCGGCCGCGCTAGCGCCGGGCAACCGCTAGCCGGCTTTCTTCTCGAGAATAACCAGGAGCGCGTTCTTTTTGGTGAACATTCCCACTACGTGGTAGCCTTCGTCAATCGCGCTGGAGAGGGTGACTTGCATCGTGCTGGCTAGCGAGGCGTCGAGCAGCAGGTACTCGTAGGAACCTGGGTGCCGGGGGCCTTTCTCCATAATCATCACAATGTCTCCGGAGCCGAAGGTCCTGCTCTTCGAAACCAGGGTATTCGGAAGAAACTTGAACCCCTCTCTAGCGCCAAGGCTGAGCTGTTTTTCGATATCCTGGGGATCGCTCGCTGACACAATGTAGTATTCGTAGGCGCCCTTGTCAGGGTCCTGCTCCAGCAAGAGCAGGATTTCATCGCCGCCTGTGGGAGAGCCAGTGGCCACGCGAATATTGTTCTTGCCCGCTCTGCTCAGATCGCCGTGGAGGCTCGGAATGTCCTTTCTGGCGATCACCTGAAAACGTTTCGTAAGGTCCAGGGGCTGAGCTTCCGCGCCGGCGGGAAACAGCAAGGCGCACGCTAAAACAGCCGCGACAAAAATGTTATTCAGCACAGTGTTGCTCCTTCTCGACAAGACAGCGAGTATAGCTCCTAGTCTATAGTACGTTCCAGGCCGGCGAACTCCGTGCGGACGCGCCCTCTCGGGGCTGGGAATCGGGCGCTACGGTGTTCCGGGCTTCATAACGGCGATGTAGGGGAGGTTGCGGTAGAGCTGTTTGTAGTCCAGGCCGAAGCCGATGACAAAGCGGTCCGGAATCTCGAAACAGCGAAATGCGACCGGGACCTGGACCAGCCGGCGAGAGGTCCGGTCAAGCAACGTGCATACGGAGAGCGAGTTTGGGCCGCGGCCGGCGAGCGTTTGCAACAGGTAACGGGCGGTTAAGCCGGTGTCGACGATGTCTTCGATGAGTAGCACGTCCTCGCCTTCGATGGATTCGTCGAGATCCTTCGCGATCCGGACCAGCCCAGGCGAGCCCGAGTTGGATGAGAAGCTGGAGATGGCGAGGAAGTCGATCTTCACGGGAATTTCGATTGCCCGCGCCAGAGCGGTCAGGAAGAAGATCGACCCCTTGAGTACGGCGATGAGCTTGAGGTCACGCTGGCGGTATTTTTCGCTGATTTCGGCGCCGACCACGTAGATGCGTTCGCGAATCTGCTCCTCGGTGAAGAGGATCCGTTCGATTCCCGGAGGGTCGGCGAGACTCATACCTGTATGGTACGTTCCGTGAGCCCGTATTTGAAGATCAGATTCTGAAAGTCTTTCTGGTAGAAGACCTGAATATTGATTTCGGGATAAATCTTTTGGAGCAGGCGCACTTTGCGATTCTTCTTGGTGACGAGCGCCTGCTTCATGGTGGTGAGTTCGACATAGAGGTCAAAGTCCGGCAGGAAGAAGTCCGGTGTGAAGGCCTCGAGCACATTCCCGTTTTCGTCCCAGGTGAGCGGGAAACTGCGGGGTTCATACTCCCACGGAATGCGGTAGAAATCGAGAAGGTTGGCAAAGATCTCCTCGCTTGGATGCACGAAGGCTTTGCGGGTGAGCGTGACCTCGCCCGGCGGCCGTATGCGGTGACGGGCGAGTTCGAGGCGGACCTGGAACTGAATCTCCATTTCAACATTTGCGGGCATCAAGCCCTGCTCGGGCAGGGAACGGGCGCGCGCGGCGCAAGCCAGGGTCTCGGCTATGACCTCAGGCTCCATAAGGGCGGCGTTCACGGTGAGGTCGTAGGACTCCGGCGGGGCCGTGGCGCGTCCAAACTTTCGCCGGCGTTCCTCCTTCTGCTCCTGATCGAGCTGTTTGAGCAGCTCACGGGCGGCCGGGCGTTCCAAGCCGCGGTCGAGCATTAGCATGCCGGTGCGGTAGGTTGGCGGGGCGATGAGGCGCACACGCAGCACGGCCGGGTACTGGCGGAGAACCAAACCGGCGCCGGGGACACATGCGACGAAGTGATGCTGGCGGGCGAGACGGGCCAGCAGCGAGGCCAGTAAGTGAGGCCAAGCCTTGGGCGGCACCGAAGAGCCGGAACCGAACTCCTCCTCGACCATCTGGCGGAGACGGGATTCGTTGAACAACTCGAATCCGAGCCGCTGCGCGGTCAGGCGGGCGACCTCTTCAACCCGGCAACCCGGCTCTCCTGAGACAGTGAGCAGCGCCATTCAGGGAAAGGATATCAGAAGCGGTCTAAACCGCGACTTACCCGGCGTTACCGGATGATGACATCTCAGCGCCGTTCAGGCGGGCATCCTTTCCAATTTCGTCCTCGCCGGGGCCGGTTCGCTGACGGCTCTGGCGATGCGCTGGGTGATCGCGGTCAGCATTGAGGCGGGGGCGCTCAACGGACGGTGTAGGGCGATGGGCGTGCCGGAGCGCTGGGCGCTTACCGAGACCTCGGGAGCAGGCGGCACAACGCCAAGCAGCTCGAAGCCGAGAGCGTTCTCGATCTGGCGGGGATCGACGCCGTCCAACATCAGCGAGCGGTTGACGATAATGATGCCGGTGGGTGGCGCGTCAACCCTCCGCAGCAAACGCATTGCCACATGTGCCGAGGCGACCGACGACGGATCGCGCTCCGTCACCAGCGTCAGAAAATCGCAATCCGGAACTGCCGCCGCGGTCATGGGGTTGGCAATGGAAGGCAGATCGAGGAGGGTGTAGGCGGTACGGCGGCTGAGCCGGTCCACCAGGTGATGAATCGTTTCCGCACCCAGCGAGCGGAACTCGGCCGGGTCTTGTGGTCCAAACAGGACGTCGAAGCCGAAGCGGGAGCGCATGAGGCACTTATCGACGATCGTCTCGGTGACAGTTGCAGGGTCCATGCGCACCAGGGTGGCCAGCGTGTGAATGGGCGCTTCATGGAGTTGCACTGAGAAACTGCCGAAATCCGGGCGCAATTCGACCGCTGTTACTGACCGCTGGGCGTTCCGGGCGAGCAAGGCGGCCACGTTGAGCAGGACCGTAGTTACGCCGACGCCGCCTTTGACGCCCGAAAAGCCGATCACCTTCCCGCGGATGGCCGCGCGCATACGGCCGGCCTCCCGGATCCGGCTGCGGTGCCGCTCGACGGAATAGCGCAGCGACCGGGCAATCTTACTGCCCGCCGCGTCGCTTTTGTTGATGTAGTCCTGGGCGCCGTGTTGGATAGCCCGCAGGCCGAGTTGGTCGTCCTCGAGTCCGGTGAGTACGAGTACCGGCAGTTCGGTGCACTTCTCATGTATGCGCGAAAAGGTCTCAAAGCCGTCACTGTCAGGAAGGTTCAGGTCAAGAATTACAGCATCGAGCAGCTCTGCCGAGATCCGTTCGAGCGCGGAGGCGAGATCCTGGACCCAGATGAGGCGGAATGTGTCGCCGGCGACTTCGGTCAGGCTTTCCTCGAGCAGCCGGGCATCTCCCGGATTGTCCTCCACCAGCAACACGGTGAGTGGTGTTTCCTGCATCCTGGTGTGGCTTATCGACCGGGACCCGATGGGCTTTATTGAATTTGCCCACCCCTCGGGACTGTGGATTCGACAAGCCGGACACCTCTTCTCATGTCAGAGGCGGGAAGGCAGGGTTGCGGTTTGAAGCCAGAACCTTTCGATGCGGCGAATGGCCGCGGAGAGTTCGGTGAAGCCGGATGGTTTTGTGACATAGCAATTTGCTTGCAGCTCATAGGCCAAGCGGACGTCGGATTCGGCGGCGGAGGAGGTAAAGACGATCACGGGTGTTCTCCGGAGGTTTTCATCGGCGCGCACCTCGGCCAGCACCTCGTGACCGCTGCGCCTAGGCAGATTGAGATCGAGCAGAATCAGGTCCGGCGCTCCGGCCCGCCCGGCTTCGCCGCGCAGGAACTCAAGGGCGGCAACCCCATCCTCGGCGACATGAACGTTCTTCGGCACGTCTCCCTCGCAGAGGGCCTCAGTCACGAGACGCACGTCGCCGGGGTTATCCTCGACAAGTAGAATCTCGAACGGCCTGGAACTCATGCGGCGGGCGCCGCCTCCTTCGGCACGGTGAAGTGGAACGTGGCGCCTTTACCCGGGGCCGCGTCGGCCCAGATGCAGCCGCCGTGGCGCTCGATAATCCGCTTACAAAGCGCCAGCCCGATACCGGTGCCAGGGTAGTGGTTCTGTCCGTGGAGACGCTGGAACATCTGAAAGATGCGAGTGGCATGCTGCGGATCGAAGCCAATTCCGTTGTCGGCAACGGAGAACTCCCAAGTGTCGCCAGTGTCGGTGGCGCTGACGTGAATCTTCGGCGCCTCCGTGGAACGGAATTTCAAGGCATTGCCGATCAGGTTCTGGAAGAGTTGCGCGAGTTGTACGTCGTCAGCGGGGAGCATTGGCAGGTCACCGTGGGTCACCTCGGCCCGACTCTCATCCAGGGCCGCCCGGAGGTTCTGCAGCGCCGCGTTCACCGCCACGCCCGAATCCACCGGCTCGAAACTCTTTCCCTCGGTGCCGACGCGGGAGTAGGCGAGCAGTCCGCGAATCAGGTGCTGCATTCGTGCCGCCCCATCGACAGCGTAGCGGATGTACTCGTCAGCGTCGGAGCCGAGCTTGCCCTGGTATCGGCGGGCGAGCAGATCCATGAATCCCCGTACCATGCGCAGCGGCTCCTGCAAATCGTGCGAAGCAACGTAGGCGAAGTGCTGCAGGTCGCGATTGCTGCGCTCGAGCTCGCGGGCGTAGCGGTGAATCTGCTCCTGCGCGGACTTGCTCGCGGATATGTCGACCACCTGGCAGATCGAGTATTGGGGCTGCCCGGCGGCGTCTCCGATGACGGAGGTGTTCCACTGCACATGTACCGTGTGGCCGTCTTTGTGCCGCAGACGGAGTTCGATTTGCCCGGAGGAAGCGGCCTCTAGGCACGGCAGCAGCGCCTGATCGCCGGAAAGCACCAGGTCCTTCCAGTGCATCCGCAGCAACGCCATTTCGTCGTAGCCGAGCATGCGGCAAAACGCGGAATTGACGCGGAAGATGCGACCTTCCAGGCTCCCGATGGCCATGCCGATGGGCGCATAGACGAAGGCGCTCTGAAAGCGTTCCTTGCTCTCACGGAACGCTTCGATGATCAGGTTGCGCTCGGTTATGTCCACGAGCATTCCAATCACGCCTTGAATAGAGCCTTCATCGTCGGTGAGCGGCGCACTGAAGATGCGCAGGTCCACCGTGGCGCCGTCCTTGCGACGCTGCGGAGTCTCCGCGCCAATGACGCCGCCCTCGTTGAGCGAACGCTCGAGTAGCCGCGCCAGGCCGTTGGCCCGGGGCATCACCTGGGACAAGGAGTTGCCTAACACCTCCTCCTTGGGCCAGCCAAGCACCTCCTCGGCCGCCGGGTTCCAGACGTTCACGGTTCCACTACGGTCAATCACGGTGATCGGAAGCGGGGCGCAGCGGATGAGGGCGGTGAGCACCTGATTAGCGGCGCGGAGGGCCAGTTCGGCGCGCGTCCGCTCGCTACGGAGCCGGGCTTCCCGGACTGCGCGGCGGATCGCCCCGGGCAGTTGCACCAGCCGGTCGCGCCAGACGACCTCGGCCGCGCCTGCGTCTTCGGCGAAGACCGACGTCTCGGAGTAGTCGCAGACCCAGATCAGCGGCGGGGCGGAATCGACAGCCAATGTGTCTTCCAGCACTTCCGCATCCGTCCACGCGCCGGCAGCGCCGTCGGCGATGGTAACGTCGTAATCGCCCTTTGCGAGCAAGCCGCGGTATTCTTCCCTGGAGGCCGCGAGGTCGGCGCGAGCCGCCACCCCGGCACTCTCCAGGGTCGCGAGCCCGCGAGCGGCCTCGTCCGAGCTTGGGTTCAGGTAGAGGATTCGGAGCGGATTCTCGGATTCGTTCAGAACGCCGGCAGTCATGTCATTAGCGAGAACGGTCATGGAGCGCTGACCCTCGAGCGACGTAGACCGGCCAGACCGGCGCACGGGTCGAGAAGCCCACCCTACATAGTCTCATCGGTCAGGCCGGACGCTTCCGCAGCCGGGAAGAGAAAAATAGCCGGGCGCCGCGTCGAAACGCGACTCCCGGCTGTTTTGGGGGTCTAAGTTTGCAGGAGCTTCTTAGAAAACGAAGCGCAGGGACATCTGGATCGTCCTCGGATCCTGTCCAGCGCTGGTGATCATGCCGAAGTACTTCGTGCCGATGGTTGTGTTGTAGTTGCCGAAGCCGCGGATGTTGAAGAAGTTGCGGCCTTCCATCCGGAACTGCAGGTAGTAGCGGTTGTCGGGGGTGAAGTAGAACGACTTCATGAGTGAGACGTCCGTGCCCCAACTGCTCGGATTGCGTAGCCGCGGAAAGATGGGCGGCAGGTTGCCGTAGGTGAATTTGTCGGCGTCCGCGGCATTAAAGAACCGCCGCTCAGGACTCGCCGGAAGCGCGTCCCGGCTAGAGTAGAAGACATTGTCGTTATTCGTGAACGCAGGATTATCTACCGTCGGGTTGGATGGGTCAACGAAATTCCCGTAGGTCCACTCCACCCGGATGTTGTTGTTAATATTGGGTGTCGTAGCAACAAGGGTGACCGGCCGCCCGCTGCGGTAGAAGCCCAAACCCGCAATTTCCCATCCGCCGACGACGTGATCGAGGATCTTCGCGCCAGTGGTTTGGGGGCTGCTCAAGGCTGACCGCCCGCGTCCTACCGGAATCAGATAGTTGAAGGCAAAGCGGACCACATGGGTTTCATCGAGTGGGCTGATGCCGTAAACGTCGGTGACGTTGTCGACACTTTGCGTGCGCTTGCCGCCGAGGTTGTTTCCCGTTGCGCCACCAACGTCGGCGGTATTGGTTCCGCCGACGTCGTCAAGCGCCTTGCTGAGCGTGTAGTTGAACAAACCGGACAGACCGGCGCTGAAGCGTTTTTCAATGCGGATGTTGAGGGCGTGATAGTTTGACCGGCCAATGTTGGTTCCGCCGACATTGATTAGGCCGAAATAGGGATACTGGTATTGCAGGATGGCGAGATTCTGTTTTTCTCCCACCACGCTATTGTTCTGGGTCTGACCCGCCGTCGGCGAGGCGATCTGGGTCGTGTAGATCGACGAGTTATCGCCGGCGGGCCCGCCGGTAAAGAGGTCCCGCGGGAAGCGGCCAACTTGCGAGGCCGCGATCAAGTCGCGTCCGGCATTGCCGTTGTAGGTTGCTTCCACCAGGAAGCGAGCCGGCAATTGCCGTTGGATGCCGAAACTCCAGGCATATTCCTTGGGCATGTCAACCTCGCGGTTGTAGCCGGCCGGACTCGTCGGGCTGGTGGCGTCCCAATTCGCTTTCTGAGTAGTTCGTTCATACGGGGTAACATTCTCCGGCTTGAACGGACTTTCCCAGTTCGAAATCAGGTGCACGAGGTTGTCGTCGCTGGCGTGCCATCCGGCGTTGGCCGAGTCGGAAAGGCTTAAACCGCTGCCGGAATAGGCGTTTTCCGATCCTGTGGTCGGCAGATACATCATCGCGAAAGAGGCGCGCAGTACGGTCTTGTTGTCGAGTTGATAAGCGGCGCCGATGCGGGGGGCAAAGTGCTTCCAGTGATAGTAGCTACCCTTGCGGTCCGGGAACTCAGGGGTGTTGGCGATCCGAATCGCGCCCGTGGGAAGACCACTGCTCACCCAGGCAGGCGTTGCGACCTTAGCCGGGTCCAATCCGGCCTTGATGACTTCGGCTTGATAGTCATATCCGGGGTTAATGCTGAACGGCGCGGAAGCGGAGGGATCCCAGAAGTAGAGCTTGTCGAAACGCTCTGTGATGGGCGACTCCATGTCCCAGCGCAGTCCAAGGTTCAACGTCAGTTTCGTGTTCACCCTGAAGTCGTCTTGGACGTAGGCCGCGTAGTAGTTGAAGTTGTTCGCGCGGGTGGTGAAGCCGTTGACTCCGGCCTGGTTGTTGACGCCAACCATGAAGGCGGCCATGCCATAGGCTTTCGAGATGTCCGATCCAAAGCCAAAGTCGACACCGGCGATCTGATGTACCGGGCTGGCGAGGAAGCTGAAGGTGCCGCCGCCCGCCGAGGAGAAGTTGTCAAAGTACCGTGTGTGCTGGAAACCGAATTTCAGCGTATGGCGGCCGGTCATCTTCGTGAACGCGAAGCCGCCGTCGTAGGTGGTGTAGTTGCGAATGTTCTGAGTGGCGTTCTCCGTGATGAAAAAGGTGCCGGCCGTGCGGACCAAAGGCACGTTATCGGTGCCCAGCAAGGAGCGGGTAATCGGATCGAACGGAACATTCGCGCTGGAGAATCCGGGTGCAAGCAGACCGCCAGAGGAAGTTGGCCAATGATTCATCCCGGCCCGTGCGTTGAACAGCAAGGTCGGACTGATCATCCAGTCATAATTGAGTGTTACGTTGAACGCCTCTTTTGACCGGTTCTGGTTTGCTCGTGAAGCAGGTCCACGCCAGCGGGTCTGGCCGCTCTCGGAGTTACGGTAGGTGAAGCGTCCGAAAAAGCGGTGTGCATCGCTGAAGTTATGGTCAAGGCGGGTCCCAAAGACATCCCGCTCCGAGCGGGAGTCCTGCGGAGCGACGTAGTTGGCGAAGCTGCTCGTGCCTGGAGAGGGAGACTGATTCGGTAGCGGGGTGAACTCAAGCAGAGCCAAACTCACCGGGCTCAGCCGGCTTTGCGGGATCCTTGATCCGTCTCCGAGAAGGTCCTGCCGGATGTATTGGTTTGACGATTCGTCGAAGATTACCGTTCCGTTCTGATCGTAGAGCACAGGCCGGATCCCCTGGAAGAAGGTCTCCGAGAAATCGCCCTGGCGCTCCTTTTCCGTCGGGACGTTGGCTTCCTGCAGACGTCCGCCTTCCCTCCGCCGGAGGCCTTCGTAGTTGAAGAAGAAGAAGGTCCGGTTCTTACCGTTGTAGACCTTGGGAATCAGGACCGGCCCGCCGACGACACCGCCGAAGAGATTTTGGGTGAACTTGACTTTCTCGCCGCCAAGCGCGTTCTGCTGCCAGGAATTGGCGTTCAGATGGTCATTCTGGAAGTATTCGAACAGTTGGCCGTGGTAGTCGTTTGTTCCGCTTTTGGTGACCACCTCAACAGCGCCACCGGAAAGGCGGCCATACTCGGCGGAGATGCCATTCGTGATGACCTTGAATTCAGCCACGGTTTCCATGGTGGGCGTCGTATCCACCACCTTGTGGCCCAGGCCCGTGCCGGCGGTGACGCCATCAACCTTGTACTCGATGCCGATGGTGCGTCCGCCGTTGATGCGGGTGTCGGAGCCAGGCGCAGCGCGATTGCCGCTCCCGGCGACGTTTCCGGCGAGAATCAGCAACTGGAGCGGATCGCGCTGCAATTGGGGCAAGTTCTGGATCATTATGTTGTCCACGACTTCACCCGTCTGAGCGTCCGAGGTGCGAAGCTGGGGAGCTTCGCTCGTGACGGTCACTGTTTCAGTGATCGCGCCGAGGTCCAGGGTGAAATCCAGGGTGAGGCGGTCGGCGACCCGCACTTCAATGTTCGAGCGCTGAACTTTCTTGAAGCCTTCGGCCTCAACTTCGATCGTGTATATGCCTGGGCGCAACTGCAGAACCTGATAACTGCCGTATTCATTCGTGACGGCCTGGAAGCGCGTGCCAGTCTCGTCGCTGACAGCGACAACCTGCGCGCCCGGTATGCTAGCCGCGGAAGCATCAGTTACGGTTCCGAGGATTGTGCCGAATCCACCTTGCCCAAAGCAAAGCGGAGTCGCCAGTAGACTGAGTAAGACGATCATTACACCGAACGGGAGCGTCGTCCTACGGAGAAGATGATGCATTGCTACACTCCTTGTGTACAACGTGAAATCCATTCCCGGGGGGCGTCTAAGCCCCTGAGCAGGCCCCAAAACGAATTTGGAGCTTCGTATCTGTTACTAGCTCGTGACATAATAAAACAAATATCGCTTGCGAGACAGGGGAATTCTCGGTAAGTTTACAGTAAAGAGAATTTAGATTGAACAACTTGGAAGCAGAACGAGACTCAATGCCCGAAGCCGGAGACTCCTACAGAGAGCTCGTTGAACGCATCTCGAACAGCCGGGGCTTCCGGCGGTCAGCCAGGCTGCGAGCCTTCCTCAGCTATGTCTGCGACCGCGCTCACGCCGGGCGCGAAGACGAGATCCATGAGCAGTTTATCGGTCACCGGGTTTTTGGCCGCGACGAGGACTATGACCCGGCCAGCGACAATATTGTTCGGGTGGAAGCCCGGGAAGTCCGCAAGCGGCTCGCGGCGTACTTCTCCGGTGAAGGGGCGGAGGAGCCAGTCGTCCTGCGCATTCCAAAAGGCGGATATGTTCCGGTATTCGAACCGCGCGCCGTCAAAGAGACGGAGCCCACACCGGAGTCGGCTGATTCGGTCGTCCGTACCGGCCCGCCACCCGTGATGATATATGTTTCGCTCGCGGTTTCCACGGTCCTATTCCTGGCCGCGGCATGGTTCTATGGTGAAGCGCAGGAGGCAAAGATCGCCGCTCCGGCAGATGCAAGTCCCACCCGTGCCGGAGCGTTCTGGGGAAGAATGTTCTCCGAGGATCGCCCAACCCTCATCGCTCTCGCAGACTCCAACTTTGCTCTCCTCCAGGACTTACGGCGCGAATCCGTCCCGATCCAAGACTACTTCAGCGGCCGTTACTTCGGATCACTGGCGTCTGGGGAGTCGTCCCCGGGACAACTGGACCGCATCTACTCCACAATCGCCACGCGCCACTATACGAGTCTGGCCGACGTGAATACGGTTGCCCGTTTTCTCACGATGAATTCCGCCCGTTCGGCGGTCACCATCCGCTATGCCCGTGGACTTGAGATACGGGATCTCAAATCGCACAACTCCATTATCCTGGGCAGCGAACGGTCAACGCCGGTGGCGAGCGTGTTCAGCGATGTCCGCCGTTTCCGAATCGAGTATGATTCGGACTCGGGGAATGCGCTCATACGCGACAAAAATCCCGGCAAGGGCCAGCCCTCCACGTATACTGCCGGGACCGGGGCCGTGGAGCCCTACGACGCTTACGGCGTCGTTTGTTCTCTCCCAAACTTGGACAACTCGGGCCACGTTCTTCTGATCGCGGGCACGAACATGCAAGCCACCGAAGCGGCGGGAGAATTCGTCTCAAACCTGGAGAGTTTTGAACAATGGCTGGAGCATATCGGTTGGAAGGCCGATCAGGAACTGCCGATCTTTGAGGTCCTTCTCAAACTCACCACGGTGGGCGATTCGTCTTTCTCGACCGAGGTTATCGCCTCGCGTTCCGGGGCCGGGAGCCCCGGTTCGTAAGGGGTATAATGAGATGACAGATCTTGTCGTTGCCTCACTCCACTCGATTTCTGGCGTGTATAGCCTTGGCCCTGGTTCCGGTAAGCGCGGAGCGAGCCGGTTTCATCCAGTTTGATGACATTGCACCGGACTCTGGTATCCGGTTTCAACTCAATAACTCCGAAACACCGAACAAGCATCAGATCGAAACGATGCTCGGCGGAATGGCTCTGCTCGACTTCGACAACGATGGCCTTCTCGATATCTACTTCGTAAACGGGGCGAGTATCCCGGCGCTCGAGAAGAGCGGCGAGGTCCACTGGAACCGTCTCTTCCGGAACGAGGGTGGAGGCGTCTTCACGGACGTTACCGGCCAGGCAGGCGTCGAGGGAACCGGGTACGGCATGGGGGTGGCGACGGCTGACTATGACAATGATGGCCATGTGGACATTTACGTCGCCGGCGTGAACTGGAACCATCTCTTCCGCAACGAGGGAGACGGCACTTTCAAGGATGTGACCGCCGTAAGCGGGGCCACCGGCATTCATCCGAGGCTTGGCAAGCAGTTCGCTGTCGGCGCCGGCTGGCTGGACTACGACAACGACGGGCACGTCGATTTGCTGGTGATCAACTACTTGAAATGGTCCGTCGAGACCGAGCCTCCATGCTACTCGTTCGGTATCCGGGCCTACTGCCACCCTAACAGCTACGAACCGCTGCCGAACATTCTCTACCGCAACAATGGAGACGGCACCTTCACTGATGTTTCGGCCGAGTCCGGGATTGGCCGTCACGAAGGCAAGGGTATGGGCGTCGCCTTCGCCGACTACGACGGCAACGGCTTCATGGACATTTTTGTCTCGAACGATACTTTCCGGAACTTCCTCTTTCGCAATAACGGCGATGGGACGTTCTCCGAAGTGGCCGTATTCACCGGTGTGGCTTACAACGAGCACGGGCGGGCGATTGCCGGTATGGGCGCTGATTTCCGCGACATCAATAACGACGGGCGCCCGGACATCTTTCAGACCGCGATGATCGGCGATACCTTCCCGTTGTTTCTGAATCAGGGGCGCGGCTTCGTGGACCAGACGGGGCCGTCGGGTCTAGCCGTGTTGACGCACCGGCTAACCGCCTGGGGTATAGGCGCCTACGACTTCGACAATGACGGTTGGAAGGATCTGTTCACGGCCAACGCCTCCATTCTCGATAACGCCCGCATGGTGGAGAACCTTCCTTACCGTCTGCCGGCGAGCGTCTTTCGCAACACGGGAAATCGCTTCGTCGATGTGACCAAGACCGCTGGCAAGCCGGTCCAGGCGCCGCGCGCCCATCGCGGGGCCGCCTTCGGCGACTTCGATGGCGACGGCCGGGTGGATGTCGTTATCACCAACCTGAACGACGGCCCGCAGTTGCTGCGGAATACGACACCGGACGCGGGTCACTGGCTGCTCCTCCGCCTTGCCGGGACACAGAGCAACCGGGACGGCATCGGAGCGCGCATCAGCGTCACCGCCGGCGGCGTGACACAGCACAATCACGTCACCACGAGCGTCGGTTACATATCGTCCAGCGACCGCCGTGTCCATTTCGGGCTGGGCGAAGCTTCCCGAGCCGAGATGGTTGAAGTCGTGTGGCCCAGCGGAATCGTCCAGCGGCTTGAAGACGTGGCCGCGGATCAGGCGATGACGGTCGAGGAGCCGGATCCATGAAGACGCTCATGCTGTTTCTCATGCTCAGCTCTGGGCTAGCCGCCGAGGAGGCTCTCCGTGCCGCGGCTGGCCAACTCGCCCGCGGAGAGGTCCGCGAGGCGGTGCAGACGCTCGAAGCCACGCTCGCCGCGGACGCATCGGCGTCTCAGGACGTCTACCTCATGCTGGTGGACTGCCACATGCGTCTTGACGACTCGAAGGCGGCCGTGGAGACGCTGGACCGCGGCTTGAGAGCGCATCCCGAGTCCGTGACCCTGCTCAAGACCGCCGCACGCCTGCTACTGCACGACCGCAAATGGAGCGCGCGTGCGAATGATCCGCTCGAACGCGCCCTGAAGCTCGCGCCGGACGACGTGGAGTTGCATTACTACATGAGCCAGTGGGCCTGCCTCCATAACCAGGAGGAACTGTGTCTGGAAGAGGCCGAGAAAACGCTCGCGATGGCGCCTGGCAACGCCGCCGCCGGACTCCAGCTCAACACGCTGATCGGTGTCGCCGCGAGCAAGCTGGGACAGCCGGAGAAGGCGGAAGAGGCATTCCGCAAAGCGCTTGCCTACAACCGGAAGAGCGGGCTTAGCGATCCGGCCGCCGCCTACCGTTACGTCGACTTCTTGAATCGCGAGGCCCGCGGCGGCGAAGCTCTGGAACTGGCGGCCGAGATTGTCGAGAGCGCTCCGTCATTCGGGCCCGCGCACCTGGAGCGCGCCAAGGCCCTCCAGCGGGAGGGAAAGCCGGAGGAAGCGATTCAACTTGGCGAGAAGACTCTGGGGCTGCAGGGAATGCAGCGCGAAAACCTGCGCGCCGCCCATATGTTGCTCGCCCGCTGTTATTTCCTGCTCGGCGACGAGGAGGCCGCGGCCAAACATCAGGAATGGATTGAGAAGAACCCGCATTGATGGCCTCGCACTCAATCGCCCGCCTTTTGATCCTGTTCAACTGCTGCCTCGCCGGCGTGGTTCCACCGTCTTTCCCGGATGACGGCGCACCGCCGGAGGAAATCCAGTTCGTGGACATAGTGCCGCACCTCGACATCACTTACACAAGCAACAACGATTACACGGGCCGAAAGTACTTCCCCCAGCCGATGTGCGGTGGCGTCGCCATTTTCGACTACGATCTCGACGGGTTCCAGGATATCTACTTCACCAACGGCGCCAAGCTTCCCGAGTTGAAGAAGACCGGCGAGTCCTTTCACCACCTGCTGCTTCGCAACAACGGGGACGGGAAGTTCGAAGACACGACCGCCGAGGCCGGTCTAACGGCCGCCCATCTCGACTTCACCTTCGGTGTCGCCGCCGGAGACTACAACAACGACGGCTACCCGGATCTCTTTCTCGCCAATGCCGGCCCCAACGCCCTCTACCGGAACAATGGAGACGGCACCTTCACCGACGTCGCCGCGGAGTCCGGTATCGGCTCCAAACCACCGGACACGTTGAGCGTTCAGGGCGCCTGGCTGGATTACGACAACGATGGCCTGCTCGACCTCGTGCTCTCGAATTACACCTTCTGGACACCCGAGAAGGATGTCGTGTGTAAGGACGCCACTGGTGAGCTTTACTGCAGTCCCCGCATCTATCCCGCCGTCCCCCACCGCCTCTACAAGAACCTCGGCGACGGAAAGTTCATAGACGTGACCGACGAGGCCGGATTCGGGAAGGCCCTCGGCAAGGGTATGGGCATCGGTATTGCGGACTTCAATCGCGACGGCTGGACCGACATCTTTGTCGCAAATGACACCGAACGCAACTTCCTGTACCTGAACCGGAGGGGCGAGCGCTTTCAGGAAGCCGGCATTCTGCTGGGTGTCGCCTACAACGACAGCGGCGCCACCGTTTCCGCCATGGGATGCGATGTGAAGGATTTTGATAATGACGGCTGGCCCGATGTCTTCTACAACAACCTCATGCAGCAGATCCACGGGCTGTTCCGCAACGAGCAGGGCATGGGCTTTGTATACAGTTCGCCCAAGTTGGGCGTCGAGCACCAGAGCCGCTCCTACTCCGGCTGGAGCAACGGCTTTGTCGACTATGACAACGACGGTTGGAAGGATATATATTCCGCCAACGGCCACGTCGATTATGTCGGCGAGAACACCGAGCAGTCCGACACAATGCTCAAGAACATTGACGGCCGCTCGTTCGTCGACGTTTCCGAACAACTCGGCCCGGACTTTCTGGTTACGGGTTACAAACGCGGCTCGGCTTTTGGCGATCTCAACAACGACGGATTCCTCGATATCGTCGTCACGGCGCTCAACGCCCCGCCGCGCATTCTGCTCAACTCCGGCTCGGACGGCAACCACTGGTTGCTCGTCAGCCTTGAGGGAGTGGCCGCCAACCGTGACGCAATCGGGGCGGAAGTGAAGCTCACCACGGGCTCAGGTAGGACCTTGTACAACCACGTCACCACGAGCGTCGGTTTTATGTCGTCGAGCGACAAGCGGCTGCATTTCGGGCTGGGCGAGGAGACGGAAATCCGCTCGCTCGAGATTCGCTGGCCCGGCGGGCCGATTCAGACCTTCACCGGCGTCACGGCCGACAGGATTGTCAAAGTGACTCAGCCGGCGGCCGGGGTTGGCGCGGGGCCTTGATGACTCGCGCTACTTGACTGTCTCGTCCAACTCGCGGCCCATCTTCTCATAGAGCTTCCGGCGGCCAGCCTTGTCGCCGCCGGCAATATCCCAGGCGATTTCGGCGACCCGGTCGAGGTGTTCGTGCGGGACCACGACCACGCCATCGCCGTCAGCCACCACCATATCGCCCGGACGGACCATCACCCCGCCCACCGTCACCGGGACGTTGATGGCGCCCGCTTCGATCCGGCCCGGCCGGGTGCCGCCGCCCTGGTACTTCGAGTACACCGGCACGCGCTGGATGATCAATTCGTCGGTGTCCCGGCAGTTGCCGTTGGTGACAATACCTTCGGCGCCCTTCGCGATCCAGGAATAGCCATTGTTCGACCCGACGAAGCCGGTGTTTTCCACTCCATGGGCGTCGATCACGACCACTGTCCCGGGCCGCACGATCCGGGAGAACAGCTCGGGCGCGTAGGTCTGGTACCAGTGGCTATGCCACTTGCGGAAGTCGCGGTACTCCATGTTGTCGGGTTTGGGCCGGTTTGTGGGCAGGTAGCGGTAAGTGATGGCAACGCCGTAGAAGCGGTGTGCCAAGTCGGGTGTGTGGTCGCGCCACAACGGCCGGATGCTCTTGTCCATGATGCCGGTGTCCTGCATGCCGAGGGCTTGCATGGCATCGAGAACGTCGGTGACGCGCAGGCCCTCATACTTCTTCACCAGCGCCACTGGATCTTGATGTTGCGGGATCTCGTGGAGCAGCAACTCGGCGCCCTGCCGCAACTGTTCATCGGTCAGCTCGGGGCGGGTGTCCTGCGCCGAGACAGGGAGAAGAAGGGCGGCCAGCGCGCTCACGGAGATTCTAACGAGAAGCGGTTGGTGTCTCACGGTTTGTGTCCTCTCTCGTGAGGCAGTATATCGCGTCCAGGCGGCATCCCAGAGAGCGAATTGAGGCGACATCAGGCGAAACGGCTGCAGGCGGAAGAACTTTGTCGGGCGCCGCACGTATCTTCGACAGGGGCCGGCAGAGGCCCTCGATAAATCGCTAGAAAGGAATTCACAATGTTCCAAACAAGCATCCTGGAAGAAGCCAAATTCGAAGTGTGGAGCATTTTGGGTGGAGTGGCGATGTTCCTGTTGCTGACAGGAGCGGGCTACTTCATGATCGTTTCGTGAGTTTTGAAGCAAGCAGCGACCCACGGACTGCTGGAGAAGCCCAGTCCCCCGCGGCCCGGGGGGATCTGGGGCTCGGCTGACCGCTACATCCGGTACAGCATCCAGTAGACAGCAACTCCCGTCACGCTCACATAGAGCCAGACCGGCAGCGTCCAGCGGGCGATCCGGCGATGCTTGTCAATGCGGCCTCGGGCCGCCCGCCAGAGAGTGATGACCGCGAGAAACGGCACGAACGCCGCCAGAATGCTGTGGGAAATCAGAATGGCGAAGTAGACGGTTCGGATAGGGCCGGTCTTCGTGTAGCTCACCGAGCCCACATGGTAGTGATAGACCAAGTAGCTCACCAGAAACAAGACGCTCACGGTGAAGGCGCCCACCATCGCGTTGCGGTGCGCAGTGCGCTTTCCCTGGCGGATAAACGAGTAACCCGCCACGAGCAGGATCGCGGCGGTGGAATTCAGGGCGGCGTTGAGTGTTGGCAGGTCCTGAAGGGTCATGACGCATCCGCGGCTAGCGTTTTGATGTCCGCCTCGAGCCGTTCCATCGCCTCGGAATCTGCGCTGATGTAGTAGCCCCGGACTATGCTCTCGCGATCGACGAGCACGAAACGCGTGGAATGATCGAGGTTTCCCTTCACGTCGCCCAGCATGAAGGCGTTGCGGTTCAACTCGTGCAGCGTGTCCATCGGGCCGGTGAGGAAGTGCCATCGCTGCGGGTCGGCTTGATAGCGGTCCGCGTATTCGGCCAGTACCTCGGGTGTATCGTTCTCCGGATCCACGGTGAACGACACGAACCGCACTTCGGGCAGGCCGGCGAGATTCGCCTGCATCCGGCGCATCCGGGCGCTCATCCGCGGGCAGGGACCGGTGCAGGTAGTGAAGATAAAGTCGGCGACCCAAATTTTTCCGGCCAGAGCCTTAGAGCTGCGGAATTCGGATCCCGTCTGATCAGTCAAGGCGAAGTCCGGTACCGTATTGAACTTGGGCAGATCTTCAGCGCGGGGAGAGCATGCGGCGGACACAAGGATTACCGCGAGGATGAGAATTGCGGCGAGTCTCATGCACTGCTCCGGTTCGATCGTCTGCGGGCGGTGGCGGTGGAAGCGGCCCACAGAAGGATACCGCAAACGACGGTCACGGTGAGGGAGACGCCCATCTCCGGTGTGCCCGGCTCTACCTCGGCTGAGAGCAGACGGCGCAAGGCGGCAGTGGCGTAGGTGAGGGGATTAATGCGCATCAGCCACTGCATCCATCCGTGCGCGCTCTCAAAACCAAAGAGCGCGCCCGATACCATCCACAGCGGGAACAGGACAAGGTTCATCACCGCGTGAAACCCTTGAGAAGACTCCATCTTCCAAGCGATCAGAAAGCCCAGTCCGGTAAACGTGAACGAGATTAGGTACAGAACGCCAGCCAGTTGCAGCACCGCCAGTGGGGCGACGGCCAGCCCTGTCAACGGCAAGAACAGTAGCAGAATCAGTCCCTGGCTCCAGGCCAGGACGGACGAGCCGAGGATCTTGCCGAGCACCATCGCCCCGCGCGGCGCTGGCGAAACGAGCATGGACAAGAGAAAGCCTTCCTTGCGGTCCTCAATCAGCGACATCGTCGAGAAGATGGCCGAGAACATAACCGTCAAGGTGAGCGCGCCGGGGTAGAAGAAAGCCAGGTCGCCGTAGCCTGAGCCGATCACCAACCAGAAAACCACCGGCGAGGCGACGAATCCGACCACCCGGGCCTTCTCGCGCCAGAAGCGAATCAACTCGCGGGCGAAGAGTGTCCAGACAGGAAGGAAGAACGAGGAGCCCGCGCTCACGAAATGGTCACCCCCGTCTCATCGAGGAACACGTCCTCGAGCGTTGGTTTGTGGAAGGCCACCGACCGGATGACACCGGGAAAGGCCTCGACAACGTCGGCGGCGAACTTATGACCGTTGTCGATCTCCACCCGGAGCGTCGAGTCCACTGCGAGAGCCTGCACGCCGAACCGGCCGGCAAGCAGTTTCTTCACGCTCTCGGGGTCGTCAACCTCGAGCGCCACGACGTCGCCGCCTACCCGGGCCTTCAGCTCCGCGGGCGAACCCTCGGCCACGCGCCGGCCCTGGTGGAGCAGCAGCAGGCGGTCGCACTGTTCGGCCTCATCGAGAAGGTGGGTGGTAAGCAAAATGGTTACGCCTTTCCGGCTGCGAAGCTCCTTGATGTAGTCGGCGAGTTCGCGCCGTGCGCCCGGGTCGAGTCCGGTGGACGGCTCATCCATCAGCAACACTTTCGGCTGGTGCAGCAACGCTTTCGCAATTTCCAACCGCCGTTTCAGCCCGCCGGACAGGGTTTCAGCGATGTCGGCCATCCGCTCCGAGAGGCCGAGACGCCCTGCTGCATCGTCCATACGCCTCGTCAGGTCGCTCCCGCGGAGGCCGTAGAGATGGCCTTGGCTACGGAGATTCTCGGCGACTGTCAGCTTCTTATCGATGCTCTGTGTCTGGAAAACGACGCCGATGAGGCGCCTCACCTCATCCGGATCGCGGCTCGCGTCATAACCGGCAATCGAGACGGTTCCCTCGCTGGGTTCCATCATCGTTGCCATGATGCGGAATAGGGTCGATTTTCCTCCCCCGTTCGGACCCAGCAGTCCGAAGATCGAGCCCTCCGCAACCTCCAGGCTCAGCCCTTCCAGGGCCACCCGGTCTCCGTAGCGGTGGGTGAGGTTCTTGACTGAGACGATCACAATCCGGGCCTGTCCAGAAGCATCAAGCTAAGAAGAAGCGGCAAATAGATGACGGAGGCGAGCAGCACGCCGCGGGCGCGCACGGCGGTGCGGTCAGTAAAGACGCGGAAACCGGCGTAGAGAATGTACAGTCCAGCGGCGGAAGCTCCGACCAGGTATAAGGTTCCGGCCATGGAGAAGAAGGCGGGCAGGAAACTCACCGGAATCATCAGCAGCGAGGTCAGCAGGATGTGGCGGGCCGTGGACGCTCCGTCCGGCTCCACGACCGGCTTCATCCGGATGCCGGCGCGGGCGTAGTCATCGCGGTACATCCAGGCGATGGAATAGAAATGCGGGAACTGCCAGACGAAGAGAATTGCATAGAGAATCCAGGCTTCGGCGCCAAGAGTTCCGGCCGAAGCTGCGTAGCCGATCAGCGGAGGCATCGCTCCCGGAATGGCGCCAACCGTGGTCGAATGCTGAGATTTGCGTTTCAGTGGAGTATAGATGCACAGATAGGTGAGCAGCGTGAAGAGCCCGAGCATCCCAGCGAGTAGGTTTACGCCAAACGCGAGTTCAAGGAAGCCGGCGGCAGAAAGAAGAACGCCCCAGGCTAGAGCCTGAGCTGGTGTGACCCGGCCAGAGGGCAGGGGACGGTGTTTCGTCCGGTTCATCTTGGCGTCGGCATCACGCTCCATCCACTGGTTCAAAGCGGCCGTTCCAGAAGCGATGAGGCCCGTGCCGGCAAGCGTGTGCAGCAGTTCAGCGATATTCCACTGGCCGCCCCAGCCGTAGAAATAGCCGATGCCAGTGCTCATCAGGATGAGCCAGGTGATCCGCGGCTTCGTCAGTTCGATATAAGGCTTCATGAGGTTACGGACACGCTTCTCGCCGGGGACTCTTCCGGATGCCGTACATTCCGGAACGTCTGGATCGCGAAAACCACCGCGGCGGCTAGAGTAAGTGCGCCCACCGCCACGTGCAGTACGGTGAAAATCACCATGATCGCCTGGGGCGCCGCGCTCTCCGTGGTGTAGATGCGGCTCATATACGCCGCGATTCCGAGGAATACCTGAACCATGGTGATCGTCACTAACGCAATGCCCGACCGGCGCAGCGCCGCGTGCTTGGGAAACTGCTGCAGCGCCATCAGCGCTACGGCAAAGACAATGCCCGCCACCAGCAGCGCGCCGACTACGTGCGGAATCACACCCAAAATCTTATGCCGGTATGCCGCCCCGAGAACCAGTTGGCCGAAGACAGAAACCGGAGCCAGCAGGGCAAGCGTGCGGAGCGGTGGCGTCCCGTCATCCTCCACGAGTTCCGGCCCCCGCAGCCAGGCTGCCGAGGTGAAGAGCGCGATAGCCACCGTCGTCGAGAAAAAAAGCTGCGCCAGGCATGCGTGTACGATGCTGATCTCGGGGGGCAGTTTGAAGATCACTGTCAATCCGCCGAAGACACCTTGCACAATGACGCCAAGCAGGGCAATCCATCCGAGACGGCGCATCCAGCGCCGTTCGTCGACTCGCCAGAGCCAGACGGCCAAAATGATGGTCAGAAAGCCGACCATGGTGGCCACCATCCGGTGGCCATGCTCATAGAAGACGCCACCCGTCATCTCCGGCATCACCTTCCCGTAGGAAAGCGGCCAGTCGGGCACGGACAGTCCCGCTTCCTTGCTGACTACCGACGCGCCCGCCACGACGAGAAACAGCGTGCAGGCCGCCAAAAAGACGCTAAACCGATGGAGCCCCTTGCGATACATAACGGCTATCAATATACAGCGCGGAGTGGGAAGGCGCACCAGACCTCCGCCCAGGTTGCTCCTTCTATTCTACATAGACCGGAAAAATTCCACACTTACTAGAATGGATGTTGCTGAAGGGTAGAAAGGCTCGTTAAGGTTAAGAAGAGCGAGGTGGATCTCACGATGGAAGTTGTCAATAATCCGCAAGTGGCTGTACTGATGGGCAGCAAGTCCGACTGGGAAGTGATGAAGAACTGCTGCGAGACGCTCGGAAAGTTCGGCGTCGGCTGCGATTGCCGCGTCTTGTCCGCGCACCGGACACCCGCGCAGACCGCTGAATTCATCGCTGGCGCCGAAGAACGGGGCATTCAGGTGATCATTGCCGCGGCCGGCATGGCTGCGCATCTCGCCGGCGCGGTGGCCGCGCACACAACCTTGCCGGTGATCGGAGTCCCGATGAAGGGCGGAGCGCTGGACGGACTTGATGCGCTGCTCTCCACTGTTCAGATGCCGCGAGGAATACCCGTCGCCACCGTGGCGATCGGCAAAGCCGGCGCGGTGAACGCCGCGATCCTGGCCGTGCAGATACTCGCGGCTGGACAACCGGAACTCCGGGAGAAACTCAAGGCCGACCGCAAGGCGCAGGCCGAGCAGATCCTGGCCGAGAAGCTCGATTAAGCCGGTCGCCGGTATGGATGTCCGGCTAACGCGGCGGCTTGAACTCGAAGGTAGCCGCGTCGCCCAGCAGGCTCGCATAGCCGCCGCCGGTGAGCCAGGCCCGGGCGGCCGCGTCATTTTTCAGGTAAGCGTCCCAGAATGTCACCGCGGCGATGCGGATGAGGTCATGGTGACGGCGGAGTTCCGGATAGGCGGAGGGCCGCCTGCCGGAGAACGTCATGTGAGTGCCGCCATTGAGAATCAACAGATACTGCGGAACGTTAGTGATGGTGTCGAATGGGATGCGCCGTTCGGCGGGTCCGAAGTCCTCGAAAGGGGACCGGTCATCCGTCCCGGTGAGGTGGAAAATGGGCATCAGCATCTCGCCGAACACTTCATCGAGGCTCAGGAGGGAGTTGCGCGGGGGCGAGGGGCTCATAGCGAAGGCCGCTTTGAAGCGCCTTACGGCGAAATTTTGGCCGGCGCCTGGAAGGCGGCGGCCGGCGGCGACCAGGGTGGAGATGGCGCCGTAAGAGTGGCCGGAGATACCCATGCTAGCAGTATCCAATAGACCCGAGAATTCCCCCTCACTCTGCATGGCGTCCAGTTGAGAAACGGCGAAGGCGAGGTCTCCGAAGCGGCCGGCCGCCGCGCCAGGATTGCGTGCGGCTCTGCCAAGCGCATCGCCTGCGCCCTGCATCGCTTCACGCAGCGCCTCCCGGTCAGAGCCAAGGTGCTCGATATGAACCGCCACGTAGCCGTGAGAGGCGAGGCTCCGGCCCAGATACTCCCCTCCTTCCCGGGAACCGCCCAGCCCATGTGACCACACTACTACCGGCAAGGGATCCTTCGCGCCCATCGGATAGTAGATCTTCCACGGTACCTCCCGGCTGTCGCGGTTCTGGTCAACCCACACCCCGCGGCGGATGGCCAGCTGCCAGGGCCCCGGATCCTTCTTCGACGCGCCGGGATAGCCGGCCGGCTGCCCGGCGGCGGAGAGAATCGCAGCGAGGAGGACCGTTACCCTGACCATTTCGCGCCTCTCCAAGATTATCGCATCCGTGCTTGAATGGAGTTCATGGAACTCGACCGCAGAGACTTCATGAGGCTGGCCGCCGCAGGCGCTGCCGCACTGCCCTCCGGCGTGACGTTCGCGCAGGGAAACCCGGACGCTCCGGAGTTGCGCTTCCGCCAGGTGCATCTGGATTTTCACACCAGTGAAGACATCGAAGGCGTCGGCGCGAAGTTCGATCCGGAGGAGTTTGCCGATGTCGTGGAGGGCGCGCGCATCAACTCTATCACCTGCTTCGGCCGCTGCCACCACGGGTGGATCTACTACGATACGAAGAAGTTTCCCGAGCGCCGGCACCCGCATCTTCGGAGGAAGCTGCTCGAGGAGCAGATCGAAGTCCTGCACAAGCGCAACATCCGCGTCCCCATCTACGTCACGATCCAGTGGGATCACTATACGGCGATGACCGAGCCCGAATGGCTGACGCGCGATCCCGAAGGCCGGCCGCAGCGGGGGGCGCGCTTCGAGCCGGGCTTCTACCGTCGCCTCTGCGTGAACTCACCGTACCGCGACTTCATCAAGGAGCAGATCGCCGACATGTACCGTGCGGTACCCGTCGACGGCCTGTTCCTCGACATCGTGTCACCGCAGCCGTGTTCCTGCAAGTGGTGCATCCCGCTTCAAGAAATGGCTGGGCTCGACCCCGCCAGCGCATCCGATCGGCGCACGCACGCGCTCGACACCATCAATGCCTACAAGCTGGAGATGACGGATTTCATCCGCGGACTGGAACGCAACTCCACCATCTTCTACAATGCCGGCCACATCGGTCCGCGGCACCGGGAAGTGGCCAAGGCCTATACGCACTGGGAGCTCGAATCGCTGCCAAGCGGCGGCTGGGGGTACCTCGATTTCCCGCTCAAGGTCCGCTACACGCGCAACCTGGGCATCGACAGTATGGGGATGACGGGGAAGTTCCACACCTCGTGGGGCGACTTCCATTCTTACAAGAACCTTGCGGCGCTCGAGTACGAGTGCTTTCAGATGCTCGCGCTGGGGGCGAAGTGTTCGGTGGGGGACCAGCTTCCACCGGACGGGCTGATTGACAAGGCGGCGTATGAGCTGATCGGCCAGGTTTACAAACAAGTGGAGCAGAAGGAGCCTTGGTGCGCTGGGGCGAAGCCGGTCGTGGATATCGGCGTGTTGACGCCGGAAGAGTTTCTTGGCGGCGCGGCCCGGCAGGTTCCGCCCGCGGCGTTCGGAGTGACACGGATGCTGCAGGAGTTGGCGCAGCAGTTCGACATGATCGATTCGACGTCGGACCTCGGGAGATACAAACTGCTCATCCTGCCTGATAACATTCCGGTGTCGCCGGCGCTGGCGAAGAAGATCGACGGATTTGTGGACCAAGGTGGCGGGTTGCTAGCGAGTTACGAATCCGGGCTGAACCCGGAGGGCTCCGAGTTCGCCCTGCGCTCGCTCGGGCTGAAACTCATTGGCGACGCTCCTTACAGTCCGGACTTCCTTGTTCCCAATGGCCCGGTTGGCGCAGGACTGGCCAGTGTGGAGCACGTGATGTATCAGCCGGGCAAGCGGGTGGAGTTGGCCGGCGCACAGGAGCTCGTGCAGACTATCGTGCCTTACTTCAACCGTACATGGGAACACTTCTGCTCCCACCGGCATACGCCGTCCTCGGGCAAGTACGGCTATCCCGGGGTGACCCGAAACGGGCGGGCCATCTACTTCATGCACCCGGTGTTCGGGCAGTACCAGCAAAATGCTCCGCGGTGGGTGAAATCGATGGTCAGCAACGCGCTCGGCGATCTACTGCCCGAACCGGTGCTGAAGATTGACGCGCCATCGACCGCGCTGACGGCGGTGAATGAGCAATCCGATCAGAACCGGTGGGTGGTGCATCTGCTGCACTACATCCCCGAGCGCCGCGGGCAGGACTTCGATGTGATTGAGGACGTGATTCCCATCTTGGATGTGAAGGTCTCGGTACGGCTGGCGAAGGGCGTGAGTGCGGTGAGGCTCGCACCGGAGGGAAAGGCGCTGGAGTTCGAAATCCGCAGCGGGCGGGTGGAGTTCGTCGTGCCCAAGGTGACGGGGCATCAGATTGTGGAGGTCAGCTATGGCTAGATCCGTGGCGATATTTGCGCTGCTCGCGGTCTCCGGACTGCACGGGCAGGTGTTTGAGTGGCCGGACGGTGCGGAAGCCGCCGTCGCGCTCACCTACGACGACGGTATCGATGCGCATCTCGACCGGGCCGCCGTCGACCTGGACGCAGTCGGCCTGAAGGGAACCTTCTACGTGCCTGGACATTCGCCTTCGCTGGCGAAACGCCTCGAAGAGTGGCGCGCGATGGCGACGCGCGGGCACGAACTCGGCAACCATACGGTGTTCCACCCCTGTCTCCGAAAGGCGGCGAGTGGGGCGATCCGCGACTGGGTGAATCCCGAGTGGATACTAGAAAACTATACTCCGCGGCGCTACGCGAGCGAGGTTGCCGCCATGAATACGACGTTGGCGGCGGTGGACGGCCTGAGCGAGCGCACGTTCGCCTACACGTGCTGCGACCTGACGGCGGGCGGCGAGTCCGTCGTCGGGGGCATCCGGCCGATGTTTCCGGCGGCGCGCGGCGGAGGAGACCGCGAGGTTGTGGCGAACCTGAAGTCGATTGACTTCTACAATGTTCCCAGTTGGGCCGTGGAAGACGTGAGCGGAGACGAGTTGATTGCATTCGTTCGGGAAGCCGTGGATGCCGGCGGCCTGGCGGTGATTATGTTTCATGGCGTCGAAGGGCCTTATTTGAGCGTTTCGAGGGAGGCGCACCGAACATTGCTAGCCTGGCTGGCCGCGCATCGAGAAGAAATATGGACGGACACGTTTCTCTCCGTGACGGGGCACATCCGGTCCGAGCATGAGCGGCTGGGGTGGTCACGGTGAAAGTGCCGATGCCGGATAGCAAGGGCCAGAAAGCGGACCCGGTGGCCGAAGTCATACTGGAAATGGTGGCGGCGCTGCCGCCCGGCAAGTCGCTGACCCCGAACCAGGTGGCCGAGGAGTTCGCTGTCCGGCAATGGAAGCCGGTGACGCCGCCGCCGGGCGAATGGCGGAGGTACCTGAACACGGCCAGGCAACAGGCGCTCTTCTTGGCGCGCCAGGGGAAGATTGTGATCTTGCGCAAGGGCAAGCCAGTGGATGCGAATGAACCGGTGAAGGGATTGATCCGCTTGGGAAAAGCGGACTGAGACCCGGAGAACCTGACTTCCCGCCATCCCTACCGAACAGGAACGTCGAGGCGCAGTTCCTTCCGAAAACGGCCGCGCATGTCTCCCAGCCACTCATCGAGGTATCGCTTGTTTAGGTCGATGGTGGCAATGGCTGCGGCGCCGTCCTTGGCGGCTACGCTCAACACTTCGCCGTCAGGGTCGATGATGCGGGTCGGGTGGTCATAGCCGGAGCTCACAACGAAGACCCGGTTTTCGATAGCGCGCGCCCTGGCGAGGATATCACTACCGCCCCAAATGGGGACGATCAGCATTTCGGCTCCGGCCAGCGTGAGGGCCCGGGCCGGATCCGCATACTGTATGTCCCAGCAGATCATCATGCCGATGCGTCCGAAGTCGGTGGAGAAGACCGGATAATGCGACCCTGGTGTGATACCGGCTTCAGTCTCCTCGCGCGGGATGTAAACCTTGCGGTACTTTCCGATCAACTCGCCCGACCGGTCTATCAGCACGGCTGTATTGTAGAGCACCGGTCCCTCTTTCTCGTAGAGACCCGCCGCGAGATACGCGCTGTGCCGCCGGGCGAGCGCGCCCAGGCGTTTGGTGGTGGGTCCGGGCACGGGTTCGGCGACCTCGATGTACTTTTTGCCAGTGCCCACCGCGGTGATGCCTTCCGGTAGGACAATCACGTCAACATCCTCCGGCATGGTGGCATCGACAGCTTCGATAAAGCGGGAAACGCTTTCGGCGGCGGACCCGGTCTCCCGCGGGCGGAGGTTGATTGAGGCTACCTTGACGAGGCGTGGAGTGGGGTTCGGGATCGGGGTCAGCGAGATCTTGTCCCAGAAGACAACTCCGGTCTGGGAGTCCCAAAGCAGCAGTTGAATTCTGGCCACGGTGGCGCCCGCGGGTGCTGGCGCGTCCATGGAGACTCGCTTCCAGCTTCCGGCGGGCTCCGTCGAGTAGGCGTAGTCCGGACGCCCGGCCTCTCTGCCATGCGCATCAGCCCAGGCAAGACGGGGAACCACCTGCCGCGGTTCGTAGTCGAGCCTTTCGGCGCGATAGTGGGCGACGAAGCGGTACCACTGCCCTTCCGTCACGCCTTCGACAGACCGCTGCCATCCGCCGGTCGTACCCGGAACGCTCGCGGCCGACACGCCGAGCGAGCCGGGTCCGCCCAGGCTGTGGACCGAATCGACGAAGAGCCGAGGCGCAATTTCCTGCCTTGGAGTCCACACTTGCCAACCCGCTGGCGTGCCATCAGATCCGGGGACAAAGGCGGACTGTTCGTAGAGCGGTTGCGCGGCAGGCGCGGCCACCACGGCTGTAAGCGCGAGGAGTAGCCGGTGCATGCAGCAGATTATAAGCTATAAGCGGGAGGGGAGTGCGAAGCGTCCGCGGCGCTTTGCGGCTAACGCCCCTCGTCTTCGTTTGGTTTGAAGTTCGGGTTCGGGGTGGGCATCCTCGCCCCTGTCTCGTCCAGCCAGGCGCGCAGTTTGGCTTGCAGGGCCTTCGCAATGTCTGGGTGCTGGGCGGCCAGATTGTAGCGCTCGGAGATGTCGGCGGCGAGATTGAACAGCTCGAGGCCGTTATCCTCGTACCATTCGATCAGCTTCCAGTCGCCTTCCCGGACGGCTCCTCCAGGTGCGCTGCCCTGGTTGCCGTAGTGGGGGTAGTGCCAGAAGAGAGGGCGCGCCTCGGCGAGTTCCCCGCCGGAAAGGAGCGGGACCAAGCTGACGCCGTCGATGTCCGGATGCGGAGCGAGCCCGGCGAGTTCAAGAATGGTCGGGAAGAAGTCGGTGCTGGTGACAGCGTGATCGTTCACAGCCCCGGGCCGGGTGAGCTTCGGAGCGCGGATAATCATTGGCTCGCGCACGCCGCCCTCATACAGCCAGCCCTTTCCGGCCCGAAGCGGGATGTTGGCCGTGGGATGGCCTTCCGATGTCGAGAGCCCGCCGTTGTCCGACATGAAGAGCACCACCGTGTTGCGGGCGAGTCCCAGCCGGTCCAGAGCGCTGAGGACCGTGCCGGCAGCGGCGTCCATCGCTTCCACCATTCCGGCATAGACGGCGTGATTCTGAACCTGGCGGGTCTTTCGGATATGCTCGGGGAGCCATTCCGGCCCCGCGAAGTCTATCAGCTTCGTTTTGGCCTCATACTTCGCCTCCAGATCCGGCCGGGCCATCAGCGGCGTGTGGACCGAGTAGAACGAAAGATACGCAAGGAAAGGCCGATCCCGGTTCGCCTCAATGAAGCTCGCGGTTTCGCGGCCTAGCCGGTCGGGAAGGTGCTCGCCCTCCGGACCGTCCTCCAATCGCGGGTTGCCGTAGGGTGAGAAATACTTGTTGCCTCCGTATGGGCCGCCGCGGTCATGTCCGCCCTTGTTAATGTCGAAGCCCTGGTCTTCCGGCCAGTAGCCTTCTGGTCCAAGGTGCCACTTGCCCGCGAAAAAGGTCGCGTAGCCGGCCTCTTTGAGAACCTCCGCGATGGTCACTTCGGCGTGAGCTAGTTGGCCTTCATAGGGAGCGGGTAGAAGCCGCGTGTTCCGCGGCCAGGCCTCGGAGTGCCTGGCGCCGATGTAGTCGGTGACACCGGTCCGCACTGGATACTTGCCCGTCAAGATGCTGGCGCGGGTGGGAGAGCAGACCGGGCACGCGGCGTAGGCGTTGGAGAAGCGCATGCCGGTGGCGGCGAGCCGGTCAAGGTGAGGAGTCTCGTAGAACGGTGAGCCGTAGGAACTGAGATCACGCCAACCAAGATCGTCGGCCAGGATAAAGACGAAGTTGGTGTGATCCGCGGCCGCCAGGGAAGTGGCGGCCAGCATGAAAAGGACGGCGCAGGCGATGATTCGTTGCATCGACTACCACTCTATATGCCGTGTTGGGGAAGGGCAACCGTTAGGCCCGGATTCCGGCTGTTAGCAGCCCGCGCGCCTCCCGGTGCAGGATGGCTCAGGCCCGGTACACCTTCATGCCCAACCGAAGGTGGCGCGCATGCCACTTCCGGTTGCGCTACTGTGTCAGACGGCGCTTAGTCCTGGGCGGGTAAGCTGTCCCGTGTGAACAACGCCGTCACGCACGTCGAAGACGCCGGGGAACCTCTCCTCCCAGCCTTCGTTGGCGGCCGGCACGTACTGCCGGGAGTTGGCCTCGATCGCCGCGACACCCGGCACGTGGGCGGCAAGTCCGGCCGAATGGATCAGCGACGCCCCGGGGCACGTAAGATCCTGGACACAGAGGAACATCTCGTGTTTCTGCGCCGCGGCGCCCATGAGCAGCGCCTGCGTCTGCCCTTTGCATGCCTTCAGAGCCGCCCCGGTGTAGCCCATTCCGCGGGCGAAAAGCAGTGTTTCGAGATCGGTGAGCGATTCGTCGATCACCACCGGACGCAGCTTCGCCGCCTCGTGCATCAAGTTCTCCCGGTCGGCGTAAAGGTCACGCTTCGTCGGCTGTTCGATGTACTGGATCCGTTCGAACGCCGCAGGAGCGCGTTCCTTCACTTGGTTCAGGAAGTCGATCAGGTACTCCACGTTGGGGCATTTTTCGTTGAAGTCGGTCGAATACCGCCACTCGCTCACATTGCGCTCGGCTTGGACCTCGGAAGTTACCCGATCAACGGTGACGACGCGGTCCACGTCCCACTTCAGATCGCTGCCGTTCAGTTTTATCTTCAAGTGAGTGAGGCCGGAGTAGTGGATCCATTCGGGAAGCGTCTCGGGCAGGCCGTCGTTGATTCTCTGGTCGATATCTGCTTCGGTGATAGGATCGAGCGCCCCCACGAGGTGGTAAAGCGGCATCCTCTCCTTCGGTTCCTTGAGAACGTACTGTTCCAGGTACTCGCCCGCGAAATCCGCGCCAAGGTACGCCGAGAGGTCCCTGTTCATAAACTCCGGACCGTAGGTGTGATAGCTCGATAGACCGTACAGCTTGCCATAGGCGTCATGGATGGCCGCGTCGAAGGGGCTGGCCGTCACTTGGGTGGCCAGCTTCGGGATCGGCTCGGCGAGTTGTTGTTCGGCGGAGACGGCGCCGGCGGC
Organism: uncultured Solibacteraceae bacterium; assembly: GCA_964468205.1. Classification (GTDB taxonomy): domain Bacteria; phylum Acidobacteriota; class Terriglobia; order Bryobacterales; family Bryobacteraceae; genus CAWELS01. The sequence goes on along the minus strand of CAYXVG010000015.1, from coordinate 74,176 downwards.
CTTCAGGTATTCCGGCTCGAGTGCGACATTGATGTCCACCGGATGGCCCGCTTCCCTGTAGTCCGCGGTGATCTTCTCGATCCGCCGGGAGAGTTCCTTCATCGCTTCGAGGGTAATCTCGTAGGGCATCCGCTGCGACGGATAGGCCCAGATGTTGCCGAGCGGCATGGAACCGAACCCCTTGGCGGATTCGCCCGCGCCGTTGGAGACAAGCACGTTGGCGTTGAGCAGCGTTACACGGTCGAGAACGTTTCCACCGAATTTGATCGGCGTGCGGTAAAGGTAATCCTCGAAGCCGATCGACACCTCGTCAACGCGAATGTTCTTCGACGAGTTTCTGGAACAGCCGATGACGACCGGCGCGGCTCCGAGCGCTCGCAGGAAAGAACGGCGGTTTAGCTTGGTCACGCCGCCTATTTTATATCGCTTAGGTGCGGAAGCGGGTTTTTTCAGGCTGCGGCCTCCGCCCGCTTGCTCCTCCGCCAGTCGGCAAACTTCACGAGACCGAAGCAGAAGACGAACAGGCCGGTGGCCACCAGGCCCAGTTCCAGCTTGTGGTCGATGAGCCACCGCATGGAATGCTCGCCGAGTTGCGATCCGAGGTACGCCATGCCCAGGAAACGCGGGATCCGGCCAACCAGAATCGTCAGCAGAAACGCCCGGAGGCTAACACCGAGCGCCCCGGCTGACAAAACGAATATCTTTAGCGGCAAGGGAACGATGGGGACGACGGTGGGAATGAACACCGTAATCAGGCCGTAGTGCCGGAACCACTGGCGGAATCGTCTCGCGCCCCCGGACCTGATGTGCTTGTCGAGATAAGCCTCACCGCCCTTCCGCGCCAGCGTATACAGAAACCAGTTGCCGCCCAGCGAACCGGCAGTGGCGAGGACGGCGGCAAAGTAGGCTTTCGGCGGGCTGATGGCGGCGACGGTTATGAGGAGAGCATCCACTCCCATGGGCAGTGGCACGCCGGCCGAATCGAGCGTCGCGATGGCGAACACCCCTAAGGGCCCCGCCGCCACGAGCAGCTCAAACAGTTTCTGCACCGGCCAGCTCCTTTAGCTTCTCTTCATCGATAATCTCGAGGCCGAGGGATTCCGCCTTGTCGAGCTTCGATCCCGCTTCCGCCCCGGCGACCACATAGTCCGTCTTTTTGCTGACCGAACCCGATATTTTGCCACCCGACCGTTCGATCAACGCTTTCGCTTCGCTCCGCTTGAGCGTCGGCAGAGTTCCTGTGAGAACGAACGTCTTCCCTTCGAGTGGCCCGCCCTCCCTGACGGCTTTCTCATGCGTGAAGACGAGCCCCTCTTTCCGAAGACGCTCCACGAGTTCCCGGTTCCGGGGCTCGCGAAAGAACGTGCAGATCGAGTGGGCCACCTTTGGGCCGACCTCCTCGGCCGACTCGAGGGTTTCCTGATCGGCCGCCATGATCTCCTCCATGCTGCCGAAGGTTGCCGCCAGGATTGCCGCGGTGCGCTCGCCGACGAATGGAATCCCCAGCCCGTTGAGCACCCGGGGTAGAGGCCGGCCGCGCGAGGCTTCGATACCGTCGAGGATTCGCCGGGCGGATTTGTCAGCCATGCGCTCCAGTGCGACAAGTTGCTCCGTCTTAAGCTGGTAGAGATCAGCGACACTCGTGACGAGACCTTTGTCGACAAGCTGTTCCACCAGCACGTCTCCCATCCCGTCGATATCCATCACGCCGCGAGAAGCGAAGTGCCGGACCGACTCCTTAAGACGCGCCGGGCAGTTCGTGTTGATGCAGCGGCTGGCAACCTCCCCGGCTTCCCGCACCACGTCTCCACCACATATGGGACACTGCTTGGGCATCTGAAATGGCTGGCGATGCTTCCCGCGCTCCACTACCCGAACCACCTTGGGGATGACATCGCCCGAGCGGAAGATCTCTACTTTGTCTCCAGCGGCCACCCCGAGGCGTTCCACCTCGTCCTCGTTGTGCAGCGTTGCGCGGGAGACCGTAACCCCGCCGACGAACACCGGCTCAAGGTGCGCGACCGGAGTTAGGGCGCCGGTTCTCCCAACCTGGACACCGATCTTGTTGACGACGGTTTCGGCGGACCGGGCGGCATACTTGTAGGCGATCGCCCAGCGGGGCGCCTTCGCCCTGGCTCCGAGTTGATCCCACTGCGCCACCGAGTCCAGTTTCACGACGGCGCCGTCGATCTCGTACGGTAGGCTATCGCGCTTCTCCTCCCACTCGCGGATGAAACCGAGCACCTGTTCCAAGCCGGCACACAGGCGGCGATATGGATTTACCTTGAAGCCCATCTCGACCAGCCGGTCGAGCGACTGCCAATGGCTCCCAAGCGCGGGAGAGCCTCCGGCCAGCAGAAAGTACGCAAAAAAATCGAGCTGCCGGGCGGCAGTGATCTTCGGATCGAGCACGCGAAGCGACCCAGCCGCGGAATTTCGGGGGTTGACGTAGCGCGGCAGCCCTTCCTTTTCCCGCTCTTCGTTCAGGCGGCGGAACGCCTGGTGCGTCATGATAACTTCACCGCGCACTTCGGCATTATCCGGGCCGGCCTGGAGCCGCAGGGGAAGCGAGCGTATGGTACGGGCATTCTCGGTTACATCTTCGCCGATAGTGCCGTCGCCGCGCGTCACCGCCCGCACGAAACTTCCGCCTTCATAGAGCGCCGCCATCGAGAGGCCATCGAGCTTCAACTCGGCCACGTAACGGTAGGGAACACCGCCCAGCAAGTCTCTCACCCGACGGTCGAAGTCACGCAGTTCGCCCTCGCTGAAACCGTTGTCCAGGCTGAGCATCGGCGAGGAGTGCCGCACCTTGACGAAACCTTCGCGGGGTGCGCCGCCAACCCGCTGTGTGGGCGAATCCGGAGTCGCCAGCTCGGGATGCGTCTCCTCCAATTCCTGCAACCGGCGCATCAGCCGGTCGTACTCCGCGTCGGAGATCTCCGGACGGTCGAGCACGTAGTAGAGGTGTTCGTGCCGCCGCAGTTCTTCGCGGAGCGCTTGAATCTCATCGGAGACACCGGATGCCATGTTCACGCCTATACTATTGGAAGAGAAAGGTTTGTTGAATATCTATCGTAACATCCATCTGATCTACAATCCGGCCGCGGGAAGACTGCAGCGCACGGGCGACGATCCTGTGCTGAGTGCGAGCAGGGCGCTCGAGGAACATGGCCATGGCGTAATCCTGGCTCCCACTACTGGACCTCGCAGCGCGGGCGAACTTGCCCGCCACGCCGCCGATAAAGGCGCGGATCTGGTCCTGGCCGCTGGCGGCGACGGAACCATAAACGAGGTCTTGAACGGCGTTGTCCACACTGGCATCCCAATGGCCGTTCTGCCGTTGGGAACGGCCAATGTGCTTGCTACCGAATTAGGCATTGAGCGCACACCGGAAAAGGTGGCGGCGCAGATCGGCGACCTGGTGCAGGAGAGAATCGCGGTGGGCTTTCTGCACACGGCCGAGGATAATTCCCGCTACTTCCTCATGATGGCCGGCGTTGGCCTCGATGCGGGTATCGTTGTCGAGATCGACCTGGAACTGAAGAAGCACCTGGGGAAACTCGCCTACTGGATCGGCGGATTGGGCAAGCTCGGCAAGAAGCTTCCGGCCTTCGACGTGATCATGGGCGGCGAGAAGGTGGAAAGCAGCTTCACTCTGGCGGCCCGGGTTCGCAACTATGGCGGCGACCTTGAAATCGCCCGGTCGGCCTGCTTGCTAAACGACTACTTCGAGGTGGTCGCCTTCGAGGGCGAAGACTCCTTCGAGTACCTGAAGTATCTCACCGGCGTCCTCGCCAATCTGCTCGACAAGATGGAGGGCGTGACAATCCGCAAGGCGAAAGAGATCGAACTGGCCAATCCCCGTGGCGGCGACGTCCACATTCAGGTGGACGGCGAGCTAATCGGTCAGTTGCCGGCGACCATCGAGATCGTTCCGAACGCCATGACCCTCCTCATGCCCGCCGCCTTCCGCAAGAAGTTCGCGTACTATCCGGAAAATGGCGATGGCGCGCGGCCAGGCGCCAGGTAGGTGGCCGGCGGTGGAGCACCGTTACTCCCGGTCCAGAGGCCGGACGACAAAATCCTCGATCAGGGCAAATAAGTCGCGGCGATGGCTACGGCGGGTGCTGCCGGGGACCTCGGAGGATGTCGCAACCGCCACCAACTCGAGGTCCGGAACAACGAAAATCAACTGACCACCATACCCCCACGCATAGTAGGTGCGATGTCCGGCAAGTTCGCCGATCCACCAGCCATAGCCATGCAACTCGTCGCTCCAATGGGAGCGTCCCCGGGGCACGAACGAGGTACGCACCCATTCCTCCGGCACAACCTGGCGACCGTTCGCTCGGCCGCGGCGCAGGTAGAGCTCTCCGAAGGAGAGCATCTGCCGGGGTGTCATTGCCATGTTGTTCCCGCCGAGGTAGTTCCCTTGCGGGTCGGTCTCCCAACGGGGAAAGTGGATGCCAAGCGGTTTGCCGAGTTCGTCATTGGCGAATTTCCAGGTGCTCCGGCCGCTCGCCTTAGTCAGAATGGCCGAGAGCAGGTGCGTATTCCCCGTGCTGTAGTCCATGCGCGCACCGGGTGGACTCACCAGCGGCTGATTCAAGACGTAGCGCACCCAGTTGGCGCTCTGGACCCAGGCGCCATAGCCCCGCCCGCTGGTGGAACGCAGGCCCGAGCGCATGGTCAACAGGTCTTCGATGGTAATCGCTTGTTTCTCCGGCTCGGCGTTCGCGCCAAGGTACTCGGGGAAGAATGGCGCAATCGGTGTGTTGACGCCGTCAATCAGACCCTGGCCAATTGCAATGCCGACAAGGGCGGAGAGCACGCTTTTCGATACCGACTTGATATTCGCGGCCCTCAGGGCCCCGGCGCCGTTGAAGTAGCGCTCCAGAAGCACCTCGCCGTCCCTGCTCACGACAAGGCTGCGCAGCCGCGGAAGCGCCGCTGCTTTTGCGGCCGCGGACTCGAGAAGACGAGCGTCCGGTGACGAACTTTGCGCGACCGTCGGAAGGAAAAGAAACAGTACCCCGGCGGCCGCCTGCGAGATTAGGCGCATACGGCGTCATTCTACTGCGGATTCGAAGACGGAGGTGCCAGCGGCGAAACTTCCCGGTACACTGGAGTTACTCTCGTCTCGTGTCTGGGAACCAGAAGACCGCACAAAAGACGGAGGGTTTGGAGGGTTTTTCATGCCACGAAAAAAAGCGACCGATTTTGATCCCGCCGTGCTCGACCTGTTTGACAAGTATGTTCACGGAGGGATCAACCGCCGGCAGTTTCTCGACCGCGCTGCGCCATTCGCCGCCGGCGGGACCACAGCGGCGGCCATCCTGGCCAGCCTGACTCCTGACTACGCCTTGGCGCAGCAGGTGCCGGAGGACGACGGCCGGATCCAGACGAGCCGGATCGAGTATCAATCGCCGCAAGGCCACGGCGCCATACAGGCTTATCTGGTCCGCCCATCCGGCGCCAGCGGAAAACTGCCCGGCGTTGTGGTGATTCACGAAAATCGCGGGCTGAACCCTTACATTGAGGACGTCGCGCGGCGGCTCGGAGCGGCGGGGTTCCTCGCGCTGGCCCCCGACGGCCTGAGCCCACTCGGTGGCTATCCGGGCAATGACGACGACGGGCGGAAGCTGCAGGCGAAACTCGATCGCGGAAAGCTCATGGAAGATTTCGTGGCCGCCGCGGAGTTCCTGCAGTCCCACCCAGACTGTACCGGAAAGGTCGGCTGCGTCGGCTTCTGCTTCGGTGGTGGAGTCTCGAACTACCTTGCCACGCAAATACCCGACTTGGCTGCGGCTGTTCCGTTCTATGGTAGCGGAGCAGCCCCCGCGGACGTCCCGAAGATTCAGGCGCCGCTGCTGCTGCAGTTCGCCGAGAACGACGAGCGTGTGAACGCGACCTGGCCACCCTACGAGGCCGCCCTCAAGCAGCACGGGAAGCAGTACACGGCGCACTTCTATCCGGGTACGAACCACGGCTTCCATAACGACACGACTCCCCGGTACGACGAAGAGGCCGCCAAACTCGCTTGGCAGCGGACGATCGAATTCTTCAACGAACACCTGCGCTAGCTCTGACCGGCTGCGGCCTCAGATAAGTCAGCGAACGCCACAGCCATTCAAGTGGCCCGAATCGGAAGCGTCGCAGCCAGAGCGCGCTGAGCACCACCTGAAGCGCATAGATTGCAACCGACAGCGCCAGGCCGGGCAGCGGAGCAACCTCGCCGAACAACGCGAGACCGTAGCTATAGAAAATCCAGGTGCAGACCGCCGACTGCAGAATGTAGTTCGTCAGCGCCATCCGGCCCACATAGGTGAACGGCGCCAGCCAGCGGCGTCCACCCGGCCTGAGGAACAGCAGGACCACCAGCGAGCCGTAGAAGAGACTCAGCGCCGGTACGCCAACGCTGTTGGCGGTCCACATGAGCAGGTTGGCGATCGTCGGTTCCGTCGGATTGGCGGACCAAAGGTGTTGGATCGACGTGAAGACAATATTCCCCGCCAGGCCGACCAATAGAAACCAGCCGATTAGGCGGCGAACAATGGGGGCAAAGCGTTCCGGCGCTTGAAATACGCCCTTCCGCCACAGCCAGAGTCCAAACAGGAAGTAGCCGAGCAGACGCGGCGCGAAGAAGGGGGTGGAGGAGTTGAACTCCCGCCAGTCCTCGAAGCGTTGCGCCATCATCTCACCGAATGATCCTTGCTTGTAGACGCGCACGGCGTTCGCGACCGATTCCGGGCTGCCTTCCAGGATTTCCGGCATTTCGGCGTTCCCCAGCACGGCCAATACGGCGAATCCCAGGAAGAACGCCATCGGCAACCAATAGAGGATCTGCGACCAAAGCATCACCGTTTCCTGGTCGCGGCGATAAAAGAGCAATAACAGAAAACCAGTGGCCGCGTACAGAAACAGGATGTCGCCCCACCAGAAAAGGGCCACGTGGAGGACCCCGAGTAGCAACAGCACGCCCAGCCGGCGGGCGAATATCACCGCGAACTCCTCGCCGCGGTCTGCGGCGCGCGTAAGTTGGACGGCGAATCCCAATCCGAAGAGAATCGCAAAGATCGTTATGAACTTGCCGGTGACAAAACAGTCGATCAACGCCTGGGTCCACAGGTCTGCCGTGGAGTTCCACATGATGTCCGGCTTCATGTAGGCTTCTACCGGCGAATTGAAGCCGCGCATGTTAGCCACAATGATGCCGAGGAGTGCCACTCCGCGCAGTGCATCAATTACGGCGATTCGTTCCTTTGGAGCGACTGGCTGCATGGGGAGATTCTACCGGCGGACGGAAGGCTCCGGCTACCAGCTACCATGGTTGCTTACGCCACATGGAACCGGTCACCCACACGCTCACGGGTTACATGATGAGCCGCGCGGGCCTGCGCGCCTGGTGCCCGCACGCCACACCCGTGCTACTGCTCGCCGCCAATGTTCCCGACATAGACTTCGCGAGCCTGCTAGGAGGGGATCTGATGGTCCTGGACTGGCACCGCGGCCCAACCCACGCGTTTTTCTTTCTTGCGTTCATGGCCATCCTGCCGCTGGCGCCCCTGGCGCTCCTCGCCCGGAAATCCACGAACTGGCTGCGAGCCTATGCGGTTTCGGCGTTGGGGGTGCTCAGCCATATCCTTATCGACTGGACGAACATCTTCGGCGTGCGCCTCCTGGAGCCCTTTTCGCGCGAGTATTTCCACCTCGACATCACCGGCGTCGTCGATCTCTGGATGCTTGTTATTCTCGTCGGGGCGGCTGGCTGGCTGATGATCTCCCGGCTGGTGATCTCCGAGATCGGTGCGGGCGCCGCTACCGGCCGGGGCGTGGCTATCACCGCTCTGCTACTGCTCCTGCTCTGGCAGGGTGGCCGCTACGTGGCGCACGAACGGGCGCTGGCAATTTTGGATGCGCGTATCTATGACGGCGAGATACCGCGGAGGGTGGCCGCGCTGCCTCATTTCGCGAGCCCGCTCCACTGGACAGGATTGGTGGAAACCGAGTCTGCCTTTCGAGTCTTCGAGCTAAATCTCAGCGCGGCCAGGTTCGATCCTGCTGCTGGAGAGACATTCTACAAGCCCGAGCCGGACCCAGCGATTGCGGCTGCCCGCGAGACGGAGTCCTGCCGGCGCTTTCTCCGGTTCTCGAAGTATCCTTTGTGGCGAGTCACGCCCAGCGCCGCGACAGATGCGCAGCGAGTCCAGGTGATGGACCTACGCTTCGGCTGGCCCGGCGAGGAGCGATTCGTCTGTACGGCGATAGTCGAGCCGGACGGCCAGGTCCGCGAGCACTGGTTCCAGTTCGATCCACCCGGCTCAGGGCCGCGGCTCCGATAGGAACGGTGGCGGCCCCTCCCGGCAATAACCTTGGTTCTTGGACCGGGATGCTAGTCTATTCCGTAGAACTATGCGTAATCGTTCAGGTTTCATGCCGGACGGCTGCGGCCGTTCGCGACGGCGCGCGGTTGGGTTGCCTTGTGCGCTTCTAACCATCGCCATCTGTTTGCTGCCGTATTCCCTGGCTGCCCAAGAACGTCATGGCACGGAGCCCGGGACTCAGGCCGAACTCCCGCGGATTCCGGCTCCTCAGGGCATCGAGACCGCAACCGCGGATGAGACCGGGCACGGTCACTGGCACAAACACCATGCCGGACTCTTCGTGGGAGGAAGTTCAATCAAGTCCGAAACCGGATTCACCCTTGGCGGCGATTACGAATACCGCCTCTCCAAGTACATCGGTGTGGGGGGACAGGTGGAACACGGCTTCGGAGACCTGAAGGAGACAGTAGCCGCCTTTCCGCTCTTCTTCCATCCGGGCGCCGGTCTGCGGCTCGGGACCGGTCCAGGTTTCGAGAAGTTCTCCGGCGAGCTTCCCACTTCGACCTCAGTGGAAGGTAACGGTGAGGACGCCGGGGGAGGAGACAAGGACTTTCACTTTCTCTGGCGGATTCAGGTCCTCTATGACTTCCCGCTTGACGAGCGCTTCACGGTCACTCCGAGCTTCGCCATCGATTTCCAGTCTGGACGGCAGGTCTTCGTCTACGGCATCACGCTCGGCTTCGGATTCTAGCATTTAGGGGGGGCCGCAGCGGGCTAGATTCTGCCCACAAGCGCCGCCGCATCCACCGGTATCCAGCAGCGGCGGCCGTCGGGAAGCTCTACCTGCAGCCATTCCTCGCGCTCCTCGCCCAGCCGGAACTCGGTGCCGGCGTGGAGCGGTTCCGTGAAGCTGGGTTCATAGGAGTTGCCGTCCCCCTTGCGCGCCACCACCTGTTGCGCGATGATAACTCCGCTGTTGCGGCCCGCGCCGGCGGTGCTGTCCGCCAGCAGCGATCCAAAGAAGAGCGCTGACAGAAGCCCGCTCGCGAGCAACAGCCATTTTGGAATCAACTCGCCCCGCCGCAGACGGATGGCGGCGGCGATCCAAAAGACGCCCGAGAAGACCAGGAAGATCGTGCTCCGGACGCCGGGCGCAAGGTCGTAGTGCCAAAACAACAGCGTCCGCAGAATCTTCATCTCCTCGGTCTCTTCGAAGCGGTCGAGGCGCCGGCTCCGGGCGAACTGAAGGTTCTGTAACAGATTGGCATTGTCCGGCATAAACAGCTTGGCACGGCGGTAGTAGAGGATGGCTCGGCCGAGATCTTCCGCGCGGAAATAGGCATTACCGATGTTGTAGAAGAGCTTGCCGTTCTGTATATTACCCTCCCGGGCGATCCGTTCGTAGCGCAGCGCGGCCCGGCGGTACAACTCGCGGGCCTCGGCCGGATTCTGCGTCGAGGCTTCGTTCGCCTCCCGGAACAGCGCATTCGCTTCGTTGAACAGATCGACACGCTCCTCGATACTCATCGGCAGAGCAGGAAGCGCGGCCAGCAGAATCAGCACGGCAATCGAAGCGCGGCCTTTCATCTGAGCTCTCCTTCCAGCTTGCGGCCCGTCTCGAGAATGGCCTCCCGTATCTCCGCCGGGTCTTCGGCGCCGAACGCGGAGCCGGCGTAGCGGCCGGCCTCGCAGCGGTCGAAGAGCCGCTTCAGCTCGCGAATCGTCTCCTTCGACGCCCCCCGGCTCTCGAGGGCCGGACTCGCGTCGGCAAAGGTGAGCGAGCCGGCCGTCCGGTTCAACTTAGCTCCAAGGTATGTTCGCAGCCCGTCCAGCGCGGATGCGTAGAACTCGTCGGTATCGGCGGGCGCAAATCGGGAAATCTGCTTTCGCAGTATTCGGAACGCCTGTCTGGCCCGGCGTTCCGTGGGGTTGGCATCCTTCCAGCGCCCATAGAGCGATAGCGAAAGCATTGCCAGAAACGCCACCGGCGGCAGTGCCAGACCAGCCAGCCAAGCCGGATTTCCGAGCCACGCCGCCGGCCCATAGGCCTCGCTCACCAACGCCTCTGGCCCGTCGAAATTCGCGCCGATGCCCCCTTCTGCGGATTCGAGCGCGCTGCCCGAGACAACCGGCTCGTCCAGACCTTCAGCGTCGCTCGCCGTCAGCACCCGGGTTCCGCTGACGCTGAGAGGAATCGGCTCGCTTCGGGCCACCTCATAGTTGCCTGTCTTCGGGTTGAAATAGGCGAGTTCGATCGGTGGAATCTCCGTGACGCCGGAGTGCCGGGCGCGGAGGGTTTGGGTGAATCTCTTGACGTGCCCGCTGACGACGCCCGAAGCGCGGTCCTGCGGAACCTTGAAATTTTGTGCCAGTAAAGGCTGCTCGGTCAGCCGCGGCAACTCGACATGGCCGAGGTAGCTGGGCCCGGACAACTCCACGTTGAGAGTGATCGGGTCGCCGACATTGACTTCAGTCGGATTCGCCGCGGCCTTGATCCGGAAGTCGCCGATCAGGCCGCTGAAATTCGGCGGACGTCCAGCGGCCGGCACCTCCAGCACTTCGAGGGTCGTGCGGTTGGATGGCGCAACGAAATTCTCGAGTACGGCCTGGCGTCCGAAACCGAACGCATCGTCGCTGAAGAAATCGTCGAAGACGCTCCGCCGCCGCTGGTATCCACGGACTGCCTGGCCGGCCACCGTCGCCGCAGGAACCGTGAATGCGCCAGCCTTGAGTGGAACAACAATCTTCTGAAATTGCACTGTCAGGAAATCGCGTCCCTCCAGCGCGCCGCGGCCTTTTTCCGCGATAATCTGTTCGCCATTTACCGCGATCTGAAGGTGGCGGTCCGGGTCGGGTTGAATCTCCGGATCGTCGAACTGCAGCCGTTCGTCGTCCAGCACGGGAACGTTCATCTCGAAGCTGCGGACGTCCCGCCCGACGTACCAGGTCACTGTCATCAAAAATGGCTGTCCCAAGTAGACCCGGTTCTCGGAAAACGAAAGCCGCAGTTTGAAGTCGTCGCTTTCCTGGGGCGGAATAGCCCGAATCTGCACCGGGTTCGTACGTACGGACTTCCCCTCGGCGGTAATAATCACCGAGGGAATCACTAACTCTCCGGCGCGCTTCGCGGTGAGGCGGTAGTTGAAGATGTAGCCCTTCTTGACCACCCGGCTCATCTTCCCGTTGACGATCGTCACCGAAGTGCTGCTGTTCTGGGATCCCCCAAGCTCCTGCACACTGAAGCCGTCCGGAGCGCCGAGGTCGAGCGGATCGGGGGACTCGCTCCCATCGAGCCGGATCTGGAAGGCGAAGGGTTCGCCGACCATCACGATCTCCTTCCCCACCAGCGCCTGGGCTGAGAGCTCCTGCGCGGCCGCGGGAACGCTTAGCGCGAGCGCGGCAAGGAGGATCAACTGGAGGCGGGGAAAACTCCACCCGCGGGCGGAACTGCCTGGCAAACTTTCGCGAATCCGGCGAGCCCTCACCAGTCTTTCTCCACTGCTCTCGATCCAGCGGCTTGCTGCAACCGGCGCTGGCGTCGATTCTCCCGTTCTTCTTCCAAGATGTCTGCGGCCTCTTCGCCGGCCTGTTGCGCCTCTTCTTGTTCTTCTTCCTGGCCCTGAGCCTGTTGCTGTTCTTGCTGCTCCTCTTGCTGCTCCTGCTGGCCTTGCTGGTTCTGCTCGCTCTGATCCTCTTGCTGCTCGCCGCCCGGCTGCTGTTGTTGCTGCTGGTTCTCCTTCTGATCTTGTTCGTTCTGTTCCTGGTCTTGGTCGCTCTGTTGCTGTTGTTGATCGAGGAGCCGGAGCCTCTCGATGGCCCGGCGCGCGACTTCGATGTTGTGCCGCGAATCATCGAGCGTATCGCTCGCGCGCAGAGCGTCCTGGTAGAGTTGCACGCTCTCCTCGAGTCCCTTAATAGCGGCCTGCGGGTTCGTTTGGGCGGACTCCATCGCCTGCCGGAACGCCGCATTGCCCTGGTTGTACTTGCTCCAGGCGCTCAGCTTCCGGTCGTCGCTGAGTACGGCCGCCTGCTCGTAAGCCCTCATCGCTTCCTCATACTGGCCTTGCTGGAAGAGGGCGTCGCCCTTGTTGAACCAGATCTCCGCCGATTCCGGCAACTCGTCCGCCGCGGCCTGATAGGAGTTCATGGCTTCGCCATACCGCTCGCGCTCGTATGCTTCATTACCGTCCTTCACGAGCGATCGCGCCGATTGGGCGTGCGCCAAGGGAACGGCCGCTAGCACGGCTACCACCAGGACAGTTGCAACGCTATTCCATGTGCTCATACAACTCGCTAGCTCCGCCGCTCGCGGAGTACCAAATCCACGCATAGCAGCAGAAACGCAAAACCGAGAAAGATCTGAAATTTTTCCTCGAACCGCTCGTAGATCGCAGTCCCCAACTCGGTCTTCCCGGCGCTGGCGATCAGGCGCTGGTAAACGTCGCCGAAGTCGATCGCCCCGGTCGCCACGTTCAGATACCGCCCGCCGGGCGTTGCATTTACCATTTTACGAAGGGTGTCGGCATCGAGCTTCGACCACACTTCCTGACCTTGATAAGTGATGAAGGCCCGCTGTCCGTTAGGGCCGGTGACCGGAATCCGCCGGCCCTGGTTCTCGTCGCCAAGCCCTATTGCAATCAGACGCACATCCAACTCCCCCAGTTTCCCGGCGGCTTCCACCGGAAAGCTCTCGTGATCCTCCCCGTCTGTGATGAGAACCACATCGCGGTGGCCGCGCGCCTGGTTGTCGAAGACCTGATCCATCACCGTGCGCAGGGCGTCGCCGATGAGGGTCCCACCGCGGGAGACGCTGTCGGGCGAGGCATTCTCGAGCGCCATCCGGAAGAAGCCATAGTCGTGGGTGAGTGGGCATTTCACCACCGCCGTTCCAGCAAAAACGACCAGGGCCACCCGGTCTCCCTGCAGCCGCTCCACTCCATCGAGAATTGCTAGCTTCGCGCGTTCCAGGCGGTTCGGCGCCAGATCTTCCGCCAGCATGCTGCGGGAGACGTCCAGCAGGAACACCACGTCCCGCCCGCGCCGCTCCACCTCTTCCTCCACCGGATTCCAGGCCGGCCGCGCCAACCCCAGCGCCACGAAAGTGAAGGCGGCAACCACCAGCGCAGCCTTCCAGATCCGGCGGCTGTGGTTCACCCCGAGGGTGATCTTGCCGAGTAGTTCGGCGTCCGCGAATTGCTCCAGCGCCTTCTTCCTCCGGTTGGCTGCAAAAAAGTAGATGGCAATAAGCAGCGGGATCAGCCACAGCAGGTTGAGCCGCTCCAGGGCGAGCCATCGCATCTCGTTCATGGCAGCCTCCTGAAGAGAGTGCCACCCAGCAGGACCTCCAGCAGCAGCAAAACCAGACCCGCCACCGCGAATCGAGGAAACATCTCGCGGTAATCCAAAAAGCGTGTTGACTCGATCTCGCTCTTTTCCAGCCCGTCGATCTCCTCGTAGACGGCCTCGAGCGCCCGCGCGTCGTCGGCCACCCGGTAGACGCCGCCGGTCACCTCCGCCAGCTTCTGCAAGGCCTCGGTGTCCACGCCGCGGCCGAGGGGTACCGAGTAAGTCCCGAGCGGGGTCCGGATCGTCGTGGCGCCGGTGCTGCCAATACCGATGGCGTAGATCTTGATACCCCAATCAGCGGCCAACTGCGCCGCCTCCTCCACAGACCGCTTCCCGGCGTTGTTCTCACCGTCGGTGAGCAGGATGATGATCTTGCTCTTAATCTCGTAGTCGCGGCTCGCTTCGACTTGCTCATCCAGCGCTTCCTCGGCTGTGCGCAAACGGGCCGCGGCAAGCGCGACGGCATCGCCGATGGCGGTACCGTCCTCGCTCTGCTGTTGCACCAGTCGCACGGTGGGCAGGAAGTTCACGAGCGTGTCGTGGTCGAGCGTCAACGGGCAGATCGTATCCGGATAGCGGGCGAACGTGATGAGCCCGATCAGGTCCGACGGCCGGCCCCCAAGCCCGCCGCCTCCTTTGACGAAGTCCTCGAATAGGCGTAGGGCCACGTCCAGGCGGTTCACCCGCTGGCCCCGGTAATTGAACTCTGCCGACATGCTGCTTGAACGGTCCACCACCATCTCGATGGCAATGCCGTGGCTCACGTCCCGCACGCGCTCCGTTCCCATCTGCGGCCGCGCCAGGGCGATCACCAGGGCCGTCAGCGCCAGAACGCGCAGCGCAAGAGGGAGCCAGGCTAGGCTCTGCCGCAGCGAGCCGCCGAGTTGTCCGGCATCGGCGGTAGAGGAGAAGCGCACCGCTGGCCGCGACTTGCCTCGGGACTGCCAGTAAACCAGGACCGGGATCAAGGCCAGCAGCAAGAACATCCAGGGGGATTCAAAGCGGAACATACTCTACGTCTCGCCTCCCCCAGCCACCGGCGCCTCGGACTGCGCGAGTTTCGTTTCGGCGATGAACTGAGCGCAGGTGTTGATGGTTTCCTCGATCTCCGCGCGCTCGGGTTGATACTCCGCGAACTTCACGATGTCGCAGTGCATGAGAAATTCACGGAGCAGCGCCTTCTGAGCTTCGTTCAGCCGGCCGTCCCTCTGAAGGTCGTGGAGAAACTCCTCCGTCGTCCGCTCCGGGGCGTGTAAGCCGAACCGGTCTTCGATGTAGTGCCGGAGTATGGCAGATATCCGGAGGTAGAAGAGCTTTGCCTCGCCCTTCTCGATCAATCCCTCTTTCATCAACTCGCGCATCGCTTTCAGCGCGACCTCGTGGGGTGGGGGCGGCGCCTCTTCCGTCTCGAACTTCTTACGCCGCCGCCACCATAAGTACCCGCCAATTGCCGCCACGAGCGCCGCGGCAAGAGCGGCCCACACCCACGGAACGAGGCCGGGAAGTGACACCGGCGGAGCGATGTCCTTGATATCGGCCTCCTCCGCGTCGCCGGGGAGCACCGACGCAACCGTTACGCTCACGGGCTCTGTCTTGATCGACGTCTCCTCCCCCACTTTGATTTCGAGGCTCGGAATCTCGTAATCGCCCGGCAGGAAAGGCTCGAGTTCAAGGGTATGGCGGACCAGCACCCGGTCGCCCTCGAGAAGTTGTGGAACAGCACTGGAGCTCCGGACGAAGGTAAACTCGCCCAGCTTTGCCTCTTTCGGCGGAAACGTAAGATCAACGCCCTCGGGAACGAGCGCTTCAAGGACCACCTCGACGGAGTCGGCAACCGAAATCTCTGTCCGGTCGACCTTTATCGTAACAACCGCACCGCCGCTCTCGTAAGTTCTGGTAACAGCGTATTTCTGCTCCGGCTCCCCCCCGCCGCAGGCGCTGATCATGAGCAGCAGTAAGATCGGGAGGGCACACCATCCAGCCCGCGGCGCCGTCCTCTCACCGGACGCTCCGCACGGAGCCCTCACGGCCGCCCCTCCCGCATCCGGAAGAACGAGACCAGGTTCCGCACGTAGTCCTTGCCGCTCACGACCCGAATATGGTCAATGCCGGTCGAGGTGAACGTCTCGCGCAGCTTCGCGTCACGCTTCTTGCCCAGCACGGCGTACTGCCGTCTTGACGCCTCGCTTCCCGTATCCACCGTCACCACTTCTCCAGTCTCGGCGTCCTCGAGGTCGATCAGGCCGGCGTTGGGCAGTTCCCGTTCGCGCGGATCGGTGATCGAGACGGCGATCAGGTCGTGCCGCCGTGCCGCAATGCGCAGCCGCTTTTCGTAGCCGGTGGCCAGGAAGTCCGACACCAGGAAAACCACCGCGCGGCGGTGCGTGATCCGTCCGAGAAAGTCGAGCGCCCCGGCGATGTCAGTGCGCGACTGCCGCGGCCGGAAGCTCAGCACGTCGCGAATCAGCCGGAGCACGTGTGTCACCCCCTTGTTCGGCGGGATGTAGAGTTCCACCGAATCGGTGAAGACGATCAGCCCAACCTTATCGTTGTTCTTGATGGCCGAAAACGCGAGCAGCGCGCACAATTCCGCCGCCACCTCGTTCTTAAGCTTCTCGCGGCTTCCAAAGGCGCCCGAGGCCGAAAGATCCACCAGAAACATCACCGTCAGCTCCCGTTCCTCGACGTAGCGCTTCACGAACGGGTGCCCCATGCGGGCTGTCACGTTCCAATCGATGGTGCGAATCTCGTCGCCCGGCGTGTACTCCCGCACCTCGTCGAACTCCATGCCGCGGCCCTTGAACACGCTATGGTATTCCCCCGCCAGCACGTCATTGACGGCCTTGGTGGTGTAGATCTGCAGATACCGGATCTTCTTGGCAAGCTCCCTCGGGAGCCGCCCGGAACCGCCGGAGACCGTTTCTCCGCTTGAGTCCGTTATCCTTTTCATGCCTAATCCGCAAAGGTCGCCAAGCCCCCGGCTACGGGACTTCCACCGTGTCAAACACCTGCCGGACCAAGTCTTCGGAAGTCTTCCCCTCGGCCTCGGCCTCGTAACTGGGCAGCACTCGGTGGCGCAGGATATCCATGCCGATGGTCTTCACATCCTGCGGTGTCACATAGCCGCGGCCTTCCAGCATCGCGTGGCCCCGCGCGGCCATGGCCAGGTAGATGGTGGCACGGGGAGACGCGCCGTAGCGGATGAGATCGCCGATGTCTAGTTTGTACTGGTCCGGATTCCGGGTCGCTTCCACCAGATCGACAATGTACTCCTCGATCTTCTCGTCCATGTAGATCTCGTCCACCAGCTTCCGCAGCCGCAAAATGTCCGCCGGGTCGATGACCGGCTCCACCGATAGATCCGGCGAGGAGCGCGCCATGCGTTTCAAAATCTGGTGCTCCTCCGCCTTGCTCGGATAGGTGACTTTCAGCTTGAGCATGAACCGGTCTACCTGCGCCTCGGGCAGCGGATAGGTGCCCTCCTGTTCGATCGGGTTCTGAGTGGCGAGCACGAGAAACGGCTCGTCGAGCGGGTAGCTCGCTTCGCCGATCGTAACCTGCCGCTCTTGCATCGCTTCGAGCAGCGCGCTCTGGACCTTGGCCGGCGCCCGGTTAATCTCGTCCGCCAGCACGATGTTGGCGAAGATCGGCCCTTTCTTCGTCGTGAATTCCCCATCCTTGGGGTTATAGATCAGCGTTCCGATCAGGTCCGCCGGCAGCAAATCCGGAGTGAACTGGATGCGCTGGAACGAAGCCCGAATCGTCTTTGCGAGCGTCGTCACCGAAAGTGTCTTCGCCAGCCCCGGAACGCCTTCGATCAGCACGTGGTTGTTCGAGAGAAGCGCTAGGACGAGGCGTTCGATCAGGTACTCCTGCCCCACAACAACCTTGCGTATCTCGGCGCGAAGCCGTACAAGCACGGCGCTTTCCTGCTCCACCTTCGCGGCAATCTCTTTCACATCGATGGCCAAGGGGATCCTCCCAATTCAATCTGATACTTGTAAGACGTTGAGAATGGAATTATTGTCACCGGCCAACCGCGCGTCCGCCGGCCCTCTCTGTCTCTAAGTGGAAGACGGCAGAACCCTGGACACGAGTCAACGCCATCCGAATATTGAGTGTAACGGAACGCGCCGGCAAAAGACAAACGGAAAAGCCTCGCTGGCTTCCCTTGTCAACCGTGTGGATTCGTGGCCCCCTACCAACGCCATGCGCCCCCGGTCCGCCGCACACTGGGGAATACTACAGCCCGGAAAGCATCGCCGCAACTCCCACCGCGAGCCCCACTGCCAGGTTGATCAGCTTTACCACGAGAAACGCCTTCCGTGACTCGGCCAGCAGCGGCAGCGCGCCATGCCCATCCTGAACGATCGAATTCGCCAGCAGCACGCTGAACGGCAACGCGCCATTCGCATGAAGCGTGACAAAGGCCATGTGCGGGCCGGACTGCGGAATCAGGCCCATCAGGCACGCGACTCCCAGCATCGTCCAGCGCCCCCCCGGGCTGAGCGTATTCAGTCCAAAGACGTCAACAATCAGATGCGTGACGCCTAGGGCCCCAAAGGTCCACAAAAAGATGCGTCCGGCGTGCCGCTTCAGAACGTGCCCCCAGAGGTGGTCTTCGAGGAAGTGGTCCGGCACCGTGACGACGACCACCAGCGCGAAGAAAGAGGCGGTTAGTGCAACCACCCGAATCCAGTTCCAGTCCTGGGGCCCGATCCACCCGGCGCCGATCATCGCCACAACCGCCAGAAACCCTCCGCTGAGCAGTAGTCTTAGCTGTGACGGCTGCCGCCACTGCTCCTGGAAGAAACCCGCCGCGAACATTGCCGCTGCGTCCTCGGCATGAAAGGCGAGGCCGTGGCATTCGATGCCCTGAATCGTCCGGCCGCGCAATGCCAGGTCGGTAATAGCGCCCGCCAGCACGCCCAGCGCCAGCAGGCCGGCAAACAGCCACATCGCCTGGTTCGGGATCAGCGCGAGCATCAGGTAGGCTTCGTCGCCGCTGGTGGCGATCATAGCCGTGGTCAGCGCGCCCAGCGAGACCAACCCGTGGGAGTAGAGCGCAACCACGGCCCACGGGCCGAGGCAACCCGGCAACACACCGAGCACACCCGCGAACAGATACTGTCGCCAGCCGCCGTGAAACCCCCTAAGCCAGCCTCTCCCCCGCAGCATGACGTTGAGGTACTCGACAACCAGCATCATCGCCAGGACGAACGCGGTTATCAGGATTGTCTCGCGCAGAAGCGCCGTGATCGTAGTTATCGCCTGTCGGCTCCTTCCCGCATCCGCCCTGGACCCGCGGTCCTCCGGCTCAGCCTCAATCCAGGATAGAACACCGGAGGGTCTCCAATCGCCCGCCAGACGATGAAAACTCGTCCCTTGTCGTTCAGAACACGAAGCGGGCGCCGCCCGTCGCCCACACGCCTGGAGCGCGAAACCCGTTCTCGTACGGCTTCTGGTTGAACAGGTTATCCGCCTTACCGTAAAACTCCACGCTTGCCGTATCAGACAATGGCCAGACGTACTTTGCCGTCACGTCCCCCTTTACCCAGCCGTCCAGGTCAAAGGCCCTCGTGCCGGAGGTCGTGAAAAAGGCCATCGGATAGCGGCCCACCAAGAACATGTCGAAGGTGACGTTGAAGCGCCGGTTGATCCAGTGCGAAACGAGCAGCGTGAAGACATTGTTGGGAATGGCGAGCGAACGGTTCACCAGTCTCTGGAAATCCCACGCCGTCCGGTCGTTCGACTTCGTGTAAGTGTACGAGGCGCTAATCGCAGTGGCGGCCGTCGGACTGGCGTTCACGCTCAATTCGACGCCCCGCGCCAGGCCGCCGTTCGTGTTCACATACCCGCCGAATCGCCCGAACGGATCGTCCGGCGGAATCATGCCGCTGAAGTCGAACAATATCGTCTCCTGCAGGCGCGTGTAGAAGTAGGTTCCGCTGAGCTTCACCCGGGAATTTGCAAGCCACTGGTCAAACCCGGTGTCAATCGAGAGCGCCCTCTCCGGGCGCAGGCGCGGATCTCCAAAGGGACTGAAGGCGCCGAAGAAGAACGAAGTGCCGTAGCGTTCGAAGAGCGACGGGGCACGGTAGGAGTTTCCCCCGTGGGCGCGCCACTTCGTGCCGGTGGAGCGGAACAGATACAGAATCGCGGCGTCTCCGGTCCAGGCCGCGTCCGGACTCTCGACCGCGTTGCCGGCGTAGGGCGAAGCGCCTCCGGTGAAGGTCGGGCGTTCGAGGCTGAACTTTTGCACCCGGCCGGAGAGGGCAATCTGCAGGCTCCGGTTCAGCAGGCTGACCTGGTCCTGCGCGAACAGGGAATGGCTGCGCTGCGAGATTGTTGTTCCGTTGACGACACGCGCCGCCGGATCGGGATTCTCGTCGCTGTTGAAGTTGCGGTACGATTCGTCCTCGAATTCGTAGCCTCCGCTGATCAGTTGATGCCGGCCGGCCTGCAGATCGCCCCTGGCCTGGGCGAGGTGAACCCGCCCGTCGAATGTGCTCCGGTTATTGAACATCGGCTCGAATCGGACCCCAGCCGGCCCGTCGTCAAAACGCCGGTCCGTATCGAGGAACTGATAGCTGCCCCGGTAGGAAATGCCCGGCGAGACCTGGTGAGTGAAGATGGCCGCGATGTTCGCGAACGAACCCGCGCGATTGAAGTCGCCATCGTTGAGCGACGTCACATACGTCGCGTTCCCGGGTTCCCAGGGCCGGCCCTGTTCGATCAGCCGGACCTGGCCGTCTGGCAGCGGAACGCCTGTGGCAATCCCGGAGACGGGAAGATTCGACTCCAGCAGCGGATCCACGTATGGAGAGTCGCTCAGACGCTTGTAAACGTCGCCCAGAATGGCCCGCCCGCTTAGCGAGACCCCGGGAGCAAACGAATAGCGCAGAAAGCCCTGCCCGCTTGTGTTCCGGTACGGGTTCACGCCGTCGAGTCCGCCGGTGACATTGAAATGAGTGATGCCGCCGCTGTAGAGCAATCGATTGTCTAACGCCCCGCCGGACACCTTGCCGAGCCCGCGCACCGTCCCCAGGCCGCCGCCCTCGGCCGAAAACTCGCCGTGAGGTTTGCCGCCACCATGGTCGGTGACGTAATTCACCACGCCGCCGATGGCGTGCGAACCGTAAAGCGAGGAACCCGAACCGCGCATCACCTCGGTCCGCTCCGGATTCACCACGAGCAAATCTTCCCAAAACGGATTCATCGAACCCTGCAGGTCGGCCGCGTCGCGCATCCGAATGCCGTCGATTAGCAGCGCGGTATCGTAGGAGCGCAGCCCGCGCACATGAATCGACGTCAGCCCGCCGGGACCTCCAAGCTGCTGCACGCGAAATCCAGGGATCAATCGCAGCGACTCGGCCACCGAGTACTCGTTACGAAGGCTGATCTCCTCGCGTCCGACGCTGTCGGTCGCCTTGGCCACCTCCTGAACCGTGAGAGGCGTGCTCGAAGCCGTTACCACCACCGAGGTGCTCAGCCCCGCGACGGTGAGCTGCAATTCTTGTTCCAGATGTTCGCTGCCTTCAATGTCCAAGGCCTCGACGGAATTCCCGGAAAAACCCTCCGCATTCGCCTCGATAAGATAGGTTCCCGGCGCCACCCCCGCGAAGTGATAGCGGCCTTCCTCATTGGTGCTAACGTTCGCCTGAGCGGCCGAGTCCCGCGAATATAGCGTCACGCGGGCGCCCGCAATTGCGGCGCCGTCCGGGTCGGTGATGGAGCCGCTGATGGTTGCACCCTGCCGCGCGGATGCCGCGATCGGTGCAAACGAAAATACAAGTGTAAATAGGAATCTAGAAAACGATACTCTTGTCATGCGCATTCTCCCTGTCAACCGCAGAAAGCCTGCTAAAGGAACTTCGGGTAGGTCTCCTGGCTCGTGAGGCGGAGCGCATGCTCCCGGACCCTTCGCCTTCCCCGGTTTCCACAACCGAGTGGCGTATTTGAAGGGCCTTGGCCTCACCTACAGTGGCGTGACCGCGCCGGCGTTTGACCGGACTTCCCTGTTATGCCCAATGGGCGCCCAAAGCCGAATAGCCATGGTCGTTTCAGCTTCTCTGAAACGCCCCCTAGCATACCTGCCGGCGCATGCTCCCGTCAACCGGACTGCGAACGATGATATTGTAGAAAATCTGAAGTGAAGGAGGATTCCAACATGTATCCCAGACGCATTTTTGACTGCATTGCAGTAGTCGGGCTGTTGCTGCTGAGCGCGGTTGGAGCGCTCGCCCAGTCACAGCAGCGACCCAACATTCTGTTCATTTTCACCGACGATCACGCCTACCAGGCCATTAGCGCCTACGGCTCGATGATCAATCACACTCCGAACCTCGACCGTCTCGCGCGTGAAGGCATGCTCTTCCGCAACGCCATGGTTACCAACTCCATCTGCGCGCCGAGCCGCGCCGTGATCCTGACTGGCAAGTACAGCCATCTAAACGGCGTGCTCGACAACCGCATCGTCTTTGACGGCTCACAGCAGAGCTTCCCCAAGATTCTCCAAAAGCACGGATACCAAACCGCAATCTACGGTAAGTGGCACCTGAAGAGTTTGCCAGAAGGTTTCGACGACTTCCTCGTCCTCCCTGGCCAGGGCCACTACTACAACCCCGATTTCAGGACTCCAGGCGACGGACGTGAAAACGTCGAAGGCTACGTCACCGACATCGTCACCGACAGAACCCTCGATTGGCTCGAAACCAAGCGCGACCCGAACAAGCCCTTCATGCTAATGAGCCAGCATAAGGCTCCGCACCGCAACTGGATGCCGGGCCCCGAGCACCTCGCCCTCTACGACGGCATCGATATATGGGAACCGCCCACCCTGTTTGACGACTACAGCAACCGTGCCAGTGTTGTGGCCGAGCAGGAGATGGAGATCGGCCGCCACATGAGCCGGGACGGCGACCTGAAACTGGTTTCGTTACTCGAATCGAAGAAAGCCGGCGAAAAGCTTCGCTTCGGTTATGACCGGATGACCGAGGCCCAGATGCGCATGTGGGATGCTGTCTACGGGCCGAAAAACGAGGCGTTCCTCAGAGCCAACCTGACCGGCCGCGATCTCGTCCGCTGGAAATACCAGCGCTACATCAAAGACTACCTGCGCTGCATCGCTTCGGTGGACGACAACATCGGCCGCCTCCTGCGCTACCTCGATGCGGAAGGTCTCGCCGAAAACACCGTCGTGATCTATAGTTCGGACCAGGGCTTCTATCTCGGCGAGCACGGCTGGTTCGACAAGCGCTGGATCTTCCAGGAATCTTTAAAGACTCCGCTCATCGTCCGCTGGCCCGGAGTCGTGAAGCCCGGAACGGAAGACACCCACCTCGTCGCCAACGTCGACTATGCGCAGACTTTCCTCGACATCGCCGGCGCCCCAATGCCGTCCGATATGCAGGGCCGGAGTCTCGTTCCTCTCCTCAAGGGCGAGATCGTCGAGGACTGGCGCGAGTCCTTCTACTACCACTACTACGAAGGCCCGCCCGCGGTGCACAAAGTCGCGAAACACTACGGCGTCGTCACCGCCACCCACAAGCTCGTCCACTACTACGCGGATAATGAATGGGGTCTCTACGACATGGAGCTTGACCCGCTCGAAATCAACAGCGTATACGGCGACCCGGGCTACGAACGCATCACCGAAGAATTGAAGGCGGAGATCGTGCGGTTGCGCCAGGAGCTCAAGGTTCCCGAGCAGGATCCATACCCGGAGGGCCAGGGCCGGTGAGCGCCCTGCGGCCGCCGTTGTGCAGCCGGGAGGACTCCGTCCTACTGGCGGTCGACATCCAGGAGCGGCTCGCCGCCGCCATGCCGCCCGCGGAACGGGAGAAGGTAATCCGCAACGCCGGTATCCCTCTCGAAGTCGCCGGACTGCTGAAGGTCCCGCGCTGTTTCACCGAACAGTATCCCAAGGGGCTCGGACCCACCGAGCCCGAAGTCCAATCCCGGCTCGGCGAGTTCGCCACGCGATTTGAAAAAACCAGCTTTTCCTGCTGCGGCGCCGAGGGTTTTCAGACCATGCTCGGAAACCTCGCCCGCAAGCAGGTGGTGCTTGCCGGCATGGAGGCTCACGTCTGCGTGCTCCAAACCGCCCTCGATCTCAAGTCCGCCGCTTACGACGTATTCGTGGTGGAAGACGCCGTCTGCTCCCGGAATCCGGCCAGCCGCGACAACGCAATGCAACGCCTCCGGGCGGCCGGTGTCACCGTCGCCAGCACCGAAAGCGTTGTCTTCGAGTGGCTGCGGGACGCGAGCCACGAGCACTTCCGCGTCATTGCCAAACTCGTAAAGTAGTCTATTCAGAAAGGTGCACCAGAAAAACGCCGTGAGGAGGAACGGTGGCCGCGTATTCTGTGTCCGCTTGGCCCGCGTTCCTCTGCCGCCACAGGTCGCGAACTACCCGGCCGCCCTGGATCTCGAGTTCCTCCCAGGTGACGGTGATCCGGCGTTCCCCTTCGGAGAGATTGAAAAGACCCACGGCGAGCGGCCCGCCCTCCAGCGGCTTCGCCAGAACAAACTCGTCTTCGGTCTGCCGCACAATGCGGGCCTGCCTGCCGAGCGGATCCTGGTTCACATCGATTACCTCGGTATTGCAGAGAACGTTCAAGGTGAACTCGTCCAGCTTGCCCATGTCTCCGGAGAAGAACAGCGGCGCGGCCATCAATGACCACATTGACATGTAGCTGTACTGTTCATCGGCAGTGAGCGAAGTGGGCCTCGCGGGCTCGTCCTTGGCGTACGGGCTGCCCACCGACCCGATCAGAATGTAGTCCGGATCGTTCCACTGCCCCGGCTTCGCGTACTCCCAATGCTGCGCGTTCGCAAAGCCGATATGGTAAAAGCCCGGCAGCTTGCTGTCACCCTTATGGCGGCCGAGATCGCCGGTGGTCCGCCAGCAGTGGCCCTCGACTTCGCCGCCCCACTTCCAGACCTCGCCCCGGCCGTACTGGCACAGATTGTAGACAATGTCACGCTCCAGCCCCGCCAGAATCGCGCCCATCTTCGCGTATGGCTCCTTCCGCTCGGCCAGCGTCGGCTCCGGCTTGATGTTCGAGTATCCGCACCAGTCGTACTTGAGGAAATCGAATCCCCACGCGGCGTACGTCCGGGCGTCAAGTTCCTCGTGCTCCCATGACCCTTCGAACTTCTGGCAGGTCCAGGGGCCGGGCGAAGTGTAGATGCCCGCCTTTAGGCCCTTCGAATGGATATAGTCTGCCAAAGCCTGCATGTCGGGAAACCGGCTGTTAGGCAGAATCACGCCATCCTCTCCCCGGGGCTCGCCGCCAACTTCGGGATCATCGGAATCGAGCTTCCGCATCCAGCAGTCATCGATGTTCACATATTGATAGCCATAGTCGGCCATGCCGGAGGAAATCATGACGTCGGCAGCCCGGCGCATGTGCTCATCGGTGATGTGGTGATAGTGCGTGTACCAGTGGTTCCAACCCATCGGCGGCGTCAGAGCAAGTTTCTCGCCAACCACGATCTTGAAGGGGCGCTGCGCCTTTCCCCTCGCGTTTGCCGCGCCGAGCATCACCAGATACTCCCCCTTCTCCGCGGGAGCCTCTCCGGAAATGATCCCCGTGTCAGGATCGAGCGCAAGGGAGTCGGGAAGCGCGGTCGCCGAGAAAGTCATCGGCCGCATTCCCGTGGCCGGAACTCGGTACAAAAACGGCCGATCCGGACGCGCCCCATACACCTTGGGGCCATTGATCTGCGGCGCCGGCCCCGGCCTCGGAGTAAGGATCGGACGATCTTCCGCGGCCACCGCCGCCGGGATGAGAACACACAATGCAAAGAACCGTTTGATAAAGTGCATCACTCGCGATTCTAACGCTCCCGCCAGCCTTTGCGAACCGCCGCCGGAATGACCGTCGGCGCGGTTGATATACTTGCTCGCACGGATGAAGACCGATCTCGACAGCAACAAATTTGCGGTCACGCGCCGGAAACTGCTCTCCGCCGCCCCGGCCGGAGGGGTGTTCGCGGCGGTATTCCAGACCATGGAGCGCTCGGCCGCGGCGGCGCCGGATCAAACGCACGTGAACCGCCACTCGTCACCGAGCGATCTGCGCATCACCGATTTGCGCGCCGCCACCATCGCGGCCGAGTTCGACTACCCGGTGATCCGTATCGATACCAACCAGGGAATCTCCGGGCTCGGCGAGGTTGCCGCTGGCGGCGCGGCCGGTTGCGCCCTGGCCCTGAAGGCCCATCTGGTGGGGCGCAACCCGCTCCGCATCGGCGAGATTCTCGACAGTATCCGCCTTTCGGCCGGGCAGCAACTCTGGAATACGGGCTACGGAGCCATCGACCTCGCCCTCCACGACATCGCCGGAAAAGCCTGCGGCGTTCCCCTCTGGCGGCTGCTCGGAGGCCAGGTCCGCGAACAGGCGCTGCTTTATTGCGAAGCCGGACCCTGCCGAAGCCCCCGCGCCCTTCACGAACAGATCTTCCGGCGGCGCAAGATGGGGTTTCGCTTCTTCCAAATCAGCCTCCCATTCCCAGCCGGCGCGCTCAAGCACCAGAGAGCCGCCATCGACCGCGCCATCGGCAGCATGTGCGAGTCCGCCGCCGCCGCCCGTGACGCGCTCGGACCGGACACCCCGCTATGCGTGTACCACTCGGGCCCGCCGCTCGATCTCTCCACCGCCATCCTTTGCGCGAATGCCCTCGATCAGTACAACCTCGCTTGGGCCGGCGGCTGGATCGGGCAGTGCTGGCTCAACTGGCAGGGCTTCAAAACCATCCGCGAACGCACCCGGGTCCCCCTCTCTGCGGGCAAGCAGGGATTCGGTCTCGAGGAGTGCTTCCGGAACCTCATTCACAACTACGCCGTCGACATCGTCCATCCCAACTACGTCGGCTCCGGCGGCATCCGCGAAATCAAGCGCATTGCCGATTTCGCCGCCGCGCATGGAACTCCCGTCGCCATCCATATGCCAGGCTCTCCCATCGGCCAGGCCGCCATGGCCCACCTCGCCGCTGTTCTGCCGAATTTCCTCGCCATGAGCCATCCCGGCGCTTTGACGCCCGGCTGGGAAGAACTCGTCAGTGGCCGGCTGGCTCCCTGGATGCACGACGGTTATATGGAGATCCCGCACCGGCCCGGCCTCGGCGTCGAGTTGAACGAGGAAGCTGTCCGGGCTCGCCTCCGCCACCCCGGCTATTTCGAGCCCACGCCCCAATACGACCGCTACATCTCCGCCGGCGTTCGCCGCGGGAGTGGAACACTGGGAGAGCAATATGCCTGATACCCTCGACACCCTGCGCGGCCGGAGAAGTGTCCGCGCCTACGCTCCGCGCCCGGTCAGCCGGGAGACGCTCGAAACGCTGATCGACTGCGCGCGCCTCGCGCCGACCGCGCTGAATATTCAGCCGTGGGAGTTCGTGGTGGTGACGGATGAAACTATGCGGCGGGAAATCGCTCAGGCCACCGATCACGGCCGCTTCATCGAAAATGCCACGGCATGCATCGTCGTCCTGTGCAAGTCAACGAAATACTACCTCGAGGACGGCAGCGCCGCCACCGTGAACATCCTGCTAGCCGCGCACGCGCTCGGACTCGGAGCATGCTGGGTGGCCGGCGACAGGAAACCCTACTGCAATGACGTGCTGCGGATCGTCGGCGCACCGCAGGACCACAAATTGATCAGTCTGATACCAGTAGGCTATCCGGCCGAATCGCCGCACCCGGAAAAGCGAAGTCTGGACAGTGTCATTCATTGGAACCGTATGTAGCTCAATTCACATATACTTCTTAGTCCTTCAACAGTTGACCGAGGTGAATCAGCGAGAGTACAACCAGCACGGCCGTGATCACCACCAGCGGGTTCGCGTCGTAAGGTAATTCCGGCATCTGAGATCCTTCCGTTCGTAAAGTTCTAATTGGAATTCTAAGCGCAGACTACGCATTTTCCATTAGTACAAGCGGCCATCTAGTACCAGCACCAGTACTAGAACAAACAACCTACCTCCCCGCTCCGCCCAGTCGCGACGCGCACCATGTCGCTCGCCATCGCTTCGCTCTGCACTAGAATTATTGAAAAGCCATGAGATTCACGAAACTACTTTCCGCACTCGTCTTCTCCGCGCTGGCCTTGCCGGCGGTGGAGCCGGTTCCAGCCGAGGTTACGCCGCAGAGAATCACCGGGGCCAAGCCGCGCAACGTGGTCTTCATCCTCTCTGACGACCACCGTTACGACGCGATGAGCTTCCTGGGCCACCAGTTCGCCCAAACGCCCCACATGGATTCACTCGCCGAAAACGGTGTTCACCTCAAGAACGCCTTCGTCACCACGTCGCTTTGCTCGCCGAGCCGCGCCTCTATCCTCACCGGACTCTATACCTTCCGGCACCGCGTGATCGACAACAATCGGCTGGTTCCCTCTGGCACGATCTTCTTCCCGCAGTATCTGCAGAAGGCCGGATACGCCACCGCCTATGTCGGCAAGTGGCACATGGGCGCCGACTCCGACGAGCCCCGTCCCGGCTTCGATCACTGGGTGAGCTTCCGCGGCCAGGGGCACTACCTGCCGCCCACTCCGGACTACACCCTCAACGTGAACGGCCAGCGGGTGCGGCAAAAGGGCCATATCAGTGCGGAACTGACGGACTACGCGATTGAATGGCTGGAACAGCAGAATCCCGCCGAAAAACCCTTCTTCCTCTACCTGTCTCACAAAGCCGTCCACGCCAACTTCACGCCCGCTGAAAAGGATGAAGGAAAGTTCGAGGATCTGCCGTTCACCAAGCCGGTCACCCAGGCGGATACCGATGAGAACTACCACCTGAAGCCGCGCTGGCTTCGCGACCAGCGCAACAGTTGGCATGGCGTGGACTTCCCCTACCACAGCGACCTCGATGTCGAGAGATATTACAAACGCTACTGCGAAACCCTGATTGGCGTTGACGACAGCATCGGCCGGGTTCTGGCGCAGCTCAAAAAGATGGGCGTTGACGACGACACGCTCGTCATCTACATGGGCGACAACGGCTTCATGTTTGGCGAGCACGGTCTGATTGACAAGCGCGTCGCCTACGAAACCTCGATCAGGGTGCCCATGCTCATGCAATGTCCGGCGCTGTTTAAGGGCGGAACCGTGGTGGAAAACGTAGTGGCGAATATCGACATCGCCCCCACGGTGTTGGAGGCAATGGGACTGCGGAAGCCACCGCATATGGATGGGCAGAGCTTCCTGCAACTCGCTCAAGGAAAAGAGATTCCCTGGCGGGATTACTTCCTCTACGCCTACTACTGGGAGAAGAACTTCCCGCAGTCACCCACCGTGTTCTCCCTCCGCGGCGACCGCTATAAGTACATCACCTATTACGGGCTTTGGGATGCTGACGAACTCTACGATATCCAGAACGATCCCAACGAAACCAATAACCTGCTCTACGATCCGAAATATGAGCAGACTGCTAAAGATATGGAAGACCGGCTTTACAAAATGATGGACGGACTCGGCGGCATGGAGGTGCCTCTCAACGCTCCCAGAGGTAACTCGCAAAACAAACGGCTCCGCGGCCGTGGCGGAAAACAGGCTGCCGACTTTCCGGAACCGCTCGTGGTGGACGAACCCATCAACCGCAACGCTCACTAGACATTCCGGCGCTTGTCCGTGAAGGCTGGTTATGAAACCGGCCTTCACGCCGGTCGCCGTAACAGTCCATCCCCCATACCCCGCCCTCACCGGAATGTCTTGTCATCTACCCGTGCCAGGTCCACGCCATCGTCCAGGACGCCAATGGTCACAATCGCGAACGTGAAGACATTAGTCCCCGGCTCCAGGTGGCCGCCAAATGCCCGTTGGTCATCGGCCAGAGTAACGTGGGCATGTACCCTCCCCGCAATCACATAGCCGTTCATCGAAACAATATCGGCGGGATGCTCCGGGTCTTTCACATAGATGTTCTTCGAAGGAAACTCGCGGTTCGAGACGCCGTGGACATGGTAATTCCGCACCGAGCCTGCCCCGGCCAGGATCACGGCGTTCTTGATCTTCTCCTCCGCCACCGCTTTCTCCAGGCCATCGAGCAGATCGGCCTTGTACTTGAAACGCAGGATCACCACGCGCTCGAAACTCCCGCTCAGCGCATATACCTCCGGGACATCGGCACTGTTGGGTTTTGAATCGTCAACATCGGTCGTCGGTTTGGTGATTTCCGTGCGCGTCTGCTGCGAGAGCGCCGCCATCACCAGGGAGAGCAGCAAAAGTATTGGTTTCATGGCTGTTTTTCGGAGTCGGGACTATCCACAACTCCGAAGATACAGCACCCGCCACACAAAAGAACAGGTGCGGATCCGGAGGAGGAGCCGCACCTCAAACTGCCTTGATTATTGTCTGGGTCCGGTTACTCTCTGGCGGTCGGGGGGCCGCCGGGCGCTCCCCGGAGGAGAGGAGGGAGCGTCCCGGCGGTCGTGCCTGCGGGAATTGAAGCAGGTCACGAAGTCGTATAAACTCTTGTTTCGGCCAAATCCATTAACGAGACTGCGCCGGCTGCACTCGACACAATTCACCGTAGCATTTGCCACTAATGCATACTAAGAAAGCTTTCGCAACTTGGTTCGGGATCTAGCGCGTGAGAATGAGGAGGGCGAGATTTGGTGTACGCACGTGGTTCCGCGATCTTTTCAACTTTCATCCAAGTAGATGCAGGTTTCGTCTGATGGGTTTCAAGTTCGTTGCGATTTCCACCAGAAAATTCCCAGGAGATTGACCCCCTCTCCGCCTCGCCATAAGAATCGTCAGCCTCCTTCTCTATTTAATTCGCAGCCCGTAACCCCAAGTTACGCTTAAGTAAGTACTTTGTAGCTGCATTACTCCAGTTCCGTCAACGTGGTACCACTTGGCGTCTAGCCATTCACAAACTGGTCTGCTCAGTCAAGATACCCTAACCCCCTTCAATTCCTCAACGAAACGAGCGCGCAGAAGGCCTGTCACCGACCACCTCGGCCCGTTCTCCGCGGTCTTACCCCGCCGTGGCTGTCTTGCCGGCCCCCGTTTTCCTGCGCCAGCGAACGGTCTACTGGGATGCATCAGTAACCAACAGACGATACGGAAGTTCGGGGGTGCGAAAAAGTGGAAGGATGCCATGTCTTCCGCATGATTGGGCTTTCTTCTAGACCCAAGTGCGTAGGGCGGGGCAAAGTTGAAGATGTCACCGAACAAGTCCAGCCAGGCGCTCCCAGCCCGGTATAGCGCTCGCACGCAGAGCTCACGAGCCCAAACGGCCATGTCGAGCCTATTTCGTCCATTTCTCCGGTGGAGCGCCGCCGTGCCAGGGCATCGCCATGGTGGGCTGGTTCCCGTAGCGGTCGTCCCGGATAATCAGATCCGCACCGGCCCCTGGGGCCAGCCGGACCGTGAAATGGCGTCCGTCAACTGCTGCCGGTGAGCCTGCGATCGCCACCTCCCGGATCTGATGTTCGCCATAGGCGCCGCCTTGCACGATCACGCTCCGGGGTTCGACTTGGTTCACATTCACCAGCGTGAGTCGCACCGTACGGGCATCCATCCCGGTCACCAGCGCCGCAACATCCGGGGGCAGCCCGGCCCGCCGCCGGCCGGGATCGAAATACCGCAGGCGTGCATGCAGTAGCCCGAACAAGCGGTCGAGCCCGTGATCGATGCGGTGCCCGCCGCAGGTAAGTTCCACCAGCGCGCGGGTGCTCACGGGATTGTGCTTGAGCGCCCAGTCGGCCAGGCGGGTATCCGCCGTGGTCGGATCGCGGCGCATTCTGTCGAGCTGCCGCCGGGTGTATTCGAGCTCCCGCCGGAGAACCTCGGCCGGATAGGCCGGATTCTCGCCCGCGAGAAATGCCGCCCAGCCGCCTGGCTCCAGCCGTTCGCGGTCGGCGGGCTTCATCGTCCAGGCCCAGATCTTCGCCAGTTCGTCGGTGAAAGCATATTCGCGCAACCGGTACCAGCCCTCGTCGCCGAAACTGTTATAGACCATGAACCGGCCGTCCACCTCCTTGCCGTGAGCGTAGAGAGCGTCGATCTGGCGGCGGAGGGCGTCGATCCAGGCGGGGTCGCCGGTCAACAGATAGGCGTTGCCAAACCCCGGCCACATGCCCCAGGAGGCCAGACTGCCCTGGTAGCGTTCTCGATCCCACATGAGGAAGCCCTTGTACCATTTGCCCCCGAATGCGCCGCCGATGGTCCCGTCGAGGCCGATGTTGCCCGGAATGATGCCGCCGTTGGCCGCGGCGCGCTCCCTCCAAGCTCCGGCATACTCGAGCACCCAGTCGCGGTACTTCTCTTCTCCCGTCAGCAGGTAGGCGGCGGTGGCCAGGTTCGTGGCCGCCAGGTTCAGCGGGTTGTCTCCCGCCACGGTGGCCGGGATGGAGACGTCCTCCCGGGCGAAGGCCAACATGGATGGGTACTCGGCTTCGAAGTCGAGCATCTTCTCGCTTCCCTTCTCGCTGTGCAGCAGGTGGAATCGTCCCGGCGCCGGATCGCCAATCCAGTCCTCGGGCGTGACCTCGCGGAGGATGGGGCCGTTGGAGCCGTTCAGCACGCTGCGAATCAGCCGCCGCTCAGGATCATAATTCCGCGCCTCCGGGTCTTCGTTCATGTACAGGCCGGCGAAGCGGCGCATCCGCTGGATATAACGGCGATCGGCGGGATCGCTGAGCCCCTGGAAGAAAAAGCTGCGGAGCCCCTCGCCGGTGTGCAGCCAGTCGCAGTGCCGGTAGAACTCGCGGTAGTAAACCCCGTTCTCGGCAATGCTCGTGTTCTTCGTAGTGACTTCGGAGTATTGGCGGAGGTGCCCCTCGAGCGCCCTGTGGTACCGGTCCAGAACAAGATCTCCGCCGCCGAGGGCATGAAACAGGGTCCAATTGTGGAACGTTTCGATGGCGTCGTCAGTGCCGTCGAGGATACCCCAGCGCGCCACGTGCGAGAGGTAGCCCCGCTCGTCGAAGTACTTCTCGTAGAACACTTCAACCGCCTCGGAGCCGGCCCGCAGTAACTCTCGCTGGAGCAGCGCCCACTCGGGAGGAGTCATCGGCTCCCGCACGTCGATAAGTGGCTCCGCTTTCCTGCTTACGGCGATTGCCGGCAACAGAATGGCCACGATCAGAAGTCTCGGCAACATGCCCGCGAGCATATCAGAACGAGGAGCGCAAACCCAACGGCTTTTCCGGATTGCGGAAAGAAGTGGAGCCAGCGGTAGTGGGCGAAGTAATCTCCCTCTACGGAAGCGGTTTCGGACCGGCCACACCAACCGTTGCTCCGGGCTATGTTGGACCGACGGAAGCGCTGTTCGATAATCCCGCGACCGTGACGATCGGCGGTATGGAGGCGAGCGTCTCTTTCGCGGGCCTGTCCGCCACCGGTCTGTACCAACTGAATGTTACGGTTCCGAATCTGCCGCCGGGCGATCACGAGGTGATCGCAACTACTCAGAGCAGAAGCACTAAAGCGGAGTGTTTCTTAAGGCAGAGCGCTGAACCCCTACCTGCGGGTGGTACAGCGAGGCCGCCATGCCCTCTGCTCGCGGAGGGAGGGGATGGTGAGGATGGATGGTCGCGAAGAGTTGCACAAGCTGAAGCTTGCGCCACTATCTCCTAATGCCGGCGTCCCTCAATAAGCGATAGGCAAAACCAGTCTTGAGATTTCTACTCCCGTGGACCGGTACTGCGAGGATCTTACGATTTCCCGACTTTTGATATATCCGATGGCTGCCTCTGACCCGCGTGAGTGACCGGCGTGAGGTTCCAGCCGTTTGCCTCGAGGAGCCGGCACATCTCCGCTCCCGTGATCGGCTTCAAACCGCGACTTCCAGGATCTGAATGTTCTGATCCGGCCGCTTACCCTGGTCCCTCATCACCTCCAGCACGCCGCCAATTGCCTCCCGGACGTTTTCCAGCAATTCCTCCATGGTCTCGCCCTGCGAGTAGCAACCGGGCAGCGCCGGCACCTCCGCCCAGAATCCGCCCTCCGGTTCTTCATGAATCACGATGGCGTACTTCTCCATGTTCGAATTGTCGCACGACATGCGTGCTTCGGGGACGGCCTCGGAGCCGGCCCGCAGTAACTCTCGCTGGAGCAGCGCCCACTCGGGAGGAGTCATCGGCTCCCGCACGTCGATAAGTGGCTCCGCTTTCCTGCTTACGGCGATTGCCGGCAACAGAATGGCCACGATCAGAAGTCTCGGCAACATGCCCGCGAGCATATCAGACGAGGAGCGCAGAGCCGGCGGCTTTTCCGGAGTGCGGAAGGACTTTTTGCCCCGATCTCCGCGGAGTCCCGCCCGACGACGGGCTGCTGGTCTCAGAATTGGCCTTGGCCACGCCCAACGGGAGCTCTTCGTTCCGGCTATCGAACTCGCTCTGCCGGCGTGTTGCGTGAGTTTGCACCGGCGTCTCCAGATCCGCATTGCGGTCCGCGCAATCGGAAACAGCGGCTTGATGATAGGCAGGTTCGAGCCTCCGCGGAACCAGCAACCGTTCTGCCCGACTGGCCCCCGGATATCTATCACCGCACCCCGGACGGCCACGTGACCGTAACGTAGATTGTCTTGGAGTGAAGACACCCGTAATACATGTACAATTGCCACGGACTTCTCATGATTGTCAGACTTTGGGTACGATTTTTCTTGCCCCCCCCAAACTTAATGGTAGACTCGGGTCGTGATGTCACAGAGACAGCAGTTCGACTTCGCTGCTTATTCGGCTTCCACGATGGAGGTGAGCAATGAAACTATTGGCTCTTTGTTTAGGTATCGCACTGGCCTTCTCCTTTCTATCGGTCGCGCAGGAGGCGGCCCTTCCGCCGCAAACCCGTGTGATTGACGGATCGAAGGAGCCGGAGAGCATACCGGACACAGTCGCGTGGCTAATGCTCTTCAAAGTGCTTGCGGACGGTCCCGACGCCCTCCCATTCGACACTCGAGTTGTATTTCTCAAAGAAACGGAACTCACACCCGGGCAGAAGACTCGGCTGATACTGGCCGCCAACCGGGTGTCCGAGCGGGTGAAGGAGATGGAGGGCCCGATCATGAACTCCAGTCTTGACATGGATGCGAAGACCAGGAGGCTTCGAGCGGAGCGTGACGCGATCATAAATGGTGTGGTGAACGAACTCCTCATTCACGAGCTGCCCTACGAAGCTGGAGAGGATCTCAGGCGGCATGTTCGGGAAGCGGTGAAACGCGGCATTCGAATGGTGGCGCCATGAGAAACCGTCCGACCATAATAGGAGGGCAAAATGTCAAGGAATAAAGGTCATGCGTGCGCATTTGCGATGTCCGTGCTTCTCGGAGTTTTGACGATGCCGTCGTGGGGACAATACGGGACCACGTATGTCACCGTAACCGAGGACATGGACAACATTGTGGCGACGGCCGTCACGGACACAAACTACTACATGGGCGGGATTCATACAGCCTACGCGACCGCGCGGATCGTGAGTCCGGCCGGCCGCATCGCGCAGGTGACACAGTTCCAGCAGAATTCCGTGACCGCCCACGCGATGCTGTCAATCGCTCAAGAGGACGGGGTTTTCACCGCATATAACTACCAGCCGCAGGAATACTGCCCCGTGGGGCAGATCTACTACGCCTTGTCTCAAACTTTGGATACCGATAACCTACCAAAATGGATCGGGATTAAGAACACGACGGTGTCGAAGACCACGATGGGAAAACAGGAAGACAAGGTCGACTATACGGTACTAGTGTGGACCTCGACTAACTGCGAGGGCAATGCAACCGTCATCTCGAGCCTCAGCAAGAACCCATCAAACATCTTGGCTTTGATTTCCAAGAACGGGGAAGCGGGCGGATCGACCTCATCTGTTAGGGATACCAAGCACTTCGCGGGAGGTACAACTGGAAATTTCGACTTTGATGTGAAAACAGAGCAAGGAAACACCCAAACTGGAACCCTTACAGTTGCGGCTGGTTTCGATGCCTATCCCGCCGGATGCGAGTGGAGGACTCTTCAAGGAGCAATCGTGGTGCGCGAGATTACGGTCCAGTGAGCATCCCCGCCCACAAGGGGAGCGGCGATGCGCACTCCCCTTGTGGGTCCAAGCACCCATACCGATCCAGCGGAATCAGGACGTCACCGCCTTGTGTGACATGTTCCGGAAGCGGTGAAACGCGGCATTCGAATGGTGGCGCCATGAGAAACCGTCCGACCATAATAGGAGGGCAAAATGTCAAGGAATAAAGGTCATGCGTGCGCATTTGCGATGTCCGTGCTTCTCGGAGTTTTGACGATGCCGTCGTGGGGACAATACGGGACCACGTATGTCACCGTAACCGAGGACATGGACAACATTGTGGCGACGGCCGTCACGGACACAAACTACTACATGGGCGGGATTCATACAGCCTACGCGACCGCGCGGATCGTGAGTCCGGCCGGCCGCATCGCGCAGGTGACACAGTTCCAGCAGAATTCCGTGACCGCCCACGCGATGCTGTCAATCGCTCAAGAGGACGGGGTTTTCACCGCATATAACTACCAGCCGCAGGAATACTGCCCCGTGGGGCAGATCTACTACGCCTTGTCTCAAACTTTGGATACCGATAACCTACCAAAATGGATCGGGATTAAGAACACGACGGTGTCGAAGACCGCAATGGACAGACAGGAAGACAAGGTCGACTATACGGTGGAGGTTGTCACCTCCACCAATTGTGAAGGGAATGTTACGGTTATCTCGCACTTGGGCAAGATTCCTTCGAACATCCAAGCGCTTATCTCTAAGAACGGGGAAGCGGGTGGATCGGCCTCATCTATCACAGACACCAAGCAATTCGTGGGTGGCACGCAGGGCAATTTCGAATTCGACGTGAAGACACAACTCGGCAATCAGCAGAACGGAACCCTGAGTGTCTCGGCTGGTTTCGATGCCTATCCCGCCGCGTGCGAGTGGAGGACTCTTCAAGGAGCAACTGTGGTGCGCGAGATTACGGTTCAGTAAAGCTTCCCGCCCACAAGGGGAGCGGCTATGCGCACTCCCCTTGTGGGTCCAAGCACCCATACCCATCCAGCGAGAATCAGGACGTCACCGCCCTTTGTGACACAATGTAGTGTTCTAGCTGGAGGTCGTTATGGGTGTTTCTAACAGTTTCGGCGCGGCGGCGGCGCTTACGGCCGGCGGCCGCGAATACGAGATTTTCCGCCTCGACGCGCTCGAGAGAGCGGGTATCGGCAATATCACCAAGCTGCCGTATTCCATCAAGATCCTGCTCGAAAACCTGCTCCGCAACGAAGACGGACGGACGGTGACGGCCGCCGACATCGAGTACGTGGCGAGCGGCGAACAGGCGATCAGGGAGATCAGCTTCATGCCGGCGCGTGTGCTCCTGCAGGACTTCACCGGCGTCCCCGCGGTTGTGGACCTCGCCTCGATGCGCGACGCCCTCGCCGCCATGGGAGCCGACCCAAAGAAGGCGAACCCGCTGCTGCCGGTCGATCTGGTCATTGACCATTCCGTGCAGGTGGACAACTTCGGCTCCATCGACGCCGCGGATCTCAACGCGCAGATCGAGTTCCAGCGCAATCGGGAACGCTACGAGTTCCTGCGCTGGGGACAGTCTGCGTTCCGGAACTTCCGCGTGGTACCGCCGGACACGGGTATCGTGCACCAAGTGAATCTGGAATACCTGGCGAGCGTCGTCTTCCCGAGGAAGGGGGATGGCAAGGCGCAGGCCTACCCCGACACGCTGGTGGGCACGGACTCCCACACCACCATGATCAACGGCCTCGGCGTGCTCGGCTGGGGCGTGGGCGGCATCGAGGCTGAGGCCTGCATGCTCGGCCAGCCCGTCACGATGCTGCTGCCGCCCGTCATCGGTTTCCGGCTGGTGGGCGAGCTACCGGAAGGCGCCACGGCGACCGACCTCGTGTTGACCGTGACGGAGATGCTGCGCAAGAAGGGAGTGGTCGGCAAGTTCGTCGAGTTCTACGGCCCCGGCCTGAGCGCGTTGTCCCTCGCCGACCGCGCCACCATCGCCAACATGGGACCGGAATACGGTGCGACTGTCGGGTTCTTCCCGGTGGACGATCTGACGCTCGACTATATGCGCCTCACCGGGCGGCCGCCCCAGCAAGTTGCGCTGGTGGAGGCTTACTGCAAGGAGCAAGGCCTGTTCCGCACCGATAACTCGCCGGAGCCCGTCTACGCGGACGGATTGGAGTTGGATCTCGCCACGGTGGTCCCCTCGCTCGCCGGCCCCAAGCGCCCGCAGGACCGCATCAACTTGCCCGATATGAAGGCAAAGTTCCAGGAGCTTGTCGATGGCAAGCCGAAGTCGACCGCCGTCGTGCTGAACGGCAACACCGAGGAACTGCGCGAGGGCGCCGTCGTCATTGCCGCGATCACGAGTTGCACGAATACCTCGAATCCGGCGGTAATGCTGGCCGCCGGCCTCCTGGCCAGGAATGCCATGGAGCGCGGCCTCAACGTGAAGCCATGGGTGAAAACGTCGCTCGCGCCCGGCTCGAAGGTGGTCACCGAGTACCTAAAAGACGCCGGCCTTCTCACCGCGCTAGAGGCGCTGCGGTTCCACCTTGTCGGCTACGGCTGCACCACCTGCATCGGCAACAGCGGGCCACTTCCGGAGCCCATCGCCGAAAGCGTCACCAACGCCGGGCTAATTGTCGCGAGCGTCCTCAGCGGCAACCGTAACTTCGAGGGACGTGTCAGCCCGCACACCCGGGCCAATTACCTGGCGTCGCCGCCGCTCGTGGTCGCCTATGCGATCGCCGGCAGCGTCGACCTCGACCTCCAGAACGACCCGCTCGGTAAGGATCCCGAGGGCAATGAAGTCTACCTCAAGGACATCTGGCCCACACCGGAGGAAGTGCAGGCGGTGCTGCAGAAGTCCGTCCGCTCGGAGATGTTCCAGGAAAGCTACGGCAAGGTCTTCGAAGGCAACGAGCAATGGCGGGCCATCGAGGTTCCCGGGGGCGACGCCTACGCCTGGGACGAAACCTCCACCTACGTCAAGCGCCCGCCGTTTTTCGAGGACATGAGTGAACCGGGCGAGCGCTTCGAGGACTTGGCCGGCCTGCGCGCTCTGGCCATCCTCGGCGACACGGTCACCACGGACCACATCTCCCCGGCCGGCGTCATCCCGCCCGACGGGCCGGCCGGCAAGTATCTCATCTCGAAAGGCGTCAAACCGGCGAACTTCAACAGCTTCGGCTCCCGGCGGGGCAACCACGAGGTGATGATGCGCGGCACCTTTGCCAACATTCGCATCCGCAACTTGATGGCCCCGGGCGCCGAAGGCGGTTGGACCCGGCATCAGCCCTCGGGCGAGCAGATGTTCATCTACGATGCCGCAATGAAATACAAAGAAGAAGGGGTCGGCCTGGTGGTGATTGCCGGGAAGGAGTATGGTACCGGCTCCTCGCGCGACTGGGCGGCGAAAGGCACCAGCCTGCTCGGCGTCAAGGCCGTTATCGTGGAGACCTACGAGCGCATCCACCGCTCGAACCTGGTCGGCATGGGCGTGCTGCCGCTCGAATTCCTGCCCGGAGAGAACCGCGACAGCCTGGGCCTCACCGGTGAAGAAGAGTTCGCCATCGAAGGGATCTCCGCCGGCCTGGAAGGCTCGAAGACGGCCACTGTCCGCGCCAAATCCAAGGACGGCGCCGAGAAGAGCTTTCAGGTGAAGATCCGGCTGGACACCCCCAAGGAGATCGACTACTGCCGGCACGGCGGAATCCTCAAGTTCGTGTTGCGGCAGCTTGCGGCGCAGTGAAGAGAGCGCCGCTCACCAGCGTTGGACTTACTTACGGTTGGCGGCGGCTCTATCTCAATCCAGGACGTCCACGAACTCGGCGATCACCTTGATCGCTTCGAGCTCTCCCGCCTCGGGGTCGATCTCCCAAGGTTCGTACTCCGGGTTGAGCGGCTCCATGATGATCTTCTCGTGGCGCCAGCCGTCTTCGGCGGCCGCTTTCTTCGACCGGTAGCGTTTGATGGTGAAGC
The DNA here is from genome assembly GCA_964468205.1 of uncultured Solibacteraceae bacterium. Classification (GTDB taxonomy): domain Bacteria; phylum Acidobacteriota; class Terriglobia; order Bryobacterales; family Bryobacteraceae; genus CAWELS01. The sequence goes on along the minus strand of CAYXVG010000015.1, from coordinate 34,524 downwards.
GTTCCGCGCCGGAGTCGGACTCCCGGAGGTCTTCCACCAGCACCAGGCGGCCTGCGCGGGAACCGGCCACGGTGTACCGGAAGATACAGCGGGAACCGGCGGGGATGCGCGGCTCCATCGAACGGCCCGTAACCGAAGCGACGAACATGTCGTTCGTCAGCTTGAGCCCGGCCGGCGGCTCGATCCACTCCTCGACATCGGCTTCCGATTCGGTCGCCATCTGCTCCCCGAACCGCCCCGCCGCGGCTTCGAGCGAGTACACCGGAAGATGCGTGACAAACCGTTGCACCGTCGATGGGACCAGGCGGTTGTAAAGGCGGTTGAGCGTGGACTCGAAGCCGCCAAGCAGCACGGACTCCCGGTCCGCAATGCGAAGCGTGTTTGACAGGGTCTCTTCGAGGTGGCGCAAGAACGCCTCGGAACCAAATTCCGCCGCCTTGGCACGCAGGTCGTCCTCGAGAAACTCCAACACCTCCACGTCGTCGTCTTCCGCGAATTGGTCCCAGTCCCGGCGCAGGCGCAGACCGATCCGGCCGTTCTCCGGGTCATGAAGGATCACTCCCGCCGGCTCGGCTGGGCGTCCCGGCAGCGCCACCTCAAGGACGGAACACTCTCCCTGGCGCGTTGTGATCACGGAGCCCATGGGTCTCTTATCGGATAGAATCTCACGCCGCGCCGGCAAGAAGCAAAAAACGCTGCCGGCGGCGCCGGCGACGCCAACCCAATTTCTCGAAAATAATTGACAGTACTTGACACTGTCAATAATTTTACGTATCATCGTCACGAGAGCAGAACAGTGAGTGGAAACAGCCAAAACACGGCCTTCTCCCTCGCTGAACTTGCCGAGGCGGCCGGCCTTCCGCGGAGAACGATTCGCTACTACATCGCGCGCGGGCTGTTGCCGGGACCGCTGAAGGCGGGGCGGCGCTCGGAGTACTCCCGGGAGCACCTCGAACGCCTCGGCGAAATACAGCGGCTGCAGAATGAAGGACGCACACTCGCTGAGGCCGCCCTTTTGCTCTCCGGCGGAGTCCGGGAAACGGTTCTCCCGGAACCCGCCGCGTTGCTCCGCTATAGGATTGCGCCTGATGTGACGGTGCATGTCGAGGCCGGCGCCAGCCCGTGGCGCATGAAACAGATACGCGAGGCGCTCGGCGAGTTTGCCGCCCGCCTCACCCGGGAAGGAGACCCGTTTGATGCAGACAGTAATGAATGAGACAGACCCCGAACTCAGCAGTTTTCGCCCTCTTGACCCCGCCACTGGAAAGACCGTCCAGCTTTCAATGCAGCAACTTCTGCTCACCGGCCGCATCCTGCCGGTGGGGGCACGCCTGTTTGTCCGCCATACCTTTTCCAGCTCGAGCCAGAAACCCGTTGAAGCGGTTTACAGCTTCATCCTTCCCCGCGACGCCGCCCTCCGGCGCTTCCGTGTCTCCGGGCCCGGATTCTCGGCCCGCTCGGAACTGCGCCCGGTCGAGGAAGCCAACGAAGCTTATGAGAGCGGCCTTGAAGGCGGCCACCTCGCCACGCTCGCCCGCGTTTATCGTGACGGCATGGTGAACCTCTCCGTTGGTAACCTTCGCGCGGGGGAGCCGGTGACAGTCCTGCTTGAGATTCTGGCCGGAGTGGATCTTCGCGATGACGGTCTCCGCTTTCGTTTCCCTTTCACCGTGGCCCCCTCCTACCACCGGTCGGCCCGGGCCATCGCGATCGATGACACGGCCGCCGAGATCGAGTTGCCGGAAGACGAGTTCGGCGACTTGCTCCTTCCCCAGTTCCGAACCTGCAGCGAGGGTCTCCACGAAGTCGGTTTCGACCTCTCCGTGGAGGCGCCTGCCGAGGACCTGCAAATCGCCTCGCCGTCCCACAACATCCGCGCCGGCCTCAAGCCCGGCCGCGCCCGCGTCTCCACCGCCGCGGCGGACGGCGCGCCGAACCGCGACCTGGTGCTCGACATTGGCACAAAGAAACCCGCCCGCCGCATCCTTGCCGGCCGGGCGAGCGACGGCCGCCTCCAGTTCGCCGCCGTCCTCCCCGCGGCCGAATTCGGCCGGAAGACGGAGGCCTCCCGCTCAGTCGTATTCGTGATCGACCGCTCCGGCTCCATGGCGGGCGCTCCTATCGCGCAGGCGCGCCGCGCGCTGCTGGCGTGCCTGGCCACGCTCTCCGATGCCGACCAATTCGGCATTGTCGCCTTTGACAACGAGGTGGAGACCTTCGCCTCGAAGCTGCTGGCCGCGGACCGCGGGAACCGGGAGCGGGCGCGGGAGTGGCTGGGTCACATCGAGGCGCGGGGCGGGACGGAACTGGCGCAGGCCGTCAATGAAGCTGCCCGCTTTGCCGGAGAGGGCGCCGACCTTTTCGTTCTCACCGACGGCCAGGTTTGGGGAACGGAGGAAATCTCCGCCCGCGCCCGCCGGTCCGGCGCGCGCCTGCATACCCTCGGCATCGGCAGCGCCAGCCAGGACCGCTTCCTCACTCTGCTCGCCCGCGGAAGCGGCGGCGTCTCCCGCTTCGTCACGCCGCGCGAGCGGGTGGACACGGCGGCGCTCGACTGGTTTGCGTCCGTAAGCGCCCCGGTGGCCGCGGCTCTCTCTGTCGACGCCCCCGACGGCGTGACGGTCGAACCCCAGCCGCCGGCGGTGGTCTTCCAAGGCGTCCCGGTCCTGATCAGCGGAAGCGCCGGCAGCGATTCCGCCACTATCGGGCTCCGCTGGCAAAGCGGCCATCTCGATTTGCAGATACCACCCGCGGCAGGCTCGAGCGGCGAAACCCTGCGCCTGCTCCGCGGCGCACGGCTGTTGACGGATGCCGAAACGGAAAGCGAGACCTCAAGCGCCGCCGCCGGACGCCGCGGCCGCCTCCGCGAACTCCGCCGCGTCGAGAGATTGAGCCGCGAGTACGGTCTCGCCAGCCAAGCAATGGCCTTGGTAGCCGTCATCGAGCGGACCGGCGATAAGCCCGGAGAGATTCCCGAAACGCAGGTGATTCCCGTCGGTCTGCCGGAAGGCATGGAGGTAACGAGCAGCGCCATTTCCCCGATGATGCATCCGCCCGCATCCGCAAGGAGAGCCCTAAGCATGAAACTCCAGGCGCCCTTTGAACCTCTTACTCCCGTTCCCTGCGAGCGACGTGCCACTCCGGCCGCCAAGCGCGCGGACTTCCCCGGCTGGCCGGTTTCCCGTCCCGGGAACGAAGCGCTGGAGGACGAACTCTTCGAACTCGCCGCGAGCCTCGAATCCGATGGCGGCATGCCCGGAAAGACTCTCGAAAAGCGCGTTCTCGCCTCCCTGCTGGCCCTACTGGCCTTCGCCGCCGCGGGCAGCACACCAGAATCCGGTCCATTCCGCACTCACGTCAAACTGCTGGCCGCATACCTGAACCGCGCGCTCCCGGCGGGGCTGGCGGCCGAAAACGAAGAGGCGGCGCGGGAGCTCATCCGCGCCGCCACACAAGGCGAGGAGATCGCCGGCGATTGGCTCGGCCGCGTCCGGAGCGCTTCGCTGTCTACACGAGCTGAATCCACTTCCGCTTGGGAAGCGCTCCGCAACGCGGCCGCTGGCGGCTAAAGGGCGTGCCCGTCGAGACGGGTGGTGCGCCCCGGGAACGATTTATCTCCTCCGGCTCCGCCGCCAGAACCCGACAACCAATAGCCCGAGTCCGAACCCCATCAGCGTCATCGTGCCGGGCTCGGGCTGGTGAATCGTAGCAATCCCGGAATCAACGGCGAACGGGTCCAACCGGAAAGCCATCCGCTGGCCGCCGTAGAGGCCGGCTCCGGCGATCTGTCCGGCGTCGTTGATCCCGTAAGCCTCCAACAGCTCCCAACCGGCGGCTTCCCGCAACAGCAAGTTCAAATCGAAAAGTCCGCTTCCGGTGAACAGAAAGGCGTGCGTCCGCATATTCCCCGGGAGCCACGAATAGCCGACCACCCAACCGGCCGCATTCACGTCGTAGGCGTAGCTCGATGTGCCGCCGAGAGTGCCCAGGTCGTGCATCGTTCCGTCGAAGAGAAACGCGTGGGAGGCGCCGCTGGCCGTTTGCGCGTGCCCGGCAACCGTGCCGGAGGCATTGATACCGAAAGCATAGCTCGAAGCGCCGCCGAATGTGCCGAGTTGGGTCGCGGCGCCGTTCGCCCAGACGAAACCGCGGAACACACCCGGCGCGATCTCCCCGTAGCCGGCCACCTGGTTGGTTCCGCTGACGTCGAGGGCGGCGCTCCAGCCCATGTTCAGGTCTGCGCCGATGTCCGTCCAGCCGCCGTCATACAGAAACGCATGGCCCTGGCCGTCCGCGTTCGTCGAGCTTCCGGCGGCCACGCCCGCGTTGTTGATGGCGCTCCCGTACGACTCCCCGCCGCCCAGGCTGCCGATGGCCGTAGCTTGACCGTTCTGCCAAACAGTCGCCTGTGCACCCGACGGCAGATAGGACGTTCCCACCGCCTGCCCGGCGTCATTGATACCGTTCGCCTGGCTGCTGTAGGCTCCCGCCACCCAGCCCGGGTTCGAGACTCCAGCGGGTCCGCTGCTAACAAAGGCGGCCGGGGTCCCCGAAGGCAGAGCCGCCACGCCCGCCGCCACGCCCGAGGCATTCAAGCCGAAGGCCGCGCTGGCGCCGCCATATCCGCCCAGGGACACTACGTCGAACGAGAGGATCGAGGCGCCCCAAACCGGCGCGCAGAGTGCGAGCACAAGGCTCACCCGAACTAGACTCCTCCGTGCCATGAGTACAAGGCAAGTGTAAGGTCGATTCCCGAGTGGATCAATGGCCCTAAAGGACTATTACCTAGGGCATATCCGTAATGGAACGTACGTGCCTACATCCACACGGAAAATGCGGGATACCCCATTCGTCATCCGTTGCATCCAATAAAGCTGTGACTACTCTCGGCGACTTGAAGACCATCTTCGACTACCACGAGCGCACCAAACATCATTTCGACCGGTATGCCCGCTCGCTCGGATTCATGGATTGGAACACGCAACCGGACCCGTTCCGCCGCTACGGCGGCGCGCCGCTCCATCGGCTCGAGATTCCAGAGGAGCGGGACGAGCCGGCTTATGATTCGTTGTTCACCGCGCTCCCGCCGCCGCAACCGCTCACGCGGGGCACAATCAGCCAGCTCTTCTACTACAGCCTCGCGCTCTCGGCCTGGAAGCAGGTGCGGCGGCCCGGCGGCGGGATCCAGGCTCGTTGGTCCTTGCGCGTCGACCCTTCGAGCGGGAACCTGCATCCCACCGAGGGGTATCTCATCTGCGGCCCGGTGGAGGGTCTCTGCGGCAGTCCTGCCGTCTATCACTACGCCCCCCATGAACACGCTTTGGAGTTGCGCTGTGCACTGGACCGCCTCCCCGGCTTACCCCCCGGAGCCGCCCTGGTGGGCATTACCTCGATTCACTGGCGCGAATCCTGGAAGTACGGCGAGCGGGCCTTCCGTTACTGCCAGCACGATTGCGGCCATGTAATCGCCGCCGTCGCACTCTCGGCCGCGTGCCTGGGCTGGCGGACGCGGCTGATCGATTCGATTGCCACCGGGCAACTCGGCGCGCTGTTGGGAGTGGACAGCCAGGAAGGCCCCGAAGCCGAGCACCCCGACTGCCTGCTCCTCGTTTCCCCAGCGGAGCAACAGGATTTGCCCGCCAGTGAATCTTGGGATACCTTCCTCCAGACGGCACAATCCGCCGTTCCGGTATGGCTTGGAACGCCAAACAAGCTCAGCCACGCGCACCATCCGTGGCCGGTGATCGAGGAAGTCTCCGAGGCCTCAAGGAGTGGCGGCTTCACCTGTCCTGCGCCGGCGCCTCCTCCCGCTCCGCGGCTGCCTGACCGCGGCCTTTCCGCTCACCGCATCATCCGCCAGCGCCGTAGCGCCGTGGCCATGGACGGGGAGACTTCGATGGACCGGGCAAGCTTCTACCGCCTGCTGCAGCGGGTGATGCCGCAGCCGCTCCCCTATGGCACGCTCTCCTGGAAACCGGCCATTTCGCTGCTGCTGTTCGTCAACCGTGTGGACGGACTTGACAAGGGGCTCTACCTGCTCGTCCGCGATGCTTCGCATGAGAGGAGCCTGCGAGACTCCATGCGCGGCGACTTCCTCTGGGAGAAGCCCGAGGCGTGCCCCCCGGAGCTGCCGCTCTACCTGCTCGTCCCCGCCGATGCGCGTGACGCCGCCCGTACTGTCTCCTGCCATCAGGACATAGCCGCTGACGGAGCGTTCGCCGCTGGTATGCTGGCGCGCTTCGAGGAGACCCTGCAGCCGGTGGGGCCGGCGATGTACCCGCGCCTGTTTTGGGAGACCGGAGCCATCGGCCAGGTCCTCTATCTGGAAGCCGAGGCGGCGGGCGTCCGCAGCACGGGAATCGGCTGTTTCTTCGATGACGCCGTGCACAAGCTCCTGGGCATGGAAGGCCGCTCCTGGCAGAGCCTCTATCACTTCACCATCGGCGGTCCGGTGGACGACCCGCGCCTGGAGACCGCCGCCGCCTACAATCACCTGTAGGATTCTGTATGTCCACTCACGAACACAAAGTCTGCGCCGGGCGCGAGTCGCCCGTCCCGGTTGCCATCGTCACCGTCAGCGATACCCGCACTCCGGAGACCGACGTCAACCGGTCCTACTTATCCGAACAGCTCGCGGCGGCCGGCCACGAAGTCGCCGCCTACCGCCTCATCCGGGACGAACCGGCCGAGGTGGCCGCTGTGCTTGATGAATTGACCGCTGATTCGGTTCGAGTGATCCTCTTCAATGGCGGTACCGGAGTCTCCCGGCGCGACACGACGTACGATGTGCTGGCGGGAAAACTCGAGAAAACCCTTCCGGGTTTCGGAGAGATCTTCCGGATGTTGAGCTACGCGGAGGTTGGCGCCGCCGCCATGCTCTCCCGGGCCACGGCCGGCGTCTATCGCGGCTGCGTGGTGATCTCGGTACCCGGGTCGCCGGCCGCCGTTCGCCTCGCTTGGGAGAAGCTCATCGCGCCCGAGTTGCAGCATCTCGCCTGGGAAGTGACCCGGTAGCGGAAGTCAGCGCCGGGGACCATGAAGCTACAATAGGGCTGCGAGAGGAGGGCTGACAAGCGGTGTTTTGGAAGCGCACCAAACCGGAATCATCGGAAGCAGGCCGCGAGCGCCTCAAGACCGAGGGGTGGAACGCCTGCCTGGAGGCGATCCAGGAATTCCTCGGCCAGCATTCCTGGGTAACCGAAGAAGGAGACCGCAAGGAAATTTTCTGTGACGGTTGCGGGGCGAGCCTGACGCGGAAGCTGGCAACGATGCGGCGGTAGAACCGCGGTTATCTCCAGATCGCGGCCACCTCGGCGACAAAGTCGTGGAAGCGGCGCGGGGGATGGCCGAGGATGCGCTCGCAGCGGGCGAGGTCGTCGCCGGAGGCGCGGAGGCCGACCTCCTGGAAATACTCATACATGATCCGCAGATCGTGAGCCAGCCACGGCGGCATCATGATTTCGGCCTGTTTCTCCCAGTTGTCAAGGTCGTCGCCGATGTACTGCACGTCACGTTTCAGGTGCTGTCCCCAGATGCGCGCGCAGTCTTCGCCGTTCAGCACATCGGGTCCCACCAGGGGGTAGTTCTCACCCGGCTCGCCGCTGCCGGTGAGCGCATTAAACACGGCATCCGCCACGTCCCGGGCATCCACGCGGCTGACCCCGACGGAGCCGAGCGGCTGAGGATAGATGCTGAACAGCCGGAGCGGATCCTCGATGATGAGGTCGCTTTGGAAGAAGCTGCTGGGCTCGATGAAGACGTGATCCAGACCCGACGCCGCAAGAGCCTCTTTCACCGGGATCTTGGTGGCGAAATGGGGTACCTGCGGGGCCTGTTCCACCCGGTGCATGGTCAACTGCACCACCCGCCCCACGCCAGCCTGCCGGGCAGCCTCGACGCCCGCGAGACCCTGTTCAGTTTCGGTCGTCTCGTCCATCGCGGTGAGCAGGAACATGCGGTCCGCCCCCTCGCAGCCCGCCCGCACCGCCTCCTTGTCCAAGAGATTTCCCTCGTGAACCGTCACCTTCCCGGCCAGGTCCTTCAACTTATGCGGACCCCGCGTCAGCACCCTCACCTCATGGCCAGCCTCGAGTAGTTTCGGCGTTAGAAACCGGCCCACGTTCCCCGTTGCACCCGTGACGAATACCTTCATGAGCTTCTCCTTTACCACCTGATCTGTTGGGCTTGTTTAGTCCGTTCCGAACCAGACGGGGCTCGACCACGCGATCTCATCGTCGGCCTGAATGACGCGGACGTAGTAATAGCTTCGCCCACTCTCCGGCGCCGTGTCCACAAACGTCAGATCGGCGTTGCGGTTCTCCGGCTGATTTAGGTAAATGAACTTCCCGTTCCGGCAGACCTCGATACGGTCGATGTCGCCGGGGCACCGTGCGCGGATCTTCACCTCCACCCGGTCCCCGGCTGGCCCGGCGACCTTCTCCCCCATGAGCCGGCCGTTCACGCGAACTTCAAGCACGATGCGGGCTGCGGTCGTGCCAAAGGTGTGCCGTTGGCGGATCGCCTCCAGTATCCCTTTGCGCGAGGAATCTTCGGCCCACACGCAGGCTTTGCCGTAGCCGCCACCGTGGTCGGGGCTAGCGATTACGCCGATTACTTTACCGTCCGCCCAGACGTCCTGCATGTAGCGCCCATCCTCCTGGATGGACCGGTTCGCCTGGCGCGGCGTGCCGTGGTACTCGTAGGAGCCGCGCACCTGGAAAATCTCGGCGACGGGCTGGGCCTCCTCGTCGGTGTAGCGCCAGTCGGTGGGGACGTTGCCGGTGTCGGCGATCTGGTGCGGGATCTGCACGAAGTTCGCGCCCATCCGCCGCAGCTCGGCCCACAGTTCGGCGGGCGTGTCGCCGTCATAGGCGTCCCACCATTTCGGGAAATACGGATCCTCCAGAATCAGATTGCGGTGGCCGTAGTAGCCGTGCGGATTCACTTCGTCGTACTTTTCGAAGGACGACGTCCACTCCTCGGCCAGGAAGGTCGTCAGGCGGCCGGAATCCTCGTTCACCCGGGCGAGCTTCGCGGTATAGCCCCAGAGGTAAGGCACGATGTTGTAGCCGTGGTCGGTGACGGCGGTGAAATCCAGCCGGTTGATGTCGCGCCGGGTCTGGTAGTTCTCGTCGATGGACTGGTCGCCGCAGCGGTTGCAGACGCTGATGTCGGAATGGCAGTGGAGGTCGCCGTAGTAAAGCTTCAGAGTCTGCCCGCCGTAGTCGATCTCCGGCGTTTCGATGTCCTCGCCGTAGGTGATCCGCAGCCGGCCGGCCTCGAACTCCTCGTCCGGTTCGACGAGCGGAACCAGGTTCAACTCCGCGGCCTCGGCCGAGCCGTCGTTCAGGTTGCCCGAGCCCAGCAGGATCTTGCTGTAGGCCTGGGTGGTTAGCGTGGGATCGTTTTGCGTCCAATTCTCCGATAGGTCGTCCACCTGGAACGCAAGCAGCACGCGGCCGTCGGAAATCGCGAGAGAAGGCCGCCGGTCCATCCCCTTCCGTTGGGTGAGCGCTCCCCCGCCGATCCACCTCTTTCCGGTGTAGCAGGCCAGGTGATGGTTCCAGCCGCCGCGCGGGAGGCGCGGTTTGAGGAAGCTGAGCCACAGCCGGCCTTGTGAATCGAAGGCGGCGTCGGCATTCTCCGAGCGGGACCAGAGCCGCTCATAGTCGCGGTAGCCGGCCAGCGTCTCCAGACCGTTGGGGGTGAGGCGGGTGACCATTACGCGGCGGGCGTTGGTGCGGCCGATCAGGTAGCGGTCTGTCTGGGCGTTTTCGTAGATGAGCCACAGATCGTCGTTGTTGTTGACCAAGTGCGGATGGCGGTCGATGCTTGCGGCCCGGGTGAGCCGGCGCTCGGGCCTCCATTGGGAGTTCGGCTGGCGCTCGCGGGACCAGATATCGTAGTTGTTCTCCGCAAAGCGGTGCCAGGCGACGGTGACGGTATTGTTGGAGCGGACGGCTACGGTGGGATCGTAGTTCGAGGCCGCGGATTCGCTCACCCGCTCCGGAGCGCTAACTTCCCGGCCGCGGACCACCGCCAGCATGATGTTACGAGTGCCGCCCCGGTTCGTCTCCCAGGCGATCCACAGCGTCCCGGCGTGCCAGGCGGCTGCGGGATCGGCGTCGACGGCCGGGCCGGAGGTGACCCTCACCGGAGCGGCCGGCCCCGTGGCCGAGCACTCCACCGAGTAGATGTCCCAATTCCGGCCGAACTCAGCGGCGTAGACGACATGCACATTGTCCCCGGCGGCCACGACCTGAGGGCTGAGGACGTACGTCTTCGGTCCGCCGAGGATCTCCCACGAGCCGGCTTCGCGGAAAGTGTCGCCGGTGGGCAGATAGCGGGCTACGCGGAGCGTGTCATTCCCTTCGCGGAAGCTGACCCAGGCGACATAGAGTGTGCCGTCGGCGGCGGCCGCCATCGAGGGCTCATCGTCAAACGCGCGATCCTGTTCGACGGGCGTGACGCGGATGCGGGGAAACGTTCGTTCTTGGGCGGGGAGAGCCACGGCGAGCAGCAGCAGCAGGGCAATCGGGGAACAGAGGCGAAAACGGGCAGCGAAACGCAGGCAAAGCATGCTAGCAGTATATAAGGGCCAAACGAAGGAGAAGGCGCGATGACGGAATTTGCACGAGCAAAAGAGCTGATTCAAGGATTCAAAGGCGACGCTTATCTGAGCGGCACGGGCGTGCTGCCCCGCGCCGGCGAGCTCGCCGCGGACCTGGGGAAGACGGCGGCGCTGGTCCGCGATGTCTTTCCCGGGTCGGACGAGTATGCGGAGACGATCAAGAAGTCTCTCCAGGCGGCCGGCGTGGAGGTAGTGGGCGTAATCGACGGCGCCGCGCCGAACGCCCCGCTCGAGGACCTGGCCCGCATCCACCAACAGATGTCGGAGCTGGCCCCCGACTTCTACGTCAGCTTCGGCGGCGGCAGCACGATCGATGCGGCGAAGGCGGCGGACGTGCTGCGCCGGCTGGGCGGCGAGATCGACGACTACTTCGGCGTCGGCCTGGTGACCGCCACTCTGGAGAAGACCGGCAAATCGCTCTCGCCACACCTGGCTATCCAGACAGTGTCGAGCTCGGCGGCCCACCTCACGAAGTACTCGAATATCACCAATCTCGAGACCGGCCAGAAGAAGCTGATCGTCGACGAAGCGATCGTGCCGCCGCGGGCCGTTTATGATTTCGCCGTATCCCACGGCGCGCCGCTGGGCCTGACCGCCGACGGCGCGCTTGACGGGGTGGCCCACTCGCTCGAAGTACTCTACGGCGCGGTGGACAAGCCGTACTACGGGCTGATGCAGGACGTGGCGAGGGAGACCTTCGACCTGGTCTTCCGGCACCTGCCCCAGGTGATCGACAATCCCTCCGACGCCGCGGCGCGCGAGGCCCTCGCGCTGGCCACCGATCTCGGCGGCTACGCCATCATGCTCGGCGGGACGAACGGCGCGCACCTGACGAGCTTCTCGCTGATCGACGTGCTGAGCCACGGGCGGGCCTGCATCATGATGAACCCGTACTACACGGTTTTCTACGCTCCCGCCGTGACGGAGCCGCTGAAGGTGATCGGCGACAGCCTGGCGCGGGCCGGCGCGATGGAAGCCGGAGCCGCGGACGCACCGGCCCGCGAGGCCGGCATCGCCGTGGCCGGCGGGATCCGCAAGTTCGAAACGAGGGTCAAGATTCCGACCACGCTCGGAGAGGTGGAGGGCTTCGGCGACCACCACATCGAGCGCGCTCTCAACGCCGCCAAAAACCCGCAACTCAAGATGAAGCTGCAGAACATGCCCGTACCGCTGACGGCCGAACTCGTGGACGACTACATGGGCCCGGTGCTCGAGGCCGGCAAGACCGGCGACCTGGGGCGAATCAAAAACCTGGGCGACGCTTGAGCCAGACTGGCTGGATCACGGGCTCGCCAGAAGGCGGTCGATGCGGGCGGTGAGCATCTCGACGAACCGTTCGGGGTGGAAACCGTTCATGCGGCCGGCCACTTCGCCGTGCTGGTCAATCAGGATGGTGGTGGGGATGTTCGAGACCTGGAAGAGCTCCTGCAAGCCGTCCTCGAACCAGATGGTTTTGTCCCACTGTTCGCGTTCAAGGAAGGGCGCCACCGCGCTGCGATCCTGATCCGTGCTGATGTTCAGAAAGACGATGTCATCGCGGTCCTCATATTTCGCCTTCACCTCTTCGTAGAGCGGCTGCTGCACGCGGCATGGTTGGCACCAGGTGGCCCAGAAGTCGAGTACGACTAACTTGCCACGGAGCGAGGACATCTCGAGCTTTTCCCCATCCAGGCCGGCCAGTACGAATTTCATGGGGTCGGTTACCTGGTAGTTGGGGTCGAGTTCCTTGAAGCTCCGGAAGCGCTGCGCCATCACTTCGGCGGTGCGGTCATAAGCCTCGAGAATGACATCACCCAGGCCATCTTCTGACCCGTGGAGAGCCGTATAAAGCTCACCGAGCCGGTTGCGATCGGTTTGGCGCAGGCGGGCGGTGTTGTCCGGGTCGCTGATGGAGAAGGCTTCGGCGTAATGACGAAGCGCCTCATTCTTGCGGTCGAGCCGGGCGAGCCAGCGGCCCGCCTCGCGGGCGGCCTCGGCGGTTGGATTCGCGGCATAACTGGAGCGGGCGGCCCGCACCGCTTCCTCCCACTGGCCCAGGTTGCCGAGCGCCCGGGCTTCATAAACGAGCGCCTTGCCGAGGGAGGCGTCGGTCCGTTCCTTCATGGCTACGGCCTGGGAGCCGTCCGCGGGCTGTTGCAGGCGCAGCAGCCGGATCGCGCTCTCGAATTGAGCGGCGTATTGCAGCGCCCGTTTGGCGGTTTCCTCATCTTCGCTGTCGAGCAGTGCGCGAATGACATGCTCCAACAGCAGAAGGTTGTGCGGCTCCCGTTGGATCACCGCCTCTCCATAACGCAACAGCCGGCGGCGATCGCCATGCTCCATGGCCGTCTGGGCGATGGAGCGTTCGATTTGCGGCCGCTTTGAGGATTCGGGAAAGCGTTCCAAGAACTCTTCGAGCGCGCGGGCATAGTCCATCGGGCTGGTGCCGGCGTCGGCGAGGATCTTCTTGAAAACCACCTCTTCGAGCTGTTGCGGGTCGAGGGTGACCTCGGTGACGATCTCCCGCGGCTCCCCGGTTTCCGGTGTCTCGTCCTCAGGCGCGCTCTCCTGGGCAGTGAGCGCCGCCGCAAAAAGAATCAGCAGTAGCGCCGCAGTCCAGCTTCTCATTCGCCCCCTCCGGCAGCTTTGCAGAGTTTCCGGATCATGGGGGCGACGCCGAACGCCGTAGTCCAACTTCTCATTCGCCCCCTCCGGCCGTGGATCGGATATATTCGGCGAGCTGCGCGGCGCGGGTGCGGGCCATGTTCAGGAAGCTCTCATTCGCGGCGACCTTGTCGAGCAGAGGCAGAAACTGGTCCGCGCCCACCAAACGGTTCTTTTCCATGGCAGCCTGCAGCCCGAGCAGCACGTTGTTCACTCCGAGCTTATCGAACCGCAGGGAACGCTCGAGATTGAGAAAGTGCTGTTCGGTTTCGGCCATGCGCGCGAACCAGTCCGCCAGAGTCCTGGCGTTAGCGTCTTTCGAGAAGTTGAACTGCTGCTGGTAAACCTCCTCGCCGTTGATCCAGCGGAAGGTCTTCGTGCCGAGGTTGGCCACCTTGAGGTTTGATTCGAGCGGTCTCCGGAAGTAGTCGAGTTTTGCGGCCAGTTGGAACACCTCTTCCACTTCCTGCGGACGCAGGCGAAAGGCGACCGGGTAATCATCCGGGTCGTCCACGCTCTCGCGGTACTCAGCGCTGCCGTCGCTCTGGACGATGATCTGGATGTAAGCCGGCCGGTTGCCGGGGTGTTCCCGGGAGTAGAAGATGCTCGGACCATCGGCGGCCCCAAGAGTGGAGGCAAGTAGTATCAGCCAGACGAGAGCACGTTTCATCGCGTCACCTCCTTGCCGCCGGCGCCGAGCCGATTTTTGAATGCCGCCTTCGTGGCGTGACAGATGGCAGCGGCGACGGCATCGCTGGCATCCTCGGCCAGCGTTTCTTCGAGTTTCAAGATGGATGCGACCATCATCTGCACCTGCCTTTTCTCGGCGCGGCCATAACCGACCACGCTGGATTTGATCTCCAGCGGAGAGTACTCCACGCACTCGATTTCCGCCTCGGCGACCGCCAGCAGCGCCACTCCCCTGGCATGGGCCAGCTTCAGCGCGGTTTTGGTATTCGCCGCGTGGAAGACGGCCTCCACCGCCGCGCATTCAGGCGAGTGTTCCGCGATCACCTTCCGGAGCCCCTCCGCGATTGCCCTCAACCGTAACGGCAGCGCATCGCGGGGACGGGTACGAATGATGCCCGCATCGATCAACCGGTGCCGCCGGCCGTCGCTTTCGATCACGCCGAAGCCGGTGCGCTCGGTGCCGCAGTCGATTCCCAGAACGCGCATGGCCGGCCACAGCGATCAGGACGTCAGGCGTTCAAGTTCCGCCTCGTCGATATCAAAGTTCGAATAGACGTTCTGCACGTCGTCCTGCTCTTCGATCATCTCCACCAGTTTCAGCATCTGCTCAGCCTGTTTGCCTTCGAGCCTGACGGTGTTCTGCGGGATCAAGGCGACTTCCGCGCCGAGGGTGTCGATCCCGGCTTTCTCGAGCGCCTCGACAATCGCGTTGTGCTGCTCCGGCGGGGCGATGATCTCCCAATTGTCCCCGTCCTTCCGGATGTCGTCCGGTCCGGCGTCGAGCACAGCCATCATGAGGTCGTCTTCCGTTGTCTTTCCGCCCTCGACCAACACTTGGCTCTTGCGGTCGAACATAAATCCGACGCTGTTCTTTTCGCCTAGGTTTCCACCATATTTCGAAAAGATGTGACGAATCTCGGCGACAGTCCGGTTGCGATTGTCGGTGGCGGTGTTAACCATCACCGCGGCGCCGCCGGGACCGTAGCCTTCGAACATCACCTCATCGATTTGGCCTCCCTCGATTTCGCCGGTACCACGTTTGATGGCGCGAGTAATGTTGTCGGCCGGCATGCTGCCGCCCTTCGCGGCGGCCACGGCGGTACGGAGGCGCGGGTTTGCGTCCGGATCTCCGCCTCCCTCCCTCGCCGCGATCGTGATTTCCTTGATAAGGCGGGTGAACAGCTTGCCGCGCTTGGCGTCAGTGGCGGCCTTCTTGTGTTTAATGGTCGCCCATTTTGAATGACCTGACATTTTGAGTTCCTCGTATGTCGTGACCGCAGTGCGCGGCCTGGCTCCCGCGATTACTCTCTGTTCCAAGCGAGAGCCTGGCACAGGAGCCCGCGCTTTTCAGAAGAGTCGGATCGTAAGAGGCACGGCGGGAAGCGCTATTCCAACACTGAGGATAACAAGGTGAGTTACTTAGCGGCAAGAGTGGGGCTCGCTTCCGGTTCGTCCACCGAACGCGGGCCAGGCCAAGCCGCGGACTTCTCGAGGCGCCGGAAGGCGCGCGAGAGTTCGTTGGCGGCCTTGGCATCGACCAGGCCCCGATTGTACTTTTCGACGAAGTCGTTCCACTTGGCGACAAAGCCGGCGGCCCGGCGGGCCATCTGGCGCTGCGCCGCCGCCTCGGTCTCGCGCCGCTCGCGCTCCCGCGCCGCGAAGCGCTCTTCGACGAGAATCATGGCGCGTTCGCATTTTGACACTCCGCCGTCTTGGGCCGGCGCGGCGGCCGGCTGAAGGATCAGCGAAAGGATGATAATGCCCACAGTTTTCATATGATTTGCCTCCAGGGAAAGCAGCCGGGCGGTTTCTGCTTCGAGGCTAACTGTGCGGCGGCGGCCGCGGCCGGACGGAGAACGGTCAAGTTGTTGATTGTGAAAGAGAAATCTGTCTGTTTTCGGACGCTGAAGTGGAAATGGGCAACATTGGGTTATTTGCCGCAGCGCCGGTTGCCGGTATTGTCATTAGGGCAAAGGGAAGGCGAAGAAATATTCCCGGTATCGTATTGATTTAATTGCGCTCAAAGCCATATTTAGCTTCGTTGGCGAATTGCTGTTTTTCCAGCCTGCCCATTATTTTGCCGGGGTTTGCCTTCCGATTTTGGACAGGCTGCGTTCTGAGCCGCGCCAACGGGTTGGATTTCGATCTTCCATACCACTACTGTACGGGCGCGCCACTGCATTGACGCCGTCATGAGAGGTTCTACCATGGCCCGGCAGGGAATCAGGCGCTCCCGGATGTGTAAGTAATTGCAGTTATTCACTTTTCGCTGTGTGGAATTCGACGTGATGAACGGTTCATGAGAGGTACGGCGGGGTCGATTGAGACGCCGGGACATCCGGTGAAAGACCCGTGAATCGGTAGAGATCGCTTCCGCGTGATCACTTGCTGTCAACTGCTTTGTGAGTTGTGCCTGGGCTGATGCCGAGCCTTTGACGGGGAGTTCTTCACTGGGGAGATTTCCTGCCGAAAGATCGTCGGCGAGAATAGAAATTCATACGGTTCCGGCATGGGTTCCGGCATGCAAGAATAATGATAAAAGGCTCAAAAAAAAGATTGAAGTTCGGAGTCGGCGCGTGTACGATTAACATTGACAGAAGCCTGGGAGCCACTGTCGATAGAAGGAGGGGAATGCAGTGCCCGTGAAGTATCTTGTAACGCTTTCAACGCCTGGCGATGCCGCAATTGTTGATCGTCTCGCAGGTGAGATCATAGCCGAATACCCCGACAGTATGATCGTCCGTTGCGACGAGGCACAGCGCGACGCGCTGGTGTCGGAAGGTATCGAGATCACCGAATACGCCGATTCGCCGGTGCGTGTTCGCGGTCTCACTTTCGCGATGAGTGACGCTGTCGCCACGGAAGCCGCCGTCCCCTCGCCGGATGCGTCGCGTCCGAATTACTACATCGTTCAGCTTGTGGGTCCGACGTTGGGAGATTGGCTGAAGGCCCTCGCCGATGCCGGTATCGAGGTCCTCGGCAATATGCAGGGTAACGCACTCCTCGTAAAGATGATGCCCAGCAAGTTGGGCAGCTTGCAAGCAATGAGTTGGGTGGAAGGGGTTTCCAGCTACCGCCCCGCTCTCAAAGTATCTCCCAAGCTTCTTCAGGGCGAGCACGGTAGTAACGTATTGAGTCGAGAGGCGCTGTCGGTGACTCACCCCGCGGCGCCGGGGGCGCGCTCCCGGAAGATAGAAGTTACGGTATTCCCCGGGGAATCCGTCGATCCGATCATCGCATCACTGGAGGCGGCCGGCGGGCAGATACTGTCGGTTGGATCGCAGTCGGTGAAGGCGATTGCGCCGCTTAGCGTCGTCTCAAGGTTGGCGGGACAAGTCGCCGTGGAGTCGATCGATCCTTTCGAGTTTCCCGAGTTGCACAATGACGTAGCGCGCGGGATCATGTCCATTCCCGGCGGGGGCGCGTTTTCCTCCGGCGCTCTGGAGGGCGGAGGACAGATTGTCGCGATCTCCGATTCCGGTCTCGATACCGGGAACACCGGCACCGTGCACCAGGACGTGCAAGGGCGCGTGAATGCAATCGTGAGTTGGGGTACGAGTTTCGCCGGGAGTTTGGCGCCATACATCAACGGCCCCCTGAATACAGACGACGGCGCAGCGGATACAAACTCAGGCCACGGTACGCACGTGACCGGTTCAGTGGCTGGAAATGGGGCCAGGGCCACGGCATCCGGCGCCGGCTCGATTCCGAGAGGCGCCGCGCCGCAGACCAATCTCTATTTTCAGGCGATTGAGCAATCGGTCAACTGGAAGCCGGTCAGCCAATTGGTGACGGAAGGTATTCCGGTACCCAGTGGTCCCTGGCCGCCAAACAGTGTCGGACTCTATGGAATACCCGCTGATCTGAATACGCTATTCGCGGCGGCCTATGGAGCGGGCGCCCGCATCCACACCAACTCGTGGGGGGCTCCAAACGACGGCCTCTACAACAGCGCATCCCGGGAGGTTGACCAGTTCATGTGGAACAACCGGGATATGCTGATCATCTATTCGGCGGGCAACGATGGCCAGGACGTGAATAATGACGGACAGATCGACGCGGACTCGATCGGCACTCCTGGCACCGCAAAGAACAGCCTCACCGTCGGCGCCAGCGAAAATGACCGTCCCAACGGCTCGACCCCGGCGCCCGGAGCGAATCTCAACTGGACAAATGTCCAGTTTCCCCGCTTCAGCCAGATGGCCGCCGCCGGCCATGTTTCCGACAATCCCGCCGGCATGGCGTGCTTCTCCTCGCGGGGGCCGACCGACGACGGACGCATCAAGCCTGATGTGGTTGCGCCCGGCACCAACGTCCTCTCCATGCGGTCGAGCGTAGTGGGCGCAAATCCTCTTTGGGGCGACGTGACCCCGGCTTCGGATCCACTGAACGGAGATTACTGCTGGAGCGGCGGGACAAGCATGGCGACGCCGCTTGTTGCTGGATTAGCAGCACTGGTGCGCGAGCATCTCGTGACCCAGCGGGGCCATTTCCAGGCGGGTGTCAAACCGTCAGGCGCCCTGGTGAAGGCATTTGTCATAAACGGAGCGACGCAGATTGCCGGCCAATATCCCGGCGAAGTGCCGGCTGGTCCGAACAATGTGACAGGGTTCGGCCTTGCCAATGCGGCGCAGACGGTCACGCCGGGCACGGTAGGATCGGCGGCGTTCGACGATGAACCGTCCAACGCTGTTGAGAGCGGCGAAATACGAACCTATTCGGTGCAGGCCGGCAATCTCGGCGAACCTCTGCGGGCCACGCTCTGCTGGACCGACCGCCACAGCCCGGGCGCCGGCGGTCTGCAAAATACGCTGTATCTGCAGGTTGTCGCTCCAGGCGGCGCAGTGTTCAACGGGGATACAACCCCGTTCCCGACCGTTACGAACAACGTGCAGCAGGTCACGATTAACAACCCTGTCGCTGGCAACTACACGGTTCGCGTACGCGGAGTCAGCGTGACGACGCAGGCCCCGGGGGCCAGCCCCGGTCCTAATCCGCGACAGGACTTCGCATTGGTGATTTCCAACGGTTATGGGCTTAACGTTCCGGCTCCAGTCTTCTCGATTCTGACGCCGCTCACCACCTTGAGCTTGCTGACGCCGGTCACCGCCTTGACACCACTCACCGTGTTTACGCCGCTCACGATCCTGACGCCGTTCAGTGTGCTGACGCCCTTGACCGTAGTAACTCCGCTCACGCCGCTGACCGTGCTGACGCCCCGTTCTCCAATCCTGACGCCGATCCTGACCCCAATCCCGTCGCTGATTCCGTCGTTCTTGCCACCGATCTCCCGATTACCAGTGCCAAGTCCGATTCCAACGCCAATCGATCCCCGTCCCTCACCAAAGACCGGGACGAAAAAGGCTGTGAAAAGAGCGGCGAAAGGAACGAAGAAGCCAAAACGCTAAGGCGCGGCTTGCAAGATGAGAGTGTTGTGATCGATCGCAAGAAAACTCTGTTCATTGGCCACAACGCCCTGGGTGACACGTTATGCACGACACCGGTCGTCCGGGCCTACAGGCGCGAGCATCCTGACGAATTCATCATCTATATTTGCCAGGACGTCGAGTACTGCCGGATTCTGGAGTGCAATCCGGACATTGATCTGGTCGTCTACAGCGAGATCATGTATTTTCACGGTCTTACTCGTTACGACAACCGCTGGGCTCGGTCTCTACCTGTCGAAATCCGCGGCGCTCCCCGTTTCCTTCACTTCGATATGCAGCGATTGGCGTCGTTGCCCGGCGTTTTCGAGGAGCACATCTCAAAGGGCTTCGCCAGACTGCTGAGAATCGAGACCAACACGGTGCGGCCGGTGGTTGAGTTGCCCGAAAAGGCGAGGCGGCAAGCGGCCTTCTACACGCCGAGACCGTATGTCGTATTGGGGACGCACTCCGTCACCAATCTTCCGACGGAGAACGGCGGTTTGAAGGAGTGGGGCAACGATCGCTGGATGGAGTTGGCGAAGATCTTGTCCACGGAGTACGGCTACGACGTCATCGGCGTCGGATCGGAACGGGATCCCCGTCCGGAGTCCGAGTACATCCGCCCTCTTTACGGCCTGCCGATCCGAACGGTGGCCGCGTTGCTTGAAGGCGCTGAGTGCGTCGTTACGCTCGAGAGTGGACTCGGTCACTTGTGCGCGGCGGTTGATGCACCGACGGTCCTTATCTACGCGGATATCGTACCCTTGAACTGGGCCAGGCCGGCCGAGTCCACGCGAACCCGCGTGCTTTATGGAAATATCAAGCGTATTGAGTTGGAACAGGTGCTGGTCGCGGTCGGCCAGGTGGTCAAGGTGCGGCAGTTGACTGGATGAATCTTTGTTTCTTAAACGCGACCGAAGAGCTGGGTGGCGGGGAGATCTGGGTTCTCAAGGCGTGCCGGGAGGCACAGGCGCAGGGACACCGCGTCAGCGTAGTCTGTCCTCACCGCTCCAGGCTGGCGGAGGAGTGTCTAGAGGCCGGTATCGACTGTTACCTCTATACAACCACTTTCGGCGTGCCGTTTGAAAGACCGCTCTACCACCGCCTGGTGTCCTGGCAGACCGATGTACTGTACTGCACTGTCGTCGGCACGTTTCTGGAGGCCGCCGTACTTTCCGGGATCGTTCGCCAGATAAACGCTGAGCGGCGCAGCCGTCGTCTGACACTCGTGCTGAAGACCGGATTGCCTCCGATACCCGCTGCGCCACCGGAGTTCTACGGCGTTGGTCATCGCCCGGCGGTGCGCCGCCTGCATGTCGTTGGCGACGCGTGCCGCGAATCCTTCCTCGGCGCCGGGTGGCTTCAGGATCCGGACTTCGTCGAGACCTGGCGCGAAGGAATTGACGTGGACGCTTTCCGTCCCGCGGCTGGGCTGCGCGGCGCCGCCAGGCAAGCCCTGGGATTGCCGGACACGGCTCCGGTGCTGGTAACAACGAGCCGGCTGGTGGCCGCCAAAGGCCACGCGGCGCTGCTCCATGCCGTCAAAGTGCTGGTCGAGGCCTCTCCGGATGTTCAGCTTCTGATTGCAGGAGATGGTCCGGAGCGTGCGACGCTGCAAGGGCTCGCCGCCCAACTCGGGATCGCCGGCCGCACCCATTTTCTCGGCCACGTTACCGATACGCTCCCGGTACTCGCGGCCGCCGATCTCTTCTGTCATCCGTCGATGCAAGATGGCATTCCGAATTCCATTGTCGAGGCATCGGCAATGGAACTGCCGATTGTCGCCAGCCGGCTCGCCGGCATCGTCGAGGTGGTCGGGGACCGAGCCCGGCTTTGCGAACCCGCCAGTGCCCAGAGCCTGTACGAGAACCTGTACTATGCGCTTCTGGAACTGCCGGCGCTTCGTGACAGGGCCGCCGGCACGCGCGAGCTTGTATGTCAGAAGTTCGACTTCAAGCGAAACTTTGCATTGCTATTATCCCGTGTAGCGGAGGAGCAGACGGAACTGGATCGGGAAAGCCGCCGGAGGAAGCGCCAGCCCGCCCGGCCGCGCCGGGCGCCAACGAAGGTCCTCTTCCTGATGACGTGCTTGCGAACCGGCGGCGAGGAACGCGAACTTCTCACGCTGGCGAAGTACCTTGACAGAAAACGATTCGCAATCCTCGTCATCAGCGCGTTCGAAGCCCCGGAGCCCGCGCCGGTCCTTCCGGCGCTTTACGAACTCGGCATCGAGGTGGATACAGGCGCTCACAAACTGACCGCAATCGAGGACAAGGTCGGTCACATCGCCAGGGTCATTCGCGCCGAAGACGTGAGCGTACTGGTCGCCTGCCAGGATACATCGCTCGCCTACGAGGTGATGAAGCGGCTTCCTGCCGGACAGTGCAAGCTGATTGAGCACGGAGGAATCCTCGACGAGGCCAACCGAATTCCTAAAGACCGGACGCATCGATATGCCGGCGTTTCTCCCGAGATCGCGGCGCATGCGGCGTCGATGTTCTCCGATCCATCGCGTGCCGTATATCTCCCGTCCATGGTCGATCTGCGGGAATATCAAGGGCGCGGCCGCGGCGAGCTCCGCCGGGCATATGGATTTCCGGGCGATGCCTGCATAGTCACGTTCCTCGGCCGGCTGGATTCAAAAAAGGGTGTCGATGTGCTGGTCCGTACCGCCGCGGAACTCTTGCCCCGTCACCCGGAGCTTATGTTCCTGATTGTGGGACCGCCCGACGCCGCCCAGGCAGCGTATGCGGAAGCATTGCGGCAATGGGCGGAACCGGTGACAGCCTCCGGCCGGTTTATCTTCACCGGCGTGCGCGGCGACACAGCGACGCTGCTCATCGCTTCCGACATCTTCGCCCTACCCGCGCGGGACGAGGGGATGTCGCACGCTATCAACGAGGCGGGCGCGGCTGGTCTTGCGGTGGTCGCCTATGATTCCGGGGCTGCCGCCGAACAGCTCGATGGCGGATCGGCAGGCATCCTCGTCCCCCAGGGAGACGAGGCGGCCTTCACCCGCGCAGTGGGCGAACTTGCCGTCAACGAATCCCGCCGCCGGCTGCTGGGCGAGCGGCTCAGGCAACACGTCTCACAGCATTACGCCGCATCGGTGGTTGTTCCCGCATGGGAGAAACTTTTGTCGGAGACCGCCGCCAGCGCCGCGGCTTCAGTCACGGCTCCGGCGCTTGTTCTAGCGGACGAGGCCGCCCCTGATTTCCCCCGCGAAATCCAAATACAGACGGTGACCTACTGCAACGCAACTTGCGTAATGTGTCCCTACCCGGCCGTGTCCAAGGAAGTATCGATGGGGCGTATGACCGAGGAACTTTACGCGAGCATCATCGATCAACTCAGCACCGAGCCGGGCGTCTCCCGCATTGAACCATTCTTGATGAACGAACCGTTCCTCGATACTCGCATGGCGAATCTGGTACGGCTGGCCAAGGACCGGGCTCCTCACGCGATGGTTACGCTCACCACGAACGGCTCCCCGGTTACTCCGCGAGTCGCCGGCCGTATCGCCACCTCCGGACTGGACGCGATATGGTTTAGCTTCAACGGAGCCACGAAATCAACCTTCGAGTCGATCATGGGCATTTCCTACGACAAGGTTAGGCGGAACCTCGAATACCTCCTCAGCATCCGGCCACCAAGCCTGCAGGTCTTCGTGAATATGGTGGAAACCAACGAAATGCGTCCCGAAATCGAGGAAAACATCCGCTACTGGACCTCGCGCGGCGTGGGCGCCGGCTCTTCGCCCCTCGTCAATCGCGCCGGCAACGTTGAGAACTATGTCCAGCTCAACTATCAGCCCCGCGCAAGCAAGCCGGTTCGTGTCTGCGAACATCCGTATTCCAAGATGTTCGTGCTCTACACCGGGGAAGTTGTGCTGTGCTGCATGGATTGGCGCCGCAGCGTTATTCTCGGCAATCTGAATCAGCAGACGATTCGCGAGATCTGGAATGGAGAGCGCTATCGACACATCCGGCGTAGGCTCGAAGAGGGCCGCTCGGATGAACTGGACCTATGCCGGACCTGCTCGTACTGTTTGCATTGAGGCGGCAGTAACCGGCGGCCGTCACGGACGGGCCGCGCGCGGAGGTTGACCGTTCATTCCCTGTTGGAGACGCCAGTCTTCAAGCGCCGTACGGTTCATTGCGTCTTCGGACTGTCCAACAACTCGCCGAGAGACGCGGCATGACGTCCTAATGATGCGGCTGAATCACTAGGCGTGATGACCCGGTGGTAGTCGTGAATCCAGCGCAGGGCAAAGTGAGGATCCGGCAGATCCGGCATGAGGACCGTGCTGCGCAGGCCGAGCGCCCAAGCCAGGTGGCGGATGCCGTTGTCAACACCGATGAAGTAGCAACAACGCCGCAGCATCGCCGCGAGTTGGACGATGTTCAGGTCGATGAGCGGGACGATTCTGTCGTCTGAGTTGCTGACCTGATCCAAAATCTCCGCCTCCTGGCGCTGGATTTCGACTCTCATCCGAAGTACATCGTCAGGCCAGTGCTCGAAGCCGAAACGCCTCGAATAAAGGTTCAAGATCCGTACGTCGGTACGCGCGCCGATCTCACCGAGAATTTCGCGGACGGAGTCGATCGCGAGATGGAGAAATTCCGGTCCATACTTGCTCAGGTTCATGGCGATGAATCGACAGTCGCCGTGGCGGGCGAGTTCTTCGCCGGCCCAGAGCAGGACGGCATCGGGAATACGAATTTCCGGCCGGGTCGCTAGAATTTCGAAGACCGGGACATCCAGCGCCCTGGCCGCATCGAGAAAGTAGGTTCCGCCCCAGGCGTCATAAAAATAGGCCGCCTCGCGCAGCGCCCGCTGGTCTTCTTCCTGAAGCGTCTCGAGTTGTCCCATTTGTTCGCGGGAGACGCTTCCCGGCTTGCGCCGTAGACTGCGGACCCTATCGGCGAAAGGAGACAGCCCGGCCACTTCGCGTTGCGCGGCGCCACCGGCAGCGTCGGAATACAGTGTGATCGTGCTCCGCGGGTGCGCCGCCCGAACGAAGGGCAGGAGCCGAAGGCCAAGCACATGGTCTCCGATGCCACCCTCCAATCTAACGGCGACAGCCTCGTTTGCCCGGGATGTCTGATTCATGGGCATACCACCGTCAGGCGCCGGGCAGAGCGCCCAACGGAGCGCCGGGAAATAGAATCATCCACACGGCCATCGGTTTTGAGGAAGCCATGATTGTGCGATTGTGCCACGGAAACATTCGGAAGAGCGATCAATGAAAGGACCGCCCTGCTAACATTCTACCGGGGAAGACATGGCCGTCCCGAGGCGTTCGTCACGGGGGGCGATCGCAATCCGGAGCTTGCGCCGCTGAGGATCAGCGTTCGAAGACGGGACGCATGCCGCCTCCGCGATGACTCTCCGCCGGGAATGTAGCCGGCGGAGACGTAACACCCTTCTCTGCGGAATGAAGCGATACGGAATGTTGGTGGGGATTAAGCCGGACCGCAATGAGGAGTACGGGGAAGTACCACCGGGCGGCGTGGCCGCGGGTGCTGGAGACCTTCCGGGACCGCACTATCCACAATTATTTTTTCCTTGTTAGCGCCGTCCGCCACTAAAGAAAAGGCCAATTTCATGTCCAGCTTTTGGGGTCCAGTACAGAGACCAGCGCCAGAGTGCAGCCGCCGGGTGAATTCCGGTTGCCGAACCTGTTCGACGGCGAGTTCTGGCTAAGCGTGCTCGGCTTGCCGCCGAATCATTATGTCCAGCGAGCTAATCAAGGGCCGCTGGACGTACTCCAGAATCCAGTGAGGCCATACGCGGGCGATCTGAGTATCGTCTTGAGTTCGGATGGTCCAACACTTGCTTGTGCTGATCGTGGCAATTGGGGAAAGAGTAGCCTGTCACCGTTTTAGATGGGGTACCTTGGTGGGGATGAAGCGATACGGAATGTTGGTGGGGATTAAGCCCGATCGGATTGAGGAGTATAAGGAGTATCACCGGGCGGTGTGGCCGGAGGTGCTGCAGACCATCCGGGACTGCAACATCCGCAATTATTCAATTTTCCTGGAAGGGGACCGGCTGTTCGCCTACTTCGAATATCACGGGGACGACCTCGACACCGATATGGAGAAAATGGCGGCGTGCAAGAAAACCCAGGAATGGTGGACCATCATGAATCCGATGCAAGAGCCACTGCCGTCGCGAGAGCCGGGGAAGTGGTGGACGATGATGGAAGAGGTTTTTCACACGGAGTAGTGGCGAGGGATCTTTGCGCCGGCGGATACCGGCGCGATATAAGGGAATCACCATGCTAAAAGCCTTTTGCCTGCTATTGGCGCTGGCGCTGGCGCCGCCGGCGTTGTTCGCTCAGACGGGTCTCGATCCGTTTTTCCAGCCGGGGAAGATCAAGACGCTCATCCTCTCGGGACGCAACAATCACGACTGGCGCACGACGACACCTTTCCTGAAGAAGATTCTCACCGCTACGGGCCGCTTCGATGTGCGTGTAATCGATGAGCCGGCCGGGCTGACGGTCAACACCGTAATGCCTTATGAGCTCATCGTGATGAACTACTGCGGGCCGCGATGGGGGCAAACGGCTGAGTACGCCATTGGATCGGCCGTGAAGGCGGGTCGGGGCTTCGTGGTGGTCCACGGCGCAAGCTATGCGTTCAGCGAGCGCGAGGTGCTCGCGGACGGACATAAGCGTACCGGGATATTCGAGGAGCCGTGGAACGATTTCCTGGAGATGACGGGCGCGACGTGGACCGAGGAGTCCGGGCACGGCGACCGGCACGTTTTCGAGGTGAAAATCCGGGACCAGCAGCACCCAATTACCAAAGGCATCGGCGAAAGCTTCGCGATCAGCGACGAGCTCTACCACAAGCTGAAGACGATTGACGGCATCAAGGTGCTGGCGACGGCCTACAGCGATCCCGAAACGCGGGGCACAGGGCGCGACGAGCCGATGCTTTGGACGCTCGACTACGGCAAGGGGCGCGTCTTCCACACCGCGCTGGGCCACGACGTCGCGGCGATGACGGCGGATGGCTTCGTCACCACCTTCTCGCGCGGCGCGGAATGGGCTGCAACGGGCAAGGTGACGCTGCCGGAGCAGATGAGCGCGGCAGCGCCGAAGAAAGATCCGGTGAAGGTGCAACTCGTGATCGGCGGGCACGACTTCGCGCCGGCGCTGTTTGAGGTATTCGACGGCGTGCAAGACATCGAGACGAACGTGGTGCATCAGCCGGCCGCCTACACGCTGGGCAGGCTGGAGAACGCCGACGTGGTGGTGCAGTACGACATGATGCAGCCGATCTCGGAGACGCACCAGGCGAATCTGCGGCGGTACCTGGAATCGGGGAAAGGGCTCGTGGTCCTGCATCACGCAATCGCGAGCTACCAGGACTGGGAATGGTGGTGGCGCGAAGTGATGGGCGGGCGCTATGTGCTGAAGCCCTCGGCGACGGCCGAAATGCCTCCGTCCGATTTCAAACACGACATCTGGATGAAGACCAAGACGGCGGCGAAGCATCCGGTGACGCGCGGCATCCCGCCGATGCTGATCTACGACGAGGGGTACAAGGGCGTCTGGTCCTCGCCGGACAATGAGGTGTTGATCACGACCGGCCATCCGGCCTCGGACCCTCCGGTGGCATGGATCAGCCCGTATGATAAGGCGCGCGTGGTGGTGATCCTCCTGGGCCACGGCCCGGAGGCGCACCGGCATCCGCATTTTCAGCAGTTGGTGCGGAATGCGATCCGGTGGACGGCGAACCGGGAAAGATGAGCAGGGGAGCGCTCTGCTTTGGGATGCTGACGCTCGCCGCCGGCTCGTGGCTGGCCGGGGAGGCGCGGGCGCAGGAGATGCGCATCTATTCCGAGTTCCGGCGCGTGGATCCGTTTGGCGAGATCCTGCCCCAGGACCGGGGCGGGCGGCCGCGCGAGATCCTCTCCCCGCTACTGGCGCGCAACTCGCATTTCACCTTCCGGGTGGTGGTGGAGCCGCCACCGGGCAAGCATTTCTATCTCTACATTGGGACCTATCCGGAAGACATCTTCGAAATCAAAGTCTACAAGGAGATGTGGACGCGGGGCGAAGACGGCTGGACGCCGGACCGCCTGCTGCCGGTGAAGTCGCCCTACCTCGGGCATGTGCCGGATCCTTATCACGGGCTGCCTAATCAGAAGGTGGAGTCATTCCTGATGGACGTTTATGTCCCGGCGTCCGTGGATTGGAAGCGTTACAAGCTGGAACCGCAGCTCAGCGTGAACGGCCATTGGCTCGTCTACCCGATGGAGGTGCGGGTCTCCGACGTGATTGCGCCGCTCGAACGGCCGGTACCAGCCAGGCTGCCGAGCGCGAGTTCGCCGGCCGATGCCGCGGTCCTGAGTCCGTTGCGGGCCTATCTCTGTGGCGAGACGGAAACGGGACACAATGGAGTGGACAGCGGCCGCTGGCTGATCAGGCGGAACACTCTGGAGGACCTTTCAATCGCGCGGCGGAAAGAGGAGGAGACGGGCATGAGCCGGGAAGAGATGGGCAATCATCTGCTGCGCGGCCTGAACATGGACGTCGCCACGTTCTGCGCGGCTGAAGAGGTGAGTAAACCTTCGGGCCCCGAGTGGTTTTTGCGCGCCCGCGATTTTCTTTACCGGGGGAGCCAGCGGATCTATTGAGGGAGCGCCCGGGTGACACTGCCCCGGCCCTCGGTTAGAATAGGTGAAGACTCCAATAGTATGCGCCGGAGAGATGGCCGAGTGGCTGAAGGCGCACGCTTGGAAAGCGTGTATAGGGGTAACTCTATCGAGGGTTCGAATCCCTCTCTCTCCGCCAGTTGCTCGTCCCTTCATTTCAGCAAGTTCTTGGAACCATTCTTCCGGGCAGTTGTCAGCTTAACCGATTCGCTTCGTACTCTCGGAAGGTTGGCGAGTTCCAAGGAACACGTGGGGGGAGCATAACCGCCCTGGCAGAATCAGCCTCTGCGAACGTACCGGTTCACCGTAGTCGTGGCTACGGCTACGGCCACGCACACGGCTACGTTGACAGAGGACTACTGGCTGAACCTGACCGGCGGGGGGCACGGCCGCGGCGAGAAACGTTTGGTTTATAACTCGCCGGCGGCGTGCTGCGCGAGGATAGTCGATACCTGAGCGACCGAATAGGGGCTGCGCTCGTGGGTCAGGACGACCTCGATTTCCTTGTCGTTCAGCATCAGCTTCCGGCGCAGGTGAAGGATGAACCGGCAGCGGTATTCATCTGGCGTGGAGACAAACGAATGTCCGTCTTTCACGACCACCTTGATCCAGCCATGGCGCTCAAACTCCAACATGGTCTGCTCATCGGCTCCCACGTTTGTTGCAGCGGTTGTAAATGATCGATAGGTCATCTTTTCAACGTGCCTCTTTCTGCATTTCCGCAAGCGCTGACTTGGCTTCGGAAATCTGTGAGTGGAAATAGCGCTTTAGAAGATCCAGCACCTCGATCAGCGCTTGATCACGGAGCCCATAAAACACCTGGTTGCCTTCTTTGCGGGTTGTCACCACGTGCTTCGTTCGCAGGACGGCCAGATGCTGGGATCCGTTGGCTTGTTCCAACTCGAGTTCTTGGGTGATCTGTCCGGCGGACTTCTCTCCGTCACGCAATGTTTCGACGATGGCAATTCGCGTGGGATGCGCCAAGGCCTGAAAGATCTCGGCTTTGAATTGTCTTAAGTCTTCCATTGCCGGGGCAGCCCTTTCTGGCCGAGCCGGCCGGCTGCCCGCGGGACGGAAACCCGGAACGGCCGCGGATTTGTGTTGGTGGCGGCGCCGCGTTCAACCCGCCCGCGCCTCTTGGCGAAATGACGGTGTAGAGTAGCTGACCCCTTTGCAAGGCGGCCCAGCAGACCGCCGCATGCAACGAAGATGCAGGTAATCAGTCCGGCCGCGTGCAACTCACGAAGTGGCGACATAAAGGCCCGTCAGGCTGTGGTCTTCGCTTTCTAACCGCGAACTCGGTCAAGGGTACTTTAATATTAGTATATTCGATTGTCCTAATTCTATGCAAGCGCGGTTCTCCGGGAGGGTTGTCCAGGCTCCGCTTGACCTGCCAGCGCAGTCCCTGACAGAAGCGGGCTAGGGGCATGCTACGATTCCAGGATGGCGCCGTTTTTCCGAGGTGTGCCCATGCTGTTAGAGCGGGCCGCTCCCTGGCAACTGAGGAAATCTCTTCTTCCCGTCGAGCGCGCGGTGGGTTTCAGAGTCGCGAACATCTGGAGGCGTCTCCTGTTCCGCACCCGCTTCATCGCTATCACGGGCAGTTCAGGCAAGACAACTTGCAAGGAAGTCCTCGCGCGGTTACTGGAGTCCCGCGGTCCGGTATTCAAAACGCAGGGCAGCATCAATCTTCGCATGCCCCGCAGATTGCTTAAGTGCAGGCCCTGGCACAGGTTCGCTGTGTTAGAGACAGGAACTGACCGGCCGGGCATGATGTTGCGGCACTCCCGCGCAATTGAGCCGGACATGGCCATCATTCTGAGAGTGGGTCGGAATCACGTCGGCAACTTTGGTTCCATGGACGAGACCGCGACTGAGAAATCCGATTTGTTGGCGCACATGAAAGCGAACGGCACCGCCGTGCTGAATGGTGATGACCCCAGGGTGGCCGCCATGGCATCGAGGGCTCCCGGGCGAGTCTTGCTCTTCGGTTCCGCACCGGAGCATGACGTGCGGGTACATGATGTGACCTATAGTTGGCCGGACGGCCTGCGGTTTCGGATCACAGCTTCCGGCGAAACTGCCGAATTTCAGAGCCGCCTGAACGGAACACACTGGACACCCAGCCTCGCTGGGGCCATAACCGCCGCACTCTCTCTTGGCATCAGCCTGTCCGAGATCAGAGATGGTATCGAGAGGTTCGAACCGTTCACCGCCCGTTTGGAGAAGGTTCCTCTTCCGAACGGCGCCACTGTTTTGCGGGACGATTTCGGCTCGAGTATTGACACAATTCAGCCTGCGCTTGATGTTCTTCGCCAGGCGGAGGGAGGACGCCGCATCTTCGTGTTCACGAATAGTTCCGATGCGCAAATCGGTGAGCGGCAGAGCTTGCGCCGGTTGGCGAAGCCGGTCGCTGCCTCCTGCGACAAGGTGGTACTGATCGGACGTTACAGCGAATACGGCGCCCGCCGTCTCGTTGAGGCAGGTTTCCGTCCAGAATCGATCCACACTTTCCGCTACCTGCAGTGGGCGTCCGACTTTCTGCGGGAATTCCTGGAGCCCGGGGATGTCGTACTCCTCAAAGGCCGGACCACTGACCACGTTACCCGGCTTCTGTTTGCTCAAATCGGAACGGTAGGCTGCTGGCAGGAGCATTGCTCGAAACGCCGCCTGTGCGACCACTGTCCGGAACTGGAGTTCGAACCGCTGGAGTCCGAACGGGCCGCCGCCGGCACACTCCTTGCCCACTGGCAGGCGCGCCCCAGTGATCTTCCGGTTATTTCCAGCGGCGCCCGAAGTCCGATTCGACTCGGGCGTGCTCCGGCCGCCGCCCCGCTGGAGCCGCCGGACTCGCTCTGCCGCTAAGGCTGTGCGATCTACCGATTGGCCGGTTAAGCGCGACATGGATGCGGAGTCGAGGTTTCTTTCCTGGTGGCAAATATCCTTGCGCACTGACACGTTAGGAGCAAGGGGGTGTCGAATGTCCGAATCTCTCGCCGCGTTGGAGCCTTCTACCCTCTTCACCAACCTGTAGTAGCTGTCCACCGGTGTGTAGTGCCGCAGCACGTCCAGGATGAAACCCTCCTCGATGGCCTGCTTCATCGTGTAGCTGTGAAACGGCTCGTGCTTCACGCGCCCGTCCGGCTGCGGCTTCGGCGCGCCGAAAATCTCGAACGTCTTGTTCTTGGGCGTCGCCGTAAACGCGAAGTAGCTGGCGTTCGGCAGTAGCTTTTTCGCATCGGCGTCGGCCAGTAGCCTCCGGACCGCGTCGAGCTGGTGGAACCGCGGCCAGATCTGGACGGCCCTCTTCCGCCTCGTCCGCTCGTCGCGCGTCTCGACCACCTGGGCGTAGTTCTCGAGAATGTTCGTGAGCCCCTCCCGTATGAGGACGCGCTTCCAAAGGTAGTCGGTCTTGATCCCGTCCGGGTTTGGCGGATTTCCCGCGCCGTCATTCCAGCCCAAATTGAACGGCAGAAACCACGAGTCTTTCCCCTTCAGGTGTGTGCAGAAGCGAACCTCGTGATCGTCGACCGCGAAGTGAACCACGCAGCGGCCGAACTCGAAGAGCTTCTCGCGCGGGTTTCGGTCCCGCTGCTACTGTTGGACGGCGTCCGCCACCGTCTGCTTTGTCAGACTATTCTTCAACTCGAACGTGGCCACGGGCAGGCCGTTGATGAAGAGCGCCAGATCGAGCGCAAGCTGCGTCTCGTCGCGGCTGTAGCGGAGTTGGCGGGTGACGCTGAAGCGGTTGGCGGCGAAGCGTTGCTCGGCCTTGGGGTTGCCGGGTGAGGGTGTCCCGTAGAACAGGTCGAGGTGATGGGGGCCGTGCTTGATGCCGTGGCGGAGAACGTCGATGGCGCCGCGTTTGGTAATCTCACCCTGGAGGCGCGCGAGGAACTTGCGGCGGGTGGGACCGTCGTGGGGGAGGTCAAGAGCTTCGGCTGCGTCCGGTTGAGTTTCCTGCAAAAAGGTGGAGAGCTGCGTCAGGTCCACGCAGTACTCGCGGTCGTAGTCGTCGGAAGAGCCGCGGATCCAGCCGGCGCCGGCGGGTGAAGAATCGTCCGGTACGCTTCCCGGATCGCAGGGGGAGCCGGTGAGGGGGGTGCAGATCAGCCGCTCCAGGCCGCGTTCGCTTACTGTCGGTGGTCATGCCTGGATCCCTCCTTCGATCAAGTACCCATCAAGTAATGTCATGAGCGTAACCAATTGATAATGCGTGTTTTATTGGTGATCCCATAGGCCGCGCGGCCGTCCGGTCAAGTACCCGTCAAGTAGTACCATGAGAACCCCGCATCTCTGGAGCTACCGCCCCCAAAAGGAGATATTTCATCAGCTTAGGCGGTGCATCCGAATCCACCGGAGCAACGGCTCCCGATTCGACCGCCTCTCGGATAATTCGGGACACTATAGCGCGGTTGTGCGCCTCCACGCCAAAGCGTTGCCGCAAGGTGGTGTTTGTTGGTCATCTCTTTGCGCATGACATGGCAAAGGCATGCGTGCAGGTAGCAGGCGCGGATCCGGTCTGATTTGTCCATCGCGGACAGCGGTCTATGGGCGAAAAGCACCGCCCGGGTGAAACCCTTTGGGCTCTCGAAGAGTGGTGCGGGAAGTTGGTATAGCTCCACCTGGAATACAACCTTGTCGATGCCGCTGCCACGCTCCTCGCAGATGCCGAACCGCCGCAGGAGCGAGGCGAGCGCCTCGTTCCGCGAGCGGGGAGGTGAATCCACAAACCGCGCGGTGTCCACCAACGGCTCGCCAATACTCCACCTCCTCCCCGCTCAAACTATTCCGCATCACCGACACCCGCCCCGCGTTCGCCACCGGATACTCATACTCGACCTCCACGCTCGGATCCTCCCCCCAGTTGCTGTTCGCCCACATCCGCGTCAACTGCCCCCGCGCATTGTACTCGAAACTCTCCGCGTAATACCACGGATTCGACGGATTCGCCGACGGCCGGTGCAACCCCGTCAACCGCCCCGCCGCATCCCAAACCACCTACTTCTCCCTTTCGTCGGTTCCGCCCTGACCTTCGAACTCCCCCGCGGATTCGTTCCATTTGTAAAAGACGTCGCGCCAAAAGTCGTCGTGGCCGCCTTCGCCCGTGGTCACTTGCCGAACAATGAGCCCCGGAAGGTTCAACAAACCCTGTGACCTCTCAACTCGAACCAATCTCCCGTGGAGATCAAGAACTTTCCTAGGCCCCGCCGGCGTCATCATCCAGACTCTGGTTGTGACTGCAATGGCGGGTCCGCCGCTCAACGAAACGATCAACATCTCCGTTCCTGTACCGAGAACGTCGCCGTGAAGTAGGTCATCTATTCGGATGTCCCCAAGCACCTTTGAGAAAAGCGTGCCATCCGGGGAGAAGAAGTAGAAATGGGCGATAGGGCCAGCAAACGGATACTCGCTCTGAAATCCCCACGTTTGGACGAAGAACCAGCCATTCGAAAAGGCGAATCTCCTAACCGGCGCCTCGTCCTGTGCCACGATATCCTGCACCTCGGCGACATATGGGCCCAACTTGCGCTCGTAGGAACGGTCGTCACCTGGTACCAGGTACCAGACAACCGATTCCCGTATAACAATCGCCTTGCAAGGTTTCGTCGCTCGTTGCGAACAGGAACGAGCGAGTTCTTTGGCCATTAGCCCTGCGGACAGAAGCACAAATATCAGGCAAAGGCGCGCGATCATCGAATACACTCCTCGAAAAATCGGATCAGGTTCCCCTGTCCGCCTGACGACCATCTATCGAACAGACCCTGGCGGCCAGCAAATGCCTCTTGACCCGCTGGCGTTTTTCCCCAAGGTCCTTCACCCGCTCTATAGAATCCAGCAGCCCGTCCTGCACCATGCCGGCCAAGCAAACCGCCGAGAACGTGCGCTCCAGCAGCGATGTTGACATCGGGGTCACCCCCGAAGGCGCCGCCAGGCGTGCGTGTCTCCGGCGGGCCATAGACGTCACTCGATGAGAAATCTCCGAGTTCGTCATCCCACGCTCCGGGTGTAAGCTGCATCGGCCCAAACGCCGTCCCGTTGTTTATCGGACGCAGCGAGAAACGGCTTTCAGCCCACCAAGTAACCGTGATCAGAGCGCCCAGAGTGGCATCTCCATTCGAAACATCAGTAACTCGTTTGACGACGCTGTTGGTAAGCGAACCACTGAAATCACCGGTGGGGGAGGTAGGCAAGAACGAATTGCACTCCGCAGATCGAATACGAGTACCCTTCAATCCACTTGAACCGCCAGACCCTCCCCGGTGTTCGACGGGATCTCCGGTCTCTACGTACCAGAGCATCTGGTCCCGCATTCTCTGATCACACTTCCACCCCCACGGTCCAGTCCACGGAGAAACGAGGCACGCCATGAAATCTTGGACTGCTTCTCCCTCAACGCGATACAGCCCCTCCGGATCCACCCAATTCACCGGATCCCCCTGCACATACCCATACCGGTTC
>CAYXVG010000014.1:0-121731 GCA_964468205.1 uncultured Solibacteraceae bacterium | reverse complement strand
TACCGTTGCGGTTGCGAGCCGCCCCCCTGGAATGATCGCATTGGCGGTGTCTGTGGACCAGCCGCCGGGCAATGACCTGCTGGTTGCCGGAGCGATCCGCCGGCTATACTAGTGACCTTTTAGCACGTCGGCTATCTCCCGCTCGGAAACCGACCCTTGCTTGATAACTCGCCACCACGGTTCCGTCACATCGACGGTGGTTGCGCCGGCGCCAACGGAAAGACCGCCGTCCAGCACGAGGTCCACGCGGCCGTCCATGCTGCCGAAGACCTCGATACCGCTGCGGCAGGTCGGCTGGCCGGAGATGTTGGCGCTGGTGCAGATCAGGGGCCGCCCAAGTTTCTCGATCAACAGGTTTACCAGCTTCGATTTTGATTGGCGCATTGCCAGGCGGCCGGTATTGCCTGTCACCTTCAGCGGCACGCGGGCCGAGGCGGGGACGATTAGCGTGAGGGGTCCCGGCCAG
This sequence comes from uncultured Solibacteraceae bacterium, assembly GCA_964468205.1. Lineage (GTDB taxonomy): Bacteria > Acidobacteriota > Terriglobia > Bryobacterales > Bryobacteraceae > CAWELS01. The sequence continues at coordinate 121,265 of CAYXVG010000014.1, read as the reverse complement.
AAGTGGCGGGCGAGGAAATAGAACCGGGACGATAGCTCCGCCGCCAGATCTTCCGCCATGAGAAGATCAGCCACCAGCAGAGGAAGGGAACGCTGCTGCTCCCTGCCCTTGGCCCGAAAGACCCGGGCGACCGCGTTGAGATTGAGCGGGTCGGCGACGAGTGCGTAGAGGGCATCGGTCGGGAGGGCCACGACGCTTCCGCGCCGGATAGTGGCGGCCGCCCGGGCGATATGCTCTTCGGAGGGCTGCTCTGCGTCAATTTCGATTAAGTCTGTCACTACGATGGCTGCAATTGAGCTATTCTACCGAGGTCCGATGGCGTCAGCCACTTGAATGGCCATTTCGTATCTGCCGAAAGGTGCGCTGAGTTGCACGCCCTGAACGAGCGAGCGAACCTGCCGGACCATGTCTTGTGCGATTGTGACTCCCTCGGCGCGGGCTTGCTCACCTTTGTCGGCGCGGCGCATGCGTTCGAGGAGATCCTCCGGGACCGGGACACGCAACTCGTTCACCATAAACTCTGCGTTCCGGAAGCTTGTCAAGGGCCAAATGCCGGCGATAACGGGAATCCGGAAGCCTTCAATCCGCCGGAGAAACTGCTCCATCAGGGAGAGGTCGAAGACGGGTTGAGTCACGACGTACTCCGCTCCGCCCTCCACTTTCAATTCAAAACGCCGTATCTCCTCGTCCATGTTGAGCGCGCCTGGATTGGCGCCGACGCCGATCAGCAGCGAGGTTTGCGATCCGAACGGGTTGCCGCCGATGTCGAGGCCCTGGTTGAGGTAATTGACGATGTTGACGAGTCCAATGGCGTCAACATCGAAGACGGCGGTGGCGTCGGGGTAGGTCCCCATTCGCGGGGGGTCGCCCGTGATACAGATCAAATTGCGGATCCCCAAGCCGTGCGCGCCGAGCAACTCGGACTGGATTCCAAGGATATTCCGGTCCCGGCAGCAGAAGTGCAGGACGGACTCGATTCCGGCCTCATCCTCGATCAACTTACAGGTGACCTGGGCGCTCATCCGGGCGCTCGCCCGGGGGCCGTCCGGCACATTGATACAGTCGATGCCGTGTTCCGCGCAGAGCTTGGCTCCGGCGATTTCCTTCGACGCGTCTACGCCGCGCGGGGGGAGGATCTCAACAAAGGTGACGAACTTCCCAGCAGCGATCTTAGCGCCGAGCTTCGATTTTTCCGAGACCGGTATCTTCTGCAGGGTCTTTGCTTTAACTTCTTCAATTTGAGTATCTACCTGAACCGTTTCGAGCGCTGGTTGCAGAGAACGGGCCTCGGCGACGATCTCCTTAATGTGTTCCGGCGTGGTACCACAACAACCCCCTACGATCTTCACCCCGGCCCACAACATCCTGCGGGCGTACTGTGTCATGTACTCGGGCGAGGAGAGATACATGTTTCTGCCCTCCACGCGGACCGGGAGACCGGCATTTGGCATGGCGCAGAGAGGTTTGGAGGTAATCTTGGCCATCTTCTCGATGGTCTCGAGCATTACCTTCGGGCCCACCGAACAGTTGCAGCCGATTACATCGGCGGGCAACTCCTCCAGGGCGCGGGTGAAGGATTCGGTATCCATGCCGGTTGGGAGATTGCCGTAGTCGTCGATAGTAACTTCGGCAATGATCACCATTTCCGGCCCGGCGGCTTCCCGCGCGGCCAGCACGGCTTCCCGCAGTTCGCCGATGTCCGGAAACGTCTCTAGAATCAGGAGATCGACACCGGCTGCGACGAGGGCCGCCGCCTGTTCGCGGAAGACATCCCGAGCTTGCGTGGTTGCGATGGGGCCGATGGGTTCCAGCCGGGAGCCGAGCGGGCCCATAGCCCCGGCGACGAAGGAGCGTTCTCCAGCCGCCTCGCGCGCCAATCGGACGCCGGCCTCATTGATGGCGATGGTCTTCTCGGCCAAGCCGAAGCCGGACAGCCGGATACGGTTTGCTCCGTAGGTATTGGTTTCGAGGATTTCAGCTCCGGCCTTGACGTAGTCCTGATGTACGCCTTTGACCAGGGCTGGTTGTGCCAGGTTCAGCTCGTCATAGCAGCGATTGATGAAGACACCCTTTGAGTAAAGGACCGTGCCCATTGCGCCGTCGGCGACCATGGAACGGCGCTCGAGGCGTTCACGAAATTCCTTCGCCCGGGTTGGGTGTTCGACTGTCTCCATTTGTACTGTTACTTCTGGCAGCCTGGGCAGTAGTAAGTGGAACGGCCACCTTGCGGGATGCGGCGGATACCGCGCCCGCACACGGGGCAATCCCGCCCCTCTCTTCCATAAACCGCAACGGGAAAGTTTTCCTCGGAGTTGTAGCTGCCAGGACCGTTGTAGGCCTTACAGGCCGATTGTACCGCAATGCCAAGAACGGCAACAATTTCGCGGTGCAGGCGCCGCAGGCGCGCTTCGGAGATTCGATTCATTGGCCGGGCGGGATGGATCCGCGCGCGGTGCAGCACCTCGGCGGCGTAGATGTTCCCAAGCCCCGCCACGCGCGTTTGGTCCATGAGGAAGAGCTTCGCCGGCTGGCGCGAGCGACGGGCGAGGGTGACGAAGAGTTCCGGTGTGAAGAGCGACTCGAGCGGTTCCGGACCGAGTCCTCCGAGCAGGGCCTCGAGCTCCCCATTCTGGTGATAGGTCATCCGACCCAGGGCTCGTGGATCGTCGAAGACAAGCCCGCGGCAATCGGCCAGCTCAAACCAAGATCTGGCAGTGGCAGGGCGCAGCCGATGGTCCGGAATGACGTAAAGGTTGCCGGTCATCCGCAGGTGCACGCGGATGGAGGCGCCTCCGCTGAGACGGATCAGAACATTCTTGGCCCGGCGCTCGATAGCCTCGATGCGTTTGCCGCGGACGCTGGCGAGGAGGCGGCGGTCCGGCGTCCTGCTCATCCGGGCGCGGACGATTGTCGCGTCGACCACGTCCTGCCTCAGCTTGCGGCACACCGCTTCCACTTCGGGTAGTTCGGGCATCAGTAAACCGCCAGTTCCACCGGAGCGCCCACCGAGCAGCCAATCTTCTTAGCGGCGGACCCCCGGTTGCAGACGACTTCGTAGTATCCCGAGCTGCCGGGGACGAGCACGAGTTCATCGGGTTCCCCGTCGGCGAAGGTGGAGACCAGCCGCGAGACGGGCAGAACGCCGGCGATCATCTGGAAGGGCCGCTCGGCAAGTTCGGGGAACTCGTCCTGGCGAAAGTCGGTGATGAGGTTACCGAAGCGGTCGATCTTCTGGACGTTGCCCGCCCAGAACCGCTTGCCCGTGCGAACGGGGCCGAAGGGTGAGCGCAGGTAGTCGCGGATCAGTTTGCCGAATTTGGATGGGGGCGTCCCTTTGCGGAGGTGTGCGGCCACGGGGGAGAAGATGTCCCGGCCATGGAAGGTGGCGCTGACGTTCTTGAGGAAAAAGCGCTCCGCAGTGACGTGGCGCACCTTGTGCTTTTCGCGGGCGAAGATCATGGAGAGCACGCCGTTGTCGGGAGCGATGAAGAATTGCCCGGCCGCCTCCACCAGAATCGGACGCCGGGCTGTACCGACTCCGGGATCGACCACCACGACGTGTACGGTTCTGTGGGGAAAGTAGGAGTAGGCCTGTGTGATGCAGAAGCCGGCTTCCTGGGTCTGAAAAGGGGTTACGTCGTGAGTGATATCGACGATTTCGGCGTTGGGGTGGATCCCAAGAATGACTCCCTTCATGGTTCCAACGAAATGGTCAGAGGTCCCGAAGTCAGTTGTAAGAGTGATGATCGATCTGGGCATTTTCGGCGTTATCGTACCTGGTGATTGATAGAATCTAATCAAGAGCATACGCCACCGGACCGGAACTGGGAAAGGGTGGCTGAAAAAACCGTGAAAGCTCCTGACCGCTACTACTTCGATTACAACGCGACCACTCCCGTCTCCCGGGAGGCGCTCGACGTCTACGTGGGAGTGCTGCGGGGAGTTTTCGGCAACGCTTCGAGCATTCACCATTACGGCCAGGAGGCGAAGAACCGGCTGGAACGTGCGCGGAAGCAGGTGGCTTGGCTGATCGGCGCCGACCCCAAGGAGGTCGTTTTCGTCAGCGGCGGCACCGAGGCCAACAACCTCGCGATTCTTGGGCCGCTCCGGGACCGCGGCGTTGGGGGAAGACACGTCATCACCACGGAGATCGAGCACCCGGCCGTGATCAACGCCTGCGTACAAGCCGAACGCGAGGGCGCCGACGTTACTTATCTCGAAGCCGGCTCCTCGGGCGCGGTGGATCCGGACCAGGTGCGCCGGGCCCTGCGTTCCGACACCGCCTTGATCAGCGTCATGCACGTCAACAACGAAACCGGCGTAATCCAGCCGGTCGAGGAGATCGGGGAGATTGCCCGCGAGGCGGGCGTCCCGTTCCATGTCGACGGCGTGCAGGCGGCGGGCAAGCTGGCGCTCGACCGCGAGCCTCCGCCGTGCGACTATTACACGGTCAGTGGTCATAAGTTCCATGCCCCCAAGGGGATCGGCGCAATTTACTGCCGTCCCGGCGCGCCCATCGAAGGCATCATCTACGGGGGACATCAGGAACGGGACCTGCGTCCCGGCACCCAGAACGTTCCGGCGGCGGCGGCGATGGGTGCGGCCGCCAAGTGGGCGCGGAAACACGCGCCGTCCGAGGCCGAGCGTCTCGGAGCGCTACGCGACCGGCTGGAGGGGGCGGTACTCGACCGAATCCCAGACACAGCGGTCAACGGATCGGCTCCGAGGGTGGGTAATACCACTAGCATCCGATTCGGTGGCGTTGGGGCCGAATCTCTTCTCATCGCTCTTGACCTGCAGGGTTTCGCGGTCGCCACAGGTTCGGCCTGCTCCTCCGGGTCGATTGAGCCGTCGCACGTTCTGACGGGGATGGGCCTGACCCGGGAGCAGGCGAAATCGAGCCTGCGGTTCTCGCTCGGGGCCTCGAACGATCAGGATCAGGTGGACGCCCTGGCGGAGGCCCTCGTCCGGGCGGTGGCGCAGCTCCGGAAGGGGGTTCCGGTTGGCTAAGGACGACCTGATTGCGGTCGCCATGTCCGGCGGGGTGGACTCCTCGACGGTAGCCGGAATGCTGCACTCCGATGGCAAGCGAATTGTCGGAATGACGATGCAGTTGTGGAATCAGCGCCGCTTGCCGCAGCTTCAGACAGGGGCCACGACGGGCCGCTGCTGCTCGCTGGACGACGTCTACGACGCTCGCTCCGTCGCCAGCCAATTCGGCATTCCGTTCTACGTAGTGAACTTCGAGGAACGCTTTGAGAATGAAGTTGTAAAGCCTTTTATAGACGACTACTTAGCCGGACGCACCCCCATCCCTTGTACGCGCTGCAACAACTTCATCAAGTGGGACCAGTTTCTCGAAATGACCTCCGGCGTGGGGGCCGGCAAGATCGCCACGGGACATTACGCTCAGCTCGCCCGTGACCCGGACACCGGCCGCTACCAGATGCTCCGGGGCCGCGACCATGGCAAGGACCAGAGCTATTTTCTCTTTGGCCTTACCCAGGATCAGCTTGCCAAGACCCTGTTCCCGCTTGGACATATGACCAAGGATGAGGTTCGCTTGAAGGCCCGCGAACTCGGCGTCCCGGTGGCCGAGAAGAGCGAGAGCCAGGAGATCTGCTTTGTTCCCAACGGCGACTATGCCGCTTTTATCGAGGCTTATCACCGGGAGCAGGGCATCGACCCGGAGCGCCAGCGGGGCGCGATCGTCGATACCCGGGGCAAGGTACTCGGCGAGCATTCCGGTACGCACCGTTTCACGGTTGGCCAGCGAAGGGGACTTGGAGTCGCCACCGGCGAGCCGCTCTACGTGATCCAGACCGAGCCCGAGTCGCAGCGTGTCGTGGTGGGCCGGAACGAGGAACTCCTGAAGGACAGGTTCCTTGTCAGAGAGGTCAACTGGGTTTCCATAGCCGCACCCGGCGAGCCGGTCCGGGCCGATGTTCGCATCCGCCATAAGCACGTTCCCGCGCCAGCGACCGTAACGCCGATGGACGGCGGCGGGAGGGTCGAGGTGATCTTCGACACCCCGCAGCGAGCCGTGACGCCGGGGCAGGCGGCCGTCTTCTACCGGGACGACCTGGTGCTCGGCGGAGGCTGGATCGAGTAGCCCCACCGCGCTATGTTGTAAGAGTGAATCGCCGCTCATTTCTTGCCTTTCCTTTGGTGGCCGGTCTTCGTGGCCGGTCCAGTGTGCTCTTGGCGGTGGTGCTGGACTGTGACACCGCCAACGAGATCGACGACCTTTACGCGATCGTCCGGGCGCTGCGGGAGCCGTCGTTTGCCGTGATGGCCCTGTCGTCGGCTCAGTGGGCGCATCATCTCTCCGGCCCGGATACGGTGCTGCGAAGCCAGAAGCTTAACGAGGACATCCTGCGGCTGATGGGCCGGCAGGAGATTCCCGTGCCGCTGGGGGCCGAGATGATCATGGGCAAGCCCTGGGGCGGCGATGAGCCACGGGATTCGGCCGCGGCGCAGTTCATAATCGGTTCCGCCCGCAAGGCGCAGCAGGGAACGCGCCTGGTTATTGCGGCCACCGGCGCCTCGACCAACGTGGCCTCGGCGATCAAGCTTGCCCCCGATATCGTGCCCAAGATATCGGTCTATCTCATGGGCGGCCAGTGCTTTGCGGACCGCGGCGTGTGGAACAAGGACGAGTTCAACTTCCGCCGCGATCTCAATGCGATCAACTTCCTGCTCGACACGGAGGGCCTCGACCTGCACGTGATGCCGGCCAACGTGTGCCGCCACCTGCGTTTCGACCAGGAAGAGACGCTTCGGCGGTTGCAAGGACGCGGCGGCGTTTGGGACTACCTGGCAGCCCGGTGGCTCTCGCACAGTCCCGGAGCGAAGCAGTGGACCATGTGGGACCTGGCTCTGATCCAGGCCCTGGCCAATCCGAAACTGGCGAAGGAGCAGACGGTCCGCACACCGCCGGAGAACGTCCAGCGCGACGTCCATGTTTATACCGAGATCGACGTTCCCGGCATGATGGCCGACTGGTGGCAGATGGTCGAAGGCGCCGGGTAGACGCTCAGTGGAAGTCATGCGACTCCGCTGCGGCGAGTCCTGTGTTCAGCGCCTGGATGCGTCCGGCGCGGACGTGGATGACGCCTTCCTGGTTTTGCAGGACGCCGTCAATCAGCAGGAACTGCTCGCTGACAATCACCCCGCGGTTTCGCGCGAACATGTCCGGGGTGACGATGACGTTGGCCACTCCGGTCTCGTCCTCCAGGCTGATGAACAGAAAGCCCTTCGCCGTGCCCGGGCGCTGCCGCGTGATCACCGCCCCGGCCACGCGCACCACCATGCCGTTGCGCAGCCCGCGGAGACCGGCCGCTGTCTTCGCGCCATAGTCCCGGAGGCGATCGCGAAACAGGCGCATCGGGTGCGGGCCAATCGACAGCCCGGTACTCTCGAAATCGGCCACCAGCCGCTGCGCGGCATTCATCGGCCGCAAGGGGCTCGCCTCTTCAGACGGCGTCTCACCGGCAAAGAGCGGACCGGTGGGCCGGGCCGCCAGGTGCGCGTCCCATAGAGCCCCCCGCCGGTGCGCCCGCCGCTTCGATTGCAAAGAATTCAACGCCCCCGCCTCCGCCAGCACTTCCAGCTCGTTTTTCCGCAACCCCGGCACTCTGTTTTTCAAGTCCTGAATCGACTCGAACGCCCGCTGTTGCCGTACCGCCACAATCTCTTCGGCCATCTCCCGCCGTACCCCCCGCACGTAGTTCAGCCCCATGCGAACCACGTAGCGTTCCTCTTTGGCCGGCTGAGGGCTGCCGGTGGCGGGGGTAGATGCCGGCGGCATGGCCGCCGCGGCGGCGGGCTCCACCGTGCAGAGGACGCCGGATTGGACGACGTCCACCGGGAGGAAGCGCAGGCCGTGGCGCTGGGCATCCTTGATCAGCGTCGAAGGATGATAGAACCCCATCGGTTGATTGTTCAGCAGCGCCGCCGTGAACGCCGCCAAGTAGTGGCATTTCAAGTAGGCGCTGGCGTAGGAGAGGAGCGCGAAGCTGGCCGCGTGCGACTCCGGAAACCCGTATAGGGCGAACGAAGTGATCGACCGCACGATCTCATCCCGCGCCTCCTTGCCGATGCCGTTCTTCTCCATGCCAGCGCGCAGCTTCACCTCCACTTCCTGCATTTTTCGCTCGGAGCGTTTAAACCCGAACGCCCGCCGCAGCTCTTCCGCCTCACCGCCGCTGAATCCGGCCACCACCATGGCCATTCGCAGCAACTGCTCCTGGAACAGTGGTACGCCGAGCGTCCGTTTCAACACCGGCTCGAGGGCCGGATGCGCGTACCGCACCGGCTCCCGCCCCTGCCGCCGGTTCAAGTAGGGATGCACCATTTTCCCCACGATCGGCCCGGGCCGGATGATGGCCACTTCCACCACGAGGTCATAGAAGCACTTTGGCCGCAGCCGCGGCAGGCAGGACATCTGCGCCCGGCTCTCCACCTGGAACATGCCGATGGTGTCGGCCCGCTGCAGCGCGCCGTAGACCTTCGCGTCGTTTTGCGGCAGGCGCGCGATGTCCACTTGCCCGCCGTAGACGTCGCGGATGATCCCGATGGAATCCTTGATCACGGCCATCATGCCCAGCCCCAGCAGGTCGACCTTGATAATGCCCATATCCGCGCAATCATCTTTGTCCCACTGCACGACGACGCGGCCGGGCATCGTTGCCGGCTCCAGCGGGACGATCGCGTCGAGCTGGCCCTGGCAGATGACCATCCCACCGGAGTGCTGCCCGAGGTGCCGGGGCAGGTCCTGCGCCTTCTGGTAGAGTTCCAGGTACTTCGCGATCCGCGCGTCGTCCGGATCGAATCCCGCCTCTTTGAAGCGCTTGTTGGCGGTGTCGTCCGGATCGTTCCAGGCGTTCGCCCGCACGAACTTCGAAAGCCGCTCGAGCGCCTCCGCGTCAAACCCCATCGCCTTGCCCACGTCGCGGGCCGCCGAGCGCTCGCGGTAGGTGATCACGTTCGCCGTCATCGCCGCACCGAGTTCGCCGTAGCGGCGGTAAACGTACTGGATCACCTTCTCGCGTTCGCCGCCGCTCGGCAGATCGAGGTCGATATCCGGCCACTCGCCGCGCTCCTCGGAAAGGAAGCGCTCAAAGAGCAGTTCCATGCCCACCGGATCCACCGCCGTGATGCCGAGGGAATAGCAGACCGCGCTGTTCGCCGCCGAGCCACGCCCCTGGGCGAGGATTCCCTCGCGGCGGCAGAACTGCACGATGTCCCAGACGATCAAGAAATAGCCCGCGAGGCCGAGCTTTTCGATCAGCGCCAGCTCCTTTTCGATCTGCCGCCGGGCTTTTTCGTGATATGGCCGGTAGCGATTCCGCGCGCCGGCGTGCGCCAGCTTGCGGAGCAGGGAATTCATGTCCTCCCCCGGCGGCGTGGGATAACGCGGGAACTCGTAGCCGAGCTTCGCCAGCGTGAACTCCGCCCGGTCCGCCAGATCCAACGTGTTGTCTACCGCTTCCGGCAGATCGGCGAACAGCGCCCGCATCTGCCTGGCTGTTTTGAAATGGTGTTCGGCGTTGCACGCCAGCCGCCGTCCCGCCTCGTGGATCGTTGTATGGTTCCGCACACAGGTGAGCACGTCCTGCAATTCGCGATCGCCCGGCCGGGCGTGGTTCACCCCGTTGGTTGCGAGCAGGGGCGCACCGGCAACCCGTGCCAGCGCCACGACAGCCTGGTTGCGCGCTTCTTCGTTCCGGCGCCGGTGGCGCTGCAGCTCGGCGTAGACGTTCGCTTTGCCATAGATCCCGATCAACCTTTCCAGACACTGCAGTCCCGCCTCCTTTCCCTGCCCGAGCGCCTTTGCCAGCGGACCTTCCCCGCCACCGGTCAAACAAACCACCCCTTGGGCGAACTCCTCCAAATCGGTCCACCCGGCTGCTCCCTCTCCCTTGGGCGCCCGCAGCTTCATCCGCGTCAGCAGCCGGCAGATGTTCTGATACCCGGTCCTCTCTCGGGCCACTAACGAAATACGCGTCCCGTCCTCGAGGCTTGCCTCCGCCCCGATCAACGCCCGCACCCCCGCCAGCTTTGCCGCGGCATGAAACCGCGGCGCGCCGGACACTCCATCCCGGTCCAGCAGAGCGACGGCCGGCAACCCACAATCCGCCGCCGCCTCCAACAGGCCCTCCGGCAGCGAGGCCCCTTCCAAGAAGCTAAAAGCCGACCTGGCTCGAAATTCCACGTACCCAGCGCTCATATCGATTTGTGTTCGGACGTATTCTTTTGTGGTTCAGTCATATACCCCCTCCACGAACCACCCGCGCGACCGCAGTTCCAGGTACACCCGGTAGACGCCCCCATCCGTCAATTCCAGATCCCATTCATCGCGCGCCCATCTCTTCTCGCTCCACCATTCCCCGGACGTCCGCCACGGCCCCGCCGCCTCCACTACATTGCCGCCCACGCCCGGGGCGCGGACGTGCCGGGGCACGCGTTCACTGGTCCGCACTCGTGCCTCGAGCGGCGGCCGGTAGAAACGCAAGGCCACCCGCAGAGCCCCTTTCTTACGCACCGGTTCCCGCTCCCCTTCCGGCGGCCGGAAGGGCGTCATTTCGAAGGCGTCCGGCCGGTGCGTCTCGATCAGCCGTGGCGAGCCGGCGTTCTGTTCTCCGACGATTCCCCGAATGCGGGCCAGTGTCAGTTCCAGCTTGTCCGGCGCCGGCGCCGGCGGAACGAACAGCCCGCCCTGGGTGGACCGCGGGCGCACGGGCCGGAAGCGCACGGCGACGCCATTGACCGCTCCGGGGGGCGGATGCGCTTCCAGATCCAGTTGAATCAACTTGACGAGCGGCTTCGGATCGCTTTGCGGAACCGGCAGTTCGAGGATGCGCGTGTAGCTGCGCCCCTCCTCGATCCGCAGAATGGTCGTGATCTGGTTCGCCGCCCGCGTCTGCGATTCCAGCCGCCGGCAGAGCTCGTTGACGATGCGCGCGATGAGGAACAGCAGCGGCTCCAGCCGGTCCACCGCGTGTTCCACTTCGAGCGAGTCCTCGTAGATCGTCTCCGGGGCCTCAAGCGAGAGCGGCCTCTCGATCCGCCCCAGCGCCAGGTTATAGAGCCACACGCCCTCCTGTCCGAGCCGTTCGGCGAGCCCGATGGGGGGCAGTTCGGCCACGTCGCCGAGCGTCTTCAGCCCCCAGCGCACGAGTGTCTCGCGCAACTCTTCGGAGACCGGGGCCCGAGCCACCGGGATTTTTCCCAGCACCGCCTGCTCGCGCCCAACCGGTATGAAGGTAACGCCGGGCAGCGCCCGCGCCGCCAGTTCCGCCGCGTTGGGGTTCGCGGCGATGGCGAGATTGCCGGCCAGCCCCATCTCCGCTCCGCGGCGGCAGATTTCCGAGGCGATTTGTTCGGGGCTTCCGATGAGGCGGCCCAGGCCGGCGATCGAAAAGATCACCGTGCGCGCGCCGGTCACCTCGATCGAAGGCGAAAAACAGCGCGCCAGTTCGGCCAGCCGCCCGGAGCCGCCATCACCTTCGCCGGACTGGTGCAAGCACGCATACATCGGTAGTCAAGCCGCCAGAAATTCGAGTTCCACCTCCCGCGCCGGCCCGGGTTTGCGCACCTCCACCCGGCATGCCAACCCGGTCAGCAGGCGAGCCGGCGCCTGTCCCGTCCAGCGCGGTCCGGAGCGGCCGAAGCGCGCCGCCAGAGCGGCGCACGAAGCCGTGCATGGCGTACCGGCGATCACCAACAGCGCGGTGGGCGTGTTCTCCACCGCCCGCCGGAAGCGGTGCCAATAAGAGATCGGGATGCGGTTCAAGACCCGCGCGCCGAGTCCCGCGAGGTCCAGGCAAACCAAGCCGAAGCCGCCCCCGTGCAGCAGCAGATCGGCCGCCCGCAGAGCGGCGCCGGCATCCCCGCCGCACCGTATCCAGAGCAGCCGTTCGAGATTCACCCCGGCCCGCCGGGCCGAAGCCGGATGGAAGCACGAGGCGGCATCGACCCAGGCGCAACATTCCAGCCGGGCGGTGGCCGCGGCGAGCGCCGCGAGGGCCGCGGAAGTCCTTCCCGAAGAACGGCTTCCGGTGAACTCGCTAATCGCTCCCCGAGGTAGTCCGCCGGCCGTCCGGTCGAGGGCGCTCACGCCAGAGGGAGCGTATTCCTTGGTGTTACGGGCAACCAGAAGGTTGGCCGCTAGTACGGGTGCGGTCATCGTCATTTCGCCTTTTATTCGCCATTCCATTGTGAGGCGAAGAGGAGGCGTAAGTCAAGGGGTTGGCCGGCCTTCGTGTGCAGTGGCGGCGAGATCGCCCGTGGGGCGTGACGCAAGCCCCCCCTTATTTCCATGGCGTGTAAAAATAAAATTGTAAGTTGTTGATTTTATTTGGCCGACATGTGCGGTGTGGAGGGCACGGAGCGGAAAAACGGTCTTGCGTCACCGCTTGCGTCACCGGGGGAGTACGCAGTTTTGGCGCATATATTCAATTGTCAAAAATCGAGTGGGGAGGTGTTTTGGCGTTTGCGGACGCGCCTCCCCATGCCGATTGTGTTGTAGCACGGCCGAGCAAGGCGTTGTGCGGGGAAGGGGCGTAAGTGGTTGAGAATGGGCGGGTGAAAAACAATATAGAGGAAGAAATGCATAAATTTGTTGGCCCTGTTTCGCGCGCACGGCGGCGGGCGTCGAGTCAGAAGCGGGGCGCGTAACGGGGCTGGATCCGAAGGGAGACAGGAGGACACAGGTTTCCAATGGTGGCAGACAAAGAGAATGCCGTATGCCGCCGTCAGGCCGACTGTCCGTGGGTTATTTCACATAATCATCGATCGTGACCGGGGCGACGTCCTGCCAAGTCCGCGCCGGAGTCCGGTTTTGCTCGTAGAAATTGTTGAATTTGTCGATCATCTCCGGATGCTCGCGCGCAAGGTTGTTCTGCTCGCCGAGATCCTGAGCCAGGTTATAGAGTTCCATCTGCTCGCCGGGCCCTTGCTGGACAAACTTCCAGTCTCCGGTCCGCGCGCCACGGCGGGTTGGCTCTCCATCCGGGTTGACCAGCTCCCAGTAGAGCCATTCGTGCTGCTGTTGGTCTCCCTGGCCGGTTAGTTCGGGCAGAATCGACATGCCGTCGGCAGGAGGGGCTGCGGTTCCGGCAATCGCCGCAAACGTCGGCATCCAGTCCGGGAAGTAGGTAACGAGATCGGAGACCGTTCCGGGTTGCACCTTGCCCGGCCACTTCACGACCAGCGGAACACGCAGACCGCCCTCGTACATCGAGCCCTTGTAGCCGCGGAGCGGGCCGCTCGCCTGGAAGAACTCTTCCTGGACGTCATAGTTTGACTGGGCTCCGTTATCGGAGGTGAAGATGACGACTGTATTTTCGGCGATGCCGAGCTCGTCGAGCAGCGCCACGATGTTGCCGACGTCGCGGTCGAGATGGGAGACCATCGCAGCAAAGGTAGCCTTCGGAGTTTCCGAAACGATGTAGCCGGCCCGCGGTTCCTGATGTCCCGGGGTTTCTTCCCAGCGGCCGAGGTATTGCTTGAGCGACTCCTCCGGTACCGCCAACTCGACGTGCGGAATGGTGACGGGCAGGTAGCAGAAGAACGGCCGGTCCTTGTTCGCTCGGATGAATTCCATGGCCCGGCGGACGATGTCGTCGTGAGCATAGCGCTGGCGCTTGCGGCCCTCGTTTTCCGGCAGCATCAACTTGCCGTGGCCGTCGGTGAGCCAGAACGGATAGTAGAAGTGGCCGTGCACCTGGTGCAGGTAGCCGACCCATTCGTCGAACCCCTGTTCGAGCGGATGCCCGGGCGAACCTTCCACACCGAGTCCCCACTTGCCGAAACCGCCGGTTGCGTAGCCGGCTTGCTTGAGAACTTCGGCGATGGTGACGTCATCCGGTTCGAGCGACGCTCCGCCGCCGTTTCTGCGAATCGGGGTATGACCGCCATGGAGGCCGGTGATGAGCACGCTGCGGGATGGCGCACAAACGGTGGAGCCGGCGTACGCCTGGGTGAAGCGCATCCCTTCGGCAGCCAGCTTGTCGACGTGCGGCGTTTCGATTTTGCCGCCGCCGTAGACGCCGAGGTGGCCGTAGCCGAGATCGTCGGCCATGATGAAGACGATATTCGGAGGGGGCTGTGTTTGCGCGGCTTCCTCAGAGGAGGCACAACCGGACAGAAGCAGCAGTAGGGCGTTGGCAGCTAGCAGAAGAGATCTCATAGGCCATCCATCATACCGAGGAGGCCGCCGACGATTGCGTTTTCGGCGCAGCCGGGCTTGAGCCGCGTGACGGCGATCTCATAGCTGATGCGTTCGTAGGACGCGTCGTCGGGGATATAGCCGCTGGAGCCGTTGGCATGCGTCACGAAGAGCGTCGCTTTCAGCGGGGACTCTTCCTTCACCCGCGTTCCGATTTGTGTCAGCACCTCTCCGGAAACGCCGGCGAGGACGATGTTGTTGAGCTTCAGAATCCCGAGGCGGATGTTGACCGGATCGGAGTCGACGAACACATAGTCACCGTCTTTTTGCCGTCCGGAGTTGCCGTTCGCTTGCTTGCGCCCCGGACAGACCACGACGCGCTGCGCGCCGCCGATTCGCATTCCGGGGCGGGTTTTGATCTTTTTCCCCACGCGCACAGCTTCCTCGCCGAGGATCCGGCCAAGGAGTTCCACCTGCCTGAGATCTGTGCCGACCCGGTAGATCGGGTCCTGGTCACCCGAGGCGCCGGCGAGAAACGCGGCAACGACGCCATTGCCGAAATAGTCTTCCACGAAGCGGGAGCAGGCGCCTGGAAGGTCGCCAGTGAGTTTATAGTTCTTGGGTCCGGTAACGGTGCCATGGACAGCGTAATTCAGGAGGAAGGCGATCGGCTTGCCACCGAGGTCCTCGAAGCGCACCACCCCCACGGTTTTATCCGATGGCCCGTCCGGATTCGGTCCGAGCCACCAGTCGCCCTCCGGCATCCGCGCAACGCGGTTCATATTGACATTCGCGCGCCCGGCGCCGTAACCGATGCGGGCCGGCCTGAGCGCAGCCTTAGCATGCTTCACTGCATCGGCTGCTCGGAGCGGCAGGTCATCCAGGTATTTTCGCCCCACGCTCCCGTCGGGCATCTTCTCCAGGCGGGAGAGATTTGGTGCGCCATGAGTATGCGTTGCGGCGATGAGTATGTGATCCGTTGGGATCCCGGCCACATCGTGGATGGTTTTCGATACGCGCTGCCAAAGGTCTTCGGGAACGAAGATCAGATCCCAAGTGACGACGACCGCCTGGTTCTTTCCGTCATCAACAACGATGGCGCGGATGAAGAGCGGATCGTGGATCTCCTCGAATCCTTCGGTGCGGCCGGCATAGCCGCTCAACGGCAAAGCGGAGTCCGCCGGCGGGGTGATATCCACCTTTGCCGCACCTGCTTGGAGCGTGCCTGCAACGCAGGGCGCGGCCAGCAGCGCTGAGACGAGAATGCAAAGCAGCTTTCCCATGCCGCCACTATACATCAGGGTGACGTGTCCTCGGCGCATCAGATCATGGTTGTGGGCGGCTGGGGCGAATGCGCCGCCTTGGAGCGTCGGGCGGGATTCGCTGGCCGCGGCTCAACATACTGAGTACCGGCACTTTGGGGCGGGTCGCGGGTATGAGAAGCAGGGATTTACACGGTGAAGGCCGAGAACCCGGCAGTAGACTTAAGTTTGACCGTACCGACGAGCGTTTATCCGCAACCGCTTGACCGCGTCAGTCCGGGTGGTCTTCGCATGAACGTTTTCTGGGGAAGATCAGCCGAGCCATGCGGTTAAAGGTGAAGTAGTGGAAGGCCCACTGGATAAGGACCAGCAGGCGGTTCTGAAACCCGACCAGGAACATCAAGTGAACGAAAAGCCAGGCGAGCCAGGCGAGGAATCCACTGAAGCGGAACCGTCCGATATTGGCCACGGCGAGAGCGCGGCCGACTGTTGCGAGGCTGCCTTTGTCGCGGTAGCGGAACGGCTCGGCCGGGTGGTTGCCGCGCAGGCGGCGCTCGATGGACCGGGCGACAAAGCGTCCCTGCTGCATGGCAACGGGCGCGACTCCGGGAAGCTCGCCGCCGTCCGGTTGCCGGAAGCAAGCGAGGTCGCCGATCACGAAGATCTCGGGATGGCCGGGAATGGTGAGGCCGGGGTCGACGATGACGCGGCCTTTCTTGTCGAGTTCGCAGCCGGTGCGACGCGCCAGCACCTCGCCAAACGGGGAGGCCGCCACGCCGGCGGCCCAGACGACGGTTCGGGCGGTGATGCGCCGCTGTTCTCCATTCGTTTCAAATAGAACGCCTTGCTCGTCGATTGCGGTGACCTTGACGCCGGTACGGGAACGGACGGCGAGGCGGATGAGGTATTTTTCGGCTTTTTCCGAGAGTTCCGGCGGATACATCGGCAGCACCCGGGGTGCGAGATCGAGCAGGATAATCGAGGACTCATCGGGGTGGATGGAGCGGAATTCGTGTTTCAGGGTATCGTTTGCGATTTCGCCAAGGGTGCCGGCCAGCTCGACACCTGTTGGTCCTGCGCCGACAATAGCAAAGGTCAGCCAGGCGCGGCGGGCTTCCGGATCCGATTCCCTTTCGGCGGCCTCGAAGGCGTAAAGTATGCGCTGGCGAATCTCGATTGCGTCTTCGATGGACTTCAACCCCGGGGCGTATTTGCTCCATTCGGGATGGCCGAAATAGTCGTTGCGAGCGCCGGCGGCCACGACGAGGGTGTCGTAGGGGATGACACCGTCTTCGAGGATGAGTTCCCGGCGGTCCGGGTTGAGGTCGAGGGCTTCGGCGAGCACGACGCGAGTGTTGTTCTGGTTTCCGAGAATGGCGCGGAGGGGTGATGCAATGTTCGCCGGGGACAATCCGCCGGTGGCGACTTGGTATAGCAGCGGCTGGAAGAGGTGGAAGTTGCACCGGTCCAGCAGGGTGACCGAGACGGGAGCCCGGCGCAGAGCTTTCGCTGTGTAGAGCCCCCCGAACCCACCGCCGAGGATGACTACCCGTTCGGATTGCGACGAGGATTCCACACCGGTTTGTCCCAATCTATTTTCGGCAGCCATATTTTGCAGATGATTTCGCTTGCCCGAAAGTGTCAGGCATCGGGCGCAGGCGGGACGTCTGCTGGGTCTGGAGTTCGAAAGATGGGCCATTTCGGACGGGGGCGAAAGATCGTTCACAGCATTTTAGAAAGTTTTTTCTCCTGTGGTCTCAGTAGTTTCGACCGTAGGCGGGGATCGGACGGATGGTAGCCGTTGCTAGTCTCGAACCAGTGAGGACGGCAGCGTCCTGGCGGTATCAGGCCGAGGCCGGAGTGAACGGATGCGAATGAAGCTATGGAGACGACAAACAGAGGTGGGGATATGGGGGAGCCGGAGTCAGGCGTTGTGGAGAGTACACCGGAAGGGAGTCCTGGCGACGCGGCGGTGGAGACCAGTTGGGAGTTAGAGAAGGTTCTGCGGCTTGACCAACTTTTGCAGAGTGTCGAGGCGAAGCTCAGCGACAAGGAATTCAAGGCGAGCGTCGGCGACTTTGTGCGGCTGCTGCAACTGAGGAAAGAGATCGAAGAAGAACGTCCAAGGGAGATTGTAGTCCGATGGGTAGAACCGTCCAGCGAGGAAGATGCAACTGCGATATAGAGTATGCACCGCTGCCTTCGCAGGCGCGGTTCCACTATTCGGATGCGCGTTTTAAGGGGTTTTCCGGTCCGATTGGTTCGGGAAAGAGTGCGGCTCTCTGCCATGAGGCGGTGAAGTTGAGTTATTTGAACGCGGGGAGGCTGGGACTAATCGGCGCTCCGACGTACCCGATGCTGCGGGATACAACGCAGACGGCATTGTTGCAGATTCTCGAGAGCAACGGGATACCGTACACGCTGCAGAAGTCGGAGAACACGTTGTTGATGCGGGATACGGGTTCGCGGATTCTGCTGCGTTCGGTGGAGGAGTACGAGCGGCTGCGCGGGACGAACCTGGCGTGGTTTGGGCTGGACGAGCTGACGTACGCGCGGCGGGACGCCTGGCTGCGATTGGAAGGGCGCTTGCGGGACCCGCATGCGACCAAGCTTTGCGGTTTCGCGGTGTGGACGCCGCAGGGTCATGACTGGGTGTACGAGAGGTTTCTGTCTGATCCACCGGAGGGCTATGAAACAGTGGTGGCGAAGCCGATGGAGAACCGCTACATTCTGGACAAGATTCCGGACTTCTATGAACGGCTGCGGAAGAGCTACGACGAGAAGTTCTACCGGCAAGAGGTTCTGGGCGAGTACCTGAATATTCATCAGGGCCGCGTCTATGAAACGTTCGACCGCGATGTACACATCCAGGAGCTTTCACTGGAGCCGGACATGACGCTGCTTTGGGCGCTGGATTTCAACGTGGACCCGATGTGCAGCGTGGTGGTCCAGATGGACGGCGACACGGTGAACGTTCTGGACGAGATTGTGCTGAGCCGGGCGAGCACGGAGCAGGCGTGCGAGGAGTTTCTGAACCGGTATGGAGGGCACGAGGAAGGTCTACGGATTTACGGAGACGCATCAGGGGAGAACAGAAAGACTTCCGGGACCACGGATTTCAATACGGTCCGGCGCATGATGCGGGGGACGAACTTCCGCTATGCGGAGCAACTGGTTCCAACCAAGAACCCCCCGATTCGGGACCGTATCGGAGCGGTGAACGGAAGGTTGAAATCGGCGGCGGGCGAGGTGAATCTTTTCGTCGATCCGCGGTGCAAGGAGTTGATTCGGGACTTCGAGGAGTTGGCCTTTAAGGAAGACAGTAGCATCGTCGACAAGGATCGCGACAAGCGCCGAAGTCATCTTTCGGAAGCTTTGGGGTACTTGATCTGGCAGGAGAGGCACGCGCGGCCGGAGGTGAAGAAACCGACCCAGCCGCTGTTGCCCATGTGAGCCGAATGGCGAGGGAGAAGCAAGCAGTGAAGACGATCGATTTGGAACATCCGGAGTATTTGGCGAAGAAATCCGTCTGGCAGACTTACCGGGACCTTTACGCAGGTGGCCAGCAACTCAAGGCGAACGCCTCCAACTACCTGACGGCGCGGCAGAAGGAGCCGATGGACGTCTACAGCGAGCGGTTGAGCCGGGTGTTTTACGAGAACTACCTGGGCTCGATCATCGACTGGTATGCGGCGACGCTGTTCCGGCGGGAGCCGCTAATTCTGGTAGAGGGAGACGACGAGGCGGGGAGGAAGTTCACGGGCGAGTTCGCCGAGGACTGCGATCATCGCGGCAGCACGCTGACCGACCTGTTCCGGCGGCGGATGATCGACACTCTGGTTTGCGGGTCAAGTTACGTGCTGGTGGATTTTCCGCGCCCGAGCGGCCGGGTCAAGAATCGGGCTGTTGAGGAGGCCTCGGGCGCGGCGCGGGCTTATCTAGTGGAGTACTCGCCGGAGCAGGTGATCAATTGGAGTCACGACGAGCGGGGCAACTTCGAGTCGGTGGTGGTGCGGACGGAAGCGCCGAGCCGGTCGGCTACGGACCTTGGTAAATGGACGACGGAAACACGGTGGACCTATTACGACAAGGAGTTTTACCGTTCCTATCGCCAAGCGGGGGGCCTGAAGGCTTCGACGCCAATCGAGATGGTTGCGTCGGGGCGCCACGCTCTGGCGGAGCAGCGCCGAGTACCCCTGTTCAAGATGGAGGCGCCGAAGGGCCTGTGGCTGGCGAATAAAGCCGGGTTGCTGCAGCTCGAGCACTTCAACAAGTCAAACGCGCTGGCGTGGGCGCTGACGATGGGTCTGTTCGCGATGCCGGTGGTCTATACCGAGCGAGAGTGGAATCAGATTGTTGGCGAGTCCTACTACATACAGTTGGGTCCCGATGACAAGTTTGGGTGGACCGAGCCGGAGGGGCACGTTTACCAGATTGCGTCCGATAACTTGAAGCGGCTGCAGGAGGAGATCTACCGAGTCTGCTACCTGATGAGCCAGGCCGGCGGCCCAGGCGCGAGCCGGACTTCGCAGTCGGGCTTGAGCAAGCAGCGGGATTTCGCGATCACGCAGGAAGTGCTCCGGGCGTACGGGGACATCGTGAAAGACACGATGAAGTCGGTGCTGCGGGCGGTTGCGGCGGCCCGGATGGACAGGATCAGCATTGACGTGTCGGGGCTTGACGACTTCGATATCGGCGATTTTTCCGCCGAACTGGGCGATGCTGAGCGGCTGCTGAGGCTGGGGATTGAATCGCCGACGTTGCGGAAGCAGATTTTCAAGAAGCTGGCGTTCAAGTATCTCTGCGACGTTCGCCAGGAGATGAAGGACCGGATCGCCGCGGAGATTGACGAAGCGGTGGACAAATCCACGGAGTAAGGAAGGACAAAATGGAACAGGAAGTCCAGGAGAGCAACAACAAAGAGGAATCTCGCAGTCCGGAGATTCGGACGGTGATTCAAGAAACGATCGAGGAATACCTTGACAGCGAGCGCGCCAAAGCCGAGCCGGCCTACAAGACCGAACTCGTCGAGGAGCGGAGACGGCGCGAGCAGTTGGAGCGGCGCGTGAACGAGTTGGTTGCGGAGAACGAGCGGAGTCACCGGGTGGCGGCGGAAGCCGAGCGCAGCGCGGCCATTCGCGACGAATTGCGGCGGCTTGGCGTCACGAAGGTGGATCTCGGCTACCGGGCGGTGAAGGATGACATTATCCGCACCGAGGACGGCCGGATGGTGGCGCGAACCGGAGAGGGCGAGATGGGCATGCAGGAGTACCTTGCGCGCTTCACTCAGGACAACCCGGAATTGTTGCCGGCACGCATCGCGGGCGGCTCCGGCGCGACGGCCGGGAGCAGCGAGGAGGGGCTGGCGATAAGTCTGGACCGGATCAAGCCGGGCATGGACCCAGAGCAGCTCAGCCAGTTCCGGCTGGAGATCGCGAAGGCGCTTTCGCAGACGAGAGACCGCTAGAGGGGCGGCCCGGGAGGCGGAGAGAAAGAAGTCCTCTCTGGCCGGTTAGCGGAATCGCGCGGGGAGTTTTCAGGATATAGATCTTCTTCATCCTTTTCTTCGCGAATCACGAAGAGGGGCCGAAGCTACAGAATTTGCAGTTCCGCGGTGATATCCGCGGGACGGCGAACCAGGCCGGTCAAGTCCGGCATACGCATTGTGGCGTTCGCCGCAGTGCTCACCCTATAAGACAGAACCAGGAGAAAACATGGGAGTTATTACGTCTGCAAACTTGGCAAATGCGATTGTCAAGCTGGTAGCAGCGGATGCGTTGCCGGCGTTGATGGGGAACCTCGTGATGGGCAACCTTGTCAATCGCAATTACGAGCCGGTGCTGGCGCAAGCCGGCGATACGGTGAATGTGTCGATTCCGGCCACGGTTACGGCCAACAATCTGGCGGAGGGCGGCACGGTTACGACTCAGAACCCCGACGTTGGTTCGGCGCAAATCGTGCTGAACACCCACGCCGAGGCGACGTTCCAGATTCCGGACGTCACGAAAGTGCTGGCGGTCCCGGACCTGCTGTATCTCTACATGCAGCCGGCCGTGATCGCCATTGCCGAGAAGATCGAGTCTGATTTGCTCGGTCTCTACTCGCAGTTCACGGCCAACGATCCGATCGGCAGCCCGGGGACGGCGATCACCGAAGCGGCAGTTGACAGCGCTGAAACCGTTCTGTTTAATGCGAAAGTTCCGGCCGGCCAGTCCAAGTTCATGGTGGTGGACGGCAGCACTTACTCGCAACTGCGGCAGATCGAGCGTTTCAGCGAGTTCCAGACGGCCGGCGAGGCCGGTCTTCGGGCGCTGGTTGACGGATCGGTCGGCAAGATCAAGGACTTCTTCGTTTTCCGGTCGCAGTTCGTCGAGAAGACGGGCAGCGCTCCGGTTGCTACCCACAATCTCGCCTTTGCGCGGGACGCCATGGGTCTGGTAGTGCGGCGTCTGCCGCAACCTCTGCCGGGCACCGGCGCCGTGGCCGAGTACGCCGAATTTGGCAACTTCGGAATCCGCGTGGTGATGAGCTACCAGCCGAATACTCTCGCTCAGCAGTTCACCGTTGACGTTCTTTACGGCGTCGGCGTACTGCGCAACGAGTTCGGTGTTCACGTGATGAGCTAACCGGCGAATCATTTGGGTCCTGGCTGACCGCCAGGACCCTATTCTTTTGAGAGGAAGGAGTCGAGATGGACCTCAAAGCGTATTACCGGAAAGTCCGGAAGATCGAAGAGCAGATTCAGGAACCCGACGTGGTGGTGGTGAGTTGCGAGACCCCGGACGGAGGGAAGGCTGGTGTAGTGAGCGAAGTGTCCCGGCGGTTGGCGGCGAAGCTCGTGGTGGAGGGCCGAGCCCGCGTGGCGAGTGAAGAGGCGGCGGCGGCTTACCGGGCAGAGATGAAGGCGGCCTACCAGCGCGCCCAGGAGAAGGAGGCGGCGAGCCAAGTGCGAATCGCCGTGATATCCGAGGCCGAGATGAAGGCGTCGCGGGGCAAGCCCCGGGCACAGGCGCCGGATCGCTCGTAGACGAGGTGCTGACGATGGCATTGTTCACTGATGGCAATATCACAAGCGTCGACGAGCTCCAGGCTTACGATACATCCATCGTGAGCATTGCCAGCGCGGAGGGCGTGGATCTTGCGGCGAAGATGGAACTCGCCAGAACGGAGTTAGGAATCGAGCTTGCGGAGTTCCTGGCGAAGCGAACCACGGCGACTGGCGGATTGGGCGCCGGCATCGGCCTCGAGAACGTCGTGGTGACGCCCGCACTCAAGCACTGGCACGCCCTTCTAACGCTCGCGCTGGTCTACGGCGACATCCAGGGCAATCATCTGGAGAGCCGGTACGGGGCGAAGTGGAAAGACTATCGAGCGAGGGAGCGGCGTGCCGCGGACTCTCTGCTGCGGAGCGGGGTCGGGGTCGTATCGAACCCGATACCGAGAGCGTTACCGCCGTTGGTGCGGACTGTCGCGGCTCCAGTTTCGGGAGAGACCTACTATATCCGGATTGCGTGGCGGGGGGCCCGGGGGGACAGCGGGGAAGCGAGCGAGGCTTGCATCCACACGGTGGAGACGAATGGAGTGCCAGGTGTCCGAGCGGACCGGATTCCGGAGGATGCGGCGGGTTTCGACGTCTATGCCGGCCTGCGTGCGGACCTAGCCACCAAGCAAAATGACGACCCGCTGGATCCGTCAGCGGAGTGGACCATGCCGGTTCAGGGCTTGCGGGAGGGGGATACTCCGCCGGCGGGCCAGCAGCCGGGTTGGCACGTTCGGAACGACCGGGTCCTGCTGAGGGGGTAAACGACGATGGCATGGATCACGAGAGCGGCGACCAATACAGTGGCGGATTTGCTGCGTGCGCGGGATGGCCTGGCGGCATCGGTCGCTTCCCTGTCGCTGAGCGAGGCCCAATATCTGCCCGAACTGGAGAGCGGACAGATTCTGGCCGGGAACGCTTTTTCCGAGCCAGCCGGTGTGGTCCGCTACCCGCGGATTGCTGTCTTCTGCACGAAGGTGGTGAATCACCAGCGGGAGAAGTTCCGGAAGTTTTCCGGAACGGCGACCGTTATTGTTGAACTCACGGTATCGGAGGAGCGATCCGATTCCACTGACCGGCACTTGCAGCTTTACGCAGAGGCCGTGTCAGATGTGCTCGAGCGCAATCTTGGCGACTGGGGCAACGGACTGTTCTATGGGGGCAGGTACGCGATCGAATTTAAAGGCGTGAAAAAGGGCGGTAAGAACTACGTGCAGACCGCCCGGTTCGAGTTGGAAGTGGATTCCAGCGAGCCGAACCACACAAGCTGACGCCGGCGGGCACGGTCAATTAGTGGCCGGACCAAAACTGAACTGGACAAGAACACGGGGTTGAAGCATGTCTTGCTACGTTTCATCAAACGAAAATCGCTTCTACACGGCGCTCGAACAATCATTCGGAACCGCGGCGCCGGTGGGGGCAGGGAACCGCCTCGCGGCGACGAAGTTCGCGGCGAGGCAGAGAACGGAAAGTGTGTCCCGCAAGGATAAGACAGGCAGCCGGACTTTTGCCGGGTTGCCGTTCGATCTGCGCCGGGAAACCAGCTTCGATGTCAGCGCATACATGACGAATTGGGCTTTCGACGCGGCGTCGCCGAGCTATGGGCCGCTGGTGCAGGCGGCGCTTGGCGGCGCGCCGCTGGAGTTTGCCGGGGGCGCGATCGAGAGTTTTTCCGGCACGCAACTCCGGTTCGCGTCGCCTCACGGACTAGTGGCCGGGCAGGCGGTAAGCTGCGGTGGCGAGATTCGCTTCGTGATGTCGCTGTTCGATGACCGCGAAGTGGTGCTGAACGCGCCGTTCACTGGTGACCAGGCGCCGGGCTGGCCGGTTGACCGCACTGTGACGTACCGCCCGGCGACGCACCTTCCAAGCGTGACGATCTACGACTACTGGAGTCCGCAGACCGCCGTGCAGCGGCTGGTTGCCGGAGCAGCAGTGGGCCAAATGAAGATGACAATCAACGGCGATTTTCACGAGTTTACTTTCAGCGGCAAGGGGGCGGACTTGGTGGACAACGCCAGTTTCGCGAGCGGGCAGGCCGGGCTGATGGAATACCCGCTGGAGCCGGAACTCCTCGATTTCGACTACTCGCTCACTCCGGGACACCTTGGACAGGCGTGGCTGGGGACGGCCCCCGACATCTTCTACACTCTTACCGGGGCCGAGGTGACGATTGACAACGCGCTCGACCTGCGGGCCCGTGAGTTCGGGGTAGCGACGCCACGCTGCATCGCAGCCGGGACCCGGTCCGTCACTACGAACTTCTCGCTTTACGAAAAGCCGGACGCGTCCACCCGGGAGCTGTATCAGGCAGCGCGGCAGCGATCTCCGATCAGCATGATGTTCCAGCTCGGCCAGCAGCCTTCGCAGCTTTGCGGGTTGTACATGAAGAGCGTGATTCCCGAGGTGCCGGAGTTTATCGATGACGAAGTGAAACTCGAGTGGAATTTCCTCACTTGCCAAGCGCAGGGGACGCTCGATGATGAGATCTTCGTGGCATTTGGGTGACGTCATGAAATATAGAAGCACGTTGCGCATCGAGTCGGCGACCCAAGAGGGGGTTGCCTTCACGATCAAGCGGATGTCATTCGGACGGCGGATGGATCTCATGCGGCGGATTCGGGAGGTGGGCGGGAAGATAGAGTTTCTCAACGGCGGCGAGCAATTGCAGGAAAAGGTGGAGGCGTCGCTGCTGGCTCACGAGATCGACCGGCTCTATGTTGAGTGGGGGTTGGCGGGCATTGAGGGACTCGATATTGATGGCGAGTCGGCGACGCCGGAGCTGCTGTTCTCAAGCGGTCCAGAGCCTCTCTGCCGGGAGATTGTGCGAGCCATCCGGACGGAGTGCGGACTGACCGAGGACGAACGAAAAAACTGATTGTCGCCTTCCATTTCCAACGAGCGAACCGGGCCGCCTGGAAGTGCGATACCTGCAGGAAGAGTGGCCTGGAGCGAAAGCGCAACTGCGGTTGGCTGGGCGGAGAGACGCCGCGGAGCGGAGCGGTGTGGGGCAACCGGAAGATCGTGGCGGAGGAATGCCCCGTTTCCTATATCAACGCCGAGAGTCTCAGTTTCATCGAGGCGTTCACAGTGTGGAAGCTGATGGGTGGCAGCCATTTGATGGAGATGCCGGCGAGGACGGTGGAGGCCTTCTGCCTTCTCGAGAAGGAATTGCAGAGCGAGGTGAGTGATGGATAACAAGCAAGCGCTGGCGGAACTAAAGCAGCTTCTCGAAGGCGGTTCTCCGGCGGGAGGGCCGCCGCCGCTGCAGCAGTCATTGCACTCGATCGGCGCGTTGATTGTGGCTGCGCCGGCGGGGGAGCGGCGGGAGGCGTTGGCGGAGACCGGTGGGCCGGCTGCGGCCGCGGGTCAGGAGATTGAATCGCTGATCTCCCGTCTGGCGGAACTGGCCGATGTGGCGAAGGAGCAGGCGAGGACGACGGAAGTGAACACGCAGGCGGTGGTCGAGAATTCGCTGGCGCAGTTGCACTCCAGTGAGGGGTCGAAGGCGGGTTCCATCGGAAGAACTCTGCTGTCGTTTCTCGGCGGCGGTCTTGGAGTGGTGCAACTGCTCGGCAAACTGTTCGACAGCGGCAACGAACCGGCGGCGGCATTGCCAACCTACACGCTGCCGTCTCCGGTGGCGATTGACGCCGGACTGCCAGGTGGTGTTTCCGGTCTGCAGCCGGTTCGCTACGGAGCCGACAGCCTTCCTCGTCCGGCGGGTACGGCGGCGCCGGTTGTTCAGCCGGCGGTGACGATTCAGGTGCAGGCGCTTGACAGCAGATCGATTCTGGACCACAGCGCCGAGATTGCCGAGGCGGTGAGGGAAGCGCTGCTAAATTCGCATGCACTGGGCGACGTGGTCACGGAGATATAGAGAGTCATGGCGGAATTCCCAATGCTGAAGACAGGCGCGATCGCGCAGTATCCGTTGACCCGTTCGATCAGCAAGTCGTGCGAGGTGATGCGATTCGTCGACGGATCCGAGCAGCGCTATCCGGTGACGGGGAGTCCACTGCGGAGGTGGGTAGTGCGGTTAGAGCAGTTGGACGAAGCCGAGATGGCGGCCCTTGATGAGTTCTTCCTGGCTCACAGCGGAGAGCTGCAGGATTTCTCGTTCACCGATCCGTGGGACGAGGCGGTGTTCCCGAGTTGCCGTTTGGGCGAGGGCGAGTTCACATCGCAATTCCCTTCCGGGGAGTACGGGAACGCGACACTGATCATCTGCGAGAACCGGAGTTGACATGCTGTTCTTTCCTCAACTTGAAAGCGGAGCGATGGCTCAGTATCCGATCTCGCGGCGGCGGGTGCGCCGAACCGTGATCAATAAGATGCAAGATGGCAGTATCTGGCGCTACGGAGACGCGACGGCGGGGCACAGCATGTGGGAGTTACGGCTCAGCTCGCTCACCGACGCCGAGCGGAGCGCGCTCGAATCGTTCTTCGAGACTTGCGGCGGCGGGCTGAAGTCTTTCACCTGGCTCGATCCCCTGGCGAACCTGCTGCTTCACAGCGGCGATCTCGAAGCGCCGGTTTGGCAGGCCGATCCCGGGATTCAAATATCCCCCGGGATCGCCGGCCCAGACGGCTCACTGGACGCCCACAGCATTCTCAATACCGGCCAGGCCGATCAGAAGTTGACGCAACACGTCGAGGCGCCAGCGGATTACCACTACTGCCTGAGCATGTTCGCCCGGAGCGGCGGGGGAAGCGAACTGACATGCGTGATGGAACCGGGTTCCGGCGGTCTCGAGCGCCGCTACGCACTGACACCCGCATGGCAGCGCGTGGAGATTTCGGGACGGCCCGGCACTGAATCCGCCGGAGTCGGTTTCGGATTACGTTTGGAGGCCGGTTCGGAAGTGGAGGTCCATGGTTTGCAGGTTGAAGCGC
Source organism: uncultured Solibacteraceae bacterium (assembly GCA_964468205.1). GTDB lineage: Bacteria > Acidobacteriota > Terriglobia > Bryobacterales > Bryobacteraceae > CAWELS01. The sequence continues at coordinate 93,895 of CAYXVG010000014.1, read as the reverse complement.
AGCCCTGTCCGTCGATGTATCAGCGCACCGGTGCGGCCGGCGGCGTGCACAAGCGGTCGCGTTTTCTTGACGACGCTCTCGTATGCACTGCGGATGGCCCGGGGCGCCATAGCACGGTAGTGAGGATTCTGAGCTTGGAAGGCGGCGCGTAACCATGGATAGCATATTCACCATCAAAGAGCGGGAAGAGCTCGAAACTCCGGTGCTTTTGTTCGAATGCGAGCTGCGCGACGGGCAGATGGAGCGCTGGAGCACCCGGCGGCTGGTATTCGAAGGCGAGGTCTACGTGCCGCGCGTTCTGGGGCACACATCGCTCGAGACACAGTCGCTCTCTGACGAGGGAATCGACGCGGTGAACCGGGTGGGGATTGTCCTCGCCAACGCCGATTCTCATTTTTCGCAGGTGGAACGGACTGTCGGGTGGAAAGGCGCCAAGCTGACGGCGCGTTTCGTCTTTTTCGACCTCGCGGCGGGCGAGCCAGTATCCGGTAGCGAGGTACTCTTCCGGGGAGTCGCGAATCCTCCCGATGAGATTACCGAGTCCACGTTCCGCTTGAGCTTCATGAACCGGCTCAGTTTGCAGCGGATGCTTCTGCCTGAAGTGCGCATCCAGCGGAGGTGCCCATGGAACTTCCCCGCGACGCCGGAGCAGCGATCCGAGGCGGTGGACGGAGGGCCGCGGGGCCGCTACTCCCGGTTCTTCCGCTGCGGATACTCGGCGGACGTCTCGGGCGGTTGCGGAAATCTGGACGGCGGAAACCCTTATACAACATGCGACGGAACCCGCAAGCAGTGCGAGGCGCGCGGCATGTTCTCCCGCGACGAGGCGGGCAGCGAGACGCGACGGTTCGGCGGAGTGGAGTTTCTGCCCGCGAATATCATAGTCCGCAGTCATGGAGAGCAGGGAAGCCACGTCACCGGAGCGGTGGAGAACAAGACGAAGTACAACGATCTTGTCCCGCTGATCTACGGGACGACCTGGTACGAGCCGCCGGTAGTTTTCGCGCGTAATGACGGGAACCTGACCCGGATGGAGGTTCTACTGGGTTCGGGCGAGATCCAGGGCGTACTCAAGGTGGTCGTCAATAACATTGACATTCCGGCGGGCAAGGCCGGCGCGGACATGACGGCGACCGGGTGGTACAACCTGATAAGCCCGGGTAACCGGACGGGCGGCTTCAATCCGGATTTCAGCGACGGCCAGGGAAATCCGCTGGGCGATCCCTACGGGAGCATGGCGTTTCTTTCAGTCGTCGTGCCGAATCATGTCAGCGCCGGCCAGTCAATAGCCCGAGTGCAGGTGCTGGTGGAGGGGGTGAAACTGGAGCGATTCGATAGCGCGGGGAATTTCCTGGATCATGCGTTCACCAATAACCCCGTCTGGATTCTGCTCGACGTGCTGCGGCGATCGGGCTGGTCGCTCGACGAGATTGATCTTCCATCATTCGCGAACGCGGCGAGTCACTCGGATGAGGTGATCGGAGCGACCGACCTTTATGGCAACGCAGTGGACATTCCCCGCTATCAGTGCAATCTGGCTCTTCGCAAACGGCGAAGCGCCGCCGATGTTGTCCGAGGTATAAGGAACTGCGCCGGCTTGTACGTGACCTACGGCTTCGGCGGGTTGCTGCAACTACGCGTCGAGAGAACCCTGGCCGGCCAGCAACCCTCGCTTCCGGCCGGCAGCAACAGCACTCAAGAGTTGAACGGAGGCTGGCCGGCGTACGAGTTCGGGGACGGCAGCGATGGTAAGTCCGGGATTCTGCGACGCTCCTCGGGCGAGGCCTCCCTGCGAATTTGGTCGCGGCCGACGGCCGATACGCCAAACCGTCTGACGGTGGAGTTTCAAGACGAGTTCAACGAATACCAACAAGACAGCCTCTCGCTCGTGGACACCTCCGACGCGCTAGACGCGGGACAGGAGGTGAGCACTGGAATGCGCGCGCTGGGCATTCCGAACTTCAGCCAGGCGCAGCGCATCCTGGGGCGGCACCTACATAAATCGATCCGCGGAAACTGCTTGGTGGAGTTCGAAACAAGCGTGAGGGCCATCGGACTCAAGCCCGGGGATATCGTAGCGCTGACATACCTGAAGGAAGGCTTGATGCGGCAGCCTTTCCGGGTTATCCGGATCGCCTCGGGACTCAACCATGCGACGTCGAAGATTATCTGCCAGTGGCACGACGATGCGTGGTATCTCGACACGACCGGTCATGGACACTCGGGCGCCGGCAGGCAGTCGACCGGCGAACTTGGATTGCCGCGTCCGCTTGCCGGTTCCGAGTTGGACGGCAACGGCCGCCCTGTGTTTGGGATCGCGGAGAAGGCGACCGGCCGAGCGGATGGAGGGGCGACCGTCTCGCTGGCGGTGGAGTTTGTGCCGCCGCGCGCGCCATCGACAGGCGGGATCGGAATACCGCTAGTGAGCCTCACACCGTCGGTAGATACCAGCGGCGGATCCCTGTTGGGCGGAGAGACATATTACTACGCTGTGAGTGCGATTGACGGCGCCGGCAACGAGAGCGAACTCTCCTTCGTCGTGCGCGCGGCCATCCCTCCCGGAACCCAGACCAACGCCGTTATTCTGCTTGCCCTCCGCTTTCCGCCTGAGGCTGCCGGCTTCCATGTATACCGCGGCGAGAGCCCGTCGCAGTTGTTGCGGATTGCCACCGGTTCTCCGCTGGCGGATGCATACGTGGACGCGGGTGGATCCGCTGGGTTAACGCCCCCGCCGGATGCGAACTATGACCACGCCCGGTTCTACTGGCGGATGGAGCGGGTTCCCGCCCATCCGGTAACTTCGCATTCGGAACGGACGATTGGCAGCGACGTGCTGCAGATGCTCGACAACGAGCACACCGGCGCCGTAGTACGGATTGTCTCCGGGACGGGCGCGGGGCAGGAGCGGACTGTGCTTGGGAACAGCGCGCAGACCCTGACGGTAAACTCCACCTGGACGGTGGAGCCGGACACGACCAGCGAATTCGTGGTGGCCGAGGGGAGTTGGCGCTTTGGGGCGGCGGCAACCAGCAGCCCGGCGGAGTTCGAGATTCCGAACCACGCGGGCGCCACAGTCCACGTTTCGGGCAGGTCGACGAACGCCCATGGCAGAGAGTGCGCGTATGAGCTGTCGCCGATCACCCGGTGGCAGATTGGGGGTGCGAGCGACGGTTCGGGCGATGTCGACGTCGCGGGACAGCCGGTATTCGGGTTGCATGCGAATGGCCGGGGCGTAGTCGAACTTGCCGGCATCGGTTTCGCCGACTTGACGAATACTGCCAGTGTCGAGGCGGGGACGCTGAGCGTTCACTACTGGGACGAGCTGATCGGGCCGGCTGATGCGTCACTGGGAGCGGCATTGGGGGAGACAGATCCGGTACTGGAGTTGAGCGCGCCGGGTGCGGCGGGTCTCGGATCGCTTCTGCAGATTGGCGGCGAGGTGCTGGTGGTGGAGGAGGTTCTCGACGGTGGCCTGCGCTACGAGGTGACGCGTGGGTCTCATGACACGGCGCCGGAGGCTTTTCCGGCGGGGTCTCCGGTCTATCACTTGCGACGCAAAGTCTTCGTGATTCCGTTCGTGAAGAATTTCTTCGGCAGTCCAGCCAGCGGGAGTTTCGGTTATCCTCTGCAGATACCCGATGTGAGAATTGCCGCGGCGGAGTTCTTCGTCACGAACTCACGCGGCAACAGCGAAGTGGCGAGGGCCGGATTCACCGGCACCGTCGACTACGGGCTGCGAACACTCTCCGGAGGACAACTCTCGATTCAGGTTGCCGGTCATCTCGCCATCCAGGCGGGCGCGGCCCCGCCGGTGGTGATCCAGGCGTCGCACTCCGTGCGGGATGTTTTCGCGGTGATGAAGGAGCCTCCAACCGGGGGGAGCGTGAATTTGCAGCTTGTCCAGGACGGAGCGCTCTATTGCGAACTGGCCATCCCCGACGGGCAGACGCAATCGAACGTGGTCGACGGCCGGACGCTTCCGCCGCTCGAAGAACGGGCGACGCTCGAGTTGCACGTGGTTGCAGTTCCGCAGTCCGCCGACACCACCACAGGAAAAGACTTGAACGTAATTATTCGACTGTGACCAGCCATGGCAAACTACCGAGATAAGCTTCGACCAGACCAGGACCTGCAGTGCTATTTCGAGCGGCCATCGGCGATTGCCGCCATGCATCACGCCTCGGAGTCCGGTTTTCAGGTTTCCGGAACGTGGCGGCAGCAGTTCGACTGGGCCGTGATCGAGTGGAACCGTGACAACGTGATCGAGCATCCACGTTTCCGGAATCTTCCGGATGGCGACCTGCGCGGGTTGGAACTGACCTATGAAGAGAGCCGGACGAACTGTATTCCTCTTGACTCTGACCTGTATCCAACAGTGGACTGGCCGTTTCTGCGGATTTGGGCCGATGAGGGTGGGGTTGAGGAATTCTACAGGGTGCCCCTGAAGGACTACGCCGTTCCGGTTTCCGGTTCTTATACGGCGGCTCAGGCGGAGCTCGAGCTCACTGGGACGCCCGTTAGCGGCGACTACGTCGGCATCTCTATTCTTGGGGAGCATCACACCCATCAGCTCTACGGCGTCGACACGCTCGAGACGGCGGTGCAGGCTGTGGTAGATAGCATCAACAGCTTTTCAGGCTTCGCCGTGGCCACTCGCAACGGTGCGAAGCTTCAGGTTTACTACGTTGGCGAGGGGCAGACTCTCGCGACCAGCACCGTCGGAGCCAACGGCAACAGGATCGGCGTTTACGGTTTTGTCGCGGGATCGGGCTCCATGGCGTGGAGCCCCTGGTGGCAACGCTTCAGTGGTGGAGTCTCACCGGACCGCTGGCAGGTGACACTGCCGTTCGATTCGCTAGTGGATGAAACGGGGCGCGCAGTACCGGTACACGAGGTCCGAAAGATGCGTTGGACCTATGCCGCCGAGTTACAGCTTGGAGCGTTCGAGAGGAGCGAGTTCGACGTTGCGGTGTCTGGGTGGTCAGTGACGGGCGCCGGCCGGAGATACCGGGTGGCTGGTCCCGGCACGCAGCGGGTTGAAGACGACTCGCCAGAGGCTGTCTATAGCGGAAGCTGGAGCGAGGCCAAAGGGAACTTTTCCGGGGGAACGATTCACTTCACGACCGAAACGTCCGCGGCGGTGACATGTTCCTACCGGGCAGTCGGGGATCACGAACTATTCTTGGGGACGCGATCGTCGTTCAACGGCGGCGGCGTGTCCGTCTGGGTGGACGAGCAACTCGTCAAAAGCGAAAACCTGTACACCGCCGGGGAGGACGTGTTGCGCCGCGTGCCGATTGGGAGTTTCGGCGCGGGGATCCATTCCGTACGGATCGAGCACACGGGATCCGGCGGCTCCTATCTCTATTTTGATTTCCTGGAGGCGACCGTTCCCTGCGAGTCGGTTCCGACGTTTCCAGCCGATAACAAGGTCACTTTGGCGACTGACTGGGACACGGATCATTCTCTGGCGGTTCCGGCGGAGCGCACGGTTGCAATGATCCACGAGCTGGGATTCCACGGACGCGTCAACCATTACGTCGGGGCGCTTTGGTTCTATGAACTGTACCGGCCGGGGCATCAGTACGCTTCGGGAACTGTTGACTTTGTAGGGACTCCAGCGTTCAGCCAGACCACCGAGCTTCGGATCGGCCGGACAGACCAGCCGCCGGAGTTGGATGCGATAATCTCGCACGTTAACAGAATTGGAGATACCGCCGAAACGATCGCCAAGGCCTTCGAGCTAGAGATCAACCGTGGGTACACCGCTGTTCGCGCGGAGGCGTCCGGCAACCGGCTCACTATTTTCGCGCGCGCGATGGGGACGGATGGCAACCTGGTCACGATTGCGGCCACTCCTGCGAGTGGAGATTTCGCTGCGGTGGCGAGCGGGCCAACGTTGGACGACGGGACGAATGGCGACTGGCGAACCGACCTGAACGCTCTGCCCCGCATCAACCGGGCAGCACGGGACTGGAGCGAGGCCTTTTACGCCGCGGTCAAGAGTTATGGGATGGACGTTACGGCCGCGTTCAGCATGGAGCTTCAGCACGGTGATCCTTCGCTCGACGCCGGAGTCGCCCAGCGCTACCCAAACGGCGATCCGGCGTGGCTCAATACTCCGGCGCTGCAAACGAATTTCTCACCGACAAGCACGGACTTCTGGAAGGAGGTCTATTGCGGGATGGCGGACGTGATGGCCGCTGCAGGGTGTGTGCCGTATCTGCAGTTTGGCGAGGTGCAGTGGTGGTACTTTCCGCTTGCCGGCGCCGGGATGCCATTCTACGACGATTACACACTCGCTGAGTTTCAGAACCGGTACGGGCGGGAATTGAGCGTCTTTCCGACGAACGATGCCGACCCAGCGGCGTATCCCGAAGAAGTGGAATTCCTTCCGAGTTTGATCGGCGAGTTCACCAACGCGGTAATCGCCCACGTGAGATCGTCTCACCCGGGTTGCCGCTTCGAGACGCTCTACCCGACGGACGTAAACGAGACCGCTTTTAATACGGCTATCAACTACCCGGCCGCGGCCTGGACCCCTGATAGACTCGATAATCTCAAGACTGAAAGCTTCACATACACCTATACGCGGAACCTCGACCGCGCCTTTGGGACGATTTCCCACGGCGCTCTGCGCGGGTTCACGCCGTCGAGACGGAGTTTCCTGGTGGGCATCGCCGATTCCAAGACGGCATGGCTGAAGGAAGTCCATGAAGCGCTTGCCCAGAATGTGGAGTCGATCGTTCTTTTTGCGCTCGACCAATATTGCCTCATTGGCTACGATACCCCCCTCCCCACAGCGCTTCGCCGCAACTTCTTTTGCGGGTGACGCGTTGTCGGACTCCAACACCGCGCGCTATATTTGAATCTGCATTGTGATCCTCGTTCAGAGCGTATCCAAGGTGTACCGGCTCTACAACCGGCCCTCGGACAGAATCCGCGAAATCCTTCCCATTGTCGGCCGCAAACAGCACCGGGATTTCTGGGCGTTGCGAGACGTCAACCTCAGCGTCGGGAAAGGAGAGACCCTCGGCGTGGTGGGGCCTAACGGCTCCGGCAAGAGCACGCTGCTTCAAGTGGTGTGCGGGATTGTGCAGCCCACCAGCGGGCGGGTCTCCACCGAAGGGCGCATCGCCGCGTTGCTGGAACTGGGCGCGGGATTCAATCCCGAATTCACCGGCCGCGAGAATGTTTTCCTGAACGGCGAGATCATGGGGCTTTCCCGCGCGGAAATTGAGAACGTATTCCCGGAGATTGCCGCGTTCGCGGGCATCGGCGAGTTCATGGGCCGGCCGGTGAAGGAGTACTCGAGCGGCATGTACGTCCGCCTCGCGTTCTCGACTGCCATCCACGTCGATCCCGACATCCTGATCGTGGACGAGGCTCTCGCCGTCGGCGACGCGGTCTTCTCCAACCGTTGTATTAAGAAGTTCGAAGAGCTGAAAGCGCGAAACGTGACGGTTCTTTTCGTGTCTCACGACCTCGGCCTGGTGAAGCAGTTAGCTGACCGCGCAATCCTCATGGTGGATGGCAAAATCCGCGCCGAAGGCAAGCCGAGCGACGTAGTGAATCGGTATGTCGGGCTCGTTCTCGAGCGGCAGAAGGCAAACGGCGGCGATGGCGAGGAGGTCCGCTCCACGGGCAGCTTCCGGCACGGGGACGGCGCCAGCCGGATCCTCGATGTGGAACTGCGCAACTCCGCCGGCCAACGCGCCGAAACGCTGCAGGCCGGCGAAACAGCAGCAGTCCGGACTCGCGTTCGCATTAACCGGCCAGCCGACGATCTTGTCGTCGGGGTCCTCGTGCGCAACCGCCTTGGAATCGACGTCTACGGCACGAACTCCCGGATTGAAGGCGTCCGGCTCGGTCCCTTCGAGGCGGGCGAGACGGCCGAGGTGGAATTCGTCTTCGATTGCCACTTCACGCGGCAGGATTATACACTCACGGTAGCCACACAACACTGGGATGGAACCAGCCAGGATTGGCTGGACGACGTACTCAGTTTCACCGTTGTCGATACGAAGGACACGGCCGGTGTGGTCAGTCTGGGGACCAGAATTCAGTGGCGGAAACAGTAGCGAGGCAGAATCCCGAACCCAATGGCGCAAGCTCCGATACGGGCTTTTTCGGTCACCCGCGGGGTCTCTCAACTCTCTTCTTTACCGAGCTGTGGGAGCGCTTCGGCTATTACGGGATGCGCAGTCTGCTCATCCTGTTCATGACTGCTCCGGGTGCATCTGGCGGCCTCGGATTCAGCGTTCCGAAGGCCGGGGCCATCTACGGCATCTACACGTCGATGGTCTACCTGGCTTCGCTTCCCGGCGGCTGGTTGGCCGACAAACTGCTCGGCCAGCAGCGGGCGGTGCTGGTTGGCGGCGTCATCATGTCGGCGGGCTATCTCTTGCTGGCCGCGCCCGGACTAGCGCCTTTCTACAGTGGTCTCGTGCTGGTGATTATCGGCACCGGATTGTTGAAACCAAACATCAGCACCATCGTCGGCCAGCTCTACACTCCGGAGGACCGCCGCCGCGACGCCGGCTTTTCCCTCTTCTATATGGGTATCAATCTCGGCGCCTTCATGGCGCCGCTCGCGTGTGGCTTCATCGGCGAAACCTACAACTGGCGCTGGGGGCTCGCGCTGGCGGGCATCGGCATGGTGATTGGCGTGATCACGTTCTTGAGCGGACGCCGCCGGTTGGGACACGCGGGTCTGGAACCGGCCACCGCCGGCCAGCCGGAGCAGGCGGCGGCGTCGCGGAGTCAGTTCGGACGGGGACTAGGTGCGCTCGCGCTGCTGGCGGCCGCGGCACTCGGCGGGCAGGCGGCCGGCCTCTACGAATTGACGGCGGAACTCGTTGTGAATCTCGTCGGTTTCCTTCTGTTCGGCATCGTGGTGGCGCTATTTGGCTGGATGTTTTTGGCAGGCGACTGGACCCCGGTGGAGCGGAAACGGCTCGTTGCCATCCTGGTGCTCTTCATCATCTCCTGTTTTTTCTGGTCCGTCTTCGAACAGGCCGGCTCGACGTTGAACCTGTTCGCCAAGCAGGACACGGACCGAAATCTGCTCGGCTTCGAGTTCCCCGCGAGTTGGCTGCAATCACTCAACAGTTTCTTCATCTGGACCTTGGCGCCGGTATTCGCTTGGTTCTGGCTGAAGCTGGGCGATCGGGAGCCAGCGAGCCCCGCGAAGTTCGTGTGGGGCATGGTGCTGGTGGGTGCGGGTTTCCTCGTTCTGATTCCCGCGGCGTTCACGGTGCAGGATGGCGGCAAGGCCGGATTCCATTGGCTGCTGGCGACCTACCTGCTGCATACGATGGGCGAGTTGTGCCTCAGCCCGGTGGGCCTCAGCGCCACCACGAAGCTCGCGCCAGCGCGCGTCGCCGGCATGATGATGGGCGTCTGGTTTGTGTCGATATCCATGGGCAACTACCTGGGGGGCCGGATCGCGTCCGTGTACGAAGCATTCCCCCTGCCGGCATTGTTCGGTGTTGTCGGCGCGGCAGCGGTCGCGGTGGGAATCCTTTTGGCGTTCTTCGTGAAACCGATTGTACGGCTGATGGGCGGAGTGAAATGAAGATAGACATCAACGAGATTCAAGCGGCGCTCCGTGAGGAGCGTGTCGACGGCTGGTTATTTTTCGATCATCACCTGCGGGACCCGCTCGCTTACCGCGTGCTCGGTTTTGAGCCGCCGCGGACACCGACAAGGCGGTGGTATTACTTCATCCCGGCCAAGGGGGGGCCGCGAGGGCTGGTTCACCGAATCGAGCCCGGGATGCTCGACAGCCTGCCGGGTGAGAAGATTCTCTATGCGAGCTGGAGCGAGCAGGCGGACGGGCTGCGGACGCTGCTCGACGGCAGCGCAAAGGTCGCGATGCAGTACTCGCCACGCTGCGCCGTGCCCTATGTCGCCATGGTGGATGCGGGAACCGTGGAACTCGTGCGGGGTCTGGGCGTCGAGGTCTCCACTTCCGCCAACCTGGTGCAGCACTTCGAGGCCCGCTGGAATCAGGAGCAGTTAGAGAGTCACCTCGAAGCCGGCCGCCGCGTGGACGAGATTCGCCGTGCCGCTTTCGAGAAAGTCGCAGACCGGCATCGCCGCGGTGTGCGCGTCGACGAGTGGCACATCAAGCAATTCATTCTCACATCGTTCCGTCAGGCGGGCATGGTCACCGACCACGGCCCCATTGTCGCGGTTAACGGCAACGCTTCCAATCCGCACTACGAACCCACCGCTGACGAGCATCGCGAAATCCAGCCGGGCGACTGGCTGTTGATCGACCTCTGGGCCCGCCTCGACAAGCCGGACTCCGTCTATTACGACGTCACCTGGACCGGCTACTGCGGAGCGCAGGCACCGGACGAGATACGCAACGTTTTCGATATCGTCGTCAGGGCGCGCGATGCCGCTGTCAAGCGAGTGGAGGCCGCCATGGCAGCCGGCGCGCCTCTCCACGGTTTTGAGGTCGACGACGCGGCCCGCGCCGTCATCCGCGACCAAGGCTTCGGCGATTACTTCATCCACCGCACCGGCCACTCCATCGGCCGTGAAGTCCACGGCACGGGCGCCAATATGGACAACCTTGAAACACACGATGAACGGCGGGTCATCCCCTGGACGTGCTTCTCGGTGGAGCCGGGCGTTTATCTGCCGAAGTTTGGCGTCCGCTCTGAAGTGAACGTTTTTGCCGGGGAAGGCAAGGCGTTCGTCACCGGAGAGATCCAGCGCGCGCCCGTCGTCATCGCCTGACCACACGGAACCCGCGATATACTTTCGGGCAGGAGGTTCGATGCGACGACTTACTCTGTTGTTCCTGACCGCGGCTCTGGCATCCGGATTGGCCGCGACTCATCTCAAGCCCGGTGACAAGGCGCCGGACTTCAAGCTTCCCGCGACTACCGGCGGGGAGATCTCACTCTCCGACTATCTGGGCAAGAGCAGCGTGGTTGTAGGCTTCTTTCCCGCAGCCTTCACCGGTGGTTGAACGCGCGAGGCCACCGCGTACCAGGATGGTATCGCACAGTTCGAAGAGGCGGGCGCGCAGGTTCTTCTGATCAGTACGGACAACGTTCCGAGCCTCAGGGAGTGGGCAGGCAAGATTGGAGTCAGCTATCCACTGCTGAGTGATTTCGTATCGCGGTCCACCGCGAAGGCCTATGGCGTCTTGATGGAGGAACGGGGTATCGCGAATCGCACCACGTTCGTGATTGATTCAGACGGCCGCATCCAGAACATCGAGGAGGGCAAGGAGGCACTGGATCCGGCGGGAGCTTTGGCGGCATGCAAGAGAGTGAAGAAATAGCCTGCAAAGCCTGAGCCAGGCCCGAGTTCCGAATGTCAGTTGGCTAAGCGAACGGCTGCGGGTTTGTTATGGGTGGGGAATTCGCCCAGGCCAGCCGGAGATCGGTCAGAGGATCGGTCCGCGAGCTGAATGCCCGCGCCACAGCCCTACGCGAAATCTTGCAGGTGCGCGGGTATTTGGACTGTCGCGCCATGGCGTAACAGCACTTCGCAAACCAGCGCCGAGACCTCGGCCGCCATGTTGGTGCAGTAGCCGTGCCGCACCGCACCATGGAAGTCGCCTAGGGGCCGAATGAGGTCGTTACAGATGATCGTGATCGAGCCGTCCTGCTTTCGCCCGCCCTCACCAAGGTCGAAACGCTCGAGCCACAGTTTGCGGTAGAGCGCGGCCGCCGACCGCAGTTCGTCAGTGATCTTGCCCGTGGGATCGGGATCGCCGAGATACTCGCCGATCACGAGTTCGCCGGCTTTGATTGCGCCGCACTCGCCTTCGCCGGTGATGCCGCCCTTGCGCAGCGACTGATAAGCCGGGGTGGCGCAGCCGAGCGTCTCGGCGATGGCGATGCCGCAACTGCGGTGCGGTGTCTGCCTGCCCTCGTAGAGCACGTACGCGATGCGCCGGATGCGGTTGATAAGTTGTTGTTCGGCGGCGGTCAGCGGGCGGGGTTCGGACATAAAAAGAAAGGTTCGCACGCGGCGGAGAGGGGTAGCAACTACAGGGAACGAACGAAGGCGGCGAGGTCGTCGAGTTGGGAGCTGCTGAGCTGGGAGGTGCGGCCGCGGAGGTCGCCATGGTTACCTTCGGAGATTACCTCGCGGAGAGTCGAGTAGCGGCCGTCGTGCAGGTAGGGCGCCGTACGCCACGCTTCCAGCAGCGAAGGGGTCTTGAACTTGGTTTGCGGGATGCGGTTCCCGTCCTTGTCAAGTGCGAAGTCGAACCGGCCGTGGGTACCGGTATCGTGAAGCTGGTTGTCTGTGTAGAGAGGCTTCGGGTGGCAGGCGACGCATCCTACTTCGGCGCTGAAGAAGAGCTTGCGTCCTCGTTCCGCCGCGGCGGGATCGTCCACCGGACCAGGCTGCGGTTCAAGCGACTTCAGATAGATGTCAATGGCGCCGGCCATCTCCTCGTCGGGTTCGCTGAACTGTATGTGACGCATACCGGAACGAACGGCGTATTCGGCGCTCGGGCGAACGCCGGTCCACATCACGGGCGGGAGCTTATGGGAGTTCACCAGGCTCTTCGTATTCTTCGGATTCCCGATGCCGTCGTTCATGAGATCCCAGTTGAGACCATCGGCGCGCGCCCCGGGATGGCAAGAGGCGCAACTCTGCCAGCGCTGGAAACAGAGGGCCGCGTCGTGGAACCACATTTCGCCCTGCTCGATCCGCGTCATTTCCCTGGGCTTTCCGCCGGCCCGGCGAATACCCCCCGGCGTGACGTGCGCAAGGGTGCGGGTGAAGTATTCGGCGACCCAAACACCGCCGTCGTCAGCGGCCAGGGCGCGCGGCCCCTTGCCGGGTAGGGCGATGCGCTCGCGGATATCGAGCAGGAAACTGAGCCGGTTCGCCGGTTCACCTTCATATGAAGCGATTCGCGCGAGCAGGGCGGGAAGGTTAATCACGTGAAGTTCGTGGGTGCCGGCGGTGGTGACGTAGAGTGTCTGGGAATCCGGGCTCACCGTGACCGCCCACGGATTCGCCGCCCCGTTGTCAACATCGTCGAGCAGGAAGGTGGCATGAAGCGACCGCCTGGGCATGTCGATGATCGAAACGGCGTTGGTGTTAATCCAGCCCTGTTCGAGTTGGGTAGTGTGTACGGTGTAACGCGCCAGGATGTGGATCACGAATCCCCAGCGGCCGTCGGGGGAGATCGCGACGCCCTGGACATTGGTGGAGCCGTTGGGCAGAAGCAGACAGCCCGAGCCGTTGAAGCAGACTTTCGCCGCGACGTGGTCGGCGATCGCGTTCTGTGCAGGCAGGGCGGTGGCACTCAACTCCGTACCATCGGGGGCGACGGCGGTCCGGGGCGTGACTCTTCGCGCGGCGCTATTTCCCTCTGTTGGTTGGCCGGTGCGCGTGTCGAAGTGGAAGACCGCGCCGTCTTGCTCCCACGAAACGGAGATGCGGCTGCCGTCCGGCGACAAGGCGAGCCAAGTGCACAGCAGGATCCCGAGCATCAGCTATTTCACCTCGGCCATGACGCGGATGCCGACGTTGTAAACCGGCTGCCACTTCGGATATCCCCAGCGGAAGCCGGACCGGGCGCGGTGCGGGCGATCGTTCCAGGATCCGCCGCGAACCACCATGCGGCCGCGGCTGCCGATGGGAGATCCGTCGCGGTAGGAGATGTATTCCGAGCGGGTCCATTCGGCCACGTTGCCGTGAATATCGTATAGGCCCCACGGGTTGGCATGATACGTCCCTGGAGGCGCAGACACCTGCTGGCGGTCATTCACCGCGTTGACGCGCAGCATCCAGTCGACCTGGTCATTACGAAGGCTGCGGTTGTCGACGCGCCATAGGGCCTCTTCGTAGAAGCCTTTGATGCTGCGGTCGGCGAGGTTCTCCCACTGTTCGAACTTTGTCTTCTCGAATCCGTAGTGGAAAGGCGTGTCAGTGCCGGCCCGGGCGGCCCACTCCCACTGCTCTTCGGTGGGGAGCCGGAAGACGAGGCCCGTCTTGCGGGAAAGCCACTCGCAGAACTCGTTGGCGCGCGTCCAGGTCATGCGGACGGCGGGCTGTTCCGGCTTGTTCACCGGAAAGCCGCGCTCCTCGGTATTCATGTGCAGGACGTTGATGTAGCGGCTGTCATGCTCCGGATCGAAGAGGGCGAATTGGGCGTTCGTGATCTCGGTAGCCGCCACCCAAAAGGGTTCCTCGATGCGGACCCTGTGGATCGGCTGCTCGTCCGGTGTGCCGTCGCGGTCGCCCATGGCATACTCCCCGGCTGGAATGAGCATCAGCTTCAGCGACTGGCCTCCACCGAGATCGACGACCTTTTCGATCGGTTCACCGGCCGCCCGTTGGCGGGCGCTCGCCTCGGCCAGATCAAAGGGCCAGCCCGGGACCGTGACCGGGTCGCAGCAATTGGGCTCAGGGGATGGCATTATTGGCTTCGCCTTGGCCGGGACGGGCGGCGTTTCTTCCGGGTCCTGCATCCCGCCGGCGTACAAGGCGGCCAGTTCGAGACGGCGCTGGCGCCCGTTGAAGGGAATGTCGAGAGCGTCGCTCCAGGTTCCGTGGCCGGGTACGTTGAGATCGATCCAGGTATGAATGCGTTCCCACGCCTCGCGGTCGAGCTCGACGCCGTGGTGGCCTTTCTCGATCATTTGCACCAGTTCGCTGGTGGAGGCGTGATACTCGGCGGTGTTCGACAGCACGTAGTCGCCTTCGAGCCCGTAGCGGCGGGTGTACGGGTGCAGCGCCTCATAGGCCGGGGTCATCTTGATGGGGGTGTTGATGCGCTTTCTGGCGCGCATCAGCTTCGCATCGTAGACATTGCGGTCCACGTCGTTCCACCAACCGGGTACGTTGGTGAGTTTCCCTTCGTAATCGGGGAAGTGCTCTTCGCCGCGCAGGTCGGGCTTGCCCGGGCTTCCGTTGTGACAGCCGACGCAGTACTTGTCGAGGACAGGCCGCTGCAGGTCGCGCGCGAAATCAAAGCCGCGCGCCGGACCGTAGAAGGGATGGATCTTCGCCGCTTGGCCTGTGGCCGCGATGGTGGAGCGCACCGCGGGCAATGTGTTCTGTGGCTCATGGCAACCCACGCAGGAGCGCACCTCGCCCGGCATCAGGGTGAACCAGCTTCGCATCACCTGCAGCGCCCGGCCCTTGCCGTCAAGCGGTTGCACGGAGATGGGAGTATTGGCCGGCGCATTGAACATCGCCGAGCCGTCCTCTTCCACTGGCACTGTACCAAGAATGCGCATCACTTCCCACGGGCCGTCGATGCCGATCTTGTCCCAGCCGGCCAGTCCCCGGTAGCCGAAGTGATAGGCGAAGACACGGAGGCGTTTCACCGTTCCCCGCGGAACGCCGTCAAGCCCCGGTCCGGCGTGGACGTCGTGCAGGTAAACCGTGCCGTCCTTCTTGGCGAGATTCACCTTCTCCGGAACGATGGGCGGCTTGGTGGTCTTCTTGAGAGGGATAGGCTCCAGCAGTGCCTGCCCCTCGATCTCCTTGAGCAGAAGCAGGTTGTCAAATACGTCCACGAGGTAGATGCCGAATGGCCGCTGCGGCGAGGGCTTCATGGAGACGAGGAAGTATTTGTCGCTCAGGGGCCAGGGATACAGGAACTTGGGCCAGCTCGCGGCCGTCGCGTGGTCCATGATGGGCGACTCGAAATCCCGCCCACGGCCGGTGATTTTTGCGACCATGCCCTCGCGCCCGGAGCGGCCTCGGGCGGGGTCGATGATGAACAGCTCGCCCATGCGGTGGTCGCCGTGGTAGCCCGCAACGATGCCAGCAATTTTGGTCGCCTCGCCGGGAATCGGCCGCGGGAAATAGATCGCGTTCGGCCAGTAGGAGTTTGAGCCGTAGAACTCCCGCTGCCCGGTGCCGTCCGGATTCATCTGGAAGAGCAGGTGGGGGAAGACGTGCGGCGTATTGGTGTAATCCCAGCGCTGATAGACAACCTGCCCGGTGTTCAAGACGGCAGGATGGGAGTTCTCGTCCTGGTCGAAGGTGAGCTGGCGCATGCCGGAACCGTCGGCGTTGATCGAGAAGAGACAAGAGACTGTCTGCAGGCCGTTCCAGCACGGCACGGCCTGGTAGCTGGCATTGCCCGCGAAGATGATCTTGCCGTCCGGCAGGTAGGACGCGTCGAAGTTGTCCACGTCAGTCTGGTCGTCGGGCGTGACCTGCCGGAGGCCATTCCCGCCCACATCCATTTCGAAAACGCGGTAGCGGCCGCCCGGAGAGCTGGAAAAGAGCAGGCGGTGGGCGTCCCAGTGCAGGTCGATTTCGCCGACGTACTCGGAATCTTTCGGCCTGTAGACCGTGGTCAGCTTCCCATCGGGGCGCACCGGCGAGAGTATTGCGATTTCATTGTCCCAGCCGTTCGGCTCGACACTCGCGAGGCTGGTGTGATTCACTGGGATGGCCAGCTTCCAACCGTAGCTGCTCCAGAACGGCGACGGAGCGAAGCCTTTGCCCTGCGGCGGCTTCACCGGCGGCGCCTGCCACGCCCGCCTTACCAACAGCACTTGGTCGAAGTCGAGCAGAGGGTTCGCGAGCAGCGCCTCGTAGCGAAGCGCTTCGAGATCCTCGGCCAGCTCAGTGATACGCCCGCTGTCGCCGGACCGCATGACAGGAGCTTTCGCTGACTCGAGTTCGCGCAGGCGGCGTAGATACTCCTCGCCCCTGGGATACTCCGTGCCGAAGCTTCGCGCTAGATCTTCCACGGCCATCCCCACAGCGCGGAAGTGAAATCCTTCGACGACGCGAACTGCTTGGTCGAGCTCAAGCGCCGCGAGGGGGACCGCCAATAACAGGAGAATGACAAGGCGCAGCATCGCTTCTATTTTATACGCGAATGTCTTGTTAACGACGCGTTTCCTCAGCCGGTTCTTTCTTCGAGAGCCTGGGAACTCACTTGCGCTGCGGGGGCGTTCCATTCCGATATTCCGGCCTGTTGACTGGAAATCATGGCCCTTGCTAAGCTGCGGATCATTGATGAGCATTTCCCGGCGGGATTTGGTTCTGCAAGCCGGCGCTTGCCTCTGCGCCACCCGGGCCGCGCGCTCTGAAGGTGGTGTTGCGGCATGCGTGTGCAATCCACCGGAGGTTCTGGAAGGCGCGCTGATTTTCGAAGACTCGTGCGTTGTGGTGGATCTGGCTGCGGCGGGCGTCCTCGGCCGCCCCGGCAAGGCGGCGGTAATTTGGAACGAGCCTCGCGAGGTCAGGCTGCTGCTCGTCCGCTCCGGCGATGGGGAGTATCTGGCATTTTCGGCCAAGTGCACCCATGCCAATGGCCGGCTCGGCTATGACCCGGCTCGTGAGACGCTCTGGTGCACCAGCTTCAGCCATTCGACCTTCGGACTGAATGGCGCCGTCACGAAAGGGCCGGCGCAGAAGGCCCTCGCGTTCTACCCCTGCGTGGAGAGCGCCGGCAAACTGACAGTCTCGCTATGAGAGCAATCGTGGAAACGGCGGCGGTGCTGGCGATTCTTACTGGTCTCGCGCTGTCGGGACCCGCCGGCGACGAGGCCCCCGTGCCAGGGCGCTCGTGGACCAATCCTAAGGACGGTATGGTGCTTGTGTGGGTTCCGCCGGGAAGCTTGCGGATCGGTTGTCAGCCAAGCGAGCGCTGTGCGGAGACGATGCCCGAGCAGGAACGCACGTTTGGGCGAGGATTCTGGATCGGACGCACCGAAGTGACGGTCGCTCAGTTCGCCGCGTTCGTCGAGGCGACGGGATACTTTACGGCGGCGGAGACGAGCGGCAGTTCGATTACCTGGCGGTTCCCCGGATTCGAGCAGGGCCCGGACCATCCTGTCGTCGGGACCAGTCTGCAAGATGCGTTGGCCTATGCCGAATGGGCCGGCGTTGACATTCCAGCCCGCGATGAGTGGGAATACGCGGCGCGCGCCGGCAGAGCCGGTCCTTACTACTGGGGCAATACGTTCGACAGCCGTCACGTCTGGTACCGTGCCAACACCTGGGGCGCCCAGCCGGTAGCAACAAAGCTTCCAAACCGGTTCGGCCTATACGACGTTTCGGGCAACGCGATGGAGTGGACGGTGTGGAACCCGGAACTCGGCGAGGGATGTTCGCCGGATAAAGGATTCGGACGTGGAGGTTCCTGGGCGCAATGCCAGCCAAGATACCTTGTGCAGACGGAGACGGCGCCCTTCTTCCGGTGTTTCCAGCTCGAGGGGAGCGAGGACGACCGCGGCTTCCGCTGTATCCGGCGTGTGACCGCTGAGAAGTAGCCGCGAGTTGCCGGGGTTGACGCCCGGCATGGCGGTCATCGGCTCACCGGACTATAGCCCCTCTCCTCACTGTTGCAACGTCCGTGCTATCTTGTCCGTACAACAGACAGGAGGAGTAATGGACGCCAGCAGAACATTACCCGCCGCGGCGATTGCCGTTGGCCTCGTCCTCGGCGGATGGTTCGTCGGCAACGGTTTCCACAAAGGCCGCGCCGAGGATCGCTTCGTAACCGTCAAGGGCATCTCGGAGCGCGATGTGATGGCTGACATCGCTCTATGGCCCATCCGTTTCGTGGCCACGAGCGACGCGCTTTCCCAAGCTCAGAGCAGCATCAAGCAGAGTCACGACAAGGTACTCGCGTTTCTCGGCCGCCACGGGATTCCGGCCGCCGCAACCGAGGTGCAGAAGCTGGAAGTGACGGACCGCTTGGCGAACCCCTACAGCGGGCAGGGAGGGGCGACCCGCTACATCATCGCCGAGACGATCATGGTGCGGATTGAAGATCCCGATCTGGTCGCCGCCGCAAGCCAGGCGGTCGGCGAACTGGTTGACGCCGGCGTGGTGCTCTCCACGCAGGGTGGTCCTGATTACGGCCCGACCTACCTGTTTACCGGGCTAAGCGAGTTGAAGCCGGAGATGATCGCCGAGGCCACCGCCAACGCCCGCCGCGCCGCGGAGCAGTTCGCGCAGGACTCAGGCGCGAATCTCGGCGGCATCCGCCGCGCGAATCAGGGTCTCTTCGTAATTCAGGCGCGGGACCGGGCGATGGGCATCACCGAGCAGGGGCAACTCCATAAGACCGTGCGCGTGGTCTCCACCATCGACTTCTTCCTGCGGTGAATCGCCGCGCTTCAGGCTGCGATACCTTAGAAGGAAGCAAATACTTGGCAGTGAATCCGCCAAGCCCGCTTTTTCTGGAAGACAGTCATTTTCAGTTGTGTTCAAGGAGTCGCTATGAACCGTCGTGACTTCGTCAGAACGCTCGCCGCTTCGGCGGCCATGCCGGCCTTCGCCCAACAGAAGCCCCGCCGGGTAGGGCTGATCGGATCCGGCTGGTACGGAAAGATCGATCTGCTTCGCCTGATTCAGGTGGCGCCGGTGGAGGTGGTGTCGCTCTGCGACGTCGATAGCCGGATGCTCGAGGAGGCGGCGGACATCATGGCCGCGCGCCAGCAATCCCGGCGGAGGCCTCGTACGTACAAGGACTATCGTGAACTGCTGGCCGAAAAGGATCTCGACGTCGTCATCATCGCGACGCCGGATCACTGGCATGCGTTGCCGATGATCGATGCGGTGAAGTCCGGCGTCGACGTCTACGTGCAGAAGCCCATCAGCGTGGACGTTGTCGAGGGTCAGGCGATGCTCGCCGCGGCGCGCAAATACGGCCGCGTGGTGCAAGTGGGAACGCAGCGCCGCAGCACGCCGCACATCGTCGATGCGAGGAACCAGGCGATCGGCGAGGGGTGGCTGGGGAAGGTCGCGCACGTCGAGATCTACTGCTACTACCACATGCGCCCCACCGAAAACCCTCCGGACACCGAGCCGCCCGCGCATCTCGACTATGACTTCTGGACCGGCCCGGCCCCGATGCGGCCCTACAACAGCCTGGTGCATCCGGGCCGGTGGCGCGCGTTCAAGGAATACGGGAACGGCATCGTCGGCGACATGTGCATTCACATGCTGGACATGGTTCGCTGGATGCTTGGACTCGGTTGGCCGAAGAGAATCTCCTCCAACGGAGGCATCCTCATCCAGAAGGACGCCAAGGCGAACGTTCCCGATACCCAGACCGCTGTTTTCGAGTTCGACGAATTCCCGGTGGTTTGGCAACACCGCACCTGGGGGACGCCGGCCGACCCGGATTACCCCTGGGGAGCGACCATCTACGGCGAGCGCGGCACACTGAAGGTGAGCGTCCACAGTTGGGACTTCATCCCCGTGGCAGACGGGCAGCCCGTACACCGCGACGTGGTCTATGAACTCGACGAGTATCCGGAGGACCGGACCGAGAAGCGCCTCGAGCGGCACGTGGCCCCGGCGATCCGACGCCATATGGAGGACTTCCTCGCCGCAATCGACTCCCGCGGCCGCCCGGTAGCGGATATCGAGGAAGGATATATCTCGACGACGAGTTGCATTCTGGCGAACCTGGCGCTCGAGCTGGGACGCACTCTCGAGTGGGACGCTAGGTCGGGCCGCGTCGCCGGCGACCAAGAGGCAAACAGTCTACTAGCGCGGCCCTACCGGAGCCCGTGGGTTCATCCGAAGCCTGACAGCGTGTGAAGCGCTGCCGTGAGTAGATGAATTCGCGGAGGGATCGCAATGCGGCGCCATAGTTCGCCCTCGCAGGTTCGCAACCAGGGCTAAAATGGAAATCCGTATGAATAAATTGCGTGGCATTATCGGTTTCCCTCTAGCGCCGTTCAAGAAGGATTTCAGCCTAGATCTGGAGGCGCTCGAGGCGGCAGTTGACGAGTTGGCGCGGCACCCATTCTGCGCATTGAACGCTCCGGCCGGGATCTCCGAGGCCTTCTCGCTTTCGATTGACGAAGCGGTCGCCATCACCCGCACAACCGTAGATGTAGTCGCCGGGCGCATGCCCGTGATCGGTTGTGTAACCGGAGGATGGTCCGCCGCCAGGGAGGGCGCACGGCGGATGGAGGACGCTGGAGCCGACGCGATACTCGTGCTGCCGCCCACATACCAGAATCCGCCGTTCTCCGGGATGCTGGCTTACTACAAGTCGATCGGCGAGTCCACGGGTCTGCCGCTGGCGATCTACACCCGCGGGTGGGCGAGCTTCACGCCAGCCGAGGTGATGCGGCTGGCCGACGAGATCCCGACGCTCGCCTTTTGGAAAGACGGGCAGGGGGAGCCCCGGGCGCTTCGCCGCATCATGCTCGCCGGCGGGGAACGCCTCACCTGGATCGGGGGAGCGGGCGACGACAACGCCGCTGCCTACACCGCCATCGGCATCGATGTCTTCACCTCCAGCATTTCCGCCGTTTCGCCGCGGCTTGCCCTGGCTTGGGGAGAAGCGGCGCTCGCCGCCGATTTCGAGCGTCTGAGCAAAATCCTGACCGAGTACATCCACCCGCTATTCGCCATCCGGACCCGGCGCCGCGGCTACGAGATCGCCGCGATGAAAAAACTGAAGGAGTGGGGCGGGCGTCCGGCCGGACCTTGCCGCCCGCCCCTGCCGGGCCTCACCGCCGCCGATGAGGCGGACTTGAAGAAGGTATTCGAGTCCTGGCGGCCGTATCTCGACTGATGTACGCAGCGCCGCCACGCCGGCAGGCACAGGCGGCCTGTCCAGTATTCTCAAGCGACGATTCCGCGGCCCCTCGCTAGGTCACGTATGCGTACAGGGTCACGATTAGCCCGATCACGCTTGCCAGGAAAATGCTGTGCCGCAGCGTGAAGCGGAACAGCTTTGATTCCTCGCTGGTCTTCATCCCCGTGGCGGCCGCGGCCACCGCGATGCTTTGCAGGCTGATCATCTTGCCCATCACGCCGCCCGAGGAGTTCGCCGCCGCCATCAGCACCGGGTCCAGCCCCAGCCGTCCGGCCGTCACTACCTGCAGGTTGCCGAACAGGGCGTTCGACGAAGTGTCGCTCCCGGTCAGGAATACCCCCAGCCAGCCCAGCATCGCGCTGAAGAACGGGAAGAGCACCCCGGTGGCCCCGAATGCCAACCCCAGGGTGACTGTCGCGCCCGAGTAGTTCATCAAGAAGGCCAGTCCGAGCACCGCGGCGATGGTGACGAGCGGCAGATAGAGCTGCTTGCAGGTGGAGGCGAACGCTTCCCAGGCTTTCACCACGGGCATCCGCAACACGAAGACGGAGAGGATACAGGCAATCATGCAGGCCGAACCGGCGGCCGCCAGCCAGTCCAGCTTGTACATTGCGGGGTAGGGCGACGGATCCGCCACCAGAGGCTGTATCCGCTGCACCATGTTGTGGAGACCAGGCCACTCGAAAGAGACAGTTACCGAATTGATCACTTCCTTGACCCCGGACTGCCCCCACAGCAGCACCATCACAACGAGCAGGAAATAGGGCGACCAGGCGTGCAGCACTTCTCCCACTGGATGCTTCTTCGGAGCCGGGTGATCCGGGTCTTCCCCCTCCAGCGAGAATTCATTCGAGGGCTTCCACACCCGGAACAGCAGGATCAAAACCGCCAGCGCCGCGAGCGAGCTCAGGATGTCCGTCAGGTATGGCCCAAGATAGTTCGAGACGAGATACTGCACGCTCGCGAAGGAGAATCCGCACAACGCCGCCGCGGGCAGCACACCGGTTAATCCCTTCCTCCCGCCCATCACCGCCACCAGATACGCGGGGATGAAAAGCGAAACCGGCGCGCAGATGCGCCCCACCGCGCCGCTCAGAGCGTTCACGTCGAGGCCGGTGATGGCCGCGAGCGTCACCACTGGAATGCCGATGGAACCGAACGCCACCGGCGCCGTGTTCGCCAGGAGGCAGATCGCCGCCGCGTAGAAGGGCGAGAAGCCGAGGCCCGTGAGCATCGCCGCCGCGACCGCCACCGGAGTGCCGAATCCGGCCGCGCCCTCGATAAACGCGCCGAACGCGAACGCGATGAGGAGCGCCTGCAGGCGGCGGTCGTCGGTCAGGCTTCCAATCGAATCCTTAATTACCTCGAACTTTCCGGTGACGATCGTGATGCGGTAGAGCACGATCGCCCAGAAAACGATCCAGCCGATCGGAAACAGGCCGAACGCGGCGCCGTAAGTTACCGCGGCCACCATCGTGCCGGCCGGCATGCCGTAGACGGCCACCGAGACGAGAACCGCGGTTCCGAGCCCGCACATTCCGGCCACCCATGCCGGCTTGCGCAACACGCCGAGCATCAGTAGGAGCACGAAAATCGGGAGCGCGGCCACGAACGAAGAAGCGCCGAGACTGCCGGCGAGAGGCGTGTAGTCTTGCTGCCACATGGTTGATCATTCTTACAAAACACGAGGGTCTAATGTCAACTGGCGGTTTGGGCTGGGCAAGGCCACTAATGCCGCTTCTTGCGGCCGTTTACAGCCAGAACATTGATGGCGTCTTGTGTAAACACGATGATTCCGGCGTCACCATGCGCCCCAAGTCAGCGAATTGGGGTGCGAGGTTACTCACAATGACACTGAAACACTATGTTTTGTTGTTAACATTGGCGGGAATTTCCTTGCCGGTTTCCGGCCAAACATTCGGGGAAATCACAGGCAAAGTCACCGACACCACGGGGGCGGTCATAGCTGGCGCCTCCGTAACGGTGACCAATACCGCAACCAGCCAAACGCGGAGCGTCGTGACCAATGAGGCAGGTCAGTACGCCGTGCCGTTCCTTCCTCCCGGGGTATACGATGTTGTCGCGGAGATTCCGGACTTCAAGCGGGCTCACCGCGCCGGCGTGGAACTCCAGGTGGGCTACGTGGCCGAGATCAACTTCAGCCTTGAGGTTGGATCGGTAACGGAGTCAATCGAAGTAGTGGCCGCCACGCCGTTGCTCGATACCCAGAGCAACGCGGTGGGCACGGTCATCGAAAACAGGCGGATTGTGGAGCTTCCACTCAACGGCCGCAACTACTTGCAGCTCGTGAGTCTCACTCCGCATGTCAACGCGGAGATGGGAACCGGGGGGCAGGCGGCCGGCCGCCAAGGGGGCGAGCGCTCGCAGCAACCCATCTCGGTGGCCGGTCAGAGGTTGGAGTTCAACCGGTTCACGCTCGACGGCGTCGACAACACCGACGTCAATTTCAACACCTTCGTCGTGCGTCCTTCGATCGACGCTCTTCAGGAGTTCAAGGTTCAAAGCGGCGTCTACTCGGCGGAATTCGGGCGGTCCACCTCTCAGATTAACGTGACCACGAAGTCAGGCGCTAACCAGTTTCACGGTACGGCGTTCTGGTTCCACCGGAACGACGACCTCGATGCCAGGGAGTGGGGCAAGGACGGGGATAAGAATCCGTTCGTTCGCAATCAGTATGGCTTCACTCTCAGCGGACCGGTTATAGTGCCTAAGCTTATCAACGGGAAGAACCGTTTGTTCTTCATGTCCAACCTCGAGATTCTTCGCGACCGAAAGGCTTTCCTGCAGCGGGCCAATGTCGCGACTGACCGGATGCGCGCCGGGGATTTTTCAACTTCAGGCCGCACCATTTTCGATCCCCAGACACGGGTTTTCGAAACCGGCGAGGATGGCAACGAACGCGCGGTTTCGGCCACTCCGTTCGCGGGAAATATCATTCCGCAAGACCGTTTTAATCCGGTCGCGCAGAGGCTTCTTGAGTTTTTCCCGCGGGCTAACGTGCCTGGCGACAGCATCTTCAACAACTTCACGCGCGACGCCAAGCGGCCCATCAACTGGGAACAGTTCACCCAAAGAATCGACTTCAACGAAAGCAGCAACTCCGCCTGGTTCGGCCGCTTCAGCTACGGCGACGAGTTTGTCAGGGATACCGCCAACTTCGAGCAGCGCGAAGGGAAGACACTCACGAAGACCTGGCAGGCGATGATTTCGAACACCCGGACTTTCAGCCCGACTGTCGTGAACGAGTTCCGCTTCGGCTATACCGGTTTCGGTAACGACAGGCTTCTCCGCTTCGCCTTTGAGCGCGATGTCACGTCGGAGTTGGGCATCATCGGCCTGGAATCGCCCGTGGAAGCGGCCTTTGGGACGCCGAGCATCGGGTTGGAGAATGGGCTCACCGGTTTCGGCGAGTCCTCCGGAGGACCGTTCATCAACGACAACCATACATTCCAATGGATGGACAACGTGTCTATCGTACGTGGAAACCACACGCTCAAGTTCGGCGGGGAGGCCCGGCGCGAGCGATTTAATCAGCTTGGCAATCAGTTTCCCCGAGGTTCGTTCATTTTTCAATCCAAGGCCACATTTGATCCGGCCAACCGAAACGCCACCGGCCACTCGTTTGGCGACTTCCTGTTGGGAGAGAGCCGGCGTTCGGAAAGAGCGCTCGGCCTGGCCAACGTGCAATTCCGCCGTTGGAGCTTCTCGTTCTATGCCGAGGACACGTGGAAAGTTACCCCCAAGCTCACTTTAAACCTGGGACTCCGCTACGAGCGCATCCCGCCGTTCCATGACCGCCGGCGGGGCATCATGAACGTCATGATGTTCGACCCCGGCGTTGGTCCGGATGGGCTGCTGGAGGGTACCCGCGCCCCGATCTTCGTACGCCCCGGTGACGGGGACTTTAATGAGGGTTTGCTGTTTCGCTTCCACGACGGGATAGAAACAGCCGTCGGTGACGACCTGATCGGCCGCCCTCTGGTGGACACGGACAACACGGACTTCGCCCCCCGCGTCGGCGTCGCCTATACCCCCAGTCTCAATTGGACCGTTCGGGCCGGCTTTGGAGTGTTCTATAGCCAGGACGCCGGCAATCCAGTATTCGACCTAGGGCGGAATCTCGGCGGCCGCGGCCGCTTCGAGTCTAACGAAGAGCGGCCCAACTCGAACCTACTGGATCCGTGGGCCTTTGAACGCGCGCAGTTCACGTGCACCGGTTTCGATGGGGTATGCCAGGGACCGCCGTTCGTTCTCGGTAATGTCGTCAGCCGCCGCACGCCGTACGTCCTGCAGTACATGTTCAATGTGCAGAGGCAACTCACCGACAACATCGCGCTGGAAGTCGGATACCAAGGCAATCAAGGCCGGAAGTTGGGACGGCTGCGCGCCTTTAACGAGGCGATCCTGCGGACCGGGCCCGAAGACTCGCGGAGTATCTCCCAACGCCAGCCTTGGCCGCAATTCGGTCGCATCCAGCAGGTCGACCCCGTGGGTAGGTCAAACTACAACGCGCTTGGAGTGAAACTTCAGCAGCGGTTCTCAAAGGGGCTGACCTATCTGGTCGCCTATACGTGGTCGAAATCCATCGACAACACGTCGGCGATTCGAACCCGTGCTGGAGATCGGCTGTTTCCTCCGAACAGCCACAACATCGCCGCCGAGCGCGGTCTGTCGCAATTCCACCAGGGACAGCGGTTTGTCGCATCTTTCCTCTACGAGCTTCCCTTCGGGCGGGGCCAGGCCTTCTTAAGCGGCTCGGGATTGGCGGACGCGATCCTGGGCGGCTGGCAAGTCGGCAGTATCGTCACGTTCGCTGACGGCACGCCGCTGAACGTTGGCAGCATCGGCGACCGCGCCAACATCGGCGGCGACGGGAACTTCCCCGACGCCACTGGTATTGACCCGATCCCGGATAACCGGACGCCGGACAATTACTGGAGCATCGCCGCGTTCGATCCCTCCAACCCGGAATTACAGTTCCGAATCGGCAATGTTGGCAGGAACATTCTGTTCAGTCCGGGTCTTGCGCAATGGGACTTCTCCGCGGTAAAGAACACACGAATCCGCGAGGGTCACACCCTGCAATTCCGGTTTGAGGGTTTCAACTTCTCGAACCGTCCGAATTTCAACGCGCCGGCAACAGATGCGCGGAACGCCGCCACCTTCGGCCGCATCACGACCGCCAGGACCATGCGCGAACTCCAGTTCGGGCTCAAGTACATGTTTTGAGTCCGGATTCCGGCTGACCTGAATCCAGAGGGGCGCCTCCCGGGAGGCGCCTTTCCTCGTTATTCGCCGGCTCGCGCCGCGGCTCCCGTCTACTGCACCGGCGTCCCGTAGGGAACCAGCGTCTTCACGCGCTGCGTGTTCTCCACCGCTGTTATCAGCCACTTGCCGCGCGTCCTCTCGAGGTACATCATCTGCACCTCGTTGCGGTCCGCGAACACATATTCGACGCGCGCCTTCGCCGAGTCCGGCGATAGCCGCTCGGGTTCGGTGATGGCAATCCCCTTGATCGGTTCGTTGCTCGATTGCAGATACTCGGCGAACCCGCGCTTGCCTTTCTCCGCGACCGCCTGGTCCAGCGTCGCGCGGATCTGTCCGGTATAGAACTGCAGATACTCGTCCACGTCGCCGTCGCGCGCCGCGTCGAGCATGGAGTAGATGGCGTCTTGCGGGCTCTGTAGCTTCCGCTCGCGCGAGGGCGGGCTCCAGCCCGCCTGCCGGATGGCAAGGAACGCAAAGACCAGCACGATGACAGCTACCGTGATGATCTGTGCTGTCCTGTCTTTCGTCATGGGCCGTTCTCGCGGCCTTTCCGAATGATCGTCAAGTCGAGGTTGCCACTCTTGTCCACTACCAGCTTGCGAATCCGCGGTAGCACCTCCTCCATTGCCTCCATGTAGAGCCGCCGGCCGTTAACCTCCTGCGCCCGGCTGTACTCCCGCGCCACTTGCGTGAAGCGCGACGCGTCTCCCCCGGCTTCGTTCACCCGGCGGAGACGGTACCCGCGAGACTCCGCCAGCATGCTCTCCGCCTCGCCTCGCGCCCGGGGGATGAGGTCATTCGCGTAGCCGTATGCTTCGTTCACAATCCGTGCCGAGTCCGCGCGAGCGCCGGCCACGTCGCGGAAGGCGTCGGCTGCCTCCGGCGGCGGTTGCGCGCTTTCGATGCTGACGCTGGCGAGCAGAACTCCGATACCGTAGGCGTCGATCAACTGTTGCGCCGCGCCGCGCACCTCCTCCTGAATCGCGGCTTTCTCCGTTGTCAGCACGGCATCCACGTTCCGGTTGGCCACCCGGTGCGCGAGTTCCGCTTCCACTGCCGCGCCCACCGCCTGAGCGACATCCCGCGCCCGGAAGAGGTAGTCCGCTGGATTCCCCACCGAGTACTGCGCCACGACACGCATGTGGATGATGTTCTGATCGCCGGTGAGGAACTGCGAAAGCAGCGGATCGGTCCGCCCCAGCACGCCGTCGGAAAGGTCGCCGCCGATTACCAGCCGCTGCAGTTGCTGCACCTTCAGCTTTGTGACGCGGTCGATGGGCCAGGGCAGGGAAACGTGGATGCCCGGCATCACGCGCGGCTCCAGGACCGCGCCGAAACGTGTGACCACCGCTTGCTGGTCCGCGCCCACTATGTAGACGCCGGTGAGCAGCCAGGCCACGAGAATCGCGCCGAGGATGCGACCGCGCCACGGCGATCGCGGCGCCGGTTCGTGGGCGCGGCGGTCTTCCTGTTGGTGATGAGCGTGTTCGCTCTTTTCGACTTCGATGAGACTCACCGCGCTGCCTTCTCTCCCTCCATCATTACCTTCAGCAACTCGGACTCCGAACTGAGAATCGCCGTCGTCTGGTCGTCGCCGAAGATCTTCTTGTAGGACTCGAGCGTCCGCAGCAGCTTGTAGAGCCGCGGGTTCCGCGAATAGGCCTCGCTATAAATGCGCGTCGCTTCGGCGTCGCCCTCGCCCTTGAGTTGCTCGGCTTCTTTGTAGGCCGCCGACAGGATCTCTTCCTTCTGGCGGTCCGCATCGGCCCTAATGCGAAGCGCTTCCTCCTCGCCCTCGGCCCGGTACTGCCTCGCGATCCGCTCGCGTTCGGCCCGCATCCGCGCGAAGACGCTCTGCTTGTTCTGTTCCGGCAGGTTCAGGCGCTTGATCCGGACGTCCTGGACGCGGATGCCGTAGCGATCGAGGGCCGCGCGGTCAGTTAATTCGGTGATGTCGTCCAACATATCCTCGGCACGCAACGCCGCCGGCGCCGTCGCGATCAAGGAGTCAAGATCGTGGTTGCCGATCGACGCCGACAGCGATGACCAGATGATGTCATGCAAGCGCATCTCTGCCGCCACCGGATCGCCCACCGTTTGCACGAATGTCTTCGGGTCCTCGATCCGCCACGCCACGTAGCACTCGATTACCAGATTCTTCTTGTCGCGCGTCAGAAACTCGCTCGGCCGGGGATTGTATACCCGCAGGCGCCGGTCAAAGTAATTCGCGCTACGGAAGAACCACTTGGCGTGCAGGCCCGCCTCATTCACCGTGTAGACCGGACGCCCGAACTGGGTCACCAGGACAAACTCGGTCTCGCGCACCGAGAAGAACGAGAGCCAAGCCAGCGCCAGCAGGACGATCCCGCCCGCTATTCGCCAATACCGTTTGTCTTTCATCCACTCCATCGTCTACTCCTGCTCTCTCGGTTCTTCCCGGGGCGGTACGAACGGCGTTTCGCCTCCCGGGGGCTCTCCCGCTCCCTGATAGAAGACCTGTGGCTGGGGTTGCGCCGTTACCAGTCCGAGTCCGTCGTCCACCAGGGTTAGGTGCCGCCTGCCGCGAGTCGAGTCCACGATCATCTTGGGCCGGTTGGCAAGGACCTCTTCCATCGTCTCCAGATACAGACGCGCGTCATTCACCGCCGGCGCGGCCCGGTGACTCGCTTCCCACTGTGTAAAGCGCCCGGCATCGCCCGCGGCGCGGTTCGTGCGGCTCAACGAGTAGCCGGCCGCATTTACCTTGTCCGCTTCAGCCGTGCCGCGCGCCAGCGCCACCTGTTCATTGCGGTAACCCTCGGCTTCGTTGATCAACCGGTTCTTTTCCTCGTACGCTCCGGAGACGTCCCGGAACGAATCGACCACTTCGAGCGACGGGTGCACATCAAGCAGCCGGACCTGCATCACTTCGATGCCGGCTCCGTAACGGTCCAACCGCCTTTGCAGGGCCCGGCGGGTGTTGTCCTCGATCGTGTTGCGCGCGGTGGTGAGTACGGCGTCGAGTGCGGTGGTCCGCACGGCGCCTTGGAGGACGCTTTCCGTGGCCACGCGGATTGTGTTTTCCCCGTCCAGCAAACCGAAGAGGAACTCGTCCGGCCGCGCCACCCGGTAGTGGACCGTCGCGGTGACCTCCAGCATGTTCTGGTCGCCGCTCAGCATAAGCGACTCCTCCGGCCGCCGCTGGAAGCGGCCGCTCCGGTGCTGGATGTTCCATTCGTAGGCCGCGGGTTCGGCATCGGGGAATTCCGTGCCGGAGCGGAAGCCCACTTCCACTACGCGCACCCGGTTTGCCGCCACCCGTGTCAGCCTCTCCATCGGCCACATCAGCTTGAAATGCAGTCCGGGTTCCTTGTACGGCAGCGTCTTCTTTCCGAACCGCTCGATCACGCCGACCTCTTCCGGGCCCAGCATGTAGAACCCGCTTAGGAGGTAGAGTGCCGTCGCCCCAATCAGCACCGGCCGGGCGAATCGCCGCCGGTTGACGATCAGATAGTGGAATCCCTCGTTCAGGTCCACTCGGGCGGCGGCGCCTTTCAGCCGCCCGAACAGATTTGGCAGCGGCGTGTGTTCCAAACGGTGCTCCAGCCAGTGCAGGATGCCGCTGTGGTGATGGTGAGGATGGGCCTCCCCGTGGGAATGTTTTGGCGTCTCCACCCGTAGTAGCCGCAGGCTGTTGAGAATCACGAACAACGAGGAGATCTGGTGGAAGATGGCCGCGCCGAGCGGTCCTACCAGTCCTGATGAAGCCAGCCCGATGGCCGCCACGTTCACGATGCCGGCGAAGACGATAATATTCACCCAGGCCGTGGAGACCGCCCGCCGCGCCACTTCGAACAGCTTTGGCAGGCGTTCGAGCGAGTGGGGCATGTAGACGACGTCGGCCGCCTCGGCCGTGATATCGCTGGCTCCGGAGACGGCGATGCCGACCTGGGCGGTCGCGAGCGCCGGGGCGTCGTTCACGCCGTCGCCGACCATCGCCACTTGGCGGCCCTGCGAGGTGAGCTGGCGGACCTTCTCGACCTTCTCCTCTGGCAGCAGCTCCGCCTCGACGTTCGGAATACCCAACTCGCGGGCGATTGCCTCGGCCGCTTTCCGGCGGTCGCCGGTCAGGATCACTTGGTGTCCGATCTCGAGATGCTCCAGTTGATGTACGGCTTTCTTGACCCCCTCGCGGACGCGGTCACGGAGTAGAATCGCCCCAGCGAGCTGTTGGTCCTCGGCCACCAGCACGGCTGTCGCTCCGAGCCGATCCGCTTCCTCCAGGATCCCGTTCTCGATGCGGATTCCGTTCTCTTCGAGGAACGCCGCACTTCCAGCCCGCAGGGTCCGCCCGTTCAGCCGGCACTCCGCCCCACGTCCCGGCAGAATGCGTGCCTCTTCCGGTTCCGGAACCGCGATGCCGCGCTCCCTCGCCGCCTCCACAATCACCCGGGCCAGCATATGATCCGACCCCCGCTCCGCCGCCGCCGCCACCCCCAGCACCCAATTCGGTGACAGGCTACTCTTTTCCGAATTTCCGGGATCGGCGGAATTAGGGAAAGAGTAGCCTGTCACCGAAATTTGGAGGATTTCGAATTTGCCTTCGGTGACGGTGCCGGTTTTGTCGAAGACGACCGTGTCCACCTTCGAGGCGAGTTGGAGGACGCTGCCGCCGCGGACCAGGATGCCACGCCGGGCGAGGCCGCCGATCGCCGCCACCATCGCCGTTGGAGTGGCCAGAATCAGCGCGCAGGGGCACCCGATGATCAATACGGCCACCGTCCGCATCCAGTCGCCGGTGAAGTAGTAGGTGAGTGCCGCCGCCAGCAGCAGCGCTGGAACGAAATACTTCGCATACCGGTCGGCCAGCCGTTCCACCGGCGCCCGCTTGTGTTTGGCCTCCTCCACCAGCCGGATCACCCGGGCCAGCGTAGTGTCCTCGCCGGAGCGGGTCACGCGGACCCGCAGCAGCCCGTGCCCGTTGAGCGTGCCCGAGAATACCTCGCTCCCAGGAGCCTTGTCCGCCGGCAGACTCTCCCCCGTAATCGTCGCCTCGTCGACCGACGAATTCCCCTGCTCGATCGTCCCGTCCGCGGGAATCCGCTCGCCGGCCCGAACCGCAATCAGGTCCCCTTCGAGCAGCGCCGCCGCGTCGACCTCAACCTCCTCGCCGTCCCGGATCAGCCGCGCCGTCCGCGGCATCTGCTCCACAAACCGCGAGATCGCCTTCGATGTCCGGGTCGCCGCGTACCCTTCCAGGCCCTCGCCCACCAGCATGATGAACATCGCCTCGGCCGCCGCCAGGTACTCGCCCACGGCCAGCGCCGCAATCACCGCGATGCAAATGGCCAGGTCCGCCGTGACCTTCTTCGCCAACAGCCCGGAGATGGCGTTGTAGAAGGTCCGGTAGCCCGCGATGACCGCCAGAATCGCGGCCGTATCCAGCCCGAAGACCGTCTTCCATACCCCGAGCAGGTTGAGCAGCAGAAGCACGCCCACCACCGCGGTGAAGCCGAAGTACCGCAGCTTTTCCCCCCGGTCATCCGGCATCCGCGCCGAAAACTCAAAGTGGTGCTGATGCATTAATGCTTACTATCGTAGTCGAAACGCGCCGGTGGAGTAGACCTGCCAGCCCACAAGCCGGCCAGAATTGGCCAGCAGCGACGCAGTCTAAAGCAGAACAAGAAACGCCCCGAACGAAACCACGCCCCCCGCCAACGCCGCCGCGCCCCACCACCGCAGCCGCGGGATCCGCCACCACATGATGAGCCCCGAAACCACCCAAAGCACGAAGGAGAAGCTCACCAGGTCAACCACCACTGCCCATAGATCGTCACCAAGGCCATCTTGATGGTATCCGCCCCGGGCGTGTATCTCCACCAGCCGGTGATGGGGTTGCATCTCGCGCCGCTCCACCACCAGACGCTTCTCTCCGATGAAGTATGAGATCCGCTCGTTGCTCCCGAAATCGCGGCGGTAGATGTTGATGCGTCCTTCGCCTTGGCGGCTGACCCCAAATGCTCCACTCAACCCGACGTCTTCGAGCACTTCCCTCCCGAATGCACGGTATCGCTCGGGGTTTTCGGGAACCGCCCGCTCATAGGGCCGCTCGTCGAGCAGAGTCCACCGGGGGCCCTTGTCTCCAAACCAGCCTTGCACCGCTTCGTTGTGATTGAAGACCACCGAACTCACGCCGTACACCACCACCCAGGGGAGCAGAAACAGAGCGAGGTAGAGATGTGTCCTGCGGTTCACATGGTGAAAACTGATCCGCTTCATATCGTCAGTAGAAATGTCACGAACAGCCCGGCTCCGGCCGCGCAGCAAATCAGCCCCCATTTCCGCGCCGGCCGGATCTCCCACCACATCCATACGCCGGTGAACGCCCAGAGAAGCATTCCGGCGATGAAGCCGTCCACCACGAACGCCCAGACGTTGTCCGTGGCGAGTCCCTCCTTGTAGCCGCGCCGCCGGTGCATCCGCTCGAGAAACGCCGGCGTCCGGAATTCCTGGCGTTCGATCCGCAACGTCCCGCCCGATGGATCAAACGTAATGCGCCGCGGGTGAACCGCCGCATGCCGATTGATCGTGAGCACGCCGGTGGCTTCATCGTGGCGCACGTTGTGCCAGCCCTCCAACTCCAGGGCGGCGAGTATCTGCTCTGCCATCACCTCCGCCGATCCGCCCTCGGGAAAGATCCCGTCGTGCACCGTCTCGCGCTCGAGCGTCCATTCCGGCGGCTCACCCACGGGCCCTCTGTGATTCATCGCCACGGTGCTCAACGCATACATCAATACCCATGGCGATAGAAACAGGGCCAGATACAGGTGGACCCGCCGAATCAATAGCGAAAGGCTCATCCCGATTCCAGAGAGTCTACCAGGAACTCATCCGGATCCGGCAGGCCTATGCGATAGAATTCCGCTATGCGCACGATCATTACGCTCCTCCTGGCCACCCTGGCCCTCTCCGCCCAAACCCTCCGCCTCCATCCCGAAAATCCCCACTACTACGAGTTCCGCGGCAAGCCGTTTCTCGCTGTTACCTCCGCCGAGCACTACGGGATGCTCCTCAATGCGGACTTCGACTACCGCAAGTACCTCGACACCATGGCTGCCGAGGGCATGCGGCTTACCCGCTTCTTCACCGGCCTGTACCGCGAGGTCCCCGGCTCCTTCAACATCACCCGCAACACGCTTGCCCCCACGCCGGATCGCTTCCTAACACCGTACCGCCGCACCAACACCTCCGGCGCCCTTGACGGCCTCAACAAGTGGGACCTCACGAATTGGAACCCGGATTACTGGGAGCGCCTGCGCAGCATCCTATCCTACGCGGAAGAGAAAGGCGTCATTATTCAGGTCACCCTTTTCTGCACTTACTATCGCGACGACATGTGGGAAGCCAGCCCGCTGCACCCGAAGAACAACGTCAACAACACGCCGGAGATGCCGCGCACCGAGGTTCTCACACTCGATCATCCGGAACTGCTGCGCTACCAGGAAGAATTCGTCAAGCGCATGGTGCGGGAACTGAATGCCTACGACAACCTCCTCTGGGAGATCTGCAATGAACCCTACTTCTACGGCGTCACGCTCGAATGGCAGCTTCACATGGCGAAGCTTATCCGCGACACCGAGGCGGAACTCTCCAGGCGCCACCTCATCGCGCGCAACGTCGCCAACAACCGTAAACTGGTCACCGATCCGTCCCCGAACATCGACGTATTGCACTTCCACTACGCCCGGCCACCCGTCACGGTGGCCATGAACTACGGACTCGGCCGCCTGATCGGATTTGACGAAACCGGCTTCGACGGCACGCTCCGCCATCCCTACCGCATCCAGGCCTGGGACTTCATCCTCGCCGGCGGGGGCCATTACAACCACCTCGACTACTCGTTTACCGCCGGCCACGAGGACGGAACGTTCGAATTTCCCGCCACCCAGCCCGGGGGGGGCGACGCCGAACTCCGCCGTTCCCTCAAGGCCCTGATCGATTTCATGGAGAGCTTCAACTTCATCCGCATGAAGCCGGCGGGTGAGCTCATTGCCGCCGGCATGCCCGAGCATGCATCCGCTCGCCTCCTTGCCGAGCACGGCCGCGCCTATGCGCTCTATCTCCACCACGGCCGCGTCTTCGGCGGACATGCCCCACGGTACATCGTCGACAACCGCCCGCGAGAGGTCACGTTTGCGCTCAATCTGCCGGCCGGCGGCTACGCCGTTACGTGGTGGCGTCCGCAGTCTGGCGAAACCGTGGACGGCGGCCGCGCCGAACACTCCGGCGGCCTCCTCTGGCTGATGACGCCGGAATACCGCCAGGACCTTGCGCTGAGTTTGCGGTTGGAGGATTGACGCTTCCAGAGGCCGGCGCACGCAACTCAGAGCGATCTTGGCGCTGGCCGGTCAAAGGATGTAACCGAGGTCACACCGCCGCCGGGCTATCGTCACCTACAATCTGAGGAAGGCTATGCGGATCGCGTGCACCCTCATACTATTTCTGTCTGCGGAGGCGCTTGCCGCGCAGCAGCCAGTCCCCGGGTCCTGGCACTACAGCGCCAGCTTCCGCAGCCGTCTCGAAATCTGGAACTGGTTCGATGGCGCTGCCAACGGCGAATACGCCTTCAGCGGAAACTATTACCGGTTCGCCGTCGGGCAGAGCTGGGAGAAAGCGGATTGGACCCTCGATTTCGCCGTCCCTTTTCTCCTCGGCGCTCCGACTGACGCCACCGCTCCGCCACCGCAGGGCGGCCTCGGTCTGGGCTCGAACTACTTCAACGCGAACAAACGGTCCCGGAACAGCGTGATGGCCTTCCCGAAACAGGCTTTCGTCCAACTGAAGGGGCTTGGCGGAGGCGCGCACAGCCTCAAGCTGGGGCGCTTCGATTTCTCCGAAGGCGCGGAAGGACCCGGCAAGAACCCGGTACTGACCGCGCTCAAGCAGACGCGCATCCAGCAGCGCCTTATAGGCAGTTTCGGCTGGAGCCATGTCGGCCGCGCCTACAACGGCTTCCACTACGCCTACAATCCTCCGGGCGCGAACGTCACGGTTGCCGGCGCCATCCCAAGCCGCGGCGTGTTTCAAGTGGACGGGTGGGGTTTCGTCAAGGCGGGCTTCGTCTACGGGGCGGTCACAAAACCCTGGGAATCGGGCAGCCACTCGGGCGAGTTTCGCGGCTTCGGTATCTACTACCAGGATTGGCGGCGCCTCGGCAAAACCGACAACCGCCCCGGGCCGGTCCGTGGCGCCGACCATGCCAATCTCCGCCTTTGGACCTTCGGCGGCCATTACCTCCACGCACTCAAGACCTCCGCCGGGACCATCGACTTTCTGGGCTGGGGCGCCTGGCAAACCGGCGACTGGGGCGCGCAGAGCCACAGCGCGGGCGCGGGAGCCGTGGAAGCCGGCTTTCAGCCCCCTGGCCTGAGCGCTCTGAGACCTTGGATTCGCGGCGGGTTCTTCTCCTCAACCGGCGATGGCGACCCGAACGACGGAGATCACGAGACCTTCTTCCAAATCCTGCCCACGCCCCGCATCTACGCCCGTTTCCCGTTCTTTAACCTCATGAATCTGAACGACTTCTTTGGCGAACTCGTGCTGCGGCCGCATCAGAAGGTGACCATCCGCACCGACGTTCATGGGCTGCGGCTCAACAATCGAAACGACCTTTGGTATGGCGGCGGAGGCGTCTTCAACCCCTGGGTATTCGGTTACGCCGGGCGTCCGAGCCTCGGCGGCCGCGGCCTCGCCACGCTTTACGACGCCAGTATCGACATCAAACCCACCGCGAACCTCACCCTCACCGGCTACTACGGGTATGCCGACGGCAAATCCGTCATGTCCGCCATCTATCCGGACGGCAAGAACGCTCACTTCGCCTACCTGGAGTTGCTGTACCGCTACCCATAGCCGCGTGCCGGGGGTCCCGGCCTCGCCGCGATTCGACCGTAACTCGAACCCCCGCTTCAGAGTCGCTTCACGTTGAAATCCAATGGCGCTTGCTGGCAGTGTAGCCGGCCGCGCGCCCGCAACGATTTCAGTGTTTCCTGCCAGCGAAAGCCTGGCATTGAAACATTGACTACCAATACGGATCCTGTAAAGGTATGATACTTATAGACATATGGTTGTAACCGAAAACATTTAACATTCTGTTACGTATGCGTTAATATTGAGTTGCCATGCGGTTACGAATCGCGATCAGCCTGTTCACACTCATCGCAACTGTCCCAGCGGAGCCTAGGCCGTCAAACTCCGGTCCAGAAAACGACTCTTGGGAATACAATCTCTCCGTCGGCATGCGGATGATGGAAGGGGGCCTCTATGCCGGCGCCCTCACCGCTCTCGAAGCTGCCTCACGGAGTGTGGATCGCGAGGACCCGCAGGGCGCCCGGGCGGTGATCACCCTGAACCTCCTCGGCTCCGTTTACCTCGAGCTAGGCCGCCTTCGCGACGCGGAACTGTGCGAGCGGAGGGCGATTCTGATCGCCCGCTCTTTGACCGGCGAAGACCGGCTCCGTCTGTGCCGGTCACTGGAGAATCTGGCGCACATCTACGTGGAGAAGTCGAACCTGAGCCGGGCCGAGGGGTTGTTGCAGCGATCGCTGGCAATCCGCCGCGAACTCCTGGGCGCGGACCACCCGAGCGTCGCCCAAGTCTTGAACAACCTTGGCGAGGTTTACCGGCGGCAGGGGCGGATCGCTGACGCCGAACACCTGTTCCGCGAGTCGCTCCAACGTTCGGAACAAGCGCTGGGACCTGACCACCCGGAAGTGGCGGTTTGTCTGAACAACCTCGGGACCCTTTATGGCGATTCGGGCGAGCTCCGCGCCGCCACCGAGTCCCTTGAGCGGGCCGTCGAGATTTGGCGCCAAGCTCTCGGGACAGACCATCCCACCTATGCCCGGGGAATCACGAACTTGGCGACGCTCTACACTGAAGCCGGCCGTCTCGAGGAGGCGCACGGCCTCTTCGAACGCGCTCTGGAGATCGCGAAGAAGATCTACGGCGAGGATAACCGGAAGGTCGGCTGGATCCTTTCCAACTACGCCGTACTGCTCGAAAGGATGGACCGGAAGAAGGAGTCGCGGCGGGCCGGGGAGCTCGCCAAGACGATCATCCGGAAACACCGGCGGGATAATCTGCTGCATCTCACCGTGGATGTCAGCGAGGTCGAGAAGCCGGAAAGCTGATCCGGCGGGCGGCGGACCAGTTCCGCCGCCGGAGCATAAGAAAACTGTCTTTCAGCCGCTAATAAGGCGTCTGCTGGTACCGCAGCTTTTCGAGCCGGGCGATCCGTTCTTCCGTAGCCGGGTGGGTCGAGAACAGCTTGGACATCGCCTGCCGGCTGAACGGCTTGATGATGAACATGTGCTCGTGGGCCGGAGATGCATTCATCGGGATGCGTTTCGAGTAGTTTTCCAGCTTCCGCAACCCGTTGATCAGGCCGTCCGGCGACCCGGTGTATTTCGCCGCGGCGGCGTCAGCCCCGTACTCCCGGGTCCGGGAAATCGCCATCTGGATTAACATCGCCGCGATCGGGGCCAGGATCAGCATCGCGATCAGAGCGATCGGATTCGACCCTTCATCGTCATCCCGGCCACCGCCGAAGAAGAACGCCATGCGGGCCATGAACGTCAAGGCCGCCGCGATGGTGGCCGCGATGGAGCTGATCAGGATGTCGCGATTGTTGACGTGCCCCAGCTCATGAGCCAGCACGCCTTCAAGCTCCTGATCGTTCATCAGACGCAAAATACCGGCTGTTACCGCCACCGAAGCGTTCTGCGGATTCCGGCCGGTGGCGAAGGCGTTGGGCGACTCATCGGGGATCACCCACAGCTTCGGCATCGGTAACCTCATCCGGCGGCAGAGGTTCTCGGTCAGCGGTCCGATGCGCCGGTAAACCTCCGGGTGCTCGGTCGGCGAGACGCGTTGCGCGCGGTAGGCCTTGAGCGCCAGTTTGTCGGAGAAGAAGTAGCTGCCGAAGTTCAACACGACGGCAAACCCCAGCCCGAGAATCAGCCCGTTCTGACCTCCGAGCGCCTGGCCCGCGACCAGCAGAAGCCCGCTCAGAAGTCCCAGCAAGAGAACCGTCTTGATACTGTTCATTAAGTCACCCTTAGCTCTATTTTAGGACACTGCGGCGGGGCTTTCGGCGAAATCGGATCACTCCACAAACCGCGCCAGCGCAATCAGGTTGGCGGCAAAGGTTCGCGTATTGATTACTCGCTCGAGGGGCGGCGCCGCCCCGAAGAACACCTCAACCGTTTCGTTCTCCTTCAGAGGGTAGGTGCGGTCGCCGATGCGAACGGTCATGTCGCGGGCGGCAAACACCGAGGCGGCCCGGTCGGCTTTTCCGATGTAGTCGTCCTCCACCCACGCACCGCGGCTGTCGAGCGAATTCACAATCGCTTCCACCTCCTGCGCCGAAGGCCGTGGACGGGGCGCCCCCTGCCATGGCGACAAGCCATGCAACCGCTCCGGGCGCCGGATCGAGGCTGGTTCGGCCGCGGCCAGGGAGTTGTATTCGGCTTCGATAGCAGCCAAATCGCGGCCGCTGACGAGCACGCTGTAATGGGTGATTACAGAGGCGTCGCTGTAGCTCACTTTGTAGCCGTCCGGGCGGCTCGAGCCCAGGCCGGGGACGCGGATTTGGGTTCCTTTCGTAATGTATAGCGGGCGGTTGGTCTTCAGCTCGTAGAAGCGGGCGAGCACCGGGCCGCCGCCGCGTGAAGCCCTCCGGTAGATCTCCGCATCGCTTGGGGGAACGATCGACCTTTTGAGGTATTCGAACCCGCGGGGGATCGGCTCGAGGTACTTCCGGTCGCCTGTCTCCCGGTACAGCGCCAGGAGTGTGCGCATGATGCCCTGCGATTCTCCGCCGGTCACCGAGGGAGGCTCGAACACCCGCGCCCAGGCCGGGTGCATGCCGAGGTCATACTGCTGCGCCCACGCCGGCTGCGGATCCGGCATCTGAGCCAACAGGATGAAGCCGCCGCCGCGCTCGGCCGCCGCCCGGTAGTCCGGGTTGCCGTAGGTGCGGGCGGCTTCGAGGAACATATCGATCGCATCCGCGATGGTGTTGTCATTGAAGGTGTAGTATTCGCGGTAATGGTCGCCGGGGTGCTCCCGCGGCCACGAATCGGGGTAGCTTGCCTGCTTCACCGGGTAATTGTCTGCTTCCGGCGGGGCGCTGAACCGCTGCGGCCACGCGCCATTGGGATACTGGGCGCCGATGAGCGCCTCAAGCGCCCTGCCGGCGGCGCCGTGGATCGCCTCGTCCCGGAAATCGAGCGCCCTGTCTACCCGCATGAGCAGGCGCGCCGCGGCCTGGGATACGTTGTCGTCGAGAACGGTGGTGTTTTCGGCATCCTGCCTGCAGTTGCCATCGGACCGGTAGGCGTAACGGCGGCGCTTGGCTGGGTCGAATTCAATGATGTAGGTCCATCCGCCCGAACAGAGCTGGCCTTTTACCAGCGCGCGGGCGGCCTCCACGGCGGCATCGAGATAGTATTGATCGCCCGTTGCGTGCCAGGCGTCGAGAAAGGCCATGCCCGCCGCCGGGGTCCCGTCGCGCTGCACTGATACTTGGGTCGATCCCTCGGCGGACTCCGAGCGTCCGTAGGAAAGATCGGCCGCGTAGTGGAAGTGATAGCCGCCTTCGGTGGAAACCTGCTCGTGGTAGAACGCGGCCCCCTTTTTCATGGCCTCCAAGGCCTGCGAACGGAGGCCGGCGCCGTATACGGCGGGAGCGGCAAACACAAGGAACAAAAGGACGCGCAAAGTCATGGTGGGTCGAGTATAACGCTACTGAGGTGGGCAGGGGGGCTGACGCGCCCGCCGGCTGGCCGCAGGAAGGTTACCCGGCGCTTTACGCCGTCGTCTCCTGCGCCACGCCCGCGCTCCTGCCTTTCGCGGCCCGATGCTCGATTGCCGCCCCGATGAAGGCGCGGAACAGCGGATGCGGCTCCATTGGCTTCGATTTGAACTCGGGATGAAACTGGCAGCCAAGGAAAAAGGGGTGGTCCGGGACCTCGCAGATCTCGACGTAGGTTCCATCGGGCGTCTCGCCGGCCAAGCGGAGGCCGTGGCGCGTGAGCACGTCCTCGAAGTCGCGGTTGAACTCGTAGCGGTGCCGGTGGCGCTCGCTAATCCCGGCTGCGCCATACGCGTGCCGCGCGAACGTTCCTTCAGCCAGATTGCAGGGGTAAGCGCCGAGGCGCATCGTGCCGCCCAGTTCGTCGACGCCCTTCAACTCGCGCAGCTTGTAAATGACGCGGTGCTCGGCCGCCGGATCGAACTCGGTTGAATTGGCCTTTTCCATCCCGCAGATATTGCGGGCGAACTCGATCACCATCGTCTGCATCCCGAGACAGATGCCGAAGTAGGGGACCTTGTACTCCCGGGCGTAACGAATCGCGTGGATCATCCCTTCCACGCCGCGTTTGCCGAAGCCACCCGGCACTAGGATGCCGTCATACTTCCGCAGCCGCCCCACGCAATCCGGCCACTTGAGTTGCTCGGCCTCAATCCAGGAGATTTTCGTTTTGCGCCCGTGAGCCAGGCCGCCGTGGAGCAGGGCCTCGTTGAGGCTCTTGTAAGAGTCCTCATACTCGACGTACTTGCCCACCAGGCCGATATGGACCTCTCCGGAGGGATTGTTCCAGCGCTTCACCATCTCGACCCAGCGCTCGAGCTTCAGTTCGGTGGCCGCCGCCTTGAGATCCAACAGCTCGAGAACGGCTTCGTCCACGTTCTGGTCAGCGAGAACCAGGGGTACCTCATAGACCGAGGCGACATCCATGGCGGTGACGACGGCTTCCTTATCGACGTCGGTGAAGAGGGCGATCTTCGCCTTGAGGTCGTCGCCCAGAGGCCGGTCCGCACGGCAGATCAACATATCGGGCTGGATACCGATGGCGCGCAACTCTTTCACGCTGTGCTGTGTGGGCTTGGTCTTCAGTTCCTGGGCGGCGGCGATCCAGGGGACCAGGGTCACGTGGACGTGCATCGAGTTCCGCCGGC
Source organism: uncultured Solibacteraceae bacterium (assembly GCA_964468205.1). Taxonomy (GTDB): domain Bacteria; phylum Acidobacteriota; class Terriglobia; order Bryobacterales; family Bryobacteraceae; genus CAWELS01. The sequence continues at coordinate 52,071 of CAYXVG010000014.1, read as the reverse complement.
CCAACTCATGGCGGAGCTGTCGAATGGCCTCCATGAAGGGCAGTGACTCGATGTCGCCAACCGTTCCGCCCACCTCGACAATCACAATATCGGCGTCGTCATTCAGCCGCCGGGCCCAGGACTTGATCTCATCGGTGACGTGGGGAATCACCTGGACCGTCTTGCCCAGATAATCGCCCCTCCGCTCGCGGAACAATATCGTTTCATAAACGCGCCCGGAGGTCACATTGTTGTTTTGGGTGAGCCGGGCGTGAGTGAAACGCTCATAGTGGCCGAGGTCGAGGTCGGTCTCGGCGCCGTCGTCGGTGACGAAGACCTCGCCGTGCTGAAACGGGCTCATCGTGCCCGGGTCCACGTTCAGATAAGGGTCCATCTTCTGGAGGGTCACCGAAAACCCTCTCGCTTCCATCAGGCAGCCGATCGAAGCCGCCGCGATCCCCTTTCCCAGAGAAGAAACAACACCGCCGGTAACAAAGATGTATTTTGCCATTCCTCGCCCTTGCCTATTGCGAATGTAACTCCTGATAAATGCGTTCCACCCGCTTCAGGTCGTCCGGCGTGTCCACCCCGAGGGATTCGTATCCGGTCTCGACCACGCGGATCGGATGTCCGTTCTCTAGCGCCCGCAACTGCTCCAACCTCTCGGCCCGTTCCAGGGGCCCGACGGGGAGCCCTGAGAACGCAAGGAGAAAGTCACGCTGGTAAACATATAGTCCGATGTGCTTGAAGTGCTCGGCCTGCCCGCTAAGGTCGTAAGGGATGGGCGACCGGGAGAAGTACAAGGCGGTTCCGTCATTCCGGGTAACCACCTTCACCACGTTCGGGTTTGTAAACTCCTGCAGGTCCACAATTTTCTTCTTGAGTGTAGCGATTGGGGCGTTTGCACCATCTAATAAACAGTAGACGGCGGCGTCAATCGCCGCTGGATCAATCAGCGGTTCGTCGCCCTGGATGTTTACTATGATACCGGCTTGGTCGCCCGAGGCTACCTCGGCGGCCCGGTCCGTTCCAGACAGATGAGTGGACTTGGTCATACAGACGGAAGCGCCAAAACTCTCGGCCTCAGCCCGAATGCGCTGGTCGTCAGTGGCAATCACCAGATCCGTCAGGGAACTGGAACTGGAAGCCCGCTCATAGACATGCTGAATGATGGATTTGCCCGCAAATCTGGCGAGAGCTTTGCCGGGAAATCTGGAAGAAGCGTAACGGGCGGGGATGACACCGAGAATTCGTTGGTGCACGCACGATCTTACCATAAATGATGCGCATGTTATACTGGAAGCGATTGTACTTTCGAGGGGGAAGATGCCCGGTGTCCGGCTTACGGATTAACCAGACTGCAATCTCTCTTGCGGCCCTCCTGCTGCTTGCACTACAGCCCCTTTCCGCCGCGGATCGCGATTCGGAAAGGACGAAGTCCCAGAGCGAGCCGAGGGTCTCGATCACGCCTCGCACCAGCCCCGGATCGGCCACGAATGACCTGGGAGGACGAACTCCAAACATCCGGGTGGACTCTACCTTGGTTCTGATCAACGTCACGGTTACTACGCCTTTGAATCAAGTGGTTACGGGCCTCGACGCAGATCACTTCCGTCTCTTTGAGGACAAGGTGGAGCAGAATGTGACCCAGTTTTCGAGCGAAGATGCTCCGCTCTCGGTCGGACTTGTCTTTGACCTTAGCGGCAGCATGGGCTCCAAACTTCACAAAGCGAGGCAGGCGGCCGCCCAGTTCTTCAAAACGGCTAACCCGCAAGACGAATTCTTCCTGATTCAATTCTCCGACCGCCCGAAAATGGTGATGTCGTTCACCCGGGAAACCGAAGAGATCCAAAACCGGCTGGCTTTCTCCGAGGCGCGCGGCCGCACGGCTCTGCTCGACGCCTTGTACATGTCAATGGACCAGATGAAGAAGGCCCGGAATCCGCGCAAGGCAATCCTCGTGCTTTCCGACGGCGGGGATAACTCCAGCCGCTACACCCAGAGCGAAATCAAGAACCTGGTGCGCGAGGCGGACGTCCAAGTTTACGCGATCGGCATTTTCGAGCCTCTGCATTCCCGGGGGCGGACTGCCGAGGAACTGGCCGGGCCGAGTCTGCTGACCCACTTAGCCGAGCAGACCGGGGGCCGTCACTTCCCCGTGGAGAACATTAACGAGCTGCCGGATATCGCCGCCAAGATCGGAATTGAACTGCGCAATCAATACGTTCTGGGCTATACGCCCAGCAACGAGACTCGTGACGGCAAGTACCGGCGCGTTAGAGTGAAGTTAGTGCAGCCCCGCGGCCTTCCGCCGCTGCGGGCAGCGTATCGAAGTGGATATTATGCGCCTTCGCAGTAAATTGACTTTTCCCTGTATTGTTGCTTTCATTGCGTCCCTCGCGCCCGCCGGGGCTCCCGCCCAGGAAGCGCCTGAAGCGGTGTTCCGCGCCGACACCCGTCTGGTGGTGTTGCATGCAAGTGTCGTCGACAAGAAGGGCAATCTGGTCACCGATTTAGACAAGGAAGCGTTTACGGTTTACGAAAACAACGAAGTCCAGGAGATTAGGTTGTTCCGCCGGGAGGACGTGCCGGTATCCTTGGGACTGATCATCGACAACAGCGGGTCCATGCGGGACAAACGGCAGAAAGTGGAATCCGCGGCGCTCACCCTCATCAAGCAGTCGAATCCGGAGGACGAAGTCTTCGTTGTGAACTTCAATGACGAGGCCTACCTCGACACCGATTTCACCAGCAATATCCTGAAGATGGAAGAGGGATTAACGCGCATAGACTCCCGCGGCGGAACGGCTATGCGGGATGCCCTGAGCATGTCTATTGACCACCTCGTCGAGAAGGGTAAGCACGACAAAAAAGTGCTGCTCGTGGTGACCGACGGCAACGACAACACCAGTGGAACCACGCTAGAGAAGCTTGTCCACAAGGCGCAGCAGGCCGAGGTTCTGCTTTTCTCCATCGGGCTTCTCAATGAAGAGCAAAAGAGAGAGCGAAAACGGGCGAAACGCGCCCTCGACGCTTTGACCACTGCTTCCGGCGGTCTGGCGCACTACCCGGAGGGACTCGGCGAGGTCGAGGAGATTGCCGCTTTGGTGGCCCATGAGATCCGAAATCAGTACGTGATCGCCTACACGCCAAGCATTCCTGAATTGGACGGAACCTACCGGCGCATCAGGGTTGAAGTCGAGGGTAAAGGTAAACCGCAAGTCCGCACCCGCTCAGGCTACTACGCCACTGAGTCGGCGCCGTCCGAATCCGCGCTCACTGCCGCCGCCATAAATCAATGATTGCCTTTCTCTGGCATGCCACCCGCGGCTATCGTCTGACCCCCTGGCGCAGCCCCTATCTTCGCTGGCGCCTCGAAACCTATTGGGGTGTCCCGGCCGGGGAAATCGGCTTTCGCGAATTCTTCTCCCTCCTTTGGCGGCAGCGGGCCGAAATTCTGCGCTACCTCCGCTGGACAGCCCGGATGCGGCTGCGCCACGGCGTCTGATCCCAGGGCGGCTCGCGCTCCTACTTCGCTTTTTCTCCCACCTCTAAGTCCCTGTGTAACTGCCGGCGACGCAATCACTTACATGTCTGCTTGTACCACTATTATATTTTTATGATTATTCTTGACATAATGAGACTCATATTTTATTCTAAAGATGTAGTAGGAATACGAAACAGGAGGTACAAAGACCATGACCTTGACTCGTTACAACCCACTCAACCTGGAAGACTTCGGTGTTCCAATGCGACTCTTCCAGGATTCCGTGAACCGCATCTTCTCTGACTCGGCAGCGGCTCGGCCCTGGACGCCCAATGTCGATATCAAGGAGAACGAGAACGAGATCGAGCTTACAGCGGACGTGCCGGGGGTCGAGCAGAAGAACATCGACATCAAGATCGAGGACGGAACTCTGACTCTGAAGGGCGAGCGGAAATTCGAGGAAACCAAAGACGGCGAGGGCTACCACCGCATAGAGCGCGGCTACGGCTCGTTTGTGCGCTGCTTCTCCATGCCGGATTCCGTTGACCCCGAGAAGGTCAAAGCGTCCTACAAGAACGGCGTGCTGACGGTGACCCTTCCGAAGAAGGAAGCCGCGAAGCCCCGCAGCGTCAAAGTGGCCGTGAACTAACAAGACTCAAGCCAGCTAATTGAACGTGGGGCGGGCCTTCTGGCCCCGGGCCCGGTCATCTGACCGGGCCCTTTGCTTTTTCCCGGATGTGCGCGGCGACCTCCGGGTTGGCGCCGCCGGTTTCTGGGAGGCCGGCTTGCCTGTCCCGAGAGGGAATCCGGGGTTCGCTGGAGAACTGATGCGGTCGAATGCGAAGGAGCCCAGATGGCCAGGTCTACCGCACCCGGATGGGCCGGGAACCGCGGCGCATTCTGCCGCTTCCAGCTCGTGGTCGAAGCTGACTTTGCGGAACTCAAGCAGTGGCGAGATACTGGTCACTGTCACGGGAACAATGGCGAGGTAGAAACCAAGGTTTACCACTTCCGGTACGAATACAAGCTGGTCGTCTGTCCGGATGAGCAGTAGTTGGAGATCGAAAGATGACGAGGACATGGCTCTGTATGCTCGTTGCTATGTCGGTGGCGCCGATGCTTCTTGCTCAACCGGGCGCTATCGACATATTGGAAGAGGATTTACCGAGGGGAGAAAAGCGTCTGACGGTCTGGAACTGATCCGGGCAACGGATCACGGCCATCATCGTCACGTGCAGGTATCTCGATTCGAGCGGCCGGCTCAGTGGTTCGACAATTCGCTGGCATGACAGTGCGATTGAGCCGCGAGCCAGGCGGCCGATAGACGCCCATCAGAGCCTCACGTTTCGTTGCCCCGATCAGCCGAACAAGCGGCGGGAGTTTGGGGTCCGCGCGCTGGCTCTGGCGGACGGAACGCTTCAAGGCGATCCGGTGTGGATTGACAAGTTGGTCGCCGGCCGCGGAGCGGCACATTCCACCCTCATCCGGGTGGAGGAGCATCTGACGGAAGCTGCCCGGGCCGGAACATCGGAAGATGAGTTACTAGACAAATTGGCGGAGATTGAAGAAGAGCTTGTGGAAACAGGGAACCTCGGTACGATCGCTGAAGACCCGGAGACTTCGCTCCCCGGAGAATTGATCCCGGCTGGATCGGTGATCAGGCGTGTTTCTGCAGTGCTCAGAGTCCCGGCGCGCGATGGAGAAGAGTTCGCGGAACGATTGAAACGCGCCCGGCAGCGTGTACGCGATTGGCGGCGGACGCTGGAATCGGCGAAGACCGCTTTGTGACGGCGAACGCCGGGGCGAATTGATAATCCCCTGCCTCCAACTGGCCCTCGGCGGCATTTCAAGCGACAATGATATGAATGATTGAACGCCTTCGTCCGGGGGCGTCCGCCGAGCGCGCCCGGGTTGTACTGTTTGATTTTGACGGCACCATCTCCCTGATTCGCTCCGGGTGGGTCGACGTGATGGTGCCCATGATGGTTGAGATCCTCGGCGAGCTCAACACTGGGGAGCCGGAGGCCGAACTCACGGCCGTCGTCGAGGAGTTTGTCAGCCGGTTGACCGGCAAGCAGACCATCTACCAGATGATGGCTCTGGCCGACGAGGTCGCCAAACGAGGCGGCGCGCCGAAGGAGCCGATCGAATATAAGAAACAGTACCTCGATCTGCTCTGGGAGCAAATCAAGGACCGTGTCGCCGAACTGCAGAACGGCGCGGCTCATCCCCGGAAGTATCTCGTGCCGGGAGCCATCGAATTGCTTGAGAGCCTGCGCGAGAAAGGCCTCACGATGTACTTGGCCAGCGGCACCGATCAGGACTATATGCGTCACGAGGCGGACCTGCTCGGCGTCACCAAGTATTTTGACGGCGGCGTTTTCGGTGCGCTCGATGACTACAAGAGCTTCTCGAAGGCGATTCTGATTAAAAAGATCATCGCCTCGGCGGAATTCTCGGGTGACCAGTTCCTCGGCTTTGGGGACGGATTCGTCGAGATCCAAAATATCAAGGAGGTGGGCGGCGTCGCCGTCGGAGTTGCCTCGGACGAACCCGGCTGCCAGAAGGTGGATCCCTGGAAGCGCGACCGTCTCGCCGGCGTTGGCGCCGACTTCATCGTTCCCAACTACGAGCCTCATGACGAGCTGATGAGCGTCCTGTTTCCACAGTGAAATCCAAGTACCCGTATTTTGACCGTTCCCGCCTGCTGGTGAAGCCGCTCGCCGAGCGCGAGCATGACCTCGAGGCCTCGCACTGGCTTTCTCTCGCCGAGGAACCGCCAGGATTCCTGCACCCGGACCTCCCAGCGGTCGCCCAAAAGCTCAAGGAGGCCCGGGACGCCGGCGCCGCCCGAATCCTCATGATGGGTGCGCACGTCCTTCGGGCCGGCGTGAATCGTCACATCATCGACCTCATGGAAAGGGGCTACATCACCCACCTCGCGATGAACGGCGCCGGCGCCATCCACGACTTCGAGCTGGCGCTCATCGGCGCCACCACCGAGAGCGTCGCCCGTTATATCCGCACCGGCGAGTTCGGCCTGTGGCGCGAGACGGGAGAACTGAACGATCTTATCCTGGAGGCGGCGGAGTTGCGCCTCGGACTCGGCGAGAACGTCGGCCGGCGCATCCAGGAAGAGCCCTCCGAGTTTCCGTTTGCCGATCTCAGTTTGCTCGCCGCCGCTTACCGTCTCTCGGTGCCGGCCACCATCCACGCCGGCATCGGCTATGACATCCTGCACGAGCATCCGAACTGCGACGGCGCGGCCCTAGGCGCGGCCAGCTATCGCGACTTTCTGATTTTCGCCAAAACGGTGGAGGGGCTCGAAGGCGGCGTTATGTTGTGTTTCGGATCGGCCGTGATGGCCCCGGAGGTCTATCTCAAAGCTCTGGCCATGAGCCGAAACGTTGCCCGCCAGCAGGGCCGCGAGATCCGCCGCTTTGCCACCGCCGTCTTCGACCTTGTCCCCATGGACGCGGACATCCGCCGCGAGCCGGATAAGTCCGAGGCAGCCTACTACTTTCGGCCGCGGAAGACCATTCTCATCCGCACCACCGCCGACGGCGGCGAAAGCTACTACCTGCGCGGCTACCACCGCGCCACCATGCCGGCCCTCTGGCGGGAGCTCACAAAGGAATCATGAAGACCGCTGAAATCCTGGCCCGCTTCGCCGATCTGTCCGTACTTGTAGTCGGCGATATCTGCCTCGACCGCTGGTGCGTGTATGACCCTTCCGAGGCAGACATCTCCCGCGAAACCGGCATTCCCCGCATCGCCGTTATCAGCAGCGAAACAACGGCGGGCGCCGGCGGCACCGTGGCAAACAACGCGGCGGCTCTCGGCGCCGGGCGCGTCGCCGTGTTGGGCGCCGCCGGAGCCGATGGATTCGCCGCGGAACTGACGGCGGCGCTTTCGCGGGCCGGGGTCGAACCCGGCCTCCTGATCACCGATCCCCGGATTCAGACCTTCACCTACACCAAGCTGCTGAACGCGGAAACCGGTGAAGAGGATCTGCCGCGAGTGGACTTCATTAACGCCGACGCCCTTCCGCCCGCCATCGAATCCGGCGTTTTGCACCAACTGGAACGTTGCGCGCGCGAATTTGACGTGGTCCTGGTAGCCGACCAGGCGGAGACAGAGTCGGGTGGCGTTGTAACCGCTTCGGTTCGCGAGTTCCTCGCAAGTTTTGCGGCCTCCCACCCGGAGAAGCTTGTCTGGGTCGACTCGCGGCTCCGGCCGGCTTTGTTCCGCAATGCCGTCGTGAAGCCGAATGAGGCCGAGGCGGCATTGGCTTGCCAGAGCCTGTTTGGACGCGTGGACTATCCGGCTTTGCGCCGGCACGTGGGGGCGCCTTGGTTGATGGTCACCCACGGCCCCCGCGGCGCGCTGGTGGTTGGGGACGATGGCGAACAGTGGGTCGAGACCCGGCCCGTCGCCCGCCCGGTGGATATCTGCGGCGCCGGCGACAGCTTCACTGCCGGGGCGGCCCTGGCTCTCTCCGTCACCGGTTCGGCCCTCGGCGCCGCACGGATTGGTAATCTGGTGGCTTCGGTCACCATCATGAAGAGAGGTACCGGGACCGCGACTCCGGACGAGGTCCTCGAGGCCGAACGGCTGCAGACGCAATGAACACCCTGGCAATCGACATCGGAGGCACCAATTTCTCCATGGCCGTCTTTGCCGGCGAACGCATGATCCAGCGCGAATCGAAAGCCACGGACCGCGAGGGCGGCAAGCAGTGGATGATGGAGCAGATCGTCGGCCTCGGCCGGGCCTGGAAGTCCGAGCCAGGATTCAGCCGGTGCGGGATTGGATTTGGCGGCCCGGTGATCTTCTCCGAGCAGCGTGTCGCTCTATCCACCCACATCGGCGGCTGGGGCGATACCCGCCTCTCGGCCGACCTCGAAGCGGCTTTCGGCGTGCCGTGCATCATGGACAACGACGCCAACGTTGGCGCGCTAGGCGAATTTGCCCACGGCGCCGGAATCGGCCACGACCCTCTTTTCTTCATGACCCTTTCCACCGGCATCGGAGGCGGCATCATTCAAGGTGGCCGCGTCTTCCGCGGGGCCGACTCCTACGCCGGCGAGATCGGCCACACCGTCATCGACCCTGACGGCCCGGAGTGCCTCTGCGGCTGGCACGGCTGCTTCGAGCGAATGTGCTCCGGACTCTGGCTGGAACGGGACTATGGCCGGACGGCGCGGGAGTTGCTCCAGGACCCGGCCTTCGTGGAAGAATACGTCGTGCGCCTCGCCGCCGGTTTGAAAACCATCATCATGGTCCTCAACCCGTCGCGGATCGTTATCGGCGGCGGCATGCCGAAGGCCGGCGACCGGCTCTTCGTCCCCCTACGGAAGGAATTGCGCCGGCAGGTGACGCCTTGGTCGCGCGCCCGGCTTGACGTGGTTCCGGCCCAGCTCGTCAATGACAGCGTGCTCTATGGAGCCTTCGCGCTCACGGAGGAATTGAACTCGTAATGAATGGAAACGGTTTCGCTAACGCCTACCGCGAGGAACTGCTGGCCACGATTGCCAAAACCGACGCCGCCAGAATTCACCAGGCGATCGAGTGGTACAAGGAGGCCCGCGCCGCGGGGAGGAATATCTTCGTATGCGGAAACGGAGGCAGCGCCTCCACCGCCTCGCACTTCGTTTGCGACATGCTGAAGGGCGCCAGCTACAACCGTCCGGCGCGTTTTCGCATTCAGGCGCTCACCGATTCGCTGCCCACAATCACGGCCTATGCCAACGACGTCGGTTATGAAGTGGCTTTTGTCGAGCAACTGAAGAACTTCGCCGCGCCGGGTGATCTCCTGATGGCGATCAGCGGCTCTGGAAACTCGCCCAACGTCCTGCGCGCCGTCGAGTACGCCAATTCGCTGGGTTGCCGCACCATCGGACTCACCGGCCGTGACGGCGGCCAGCTTGGCCCGCTCTCGCAACTGGAAATCAACATCCCCGATACGCACATGGGCCGCATCGAAGACGGCCACATGATCATCTGCCACATGATCTGCTACTACTTCATGGATACGGAGGCGAGCGCCGGGCCTCATCCTTCCTGACGGGTGCGCTCGCCGGTCCCGCGAAGCGCCGGCGGCTCGTGCGGCGGCAGCATCGTTTTGCCGGTCCGCCGATCGCCGGTACAATTGCCTTACCCCGTGACATTCCGTTTCTATCGATTGCGGTTCGTCTTCACCGCCTTGGATGAAGTCATCTTTCCGGCCGGGAAGCCCGGCAACATACTGCGCGGCGCGCTGGGAACGCATTTTCGCAAGATTGTGTGCGACCCCGGCTGCCCCGGGGCCCGGACCTGCGAGCGGAGAAACGAGTGCCCTTACGCCCGAATATTCGAGCCCTCCACCACCGGACCCGGGCCAAGCGGCCTGGCCGACTGGCCGCGCCCGTTTGTCTTCCGGGCCGGCCACCTCGACGGCACATGCGCAAGCGCTGGCTCCGCGTTCCATTTTGACCTGCACCTGTTCACCCTCGATCCGGAGGCGATTGGCCACCTCACCACGGCGTTCGCCGAACTGGCGCGGGAGGGGCTTGGTCCACGGCGGGGAAAGGCGCGGCTCGAGAGCGTGGAACAGCTTGGGCTGAGCGGCCGTGTGGCGGCGCCTCCGTTCACGCGGGCAGAGGGTCAACCGGTTCTCCCGGAACCGCCGGTCACGTTCGACCTTACTCCGGGCCGTGCGGTTACGCGGCTCCGGGTTCGTTTCGTAATGCCCACCGAGTTGAAAGCCGGGAAGACGCTGGTCCGGGAACCGGAGTTCCAAATTCTCTTCAATCGCTGCCGGGACCGGATCAGCACCCTTCGCGCGCTGTACCAGGAAGGGCCGCTGGAGGTGGATTTCCGCGATCTCGGCAGACGCGCGTCGCTTATCCGGATGACCCGCTGTGAAATCGAGTGGAGGGATGTGATGCGGCGATCTTCGAGAACCGGCCAGACGCATCCGATCGGCGGCTTCGTGGGCATGGCGGAATACAGGGGCGAGATGAGGGAACTGTACCCTTTTCTGAATGCCGCGCAGTGGACGGGCGTGGGCCGGCACACGGTCTGGGGGAAGGGAACCATCGAGGTCGAGGCGCTCGGCGGGACGCCGGATCGTGTGGTGATATCATCGGCGCCATGACTCCCAAACAGCGATGGATGGCGCTCTTCGACGGCGAGGTAGCAGACCGGCTTCCATGCGACTACTGGGCCACCGGAGAAGTAACCTCGCGGCTCATGGCGGAGTTGGGCGTCGAGGAGTCCGCCGAAGAGGCTCCACCGAACGTCATCATCGAGTATGGCGCGCACCGCGGGCTGTGGGAGCGGCTGGGGATTGACAAGTGCGTGCGCATCGAGCCGCGCCACCCGGCGGCCCGGGAGGAAACCTGGCATACCCCTTCCTTGTGGAGCCTGTGGGGAGTAGACGCGGTCGATATCGCCTACGGCGGCGGCATGGGGGTTTACGAGGAGGCTACCGGCTCACCCCTGGCTGCGGTGGAATCGGTCTCCGGTATCGAACGTTACCCCTGGCCTGACCCTCAGGATTGGGATGTCGGCGGCCTCCGCTCCGCCTGCGCCCAGTGGCAGGACTATCCCATCCAGTGCGGGTGCTACGAGCTCTTCTACCTCTACTCGCGCATGCGCGGCATGGAGCAGGCGCTGGTGGACCTGGGCGAAAACCCGGCCATCGCCGAAGCGGCCCTGGAACGGATCCATTGGGTGTTGGAGACATTGATCCGGCGAATTCTCGAGGAAGCCGCCGATCTGATCGATTTCGTGTATGTCGCCGAGGACCTTGGCACGCAGAAGTCGCTGCTCATGAGCCTCACCTGTTTCCGGCGATTCCTGAAGCCCTGGATGCGCCGGATGATCGATCTGGCGCACTCCTATGATGTTCGCGTCTTTCATCACGATGACGGAGCCATCCGCAAGGTGATTCCGGACTTGCTGGAGATCGGCATTGATGTCCTGAATCCGATCCAATGGCGCTGCCGGGGAATGGAACGGGACGCTCTGGCGCGGGACTTCGGTCCAGCGGTGGTCTTCCACGGCGGGGTGGACAATCAACAGACCCTGGCATTCGGCCGTCCCGCTGACGTGCGGCGGGAGGTGGCGGAAAACGTCCGCCTGTTCGGGCAAGGGAAAGGCTACGTGATCGGACCTTGCCACAACCTCCAACCGGTGACCCCGGCGGAGAACATCGTGGCATTGTACGAGGCCGCCGCCGGGGCGGCCTCGTAGTGGATCGCGGAAAAGGCGGGGCTGTTCCCGCGCTCAGACTTTAGCTGGGACTACGTAGGGTTTCCGGTAGTCGCGGGTTAGGAGTTTATTGGCTTCGGCGTCGCCGATGCACTGCTCGGTCTTGGGGTCGAAGTGGATCATCCGGCCTGTCCGGTAGGAAATGTTGGCCAAGTGGTTGAGCGAGGAGGAGTAGTGCAAATCGTCTGGGCCGGAGCGAAGATCGCTCTCATTGCGGCTGCGGACGGCCTTGATGAAGCTCTCGAAGTGGGGCAGATCCGTAATGTTTCCCGCGCCCACCGCGCTCGGTCCCTTGACGCGCGGGACGGCAAGCTGCCGCACCATGCCGCCGGCCTCGGCCTTCGGTCCCGGCTCCGCCTTCTTCCCGAGGAAGGTGTAGTAGCTCGAGTAGTCCGGCATGATCATGTATCCGTCGGCGCCGAGGAAAATGACGCCGACGGCGTTGCGCTTGTCGAGGAAAATGAACTCTTTGCCCATGCCGGCCTCGGGGTTGGTGTAGCCGGAGCGGGTCTCGAAGGTGACCAGGATATCCTTGTCCTTCCACTCGAACATCGCCGAGTGGATCTGCGGGTAATCCTGGGCGCCCCGGTCGACATAAACGCCGCCCATCGAGGCCACCTTGGTCGGATGCTCGTTGAGGCCGAGACCCCAGCGAATGATGTCGAGCTCGTGGACCCCCTGGTTCCCGATGTCGCCGTTGCCGTAATCGAAGACCAGATGCCACCCGCGGTGGCGCTCCGGGGCGAACGGATTGTAAGGGGCCGGCCCCTGCCACATATCCCAATCCAGGCCCTGTGGCACCGGCTTTTCGTTAATCGCCTGGAAGCCCTGGCGCTTCTTGTACGCGATGCCCCGGGCCATGTAGACCCGGCCGATAATGCCGTTCTTGAGCTGCTCGATGCCCTCCATGATGTTCGGGCTGGAGCGGTTCTGGGTGCCGTGCTGCACGATGCGCTTGTACTTTCGCGCCGCCTCCACCACCTGGCGGCCTTCGAAAATGTTGTGCGATCCCGGCTTCTCGACGTAGACATCCTTCCCGGCCTGGCAGGCCCAGATCGTACCAAGCGCGTGCCAGTGGTTGGGCGTGGCGAAACCGACGACGTCGATGGATTTGTCGTCCATCACGGCGCGCATGTCCTTCACGCGCTGGAGCTTCTTGCCGGAAAGCTGCTCATAGCCCCCGGCGCGTTCCGCCATCACGTTGTCGTCGCAGTCGCAGAAAGTGACGATCTCGACGTTGTCTTTACCCAGCTCGTGGAAGGCTTGAATAAGGGAGCGGCCGCGGCCCCGTAGGCCCACGACGGCCACCCGGATGCGGTCGTTTGCACTCTTGCTGCTCGCGGCGGCCGCTGGCGCGGCGGCCGCGGCGGCAGTGGCGGCTTTGAGAAAATTACGCCGGTTGGAAGCGGACATAGCGTCTCCTTTGTTTTGCAGTTCTGTGCTACTCGTTAAACTAGAATCAATGATATACCGAGCGCTGCTACTGGGTACAATCCTGCTCTCCTCGGCGATGGCGCAGCCGGCGTGTCCGGAGACGCCGGTCTATTCGCTTTGCGATCTCGTCTTTGAACTCAATGACGCCGAGGCCGCGGATCATCCGAATCCGTTTCAGTCCGTCCGCATGCACGCCGAGGTGCGCTCGCCAGAAGCCCGCACCTACCTGATACACGCCTTCTGGGACGGCGGCCGCCGCATGGTGATCCGCTTCACGCCACTGATCCCTGGAGAATGGATCTTCCGGGTCACCAGCAATGTGCCGCGGTTCGAGGGCATGGAGGGCCGCATCAACGCCACGCCCTCGGATTCCCGAGGATTCGTCGTCGTCCAGAACACCCGCCACTTCTCCCACACCGACGACCCGGTGCGTCCCACGCCCCATCTCTGGATGGGTGACACCAGTTACCGCTTCGCCGTCATGGACCGGCAACTCTTCGAGCGCATGGTCGACGTCCGGGCGGAGCAGAAGTTCAACCACATCCGCGGCCTCGTGACAGGCGACTTCCCGGGCATGGATCAGGCTCTGGCCGCGGATGGCACGCCGAACCCGGCGTACTTTCAGGAACTCGACCAGCGCATCCTCTACATGAACCGTCAAGGCATCACCGCCGACCTGGTACTCGCCGGCGACCAGAACCACTTGGCCGAACTCTTTCCCTCCTGGCAGGAACGCCAGCGGTACATCGAATACGTGGTCTCCCGCTACGCGGCCATGAACGTCACCTGGCAGGGCGTCCAGGAGTTCGAGGAGTACGAGGACGGCCGTCCTTTGCTCAACGAGATCGGGACCCTGATTAAGAAACTCGATCCCTACGACCACCCCCGCTCGACCCATACCAACACGACCTCCGCGCCGCTGCTGCAGGATGGCTGGATGGACTACATCGCCTACCAGACCTCCGACATCGCCGTCCTTTCCATCGAGCACGAGATGTACCCCCGGCCGCAGGTCAACACCGAGTTCGGCTACGAGAATTCCGGCGCCGGCGCCTCGCACTCCCACCACGTCGGCACGGACGCCTTCCGCAAGCGTCTCTGGAATAACACCATGAGCGGAGCCCACCCGACCTACGGCAACACGGGAACCTATGGCGGGCGCGATTTCGAACCGGACGCGAAGTACCTGGACGCTCCCGGCGCGGCGCAGATGACCGCCTGGTACGACATCATGTCCCGCACGCGCCACTGGGAACTCGAGCCCTTTTTCGACGTCGATGGCGGCCGGGCGCTGGCGCTTACCGGTGTCGAGTACATGGTCTACATCGAAGAGCCCGGGCCGGTGGAGATCCTGGTGGAGAAGCGCAAGTACGATGTCTACTGGATCAACCCCATCACCGGCGAGTCCGTCCAAATCAAGAAGGAAAAGGAGTTCAAGGGCGAGCAGTTTTCAGGTACGCCGCCCAACCTGAATCACGATTGGATCCTGCACCTTTCCCGCGATGGCCGCAAAGCCAGTATGGCCCAGCGCTGGCATTTCGCTTCCCGCCGCATTCCGGTCCAGGAGATCGAGTACGACCCGGCGAGGCGGCCCTATGAATTGGTGGAACCGGCCGGCACTGAACTCTCCCTCAGCAAGCCCATTCCGTTTTCGGTGAAACTGAATCGCGAGACCCGGGCCACCAGCAACATGCGCTTCATGCTCACCGGTGAGATCGCCGGCGGCAGCCACGGCTACCGCGTGCTGGCCACCGGCACTACCGGCGAGTTCCGGGTACCGGCCAGCTTCGGCCGGCTACCGGCTAATTTGAATCTCCGCCTCCTCGGTATGAACGCCCTGGGCAAAGTGTACTCGTTGAACCGGGTTTTCACGCTTATCGAATAGATCTTCATGGCCCGGATCCTCAGTCTCGACACCACTAGCGAGTTCGGCAGCATCGCCTTGCTTGAAGGCGGGAACCTCCTCGAAGAGCGTATGGTCCACTCCTCCGATGGCTTCTCCCATGTGATCTACGGGCAACTGGAAGCGTTGTTCTCGAGACACGGCTGGACGGTGGCCGGAGTCGACTGCTTCGCCGCCGCGAGCGGCCCTGGTTCGTTCACCGGGGTCCGCGTCGGCTTGGCCGCGGTGAAAGGACTGGCCGAGGCCGCCGGAAAGCCGGTGGTGGCGGTTTCGAGCCTCCAGGCGCTGGCCTGGTTCGGCTCCGTGCCGCTCCGTGCCACGCTGCTGGACGCCCGGCGGGGAGAAATCTATGCGGCTCTCTACAACGGCCCGCTGGAACTCCTAGCGGGCGAGACCGTGACGCGCTTCCCGGACTGGCTGGCGGCGCTGCCCGCGGGCGATATCGAGTTCCTCTGCACCGGCTTCGCGCCGTTCCGCCCCGCCCTCACGGGTACCCGTTTCGAGCACGCCCGCATCACCGAGGTTCCGCGGGCCCAGGCCGCCGCGGTGGCCCGCATCGCCTCCATGCGGTTTGCGGAGGGCGCCGCGCTCGACCCGGCGGCGGTCGACGCCAACTACGTGCGCCGCTCCGACGCCGAGCTCAAGTGGACTGACCGGTAACCGCCCGCCGCCGTCACTCCCGGTCCTCTGGCGTGGTGATCGAGACCAGGTTTTCGCTCGCCATGAGCACCTCCTCGTGGAAAGCGTCGCATCCGATGCAGAGATTCTGATAGATCTCGCCGGAGCGCGTGACCCGGCGTGATTTATCGAGGAAATCCTCCACGCTCCAGCCGTGCGTGATCCCCATGCGCTCGGGATGTCCCATGGAGATCGCCTCATAGACGGGGTTGCCCTGCAGCCGGTTCAGGATTTCCTCGAGCGGCTCCTCGATTAGGTTGCCTACCGGCTTCCGCGTCTTGATGCAGCAGGGAAACACGTCTCCGGCCGGGTCCACGGACACTTCCGAACCGCTGTACTTGTGTTGCAGGAAGTTCAGGCCCCCGGACCAGCGGTTGCAGAAATTCTCGGTGATATCGGCCGTGGAGAGCTCGTTCTCCTCGGCGCGCCCGCGGGGCCAGAGCTTGCCGATCCAGGAGTCCGGCTGGGCGCCGAAGAAATGATAGAAAGGCCCGCCTTCAATATCATGGCCGTTGCGTTCCGTCTTGGGCGGCAATTCGCGGAATCCATGGGATTCGAACATTCGCGTCAGCTTCGATTGGAGCTTCTCCCGGGCCGCTTCGCTCTCGAGGCCCTTGTGATAGGGATCCACTCCGGAGATTGAAACCATCCAAACTCCGTGCTCTTTCAACTCGCCGAGGATGCGGCTGTTCAGAGTGTCGCCGGTGGTCTGTATGCCCAGCCGTACTCCGCCGTGATCGCGGTACTTCTCACGTAACAAGGCCATCGCCGGGTAGAGGACTGGTTTGCGGACGGCGTCCAGCAGTACCTCGCCGCCAGCCAGGATGACCGTCCCCGTCTTCTCGCGAAAACGGCCGCGGGAATCGGCGTCTCCGAGGTCCAAGTACGTCATTTTCGGCGGAAAGTTCGCAATCACACGGGGAAAATTCTCCCGCGATTGTGTGACTACTTCATCGAGTCCCGCGCCGTGATATGGCCGGAATCTATCGTCGTAGCAGTGCTCGCAAGTGCGGTGACACAACCAGGTCACGACATAGTAAATCGACTCCATAAGGTCTCTGCCACTGCCCCTCCTTTTATCTCTATGGTACGCTGTCCGGCAGTTCAAGAAAATACGATGGGAAACTCCGTCCAGACGCCTGCCGCCTTAGCCTAGGGTTTTGGCCTTAGCTCGACAGGCTAAAGGTTCCAGTACTTATTGGCCGATAAGAATTATGGGTGGTCCGTCATAGGAGTACCTGAGATTGGCGAAGTACTAGGACCACCGGATAGAATCGTTCGTAAGCCGTTAGGGAGAGAAGTAATGAAAGAAACAAGTGTCTCCGCCTCCGAAGTGGAGCAAACGCCCGCAGTCACCGAAACCGTTGAGGAGGAGACAGAGCACACTTCGATCCGCATCATGCTTGCCGACGACCACCCCGTGGTGCGTGAGGGCTTGCGCAAATTGATCGATCTCGAGGAGGACCTCGAGGTTGTGGCTGAGGCTGCCGACGGGCGCGAGGTGCTCGAAACGGTGAAAGAGGCCAGGCCCGACATTGTTCTGCTCGATCTGAAAATGCCCGGAATGGACGGGCTCGCCGTTCTTCAAACCTTGCAGCACCTGAAAACCGGCAGCAAGACCATTGTTCTCACCGCTTCCGAGGACAAGAACGAATGGGTCCAGGCGATGAAATTGGGCTGCTCTGGCATCGTGGTGAAGCAGACCGCCCCCGAGTTGATCATCAAAAGCATCCGGAAGGTTCACGAGGGCGAGATCTGGCTGGACTCCCACACCACCGCGGCCGTGATGCGGCAGTTTGCCGCGCCCGGCGAGGGCTCTCCAAGCGGCCGCGGAGGACGCTCCCGCTCACCGCTCAGCAACCGCGAGCGCGAGATTGTCGCCCTGGTCGCCCAGGGCTACCGGAACCGCGAAATGGCCGAAAAGATGTTCATCAGCGAGCAGACAGTCAAGAATCACTTGCACAATATCTTCGATAAGCTCGGCGTTTCGGACCGGCTGGAGCTTGCGCTCTACGCTATCCATAAGGGACTGCACCTGAACCAGGAGCAGCAATAGCTTCGAATGCCGTAGTCCCGGCCGGGTCCAGGCGAGACCGCCCAGGTTCGAAAGGTCCTGCTGCAGCGAATCGACAGGCTCCGACCTCCCAACCTACCACTGCCATCGCAGTTCGAATTTCTGACTGGTCTTCCACCGGCCGCGAGTGAAATCGGGCATGGAGATCTTCTCACTGTCGCCAGCCACTGATTTCTCGCTGAGCGGGCCAATCGCGCTCCAGGTGACGGCGTCAACCAGCGCGACCGGCGGCGCAGCCCCGTGCCGGACACTTTCGACAAATTCGTGCAACTCCAGCCAGTCCGCCCCGTTGTGACCGAACTGCAGAGCGCGTTCGCCGTACTGCTTCCAGAGCGGATGATCGAACTCGTCGAGAAACGGGTCCAACGGATGCCACGCGTTGCCGGCGTGCAAAGACTTGCCGTTCCAGTGCCGGTCCAGCAGCCAGATGCTGCCCTTGCCGGGGAATGGCCATCGGACCATGCCTTTCGTCCCTTGATATTTATGCCCGTCGTCACGCGGATGCCAGCTCTGCGTGTCGTGGAAATTCACCGCGGTCCGGCCGTCGCTGAGTTTTAGCAGCACGGTGGTCCGGTCGCCGTTGGCGTATTCCTTTTTCGCCAGCGGATGACTGGAGCCCCAGAGGTCGGCGGCGTAACGATTCATGCCCCGCGAGGGCGATGCGGCCGCCACCAGGTGCTCGATTCGGACGCCGTGGTTGATGTCCATCAGCATTGCCACTGGCGCGAACTGGTGAGTCGGATATAGGTTCCCATTGCGCTGGACAGTGTGCTCGCCCCGCCAGCGAAGTCCCGGTGCAGCGCCTTTGCGCGTGTTGAACTTCCCGGCGCGCACATCGTGACCGTAACCGGACTCGCAATACACCACCTCGCCCAGCAGCCCCGCCCGGGCCATATTCAGCACTGCCAGAGGCTCCCGCCGGTAGACCCAGTTTTCGAGCATCGTACCGCGGTTGCCCGTTTTCTCGTTTTTTTCGACCAGCGCCCAGCATTCCTCGATGGTGACGGCGGCCGGCACCTCGGTGGCCGCGTACTTGCCGGCGTCCATGGCGGCCAGCATGACCGGGGCGTGCCACTCCCATGGCGTGGCCGTGATGACGGCGTCAAGGTCGTCCCGTTCCACGAGGCGGCGAAAGTCCTCGGGACCGCGCGGGTAGACCGCCGGTTTCTCGCGTCCCTGCTCAACGCAGGTCTCACCGGCGCGGGCGAGCGCGTTATCGTCAATGTCCGCGATCGCGGTGATCTCGACGGCGGAAAGATCGAGTAGCGTCCTCATCAATCGGCTTCCGCGCCCCCCAACGCCGACAATGCCGATACGGACGGGCTTCAAATCGTCGCCCGCCACGTTCTCCCGGGAAAGAGAGGTGGCCAGGCCCGCCGCCGCCGCTCTGGTCAGAAAGTTTCTCCGTTTCACTATTCCAGCTCCTTGGTGTCTGTCCTTCTTGACTGATGGTTGATGTTCGCGTTTGCCGGTGTTGGTTCTTTATGTATACGCCATGTCCGAACGAATCCCCATCGCCCGGCAGGCTGCAATTTCGTTCCGGCCTTTCACCAGCATCTTCTGACATAACGGACGGCAGCGCAAACTTTGTGGCGGAACCTGCCCGGGCCGCTCTCACGGCAAACTCGCAGTCTTCGCGCGCCGCCGCTGGATTTGCCCGGCTGGCCGCGGCCGCCCAATCCTGTTGCGGACCGCCCACCGCATTTGAGAGTGTAAGGGCCATGTGGACAGCACGAATCGCCGGAATCTTGATTCTCGGTCTGTCGGCGGCGGGCGCCTTGCCGCAGACCTCGGTCTTCGTAATTACCGACGCCGAAGGTGTGGCCGGCGTCTGCCGGCAGGAGCAGACCGGCCCGGCGAACACCGAAATGCAGAAACTGCTGACCGGAGAGACCAACGCCGCGGTCAGCGGCTTCCTGGCGGGTGGAGCCGACGAGGTTGTCGTTTGGGACGGCCACGGCGGGAGCCGTTCGCTCTCCGCGTTGACGATCCATCCGCGGGCAAAACTGGTACACGGATCGCTCGGTGCGACGATGCTGATGGAGCGGAAGTACTCGGCCGTGGCGTTCGTCGGCCAGCACGCGCGCGCGAACCGCAAAGGCGCGGTGATGGCACATAGTTACAGCTCGCTCGGTATCCAGCGCATCCTCATGAATGGCAAAGAGGTGGGCGAGATCGAAACGCGCGCCGCGCTCGCCGGCTGGTACGGCGTTCCCGTTATCCTGCTCACCGGTGACCAGGCCGCGGCCGAGGACCTGCGGGCCATTGTGCCGGACGCTGAATTCGCCGTGGTGAAAGAAAGCCTCGGCTACTATGCTTGCATCTCGCTCTCAGCCGCCGAAGCGCAAGCTCTGATCGAGAAGAAGGCGAAAGCGGCGATGGCGGCCATCGGCCGGGTAAAGCCTTACCGGATCGACGGCCCGGTCACCATCGAGGTGGAACGCACGACGCGTTCGACGCCGATGCCGGATGCGTTCACCGGCCCCGGCATCGAACGCATCGACGCGCGAACCGCGCGCTTCAGCGGCGATAACTTCCTCGAGGCATGGCTCCGCTGGCGGTCAAACTGAGTGCATTCCGAGCCGGCATGCGGTTACCCGGAACTGCCCGCCTAATCTGAGTCCGCATCCCTCTGCAAAAGCTTTGCGGAAATCGCCCGGTTGTGGAGAAAGCGCAAAGCTAAATCGTACTGCGGCGCCGCGCCTGGTAGTGGCGCCTGAACGCGGAATCTTTTTGCAGAAGAACAGGATTGGGAACGCCGCGCCGGCTAGCGCGGCGTCGTAGCGGCGCGGGGTTGCTGGTTGAGCGGCGGACGTAGCGGCGCGTTGGCCATGGGACTATTGCAGTGGATACAGCGCGCTCGCCAAGCCGGCGTCTGCAGGTGGCAGTTAGCGCACGGAACCTGTTCAATTGGCTTGTTCTTCATGGCTGTTCCTTCTTTCGTCCGAATGGCGGTCTATGGCCGGCGATTTGGTCAGCCTTAAACCATCATTAGTCCGAGGTACAGGGCGGCAAAGACCAAAATCGACAACACCGCAATCGCGGAGTACTTCACGTACCGCTCTTTGCGGGTGGTCGTTGCCTCTTCATCCAACTTCATCTTCTCGTCAAGGCTGTCAAACATGACCGAACTCCTTTCGCCGACCACAATTAGCAAGAATCCGAAGAGGTGCATCCGCCATCACACCGCGAGATGAACCTCACTCCCAGCGACGCCTCAGACGCCGCCAACACCTTGAGCCTGGATTCAGTAACCCGAATCTCTGATTCCATATTACGGGTGGGGTGTCACTTTTACAAATAGAAAAGGACACGTCGTTTATTAGATTTTGTGAAATGATAAGACTGTCATGGAATGGCTTAACTACCACCATCTGTATTACTTCTGGGTTGTCGCCAGGGAGGGCGCAATCGTGGCGGCGGCGGAGCGATTGCGGCTGTCGCCGCCGACGATTTCCACCCAGGTCAGGCGGCTCGAGCAGTCGCTCGGACATAAGCTCTTTGAGCAAAAAGGCCGGAATCTGGTGTTGACTGAAACCGGCCGCCTCGTACTGAGCTACGCCAGCCAAATCTTTTCCACGGGCCAGGAACTGATGGACACGCTCCGGGACCGCCCGGCGCACACCGGCTTGCGGCTGCGCGTCGGGGTTGCGGACGCTTTGTCGAAGCGAGTCGCGCACCGGCTGCTGCGGCCCGCCCTCCGAGGCGCATCGCCAGTCCGCATTGTCTGCTTTGAAGGAAAGCCGCCGGGATTGCTGGCGATGCTGTCCACCTATGAGTTGGACTTGGTGCTCTCCGACTCCCCGATGGGTCCGGAAGTGAAACTGAAGGCGTTTAATCATCTGCTCGGCGAATGCGGCATATCGATCTTCGCCCCGCGGAAGCAGTTGCAGAAGTACAGCCGAAATTTTCCCGCAAGCCTCCACGGCGCGCCGTTTCTGCTGCCCACGGAGAACACGTCGCTGCGGCGGTCGCTCGACCAATGGTTTCTGAGCTTGGGAATTCATCCGAGGGTGACCGGCGAGTTCGAGGACAGCGCCTTATTGAAGGTGTTCGCCGAGGCGGGCGGAGGACTATTCGCGGCGCCCAGTATGATTGAGCACGAGACGGAGAAACACTATGGAGTGAGCGCTGTCGGGCGGGTGGAGGAGGTGCGGGAGCGTTACTATGCGATCTCGCTCGAGCGAAAGCTGAAACATCCGCTCGTGCTGGCGATTGTGGAAGCGGTGCAGAGGGAGGCGATTGGATAAGACTCCGGAGCGGCCGCCGCTGCGGCTAGCGCCGCGGTAAGAAAAGCCCCGGGGGACCGATTTGCAATATACTGACTGCGGCGGATCCCTCCGCCACGTTCTGGAGTTTCGTATGCTGACTCGACGCGGTTTCCTGCAAACAGCCCTGGCGGCGCCCGCCGGGGCTTCTTTTCTACATTACGAGAAGCTGGCGGCGGCGGCCCGCGACGCGGTGAAGATCACCCGGATCACCGCTCTACAGCTCCAAGAGCGCGGCACGCTGGTTCGCGTGGATACCGATGCCGGCCTCAGCGGTTATGGCGAGTGCCACGCCAGCGGCCCATTCGCCCGGGCGGCGATCGAGGCGCTCGAAGGACCGCGGTTGCCGCACCTCGGACTCATCGGCAAGGACCCGCTGGCGATTCAGGTCCACTTCCACAACATGTTCTACGCGTACCCGCAGCGGGCGCGCGTGATGCGGGTGTTGAGCGGCATCGATATCGCATTGTGGGACCTGGCGGGGAAGATCCTCGGGCAACCGGTCTCAAAGCTGCTCGGCGGGAACTTCCGCGATGAACTGCTCCTCTATTCGCACACCGGCAACTACCTGAGCCGGGAGAAGTGGATGGAAACGGCGGCGAGAATCAAGGCCGATCCGCGGGGATTCCGGGCGTTCAAAGTCGATATTCATCATCCGCTCGGCGCGAATATGCAGGAGGTGATTCCCAGCATCACTCCGGGCGATGCGCGCAAGGTTCACCAGGCTTACACGCTGGCGCGGGAGGCCCTGGGCGACGAGATCGATATCATCGTGCATTGCCACGCTGAACTGGACGTGCCGAGCGCGATTAGGGTCGCCCAGGCGGTGGAGCACATCAAGCCGCTCTATTTCGAGGATCCGCTGTCGCCGATCTACTCGGATTCCTGGCTGGCTCTGCGCCGGCAGACGCGGCTCCCGCTGATGACGGGAGAGAACCTCGAGCTCGTCGACTCCGCCCTGCCTTTCCTGCAAAACCAGGCTGTAGACGCGCTGCAGCCGGACCTCATCAACTCCGGCGGCATCACCGGAACGAAGGTAATTGCGGACTTAGCCGGCTACTACCGGATTCCGGTCTGCCTGCACAACGTAAGCGGACTGATGCTAAACATGGCGTCGCAGCAGTGGTCGGCGGCCGTCCACAACTGCCCCATGATGGAGTGCCGCGGGAACGCCGATCAGATAAGATGGACCGCGAAGAATCCGATTGTGATTCGCAACGGCCGGATGAAGGTTTCCACCGAACCTGGCCTCGGAGTGGATCTGGATCAGGACTATTTGAAGGCGAACCGGGCGGACGGGGAACCGTGGTGGGGATAGCCGGACGCCGCTTGGCTGAAGACATGAATTGAGGAGAATGACAATGAAATCGAAGATCAACCGTCGAGGATTCATGGCGTCCGGAGCCGGAGCCTTCACCATCGTTCCGCGGCATGTGCTCGGCGGCGCGGCGTTCGTTCCCCCGAGCGACAAGCTCACGCTCGGCCACATCGGCATGGGGACGCAGAGCTTCCGGGAACTCGAGAGTTTGCTCGACAATCCCCGCATTCAGATCGTCGCCGTCTGTGATCCGAACAAGGATTCGAGCGATTACGTGGAATGGGGCAAGGGTGGCGTCCGGAAGCGCATCCAGGAACTCCTTGGCAATCCCTCTTGGCGCGCCACCGAAGGCGGCTGCCCGGGTGGCCGCGAAGTGGGTAAGGAAGTCATCAACACCTGGTACGCGAACCATCGCGGCGCCGAGAAGTTCAACGCAGTGTCGCTGTATGCCGACTTCCGCGACATGCTCGACAAGGAGCGCGACCTCGACGCGGTGAAGATCATGACGCCGGACCACCTGCACGCCAGCCTCGCCATCGCCGCGATGCAGGCGGGCAAGCACGCGGTGATGCACAAACCGATTGCCAACCGCCTGCACGAGGCGCGGCTGGTTCTCGATACGGCGCGCAAGACCGGAAAGCGAACGCACCTGCTGGCTTACGGCAGCGGCGAGGCGAACGGAAGGGTCGCGGTGGAGATCAAGAAGGGCGTGATCGGCAGGCTGCGCGAGATTCACAACTGGACAAACCGGCCGGTGTGGCCGCAGTACAACGAGATTCCCTCGGCGCATCCACCCGTGCCCGAAGGCTTTGATTGGGACCTCTGGCTGGGGCCGTCGCTGTACCGTCCCTATCATCCGCACTATACGCACAGCGTCTACCGGGGCTGGTACGAGTTCGGCGGCGGCTCGATGGCCGACATGGGTATCTACAGCTTGCTGCCCGTCTTCACGACGCTCGACCTGGATCCGCCAGTAAGCGCGCAGGCTTGGAAGACTCACACGTGCGCGATCGTCGAAAACGTCAGCATGACGCCGAAGAACGACTTCTCCTACCCGATCGGCTCCCAGCAGCGATTCCGATTCGCGGCCAAGGGCGATATGCCCGAGTTGGATCTGTTCTGGTACGACGGAGGGATGAAGCCGCGGCTGCCGGATATGGTGGAGGCCGAGGACGTGGTGATGGGCCGCGAGGGGATCCTCTACGTGGGCGATGCGGGCTGCATCATGGCCAGCTTCCACGGGCGCGAGCCGCGGCTGTTCACAGGCAAAGGGCCGAGCCAGCCGCTCTGGCCGGAAGAGGAGGAACGGCGCCGGATCAACCAAACCGATGTCTGGCGGGACGCGTTCCTTGAAGACAAGGAATCGCCCGGCAGCTTCCTGACAACCGGTTCCATCTCCGACGCCGTGAACCTCGGCACCATTGCCCTCCGGGCGGGCGAAAAGGTGCTGTTCGACAGCAAGAACATGAAGATCACCAACGTCGCCGATGCGAACAAGCTCCTGCGGCGCGAATACCGGCCAGGGTGGGAACTGTAAGCTACTCCCGCCCGCTTGGCCATCTAGCCGGGTTGAGGGTAAGCAAACCGTAGACGGCAACCGAAGCGGCGACGCCGAAGACCGACGGGTCGAGCGTTGTCATCGCCTGGTGGAGGCCTCCGCTCAGAATGTCCCAATCGAAACGCGTCTGCAAGTACGGCAGGATCCGGTAGAGAGCGGTGAGTCCAGTGGCGGCGATCATCGTCACGAAGATGTTCCTCGTCTGCGTCTTCGACCTCCGTTTCGAGAACACTCCGACGCAGATCGGCAGAATCACCGCCGGCGCCCAAACGTGATAGGTGAACAGCAGCAGGCTGATGATATCCGGCCACATGACGGCGATGATGATGGACGCGGCGCCGAGCACGAGGGTGCAGGCGCGCGCGAGGCGCAGAATCCGGCCGTCACCGGTGTCGCTCCAGCCAAGCTGGTGCTCGAAGAGATCTTTTACGAAGATGGCCGTGGCGGAGTTGAGCGCCGAGTCGGCCGACGACATAACAGCCATCAGCAATGCGCCGATCATGAGTCCGGCGATGAGCGGATTGTTCAGATGCCGGACCACCAGCGGCAAGGCTTGCTGCGGCTCAATCCCTGGAAAATGGACCCGGGCGTAAAGCGCGATAAAGAAGAGGATCGCGGGGAAAACCAGCGCGAGAAAGAAGCCCACCCCGGCGATGCCGCGTTTCGTCTCCTTGATATCCTTGCCCACGCAGTAACGCGTGGCGTAGCCGGGCGCGAAGGTCTCCCCCAGCAGAAACGCCAGAAAAGTCGTAATCAGGAAGACCCAGCCCTTGCCTCCCTCGGGGCTGAAGAATTCCAGGGGTACGGCGCCGGTAACGGAGTTCCACGATTGCAGCAGATCCGGCGCGCAGGCGGCGAGCGTAACCGTGAACCCGAGGATCAAGATGATGAATTGATAGACGTCCGTATGGATCACGGCGAGCAGTCCCCCGGCCGTGCTGTAGATCACCACCATCGTGCCGCCGGCGAGAATCGCCCAGGTGAGCAGTTGCTGTGTCTCCACGCTATCCCCGATCACCGCCGAGAGCACCGTCCCAAATGCGGCGATCTGCGCCGCGACAACGAAGACCGAAAATAGCAGGGAGAGGAGCAGCATCACAAACCGCGGCCGCTCGCCGAAGCGGTGGCCGAAGTAGCCGGCCACGGTATAGAGCCTGGCGTCCCGGAACCGCGGCGCGACGAAGAGTCCGGAGAAGATGAGTTGGAGATACCATCCGAGCGAGACGAGCAGCATGAGCACGCCCCAGTCGAATGTCTTTCCGATCGCGCCAATGGAGGCTCCGCCGCCAACCACCGTGGCGCCCATGGTGCAGAACAGAAGAAACCAGCCCACGTTGCGCCCGGCGACGAGAAAATCATCCGCATCGCCGATCTTCCTGGCCTTCAGCACGCCCTTCACGAAAATGAAGGTCATGTAGGCGGCGACAATCGACCACAGAATCCAGCGATCAGCCATGACGCCGGCGTTTAGCTCCAGCGGCCGAGGAGTGGCTCCAGCAGGCCGCGCGGGTCCAATATAGCCAGTTGCGCGGGCTCGGCGCGCAATGCATCGAGGCTCTGGCCGGCCAGGTGCCACGTGTTGCAGCCGCCCCAGTGCTCCCCGATCCACTCGTCAAATTGCTCAAACGAATACCAGCGCGATTCGTAGTCGGTCCACGTGCGGATGTGGCCGGTCTTGATGGTGCGCTCCACCTCCCCGGGAATGCGGTGCAGGTCGTGTCCCTTGATGACCGGCCGCCCGCCAGCGGTCAACACATCCACGGTGACTTTCGGGCTGGCATCCCGGGCGCGCTTGTAACCCCACGGAATCTGCACGTATTCCGGGCCGGCGTACGTATCCGGCTCCAGCCATCGCGGCTGGCCGCAGACATCGAGCGTGGTTTCGTAATTGCCCAGCGCGTAGCTCGCGACCGCCTCGCGGCGGTAGGCGCTGACCACGGCGATCCCGCCGGCCTTCTCCACGGCGCCGCGCATGGACTTGAACAGCTCCACGGCGCCCTTGGGCCCTTGCATCACGCCGATGCTGTTGCAGACCGAGACGAGCACGGGAAGCGGATCCGGAGCCATGGTCCCGAGTTCGAATGCGGATCCCCGGACCAGCTTGAGGCGGCCGCCGATCATCCCTCCGAGGCCCGCCGCCGTAAGCTTCTCGGCAGCGAGGGTGATCATTTCCGCCGAGAAATCGAGGCCCTCCACGATGCGCAGCCGGTCCGCCACCAGCGGGTCGTAATCGCACCCGGGCCGCCGCTCCCGTTGCGCCCGGACGCGCGCGGCGATATCACTCGTCAGGGAAGACTCATCCACCATCTGTAAACCGAACCGCCGGTGCAGACGGGCCGAGCCGCACCCGACGTCGAACAGCCGGACAAGCTGCTTCTGTTCCCCCGTCAAGTAGCGCAACAGCCGGTCGAGGAAGTCCTCTTCGAAGGCCTCGTAGGCCGTCACGTCCGGGTGCCCGCCGACGATGCGCCGCTCATACGTGCGGGCGCAAGAGTCCCAGACTCTTTTATCTCGTTCGTACTCCTCAATTAAATGCTTGTTCATATTCAAAGAACCGCTAGACCATCGGCTGCCGCCCGGCTTCCACGTTTTCCTGACGTCGCCGTACCGCCGGCGCCGCTTCCGGCTGCCGCTTCGCGAACTCCGATAGCGGCGGATCGACCACTTTTTCGATGTACTTCCCGCTCATCAGGCGCAGCAGCCCCGAATAGTTGGCCTTGAACCGGATCGTATCTCCGACGCTCAAGCCGCCGGGATCCTCCCCGAGGTTCACTACCGTGATGTCGCTGCTTGCTCCGGCGATGTGGTGGCCCGGTTCCACTGGCATCAGACCGTCGACGTCCGTGTCGAGATGACCGATGTTCACCAGCGCCCGGTAGCCCCGTTGGCCGGGCGCCGAGTCCGGCCCGTTGTTTTCGCCGAATCGGGAGACCGCCGCGGTTTCCACCATTGGGACGAGGCCTTTCTCCTTGATCTCCGAGATCTCCGCTTCGAGGGTGACGACATCGTCGCGCAGATAGGGAAGAGTTCCGCCGTTGATGAGATCCGTACCGAGGAAGAGCGCCTCCCCAATGCGGAAATGGTTGACCGCATCCGGCAGTTGACCGTCCAACAGGAGTGGTATCACCGCCGTAGTGCCGGCGGATATGTACGGGAGGCGCTGCTGGAATTTCAATTCGAGCAACTCGCGGTAGAGAACGAGCTGCATCAACTGATCCACGGTGGGTACGGCGCCGGCCAGGCAACCGAGATTGGCGCCGATGCCGAGGACATCGATATGGGAGAGGTTGAAGACCTCCTCGTAAAACTTCACGAGGCCGCCCGGCAAAATACCCTCCCGCAAGTCTCCGAGTTCCACCATGATGACAATTCCGTGAACCTTGTCCCGCGCGCCCGCGGCTGCGTTGAGATTCCCGATGGTGTCGATCTCCGAGTTGAGGCTGACGCTGGTGTAGGTGACTACGTCCTCGACGGCGCTGGTGGAAGGGCCGCGCAAGTACCAGGTGTCGGCGCCAGGCATGATTCCAGCCACGGTCTTCAAGTTATCCAGGCGCGAGTCGCCCACTGCCTCCACGCCCATCATCCGCAAGGCTTCGAGGGATTCCTCGTGCCCGCAGAGAGCTTTGGTCACGACAATCCACTTTCCCTCGTGCTGATCCATCCAGCTTCCAACAACGGAAAGATTATGTTTGAGAGCGTCAAGGTTGATTACGACACGGCTCATCGGCTGCACCTCATCTCGGCGTACTTGCTCTGGAAGCCCAGCCGCTCGTAAAGCCGGCGGGCGGGGTTGTCGTACTCGACGTGAAGCTTTACGTCTCCGGCGGCCATTTCGATGGCGCGGCTGATGAGCCGCGCGCCGAGGCCGCAGCCGCGGTGGGCGCAGGCGACGGCCACGAAGAGGAGCAGATTCTCGGGCACGTAGCCCTGCATCCCGGTACGAAGCATTACCAGCGCGCCGGCAGGTTCCTGCTCCGCTCCAGCTATGAGCACGAAGCCGGAGCGTCCGCCGCGCGCGACGAAAGCGTCGTCGATGCCGCGCCGGATATCGGCTACCGAGTCTTCGTAGGGCTTGAGGTTTTCGTGGAGGAATACCGCGAGGCTATCCCAATCTGTCCAGGCGGGACACTCTTCCGGACTGGACGCTTCATGTATTGTGAAATCGACATCCGCCGAAGCTGACTGTTCTGGCATAGGCATGTGTGGTGAGCCAGAGGAACGGCGTCCAGCCAGACAGCAGCGGCCCGTCAGCCGGACGTTTCGCCCCTGCGTGATTCACCGTTAGCGGCGCTCAAAACTGAGCATCCCCCAACAAAGCCAGCACCTGCGGATTTCTGCGCTAACGCCGCCAAGGAATGAGAGCAACCCGGTTATCAGGCTTGTCGAAGTCGCGGATGACCGCTTGCTGACTATGGATAGCCATACCCTGTTGTCTCACGGACTCGAGTCGCCAAAAGCCACGTCCCTGAAAGCTAGGTGGCTTTTGTTAGCGACGATCCTTTCCTACCCTAACAACATCTCGCAACCACGGTCAATTCGCGGCGGCGCGATTGTAGCGGGAATGAAAGACACTGACAGCGCAAATTTAGGCAAACTACACCTGCAGGCCAGCATGTGCCGGCCACGGAAGGGAAATTGCGCGGCGGCGCGCCGGTCGATGGCGGGAAGCCCCCGTTAGAGCAGGTCGGCTGCTGTGGTGAAGCCGACAATCTTCTTGTCCCGCCGGCAGACAAGGATATGGTCGATCTTCGACTTCTTGATCAACGCTCTTGTCTGTTGGACATCGGAGTCCTCATAACAAGCGGCAATCCGGCGGCTCATCACTTCCCGCACCTGGCGGCGGGAGGCAGCGTCTTCGTCGGCCACCACTTGGCGGGCGATGTCCTGGCTCGTAATCACACCACACGTCTCGCCATCGGAAACGACGAGCAGGGCCTTCAAGTTTCTGCTTTCCGCCACTTCAAACGCTTCGAGCAGGGTCGATTCCGAGTCGACGGCGGACAACGACGAACTCATTACTTCTCGTAATAGCATCTTTACTTACCGTATCGATTTTTGGCGGTCAAGGGCAAATCTCGTGCCGCAAGCGGACAACCCTGGGGCAAACCGCCCGTTCCACACACCAGTCCCGCAGCCTGAGGCGGTTGGGTGTAGTACGGGCGGTTTCGCCGCCGGCGGCCGTCTAGCGGCCAGAGTTTGTCAGGCTGAGCGCGAGCAACTGCTGCAGGTTCGTATCGATGCGCTCGATCATCACCCGAATGTCGGCAGGCAAGGCGCCGGCCGCGGCGGGATCCGCGCGGTTGTATTCCGAGTCCATGTCGGTCCGGTAGACAACAACCTTCATCGGATGGCCGAGATAGAGCGCCTCGTTGTCAGCCAGGTGGCGGCACGGAACGGCCACTTCGCGCTGCCGGTTGCCGAGGCCGGTCTCCTGTTTCCGCGCAAGCCAGACCGGCTGGCCGCTGGGCTCGATCATCCACTCGCCCGGGGCACCCACGCCGCCGCGGTACTTCTTCTGCAGCAACAAAGCCGCGCTGTGAAGATTCGAACCGATGCGGAGCAGCCACATCCGCCGCTGCTCGCCGCGCCACTCGATGCGGAATTGGCCGCCTTCCGGAAAACGGTTTTCGATAACCGAGGTCGCCCCAAGCTCGCGCGCGAGACCATCCGCTTCGGCCCGGTAGCACAGCATCTCCGGGTTGAATGTGTCCTCGCCACCGTCGGGATTGATAATGACGGCCGGCGTCGGCGTGACGACGTACGCCGGATAGACGTATTCGCCCGGCAGATTGGGGACGGCCGCCTCGCGCGCCGTCATACGCATCCTCTCGAACTTCCGGGAGGCTGGATCGAAATAGTCGTATTCGACGAAGACGCCATCCGGGTCGTCGGCGCCCTCGATTGCCGTGGTGTCGGCCCATGCCTTGACCCCCCGGCTCGGATCCCAGGGTGGCGCTTGCTCCCCGAAAGCGCGCTCCCAGGACGCGCGGTCAAAGCGGTCAAAGAGATAAAGTGTGTCAATTGGATAGAACGGTTCCTCGGGAACCGCGAGTTTCTTTGGTTTAGACGTAATAGCCATGCTTGCTCCTTCAAAAGTCGGTGGAAGCCGCAGGCGCGGCGTTCACGGAAGAAGGTAGCAGTATGCAGTTCACGAAAGGCCGGGAAAGATCGCCAATCCCATGAAACGATTGGGAAAAAAGAAATGGCAAATAGGTGTGACTGCCGTTCCGCTCCGGCCGGAAAAGGGGACTTTATGATGCGCTGTTCGCTGAAAACAATTCTCTTGCTGCCTGTGTGTGCCGCTATCCTGGCCGCGGGCTCGCTTGAGTCCTGGCAGGCAACGGTACTGCAAGAGCTGAGTGTCCGCTACCTTGGGCCGGGACCCGAGCCTGGCGCCGGGCCGGAAGCGGCGCGACGGTGGATGGACAGGCTGGCGAAGGCGATCGGCGCCCGCCTCGCGGATGGGGGGATCTCGGCAATTCCGGCCGAAGACCTGGCTGCCTTCGCGATGCTGCACGCCCGGCTCAACACCGCCCTGGAGCTGCCGGAGGAAAGCGCTGAAGCCGGGCCGCCGCCGGCCGAGCCCGGCGTCCCAGCCCCGCTCCCTGCCAGAACCGGTGAAGAGCACATCGAAGATATCGGCAAAGGGCAGGAGGGCCTGCGCCAGGGAGTCGAGCAACTGCGGGAACTGCCGCTCTCAGAGCGGATGGTAGTAACCGGAGACGTGAATGCCGGTCTTCAATACGCCCGCGTGCCTGATGTAAGTGACATGAGTTCCGCCTTCGGCCGGTTCCGCTTGAACGTGGTCGCGCGGGCCGTCCCCGCCTCCGCGGGCGGGCGCCGCAGCGAGGGATATTTCTTCCTGCAACTCCGGGCCGCCGGTGGGCCGTTCGACTCCGCGCCTGTCGGAGGTCCCCGGGCGTTCAGCCCGTTCAACGATATTGCCACTGATCGCAGCCAGTTTAACGAAGGCCTCGACCGCGGCAACTTCTACCTCGGCAAGGCCTACTTCCAGCAGGGATACCGGTTCGGAAAGGGAGGGCGCTATCGCATGCTAGGCCAACTCGGCGTGGTGGACTTCTCGGACTTCTTTGACACGAACGCCTTCGCCAACAACGAGGTCCGGCAGTTCCTGAACACCGCTTTCGTCAACGCGGCCGCCTACAAAACCGCGATCGGCGCTCCCGGGATGATGGGGGAGTTTAACGCGAATTGGCAGAGAAACTGGCTCGACGGGGTGGTCTTCCGTTCGGGCTATGCAATCGCTCGCACGGAGAAAATGTTTCAGTCGCCTACCTGGAATGGAGAGGTCGAACTGCGAACCTTACTCTCCGGGCGTCCGGGCGCTTTCCGCCTCGGCGGATCGATCGGCAATGTGGCCGATTCAGGCGGTTTCCGGACCATCTACTTCAGCATGGACCACTGGCTGACCAGCGACTTCGGCGTCTTCGGCCGGCTCGTGGTGAACAACCAGGGGCCGGGATCACAGGTGTTCGGCCCGCTTCGGTCCAGCGTGAGCGGCGGCGTGCAGCGCCGGTTTGTCAACGCCGATGACTACGTTTCCGCGTGGGGGCTCGGCTTTTCCACCGCCTGGGGAATCGACCCCGGGAACACGCTACGGCCCGAGCACGTTCTCGAGACCTATTACCGCTGGCAGATCACGAACAACTTCGCGCTCACGCCGGACTTCCAGATCATCAATGGAGCTGGGGGCGCCCCCGGAACCCACGTCGTACTCGGGATGCGGGCCAATTTCGGCTTCTGAGGCGGCCGCGCGCGGCCCGCCGCTAGCAGTCGGCCTCCGTGCCGGAAACGGCGGCTTCCTGGGCCGCGATTGTGATCTCGTTTGTCCTGTAAATATCCTCGAGCGTCAGCGTGGGCTGGGCGCCGAGGTACACCGAGCGGAGGAAATCGAGAAACAGCGAACCCGCGGGCGGGAGTTCCATAATCCGTCGCGGCGGCGAGGCGCTGGACATCACTGTGACACCGGTTTGCCCCTGGTATTCGACAATGCCCTTTGTACCGGCGATCCGGATTCGGTCATCGCCGTGTGTCTCGGCCTTCGCCGGCCGCAGGTAATCCATGCGCAGAGTGGCCAAGCCGCCGTTGTCGAGCGTGAACAGGCTGGCCGTGACGTTCTCCATATCGCCGAGTTCGGGGTACGCGATGCGCGCGGTGCGCGAGAAAACCTTCCGGAACTCGCGTCCCGAAGCCCAGCGCATGAGATCGATCATGTGGATCCCTATCCACGGGATCGTGCCCCCGTAGGTCTCCCGGTTGCGCTGCCATGCCGGGCGGTTCCCCGCTTTGTACGACTTCTGCGACGCCATCTGGCAGACCTCGCCGATCTCCCCGTTGTCGACCACGCGCTTCACCGCCAGGTACGGGCTGGAGTAGCGCATGGGCAGCAGCATGGCGAGGCCAACCCCACTCTCGCGGCGGGCGTCGCGGACGGCGTCGAGATCCGCCCGGGTCAAGGCAAGCGGCTTCTCGGCGGCGACGTGGAGGCCGCGGCGGCAGCATTCGACAACGGCGCGCGCCCGCGGGCCGTTGGGGTTGCAGACCCCCACCACGTCCAACTCTTCGGCGTCCAGCATCTTCCGGTAGTCCGTGTACCGGCTCACCCCTGCCATTCCGCTTCGCCGGGCGAAACGCTCCAAGGAATCCGGCTTCGGATCGGAGACGGCAGCGAGTTCCACATCGGGCAAACGCACGAGTGGCCGGAGAATCTCGCCGGTGTGTCCATCAAGGCCAAGTAGCGCCACCCGGATGGGTCTCGGCAGGCGAACAGTCTCATCGGCGCGGGCCTGAAGGGACGCGCCCGCGGCGGCGGCGAAAGCGCGGCGGGAGAGTACGGTTTTCATGCTGGAATTGTCCCACGAATAATTTCCGCCCTGCGGTAGACTAACAGCTTACGCCAATGCATACACGTCGTTTCGCCACGATGCTGCTGGGTATGTGGCTCGCTGGCGGCCTTTTCATGTTCGGAGTCGCAATTGGTGGATTCCAGGTAGTGGACACAACACTTGCGGAGCCCGACCCGTCGGCCAACCAGATGGTCAAGGTGCTGGGCAAGCACTCCGCTCGCACCTTGCTGCGCCACCAGGTCTCCGAGTTAAACCGCTTCTTCATCAAAAACTGGGAGCGGGCGCAGCTCTGCCTCGGCGTGCTGCTTTTGCTGACGATGCTGTTCGACACCAACGGCGACAAGTTCTACATGGGAGTCTGCGGTTTCCTGCTTCTGCTGGCGCTCAGCCAACACTTCCTGCTCACCCCCCACATAACCGCCCTCGGGAGGGCGGTCGACTTCATACCAGAGCAGGAACCGGCGCTCGAACGCACCCAGTTGTGGCGATTCCACTACGCCTATGCGGCGGCCGAGGCAGTGAAGTTCCTGGTGGTGGCGGGGTTTTCGGTGAGGTTGCTCGTGGTGAGCCACCGGCGGCGCTCACGGAAGAATGTGGATCTCGTCGATAACTCCGATAACGGCTGAGTCGATCGGGGACACTCCCCGCCCGACGCTCGAAAAGGCGCTGAAGCCTTCTTTGGTGACAAGCACCTTGTCCCCGACTCCCGCTTCCACGGCGTCGAGCGCAACGAAGCTGGGGCCGCTGTCATTCCCTTCCAGATCCACCGCCTGAACGAGCAGCGCCTTGCGTTCGTTGTGGGATGGGTGCTTGCAGGTGGCGACCACTTCGCCGATTACACGGGCGATCAGCATTCTTCCTCCTCGACATGGATTTCGTCGACAATCGCCACGATGCTGTTGTCCGAGGTCACCATCGAGGGCCGGAAAGCATGGGCAGCCTCCCGGCCGCGAACCCAATAGATCAGCTCACCCGCTCCGGCCTGGCCGGTCGAATCCGTGCATACGATGACACGGCCGTAGGGCGTCTCGCGATGGTCGCACGGCTGCACGAGGAGAAGGCTCTTGCCCTGCAGATTAGATTCCTTGACGGTGGACCAGACCCGGCCAATCACTCTGCCAAGTTGCATCGCGCTTCAGCCTCCCCCGGGGTGGCAAGGCCCCGCCGGCTGGGCACGCCCCAGCCCGCCGGTCTCTCGCGTTGGGTCACGTTTCATCGATGCTGACAGTGTCGACAATGCCCACGATGGACGCGTCGACGGGCCGGTCGTTGCAGCCTTCGGCCATGCGGGCGGAACTGCCCTGCACGACGATCACCTTCTCCCGGTAACCGGCGCTCACCGTATCCACGGCGATGAGATAGCCGCCCTCGTCCTCTCCTTTCGGATTGGTCGGCTTGACGATGAGCAGTTTCTTGCCTTCGAGCCGCGGGTCCTTGCGGGTCGCGACAATCGTGCCGACTACTCGCGCCAATAGCATTTGGTTATCCGGCCGGGCCTTACTTCACCGTGCTCTTGCCGATCGGCAGAACGTCTTCGAGGCTCGGATGCGGCCGTGGGATCACGTGGACGGCCATCAGTTCCCCAACCCGGCGGGCCGCCGCGGCGCCGGCATCGGTGGCCGCGCGAACCGCGGCGACATCGCCCCGCACCATCGCGGTGACGTAGCCCGAGCCGATCTTCTGCCAGCCCACCATGGTGACGTTGGCCGCTTTCACCATCGCGTCGGAGGCTTCGATCATGGCCACCAATCCGCGAGTTTCAATCATTCCTAGCGCTTCGCCCATCAATGCTCTAAACCATTCCTTTCGGTAAAAATCCTATACCACGCCGCGGGCTCGCAACGCATCGTTGACGAGCGCAACCAGTTCGTCGCGGGTCACTTCAAATTTCGGCTGCCCACCTCTTAGTTCCTCGGCCGCCACCGGACAGCCGGGTTCCCCGGCGCTCGCGGCCTTAACGCCGTAGCGGGTGCGGGAATCGAGAAGCTTATCTACCTCCGCCCGCGGCAGCACGGTCGGACCGCCGAGGAGCCTCGCCACCAGGCTGATGCGGGCGAAATGCTCCACTGTCTCCATTTTGAAAAACGCTTTGTACAGATCCGGCCCGTAGCAAACAGCGCCGTGGTTGGCCATCATCACGGCGTCATACTTCGGGATGAGCGGCAGCATCGGCGCCGTGAGTTCGGGCGTTCCCGGTAGGCCGTAGGCAGCCGTTGGAACGCAACCGAGCCCGATCACAACCTCTGGCAGCAGAGCCTCGTTCAACTCCAGTCCGGCTGTGGCGAATCCCGTGGCCACCGGCGGATGCGCGTGAACAACGGCGTTGATGTCGGGACGCAATTCATAGACGGTCAGGTGCATCGCGACCTCCGAGGTACGCTCCAGCCGTCCCTGCAGCTTGTTGCCCTTCATGTCGCAGATGATCAGGTCATCCGGGTGCATCATCCCCTTGCTGACGCCCGTGGGCGTGCAGAGCAGCCGCTCCGGGTCCAGGCGCACGGTGATGTTGCCGTCATTGGCCGCGACCCACCCCTTCTGGTAGACCAGCCGGCCAATGTTGATGATATCGTCACGCAACTCTCGTTCTGTCTTCGGCATCCGAAGCAACGATTGTATCAGACAGCGGATGGCGCAGCTTGGCTTGTCCGTGGCCGGCTCACGGCCGGGGCCGGCCGTATTGCAGAACCGTCACCTTTTCGAGCGTGACCAGGCCGCTCGAAAGCATGTCCTCGGCCGCGCCCAAGAACCGCTGGATCTTCTCCTCGCTGTCCACAATCTCCACGACGATCGGCAGGTCTCCCGACAATCGCAGTACCTTCGCCGTGTGCAGCCGGCTCGCGTGCCCGAACCCCATCGGGCCGCGCAGAACTGTCGCGCCCGCAATGTGCATTTCGCGCGCCTTCAGCACGATGGCTTCGTAAAGAGCCTTGCCATGGTAGCGGTCATCTTCACCAAGGAAGATCCGCAGCAGAAACGCTTCGCGCGGTATTCTCACCGTGCCCTCCTATTTCTGATTCAGTAGCGTGGCGAGCATGGCGCCGCACCAGGCGCCGATAAGACAAGAAACAACCGTGCCGAATACGTTGGCCGCCGCTTTCCACATTTCGCCGTCACGGGCGAGATTGAGCGTCTCCAGGCTGAATGTGGAAAAGGTGGTGAATCCGCCGCAGAGGCCGACCATGACGAAGGCTCGCGTGGTGAAGGGCACGAAGATCCGGCCTTCCGCGGCCGTGAGCACGGCAAAGAAACCGATAAATGCGGAACCGCTGACGTTGACGAAAAATGTTCCCCAGGGGTACAAATCTCCCAGCAGACGCGCCGCAACAGCGGCCACCCAGAAGCGCGCGATCCCCCCCAGGGCCGCCCCGAGGCCCACCGCGAGGTAAATAGCGAGAGTGTGCGTCATCCGGCAGTGAAGAGTCTAAATTGAGAATTGTACAATGGGTGAACCGTGGAAAAGCGCCGCATGTGCCCGAATTGCCGGGCCTTCATCACCAAGGACGACAAAGTTTGTCCGTATTGCGAGGTCAAGCTCGGCCCGCGGATCGTCGACCGCCGCAGTCCCAGCGACGCCCTCGGCGGCCTGATTCCGGCCGCCCGTTTCACCACCGTGATGATCCTGCTCATCAACTTCGGGCTATTCGTGGTGACGGCGATATTCAGCATGAAATCCGGCAACGCCGGCGCCTTCATGGGCCTCGATAGCCGCACGCTCATCTTCTTCGGCGCGAAGTATCCCCCGCTCATGTTCCAGCACGGCGAGTGGTGGCGGCTGATCACGGCTGGCTTCCTCCACGGTGGCCTCCTCCACATCATGATGAACTCCTGGGTACTGTTTGACCTCGGAACCACGGTGGAGCAGTTCTATGGTACTCGCCGCATGCTCGTGATCTACTTCTTCTCGAGTGTTGCCGGATTCCTGGCCAGCACTTTCTGGAGCCCGTCCCCCAGTGTCGGAGCCTCCGCCGCCCTGTTCGGCTTGATCGGCGCCATGATCGCGCTCGGCATCCAGGACCGCACCGGCCTCGGCGCCGCCATCAAGGGCATGTATGTACGCTGGGCCATCTACGGACTCATCTTCGGCCTGATGATCCCGATGATCGATAACGCCGCGCATCTCGGCGGACTCGCCGGCGGATTCGCGATCGGTTACGTCGCCGGAACGCCCCGTCTGGTCGAGGACTGGCGCGAGAGCCTCTGGAAATGGCTGGCCTACGCCGCCGTCGCCATCACCGTGCTCGCCTTCGTGAAAATGTTCCTCGGCTTCCAGGACTTCATGAAGATGTTGGAAGGCTGACGTGCCGGAGCGAATCCTCCTCGACGTCGATCCCGGCATCGATGACGCCCTGGCGATTCTCCTCGCGCTGCGATCACCGGAAACTCATGTGGAAGCCATCACCACCGTCGCCGGCAACGTCCCGCTCGAACAAACCACCGAAAACGCCCTCAAGATCGTCGAACTCGCCGGGCGGCCCGATGTAGTGGTGGCGCGCGGGGCGGATCGGCCCCTCCGCGGCAAGCTGACCATTGCCGACTTCGTCCACGGCCCCGGTGGCATCGGCGGCGCGGACCTGCCCGCCCCCCGCAAGAGCGCCGATCCCCGTCCCGCGGTCCAGGTGATCGCGGAAACTCTCCGCGCCCATCCGGGCCAGGTCACCGTGGTTGCAGTCGGGCCGCTCACCAACCTCGCCACCGCGATCGAGCGAGACCCGGAGCTAGCCGGCCAGGCCAAACAGTTCGTGGTCATGGGCGGCGCCTGGTCCGGCGGCAACGTAACCCCGGCCGCCGAGTTCAATATCCACGCTGACCCGGAAGCGGCCCAGGCCGTGCTCGAAAGTGGCGCCCGCCTCACGATGCTGACGCTCGAAGCCACCCGGCAGGCCCTGCTCAAGCAAGAAGATTTGGCAGGTCTTGATAACTGCAATCCGGCCGTGCGCGCCATGCTCGAGCATTACATTGCCTCCGGCGCCGCCCACGGATTCCCCGGAGCCGCCCTGCACGACCCGCTCGCCGTCGGCCTGGTGGTGGACTCCACTCTGGTTTTGGAAGCAGCCCCCGTCCGGATGGACGTCGAACTCGAGGGCCGCCTCACGCGCGGGCAGACAGTGGTTAATCGCTCGCTGAAGACCCGCGAGCCGGTCGACGAAGGCCTCCACCTCCGCCCCGGGCCCGCCGTGCCGATAGCGCCCAATGTCACTCTGCCGCTAAAGATCGACGGCGATCGCTTCGTCCGCCTGCTGCTGGAACGGATTGCCGCGTAGCGCTCACCTGACGCGAGAACTCCCCCGGCGCCGCACCACTCCTCTGGAGCGTCCCCGCAACTCCGCTCGCCCGGCCCGATCCGCGCTTCAACCCGGAATGAGCTCTACCGCCGAGACGGAGGCGGCCGGGAACGTCCATTCGCCGGTTCGAGGAATGGACTTCTCCACCGGCGTCAGCGCGTCCGCGTTCTCCAGTCGAATCTCGGTCATCGGGTCCACAGCCATCTGATACACCCTCCCGCCGGCGGGCTTTCCATCGACGAGCAGACGGGCCGCCACCGAGGTCCTACGGCTCGTGTTGGCAACGTGAAGGAAGTAGCGGCCGCCGGTGCGGCTGGCCGTTGCGTCGAGTTCACCCGGAGCGCTCTTCACCGCCACCGCCTGTTCCCCCACATGATGGCGGTAGAGCTTCATCACCTCGGCGACGGGCATCAGAAACGCGTCGCCGCGGCCCTTCGGGACCGGGATCATGACCGCGTTGTTGTGCCAGCGGGTGCCGCAGAAGTCCGCCGCCGTGGCGATCTTCAGCACGTCGCCGTTCCTTTCCTGGACATGTAGCATGCGCGCGTAGGCGACCCCAGCGGCCCACGTCGAAAGCACCTCGCACCGGTTGCGGCCCGGAATGCTGAAGTGGCACTCCGTCATCGCCAGCGGAAGCTTGTGGCTGCCGAGACGCTGGCGAGCCTCCCGGATCTGCCCATCATGGGCCTTATACGCGGCCATCAGCAGTTCCCACGTCCGTGCCGGATCCTCGCGGAACTTCCCCCAGGCGAGCCCCGGATTGCCCGTGTCGTCCGGGTTGAACATGTGGTGGAACGCCATATAGTCGAGGTGTTCGCCGGCGGCTTCGGCAATCCCCGCCGTCCAGTTCTTCACCGGCTCCCCCCGGCGGCGGGAGCCGTGGTCGTCACCGCCCCAGCCGATGAGCTTGATGCCCGGGTCGGCGGCGCGCATCGCCCGGGCGAACT
Organism: uncultured Solibacteraceae bacterium; assembly: GCA_964468205.1. Taxonomy (GTDB): domain Bacteria; phylum Acidobacteriota; class Terriglobia; order Bryobacterales; family Bryobacteraceae; genus CAWELS01. The sequence goes on along the minus strand of CAYXVG010000014.1, from coordinate 12,020 downwards.
CCACCGTTTTCGGCCCCGCCTCTTCGAGCCGAAAGCCACGGGCGTCGTAGGACGTTTCGTTTCCGATCTGCCAGTAGGGAATCCGCAGCGGGGCGGGGAAGCCGTGCGCGGTCCGCTCCTTGTGCTTCTCCTGGTTGCAATAGGCGACCCACTCGGCAGCCTCCCGCGCGTCCGCCGTCCGCACGCTGAAGCCGTCGTGTTTGTAGCGTTCCCGGCCGTCCGATTCGAAGTTGACGCACATCAGCGGGTCCGCGCCGACAGCCCGGCAGAACTCGACGAACTCCGCCGTCCCCACCTGATTGCTCTCCACGCCGCCCCACAGCAGGTTGCGCATCATCGGCCGCTTGTCCCGCGGCCCGACGCCTTCCCGCCAGCGATAGTAGTCGCAGAAAATGCCGCCCCACCGCATCATCGTTGGCGCGAGCGCCCGGGTGGTGGCGACAACATCCTCCCGCCAGCGGTTCTCGATGTGGTCCCACGCCGCCTCCACCGATCCATCGGTCGCCCCGAGCGGCTCCATGAACTGCATGTACAGGTGGGGCGACAGCTCATGGAGCGGCGCGGCCCCGATCTCCAATGGCCGCGCGGCAGCGGAAGCCGCGGTGCTGGCGGCTACCGCAACGGCGCTTTTCGCGGCGAACCTGCGTCGCGTAATCTTCTCCGGCATGGTGGAACAATATCAGATCGCCGGTTGATCCGAAAGCTCAAGCGCCACACATCACCACAATCTACTAGCGCGCAGGTGGCGGAAACACCTCGCCAGCCGGCCGCGCCTCTCCGCTGCTCGTCTTGTGCCTCCGGCTCCCCGGTCTGCCGAACCGGAGTCCCCCAGTTCCCGTGTCTCCGCCAAGACCTCGGCAACCCATCTCCTCCTCACACGGATTCCGCCCGGCGGCCCAGTCCATTCAGGAACGGAACATCCTCGCCGGCGTGCCACTTCTGCATGTGTAATGGCATAGTGCCAGCCCGTGTTTCCTCCCATCGCGACCAGCAGTAGAAGCTGCTCCACTTCCGAAAGCGGTACTGGCTCGTGTCTGGACCTATACTTGAGCACGCCATCGGGGATCTCCGCTCCCATTTAGAAACGCCTCGATCGGCGGCCCAGCAATGCCTCCATGAGAGGAAACTGGACAGCTTCTGTGTAACCTCTCGAATAAGATGTCTGGTTCACAGCCCACCTCCCAGTGTCATCGGCAAGCTCCCGATTCGCCTCGTCTATTCCTCCGGAAATCGGCGTTTTGTCACTCTAACCGGATAATGCGAAAATTCGGCCCCATCACCGGCACGCGCGCCTCACGCACCGCAACTGCCGGCTTCATGCCCTCGTCCACGCGGCAACCGCCCCGCGGGACGGCGCACGTCGATGCCCCCAATTCCGAAGCATCGCGGCGAAGAGAGTGGATCAGTGAATCGGCGCCGCCCCCTCAGGCGGCGATCGGCGTTCTAACCACCAGCCCAAGGATGAAGAAGAGAATCCCATAAACGATCCAGCCGATGAAGCAGACGCCCACCGCCCGCAGCGTGCTCGTGTAGTCCAGCGCCTGCCGCACGGCCACCACAAAAGCCGCCAGCATCCACACCCCAGTCACGAAGAACACCACTGCGGTGAACCCTGGCACGATGGCTAAAATCCGGGCGATGCCGGGAACCGAGGCAAATCCGGTTGTCCGCAGCAACTGCCCCAGATTCGCGTTGGTTTGCGGCGTGGGCAGCAGCCGGGTGCCGATGATGTAGGTCAGCCAGGCCCAGAGGAACCAGCCCGCCAACGCGGCCGCAATCCCGACGAACAGTCCGCCGATATTTCCGCCGCCGCTCATGCCGATGCCGGCCGCCACGCTCGATAGCGCCACCACAGCCAAGGCCTGCCCCATCGCGCCCGCGTCCGCCTCGACCTCTTCGAACGTGCGAACATCCAGCTTGGCGGCTCCAATCATACGTTGTGTAAGAGATGCCATTTCGTTTACCTCCTCTCGTGGCACTTGGGAGTATACTGCAACGGCCCCCGAAACCGCGGACGTTTTCCCGCCGGAATCGCCGCCCGCCCGCGGACCGGTTTCCTCGAAGCAAGGCTCCCGGGGGCGCAAACGCCGGCGCCCACGAAAGTAGGAAGGCGCCTGCTGATCTGATGTCACGTTCTCCAAATATGAGGTGGCCAGTCTCCTGTCGTGACTTCGTTCGGAACATGTCGGGTCCAAAACACCCGGCTCCCCGGGACGTCATTACGATTTAGCGGCCCGAAGCGGTAAAATGAAACCGGCTCAAAAATGAAACTTCCAGTTCAATTGTTGGCGATTGTTCTCCTGGCGACCGCGAGCTTGTTCGGTCAGTCCGCCGGCGAGTTGGTGGGCCGATGGGAGTGGAGTGCGTCGTGCAAAACAGGCGAAACGCGCCAGGGAGAGTTTCTGTTGCGTCGCGTCTCTCAGGAGTCCTTCCGGGGTGAGTTCCTCGGCACGGGGCACGCCAGCGACGTGATCGGAAAGGGCATCCTGACGGCGGAACATCACTCGTTTCAGTTCCAGCGGGAGTATGTAACTACCGCCGGAGACAAGCGAATCGAACGCTGGCAGGGCAAGTTGAGCGTCCGCGAGGGTGCGAACGGAAAAATCGTCTGGACCGGCACTCTATTCGACGCTGATGCCGAGTGTTCTTTCGAAGCGCTCAAACAGTAGCGCCGTATCGTCCCGCCTGACCCGGTAGCGACTGCTGAAGACGCAACGTTGCGGCGCGAATCATCCCCATTGCTTCCGGAGGCCGCGATCATCGCCTTAAACCGCGCCCTCGGCGCGCGGCGAATGATGTATCATGCTCGCAGTTGCTGCATAATCAACGCCATGAATTTTAGGCCTATATACGCGTTCGTTCTCCTGCTTGCCTTCTTTGGTGGCAGCGCCACCGCCCAAAAGCTGACATCGGATATTCCCTACGTGGAAAACGGCCACAAACGCCACGTACTCGACATCTACGCGCCGGAAGTACCGGCCGGCAAGGGCTTTCCCGTCATGTTTTGGATCCACGGAGGCGGTTGGCATACCGGCGATAAAAGCGATGTTGCTCTCAAACCCAAGGCCCTCACAGAGCGAGGATTCGTTTTCGTCTCGACGAACTATCGACTTCTCCCGGAAGTGGAAATGGATGAGCTGATTGGCGACGTCGCGGCATCGCTCGGCTGGGTGTACGGGCACATCGGCCGGTATGGCGGTGATCCTGCCCAAATATTTGTGGGTGGACATTCCGCCGGCGCTCAGTTGGCGGCGTTGATCTGTATCGATGAGCGCTACCTGAAGAAGGAAGGCGTGCCGTTCGATGTCCTCAAGGGCTGCGTTCCGGTGGACGGCGATACATACGATATTCCCAGGATCATCATGACGGCGGAGCACCGGCAGGCGCTCTACGGCGGCAAGATGTTTACCTTTGGTCACCGCCAGAAATTCGGAAATGACCCGGAAAAACACGTCGATTTCTCGGCCGTCACTCACGTTGCGAAGGGCAAGGGGATTCCGCCGTTCCTCATCCTCTACTTTCCCGGCAACCCGGACACGCGAGCCCAGGCGCAACGTCTTGAAAGCGTGTTGAAGGCGGCGGAGATCCCGGCCACGTCGTATGGCAAGCGTGACAGCAACCACAGCCGCTTGAACAATGACCTCGGCGACCCCGCCGACCCCGCTACGCGGGAACTCTACAAGTTCTTGGATCCGTTAGCCGGTGGGCAGAAGTGACAGCGGACAAAGAGTGGTCGCGCAACCAACACCGGGGTCCCGTATTTGCGGTGAGCGCCAACTCCTCGTGTAGCTGGATACGCGGCCCAGGCGCCGCGATCTAAAGCTCTGACGCGCTCCGTCTTTATCCGTGAAGCGGCAGTCACCACCCAACTATGGACCAGGCCCACCGTCAAGCCAAATAAGAAAATAGCCGAACGGGGGAAGTCCCAAAGCTGAACTCCAGCGGGAGTATACTGGTCCGGACAAACAGCCCGGATGGGAATCCAGGCAGACTCGAAACCGCCTGACGAGAGGAACAAACCTATGAAACGCCGGAATTTCTTGCAGTCCCTGGCGGTCGCTGGTGGCGCCGCCCTGGCCCAGCCTCCACGCGCCAACGCCGCGCTGCCCGAGGCCAAAATCACCAAGGTCAACATTTACGAACCACCGAAGGTCAACCGCCTCGTGAACCAGAGCAACATGATCGTCACCGTGGAAACCGACATCGGGGTCACCGGTATCGGCGAGGGTGGCACGAAAGAAATGCTGGAGCAGGGCGCCGGGAGCTTGGTCGGACAGAGCCCGTTTCACAGCGAGCAGATCTGGCAGCACATGTTCATCTCGTGGTTCTACCCGCCCGGACGCGAGAAGACCCACGCCGTCGGCGCCATGGACCTGGCCCTCTGGGACATCAAGGGAAAGGTCCTCGATTTGCCAATCCATCAGCTTCTCGGCGGCACTGTCCGCAAGTACTGCGAGTGCTACGCCACCGGCGGTGCTCGTCCTCCTCGTGGCGTGCGCTGGACCCTCCGCGAGCGTGCCCGCGCTACCATGGAGGCCGGCTACCGGGCCTTCCGTACCTCCGCTCCCGGCCCCTCTGAAGACGGCGCAGGATACAACACCCGTGAAGCCGTTCGCCAGACCGCCCGCAACGCCGAGGAAATTCGGGAGGGCGTCGGAGAGAGCGGCGACTGGTGCATCGACTTTCACCAACGCTTCGACTACGCCGACTCCGTCCGCGCCTGCCGGGCCATCGAGGAGTTTGAGCCCTACTTCGTCGAGGACCCTGTGCGCGATGAACACGCGCTCATGGACATCCCCAAGCTCCGCATGATGACCACCGTACCCCTCACGCATGGTGAAGAGTGGGGACACCGCTGGGACTTCGTCAAGCTGGTCGAGAACCACGACATCGACTTCATCCGCGCCACTCTGCCCAACGTCGGCGGCATCACCGAGTGGATGAAGATCGCGGCGCTGTGTGAAACGCACGCCGTCGGCATCGTGCCGCACTTCACCGGCCCCGTCGCCACCGCCGCGCTGGTGAACTGCCTCTCCACCTTCCCCGGTCCCGTGATGTTCGAGTACAACTACGGAGACCGGCCCATCGAGCACCTGCCCGAGTGCGTCGACTTCAAGGAGGGCAAGCTGTACCCGAATCTCCGTCCCGGACTTGGCGTCACCCCCGACATGAACCAACTGACCAAGGTCGGCGAGGTGACGGAGTACCGGCGCGGCAACTTCTACCGCCGGCCGGACGGCTCACTATCGCACTGGTAAGCGCGAGGGCGCGGGCCCGGCAACAAACAATCCGCCGAACTTGGTGACTCCAGGATGCCGCCGGCCCGCGACACAATTCCCTCACAGTACCGCTCCGGACTGCAATCGCCCCGGGCAAGTCCGCTACGATTATGTCTATGAAGGTGATTGCGGATCTGTGCATCATCCCCATCGGCGTCGGCGTGTCCGTGTCCAGGGAGATCGCCGTCTGTGAGCGCATCCTGACAGACGCCGGTCTCAAGACCAGGCTACACGCGCCTACGGAACGAACATTGAAGGCGACTGGGATGACGTCTTCGCCGCCGTGAAGCGCTGCCACGAGGCGCTCCACGACGCCGGAGTGCCACGAATCTCCACCAATATGCGGTTCGGAACCCGCACCGACCGCGACCAGGGAATGGACGACAAAGTCCGCAGCGTGGAAGAAAAGCTCCGCCCCGAAGACTGAGCCAATCCCGGCAACGCCACCAACCTCAATAACGCCGAAGTCACTGACGAACGGATAGGCAATCAGTGCCGCATCCGAGCCAATCCCGGCAACGCCACCAATCTCAATAACGCCCCCTCCATCTGGCGTCAGGCTCTTGACGCCTACGGATATCCCTTTGACTTAACCAAGTTCGCTGCCGCCTCGGAACATCCCGATTGGTTCAACAGGAACGGAGCGATCGGCAATCGAGCGGAAACAATCGAGTTCGAGAAACACTTCCGGGCCAGTTGCCGCGAGGCTATTGAACCTTGGTACGAGGTCGTGTTCTGGAAGCTGTACACCCAAGGTGGACGCGCGAATAACACAAACACGCGCGTAATCAGGCGGCTGGCGGACCAGCGGACCACATTCCGTGATCTGTGGGACCGATGCTGGTCATACATCGAATGCCCTTCTCGTGACAGATTCAAGCGCTTCCAAAGCCTTCTCTTCAGTTCCGGGGCCATCGCCGTCGCCGCCACCTTCCCGGCCTTCATGGCTCCCGAGAGATTCCCGATGGTGGACACGCGTACCGCGAAATGGGTACTTGAAAATAGGTCGGTTCATAACGCGGCGGACCCGGATGCTCCTGAGTTGATGCCTCCAAAATATCCAGCCAACGGCGCCACGGTGTTGACGTTCTCCGACTGGAAGTTCGTCGAGTCCTTCAGGGAATGGTGCAATTACACTGCGCGCAAGCTGACCGCGCTTATACCCCCGTCATCCCACGATACCGAGTGGCGCGCCCGGGACGTGGAAATGGCGATCTTCCAAGCTCAAGGAAGCAACCTGAAACTGCCGCCACTCCCGTAGTCACCGCGGACTGTCGGCCGTTGCCTCCTGACCTGTTAATCCACGAAAGTCGGCTTGGCGTCCGGCTCCGCGGGCCGGCCGGCGAAGTAGCGGACGCTGACGGCTGTCTGGTTTCGGGATCGCCGTCCGCCGCGGCGCCTTGACGGTCTCCCGGTCGCACCCGACCCCTCGGTACCCGGCCTCCCGCCTGTCGCATCTTCAGTTGCTGTCGCCGTCGTCCTGTCTTCCTCCAGCGCGTCCACTGACGCGCTTCCACTCCTGTTCAAACGGCGCCTCCTTGAGTCCGTCATCGGTCCAGGCCAAACACCGCCCACTCTGGTCAAGCAGGAGATAGCGGCGTGTCACGATGTGCTTGTAGTGCTCGACACCGTTCTCGAACCGTTGAAGCTTTTCCATTCCGTTGTCTCCTTGATGCTCGCAAGACCGTCTGGATAGGCCGCGAGGCACATTCCGGCATCGTGCAGCAGAATGGATGCGCCCAGAACGTAGGCTTCGGCAGGATTAATGGTCTGGTCCGGACCTGCTATAAGGCTGGTGGTTTCCCATAAGGCATCAAGGTGGGTTACGTCATGGACCGTGAGCCCTGGAATGTCCTTGGCAATCGGCGCCACCAGCAAGGCCACTTTCTCTCGGAGATCCAGGAATTTTTGCCTTAGCGCGGCACGTGCCGCAGCGTGCCGATCCTTCGGGCGTTCCGCGAAGGCCGTCTGCCAGAGAGCAGAAGTTTCAAACTCCAGGTCCGCCATGTTCCTCTATGAATGCGTCAAGGGAGCCTCGGTGCGGCGTCGGATCGTGACCCGGAATTCGTTTCGCTCGCGGTCATCTTCAAAGTCAATGGTGGGATAGGCCCGGAGGGCGCGCAAGATTCCGGTCCCGAGTCCACGGTAAGGAAGCACATGAGTAGCCAGGGAACTGAGGAACGGATTACGCATGTTCGACGTTCCGCTTCGGATATTCGCGACCGTCAGATTGTTCGGCAGACTACCTGGACTGATGATTTCGATCCGATTGTCAAAAATGAAGAGTCTGATAGACGCGGAGACAAAATAATCGCGATGAATCAAAGCATTCGCAAGCAACTCTTCCAGCGCGATCCGCGGAATCTCCAGTTCTCCTAAGGAGTTGACATCCTGCCCCCCCTGCCCTCTTCGCAAATGCCTGAGCACAAGGCTGAGCGCTCCTTCAAACTGTTCGTCAATGCGGCCGGTGAAGTCCGCGCTCTCTAGATATGTGGTCTCGTGAATGTCGTTTCCGGAATAGGAGACGGCCTTGATATGGAATACCGGCAGCAGAGCCGCCGGGTTCCTGGCGAACAGAAGGATTCCTGTAACGGTCAGCCGCTCGTCGGCCAACAGCCGCATGTTCGATAAGACCTGAGCTAAGGATAGATCCTGTTCTTCCAGCTCCTGTTCGTATCGCGATCGGAAAAAATGGCGGAAGACTTCCATGTCGATATCCGCGGCGGAGGATCCCGCGACGGGTACATCGTCTCCGTGAATGAGCAGCGAACTCTGAAACATCCGCTGCATTTCCTCGCGCGCGGTCACGCGACGTTTGTCGCTGCCGCTCTTCACCCAGATCGCTCCCGAGTTGTCCGTGTAGGGCTTGCTGATTCCCTCGGGTATGGTAACGACGATCACGAGTCCGCCAACTACAGCGACATTCTCAGTGACAGGGTTAACAGGGGGACGAATTCCATTCGAGGCGGCATTGGCGATGAGCTGATTGATCCGTCCCACATTCGCGACGTCGAGCGCCTGGATGGTGCCGTCATCACCCACGCCGATGAAGATCTGACCACCCGAGGCATTCGCAAAGGCAGCGATCTCCGACGCCAGCGCAGTCGCATTCGTCGCATCCGCCTTGAACTGGTGGCGGGTGTCCTCTCCGCGCGCGATGGTTTCTAGAAGCTCTGCCGTTTCCATATCTGATAAATTTCTTTGCGTCGCCGGAACGCTTCGCTCCCGCCTTCCATGATGCTGACAATCGCATCTTGGAGCGGCGGCGAGTCGATACTGCCGACGGTCACTTCGATCGAATCGCTGGTGTAACTGCAGGCGATGATCTGCTCGGCATCGCCAAGGACGGGAATGTTCGGGTTATGGGTGGCGAAGATGAACTGGATGTCCGGCTTAAGCTTGCGCACGAGCTTGATGACATCCTCGTAAATCGTCTGGTTGTCCAGATCGTCCTCGGGCTGGTCGATAATAACGACATCGTTGTCGCGCTGGCTCAACACGAAAAGAATCAGCGCGGAGGCGCGCTGCCCGAGCGAATGCTGCTTGAGCTGCTTTCCGTGGTACTTGATCACATAGGAGTTGGGAACCTGCCACGTGAGCAGGGCGCTGAGGTTCCGCTGGAAATACTCCTCTAGCGTCGCGGCGGAAGCACCAACCGTACTCCTGACCCTGTCGAAATCACGATACATCGCGGCGCCGTCGGCAAAGGACGTGACCAGCTCACTGATCGTGGTTTCACGCAGCTTGCTTCCCCGGAACAGGTCTTTGAGATACTTGAGGAAAACCGCCTTATCCCCCTTATACTCGATCTCGATCTGCAGCGCCGTTTCCTGCCGGTTGATGAGATCCAGTTGCTCCTTGATTAACTTGAACTCCTCATGCCAGTGGTCGTTAAGTTCCGTGAGGGCGGCTAGAAGCTGTGTCCGGAGCGCGGCCTGCTGCTCCCTTTCCTTTGCAAGCGCGCCGAGCAGTTGCGTTGCGTTCTCGATGGTCTTTCGCAGTTTGAGGAACTCGTCGGGTTCAATGGCGGTCACGCCGCTGGACTTCAGTTCATCTGACAAGTTACGGGCGTTCTCGGCGAACTCCTCTTTGAGCCCGTTCTTCAGAGCGGCGAACTCCTTAACCTTGCCTTCGAGTTCCGTCGCCCCCGCCTTGGACAGGTCGGCTATTTTGTTGATGTCCGCAAACCCTTTGGCAACCTTGTCGAAGCCCGCCAACACCTGCGTAAAGAATTCCGCGTTCTGCTTCGATACGTACTTGCGCCGGGCCGCGAACTCGTCCGCGTATCTGGCGATGAAGTCGTCGAGTTCCTGCACGTAGCTGGAGATAAAGTCACTCAGATCCTTCACCGCGCGGGAATCCTGCTCGAAGAGGACCTGTTTTTGCAGCTTTTCCTCTACGCCGTGCTGCTTGAATACCTTCAGGCGACATTCCGCGTCCTGCCTCTTGGCCTGATACTCTTTCTGCTTCTCTCCCACGTCCGAGAGTTTTTGCAGCCGCCGTATCAGCTCAACGACCGTCTGGCGCTGGACGGCGATGGAATGGCGAATATCGACAAGCTTTTCGCCGGCCAGTTTCTCCACTAGGTCGTTTTCAAATCCCTGCCCGGTGTTGGAGAGGTCCTTCTGCCCAAAATAGATCGGCTTGTGCACCACGGTTTCACGGATGTTGATGCCGGGCTGGAGCTCGCCGCCGACATAGACATCCGGCTGCTCGTCCACGATGCGCCGGACCTCATACTCGTGCCCGTGCCGGTCGACGGCTGTCAGGGTCACTTTGCCGCCGCTGGCTAGGGCGTGCTTGATGGAGCCTTCCTTATATTCGCGGTCGGCGGCATTCTTGCCAAAACTCACGTCCAGCGCGAAGCGGATTGCCTCAAGGATCGTGGATTTTCCGCTGCCGCGGATTCCGATGAAGGTGTTAAGCTCGGGAGACAGATTGATGACCCGGCCGTTGAGCTTATCCCCCTCGAACGCGATGCGTTTCACATGGGAATGCTCGATCTTGGGAGGCTTGGGAGCCACCCGGTTCGCATGATCTATGAGGGCGAACTTGACCGCTTCGAATGTGAACGCGCCAATCTTCAGGAGGGTCTGTTTGCCCTTGCCGATGTCCTGTATCGACTTGCAGTCACAACCTTCCACTTCGGCCGGATACCGGTCTTCGAGCCAGGACCTAACCTTCTGGCGCTGGTCGTGGGTAGTCACTTTTTCAAAGCCCAGGCAACGTGAGAGGAAGAGGTCTGATTTACCTAGCTCGCGGATGCGTCCGCCCGACAGACCGCCCCATAGCCCATTGTTGGCCTCGACGTGGGCGCAAATCAGAAAGAAGTCCCGCCCGAACTTGTCTAGCTCGCGAATGGTTTCCTGCAAGTCGTGGTTCGATCGGCCGTTTTCATGCTCGAAGTTGGATTGTCCCGCGAATGTGACGTTCAGGAAGGACTGGATGTAGTTTTGGTTCTCGGGGTTCGATATCCATTCGTCACTGAAGACCACCAGCGTGTGGATGCCGCTGGACCCGTCCTTTACGGAGAGTTCTAGACCGGGAAGAAGAAAGACCTCCTGCTTGCGGCCCTGCTTCGCCAAAACCTTGAATTCGTCTCGATCAAACTTGTTGTGATTCGTAATAACGGACACATGGATGCCGGCCGATGCAAGAGCCGCCACATACTCAGTGACGAAAAAGTCCGGATCGCCGGAATAGCTGAACTCCCGGTCAGCCGCAGTGTGCATATGAAAATCGGCGCGCACCCATGTAGAACCGTGATCAAAAAGTGCAGGGGTGGGCGGTGAGGCGGCACCCGCCCCTTTGGGTTTCTGCTGAGGCTGCTGGCCCTGAATCTTGTCAGCGGATGGCACTTATTTCGCCCCCCGACGTCTGGCATTCTGCGGAACCATTTCCGCGGATACATACCGCTCGGCAGCATCCCGAATCACCCAGGCGAGCGAGACTTTCTTCCGCTTTGCGAGTTCCTCAAGGGCGTGATACAGCTCCAGCGGAAAGCTGATGGATGCGCGCGGCATGCCCGATCCTGCGGCTTTTGTGCGTTGAGTCTTCTTGTTCACTCCTGCCCTCGACGCTCATTCTAGCGCACCACCTTGCACCGCCGCGGTGCACGCAGGACGGTGAGGGTTTCGCGCACGCGATCGACGACAGCAATGGCCGCTACCGCGATGTCGGCGGACGGCTCAACGGTCCAGAAGCGTGCTCCTCCGTTCCAGCCCGATGTCCCTCTCACCCACCATCTGCTGCTCCCAGAACTCCCCGACGAGCAGCCCGGTAGGGTGGAGCTGGAGGCGGCCCGAGTATACCAGCCGAACTTGATATCGGCAGTCCATCTTCTCCGTATACTCGATCCGCTGCGAGTTGAGCCGATGGACTTCCTTCGCGGCGAACACCTCGTACACCCAGGGCATGCCGGCGACTGGCTCGATAGAGCGGATCCTGACGCTGGAAGTGATCGAGTCAGTCTTGATTCGGCCGAGTGTGTCATCCTCGCGGAACCTGTTCATCCCGAGTGTCCGAAAGTTCAGCGCCATCATGTTCAGCGCGTCCACATACTGCCGCTCCACGTTGGCTGGCGTGTAGGTGAGATACGACGTGAGGAACTTCCGAACGACTGCCCTGCCTTCAACGTCGGACGGCGCCGAGCCGGTCTCGTCCCCTGGGTCACCGGAGGCCTGCACAATGCTGAGCAAGCCGTCCTTGATCCCGACGGTCTGTCCGGCCACCACAGTCGCT
>CAYXVG010000013.1:0-126433 GCA_964468205.1 uncultured Solibacteraceae bacterium | reverse complement strand
CGTCCCAATGTTGACGTGCGGCTTACTCCGGTCGAATTTCTCCTTCGCCATAGCTGTCCTTCGTACCTCTCTTAGTCCCGTCTTTCCTTTTGGTGGAATCCTGCAGGAGCTTCAGGGCGGGGTAATCTTCTTGCCAGAGTTCCGCCGGATATCCGGCCGCGGCGCTATTCACGGCGCCAACCCGGCTCCTAACTGGGCTAACCCCGGCTTTTTCTCTGGAGCCGATGACCGGGCTTGAACCGGTGACCTCGTCCTTACCAAGGACGCGCTCTACCTACTGAGCTACATCGGCCCAATTTTATTACCTAGCAATTCTATATCCTAGCAATTTCTAGTGGTGGACGGGGTAGGATTCGAACCTACGAACCTGCTAGAGGACCAGATTTACAGTCTGGCGCCATTAACCACTCGGCCACCCGTCCACTCTTGCAACCGGCCGGCTCCGCGCTCAACCGCCCTCACAGAACCGTGTTCTGGAGCTGGCGGAGGGACTCGAACCCACGACCGACTGATTACAAATCAGTTGCTCTACCAACTGAGCTACGCCAGCTTTTCGTGAGCGCCGCCGTTCTGTTCCAGCCTTCTGGAGCGGGGGACGGGGCTCGAACCCGCAACCAACAGCTTGGAAGGCTGTGACTCTACCAATTGAGTTACCCCCGCTTCCGCGCGGCAGGCGTAGCGGAATCTCCCCGGCGCCGCCGCACAGCCGCACATGCCGACCGTTCCATCCTTAGTGTAGATGACAGAGTCCAGGGATGGCAACATGCGCCGCCGGCCCCGGGTAACCTCTGGCCCCTACTCCACGGCCACTGTCACACCGGCACGACTGGAACTCCCGCCAATCGAAAGAATCAACTCGCGATCCGGACCTGGCGCGACTCCCGCTGCTACCCGCACATTCACCTGCAGCACGCCATTGAATATCAGCCCCGCGAAAAGTATGTCCTCCGGCGGCGCCGGCTGGCCGCCGATGGTCACCGACACCTCCAAAACTGGCTTCGGGAAGGTAGGGGAAACCGGCTGCTCGCCGTCGGTCAGCACCGGGTCGGTTACGCCCTGGCCCGTCGCGAAGAATGCGACAACGCTTCCCCGCGCCGCGGGATTGCCGGCTGAGTTGAATGACCCGTCCTGGTTCACCACCCATGCCTGACCCAGTCCAAACTCCTGCGTGAAGATGCCCGGTGAGGCTGGCGCCAGGGCAAGCGCCCGCGGCGCGCTGCTTGCCCCTTCATATTCCACCACCACGCTCGCCTGCCCGTTGGTCGGGAGTTGGGCCGTCAGCACCGCGTTCACCTGTGTCCGCGAGGTGAAGCTCACGAAGCATTCGACGCCGTTGACGAAGACTCTCGTGCCGCCAAGCCCTTTCTCGAATCCGGATACCGATTCGGCCGGACCAAGGTCCTCGCCAAAAACCGTCACAAACTCTCCGGGCGCGAGCGGATTCTCCACGCCGGATGCCGCATTGATCACCGCGTTGACCACGGTCGCGCGCCGCGGGCCGGTATTGGCCACGTTGAGCATCAGCGCGACCCCCGCCGACGCTCCCTGCGCGCCGCTCGATATCGCGAGATCCGTCAGGCCGTCATTGTTGAAGTCCGCCGCCGCCCTGCCCAGAGGGTCTCCACCGGCAAAAAAACTCACCTCGGGCTCGAACGTCCCATCACCCGCGCCCAGTAAAAAACCCGCGGCCACATCCCCGCAGCAGTGCAACACAATGAGGTCTCCGTTCCCGTCGCCGCTGAAGTCTTCGAATATGACCTCTCCGGGTCCGAACTCGACCGGCAAGCTCTGCGGCGCGCGGAAACTTCCGTCACCGTTGCCGGGAAGGATCAGCAACTGATGGGCAAACGTCTCCGGGACTCCGCTCGTGACCAGCAAATCCAGCGCCGAATCGCCATTTACATCGGCCACGGTCACCGCCCGAGGATTCGAACCGGCTGCCAGCTTCGACGCTGCGCCGAATCCGCCGGACCCATTCCCCAACAAAACCAGAACGCCGCCGTCGCTCGCTCCCAGCGATCCGCCATCGACAATAAACAGGTCCAGCCCTTGATCGCCGTTCAAGTCGCCTGCTGCCAGCTTCAGCGGCCGCACTGTATTCTCGAAGAGCGTGGTCTGCGCCGGGCCGGGCGTACCGCTCGCATTGGACAAGTGAACCGCATACCCATGCTCGTTGCGAAAACCGTTCGACCCCAGCACGATCACATCATCGCGATTGTCATTGTTGAGATCCGTCGCTAGCACAGCCCCAGGTTCGTGAACCGTGGCGGTCGAGACCGGCGGCCGGAAGGTCCCGTCACCATTGCCCAACAGGCTCCACACGTTGTTCAGCCCGCTGCTCCCACTCGCGGTAACGACGACTAAGTCGGGATTCTGATCGTTGTTGAGATCTCCGGCCGCTAGTTGCTGAGGGCCCGCCGGGCCGCTAATCTGCTGGATGTTCACAGTCTCGGGCTTCCCGAAAGAACCGTCACCGCGCCCAAGCGCTAAAGCGATCCCGCCCTGCCGGGAAACAGCCAGGTCCTGGTTTCCGTCCCGGTTGAAGTCCCCCGCTACCACCGAGCTACCCGCCCCTCCACCAAATAGCGACTCCGCTCCAAAGAACGTCCCATCCCCCTTGCCGCGAAGTACCGCTACGGTGCCGCCTAATGGCAGCCACGTCAACGCGTCGGGGTGTCCCGTCGCAGAAACAAGATCGGCATTGCCATCCCCATCAAAATCCTGAATGAACAACGCTCCGGGCCAGGGGCCCCCTGGATAACGGACCGGCGGGCCAAAACCGCCCGCACCGTTGCCAAGCACGGCGGTAATCAATTTGCCGGCTACGTCTCCGAGAGCTAGGTCGATCCTGCCATCATTGTTCAGGTCGCCGGCCGCGAGCGCCGCCGGGTTCAGTCCGCCGTCCACAGCCGCACCTGCTGCAAACCCGCCAGCGCCGTCGCTAAGAAGAAGTCCCGCTCCACCGCTGGTCGCGAACACAAGATCGTCGAAAGCGTCCCCGTTGATCCTGGCCGCCGCAACCGCGGAAGGAAAGTCCGAAGTCTCCACGGTCACCGGCGCGCCGAATGTCCCGTCCGCCTGCCCGAATAGAATCTTGATTGCCCGCTCGTTGTTATGAGACACCGCAATGTCGAGGAAATCGTCGGCGTTGAGCATGGCCGCTGTTGCCGATGTCGGGATCTCCCCGGTGACGAGGTTTACCGCCTCCTGCAGGGTACCGTCTCCGTTACCCAGCAATACGGAAATGCCACCATCATTTGCGCCGAAATCTCCATGGAAGACCACCCCCACATCAGTGAGGCCGTCACCATTGAAATCGCCCGCCAGCGCATGGAAGGGATTGCGGCCCGTCGGATAAGCCGTTGTCGTCTGCAGCGTGATGCTCTCGTCGAATAGGCCTACGACCACGGTATCCTGCGGTGCGAAGCGATCAAAAACGATCATGGACGGCCTGTTGTCGCCGGTCAGGTTCGTGACCAGGATCTCGGTCGAAGACACCCCCGCCAGTGGCGCGAACGGCCGCCCATTGCTCGACGGCGTCAATGGTCCCAGCATCTGACCGGAACACCCGAAAAGTTCCCTCTCCAGGTTTGGAATCACCTCCCCTTTGACGAACGACGTCAACTCAATGTCCGGGCGGGTGCGCCGATACTCGTGCAGCCGGAACGAGCCATCCGCCTGACGCAACAAACCCGATCCTGTCACCGGCGATGAGCTCTGCGCAATTGTGCGTACCGGAAGGACGTTGAAGCGGATTGGCGAGCATGGCTGCACATGCGCCTCCGCCACCAAAACAAGAGCCAACAGGAACCACGACTGTTTCATCGAAACTCCAATCGGCGCACCGCGCCACCCTCAATCTATATGCGGCAAGTTAACTACCTCACACCCGTCTCGGAAGCGTCGCACAAGCGAGCACGAAGCTCGCCAAGCCTATTCCAATGAGCACGAGCAGATCCTCTGAGATAGCCGCCCAGTTGCCGTTCTTAAACAGTACCACGCGAATTGGTTGAACGATGTAAGTAAACGGATCAATCTTTGCGATGCCCTTTAGCCACCATGGAAAACCCGCGATCGGGTACAGCGCCCCACTCGGGAAAAATAGCACCATATTCGCCACGCCGTTGAGGATCATGAGTCCGCCGAGCGAACGCAGCCGGACTGTCAGCGCCGTCAGAAAGCTCGTCGAGGCGGCAGCCGAAATCACCAGTACAACGGCCAGGCGGCCTGCCGACGCGGGCGTGATCTGCTCGGCGCACCTGGCAATCCACAGCACCGCTGGCGTGACAAGGATGGCGGCGAGAAGGGCCTTCACAGTGGCGGCCGCCATCAAGCCCCCGGCAATGTGAAAGCGATGCACCGGCGCCGCCAGGTAGCCTTCATGGCGTCCGGCAATCCTGTCGCTCAGGAAGGTGATACCGCCGCCCCCAATGAAACAAGCGATGTAGATCGCGGCCATTACCGCCCCCGGAGTCAAATACTGCAAGTAATTCACAAACGGGAACAGCTCGACAATCTCGAGGTCGCCGCCCGAGCCCTCGTAGCGGCCGCCCAACACAATCCGGCGTAAGCCTTGATCGAGCGCGGCTGCGACAAACAAGTCCGTGTTGTCGATGACAAAACCCACACCGCCAATCTCCCCTCGATACGTCCTCGCGGAGTAATCCGGCGCCAGGATCACCACGCCCGCCACCTCGCCCTCACGGAGCATTCGCAATGCCCGGCCCTCGTCCGGCACGAGAAGGACCCGAAACAGGCGCGTCGTTGACTCCACCGCGCGCAATCGCTCCAACACCTCCACCGCCGGCGGTCCGCTGTCGTGGCTCACCATTGCGATCGGAACCTCCCGGATCTTGCCGCCGATGGCATGCCCGATCACCACGAACTGGAGCAGCGGAAGCGCTACGCTGATCACGATCAGGTGTGGCTGCCGCAGGTATTTCCTGAGGTCGCGCACCACAAATGCCAAGACCGGCTTCATGGGAAATCCAGACGCCTAATCCTCTTCAGCGCCGCCTGGGAAAATTTCGGCGAGCGGCGGCTCCCCGCTCACACGCGCCGTCCCCGTGATACGGCCTCGCCTCAAAATCGCCACCCGATCGCAGGCCCCTTCCGCATCCTCAATCCGATGAGTCGCCATCACAAGCGTGAGCCGCTCTTCTCGCCGCAGGCGCTCTAGCAGGTTCCATAATCGCTCCCGCGCGTGCGAGTCCAATCCCGCGCTCGGCTCGTCCAGGAGCAGCAATCGCGGCCCGTGGATCAGCGACCGCGCCAGTTCCACCCGCCGCCTCATGCCGCCCGAAAGCGCACCCACCAGAGCATTTCGTTTCTCGCCGATATCGAACAACTCCAGAAGCTCGGCGATTCGCCCTCGCCGGGCCGCCGGACTCAACCCGAACAGCCCTGCCACAAAGCTTAGGTTCTCCGCGCAGGTCAGTTCCAAGTCAGCCGTGGGCGCCTGCGGAGCGTAGCCCACCGCCCGGCACACCTCGCGCCTGCGGTCCAGCACGTTCATACCGAAAACCCACGCGCCTCCTCCCGATGGCTCCGTCACCGTGGCGACGATCCGCAGCAACGTCGTCTTGCCGGACCCGTTCGGTCCCAGCAGAGCCCATGACTCGCCCTCCGCGACACGCAAGTCCGCCCCGTCCAGCGCCACCGAACGCCCGTAGGACTTCCGGAGCCCCTCCACCCGAACCGCCACTTCAATCCCGGATTCGGACATAAGCAGTCCCCCCCGGCTTTGCACCCGAATCCTCCGGCAGCCGCAGCTTCAGTCGAAACGCACGAATGTCGCGCCGCTGCCGGTCCACGTCCCGCTGGGTCGCGAATTCGCCCGCTGGCGAAACACTCTGCACCTCCGATTCGACTATCCGCCCACCCGGCAGTTCCACCGCAATCCGGTCGCCCGCGGTGATCGAGGCCGCCAGAGACTCTTCCACCGAAACCCCTACCCACAGGCGCCCCGCTTCATGCAGGACAACAATCGGTTCGCCGCGTTCCACCAACTCGCCCGCGTTCCTCACCTTGACGCTCACCACTCCACTGAACGGCGCACGGATGGTATGTTCCTCGAATCTCCGGCGCGCCTCGGCAAGCCGGCGCCGCCTCTCGAGCAACTCCCCGGCCCAGGCTTCGGGTGCATCGTCCGCTCGCACCTCCGCGACTTGTCTGGCGGACTCCGCCGCGCGCACTGCCTCCTCTGCTGCCGCCACCTGGAGTTCGAAAAAGCTCAACCTCGCATCCGCCCACTCGGATTGCAGTCGTCCCAGATCGTCGCGCTCCTCGACGATGCGGCCGGCCTCCACCCGTCGGCGGATATGCGGCGGATTTCGATCGTGCTCGTCCACGATCTTCTGGGCGCGATCACGCTGCCCGGACGCCATCTCGAGTTGCGCCTCTGCGCCTTCTCTGGCCGCGGCGGCCCCAGTAACCTCCAATTCACCCAGCGCTCGCGCGACTCGCGAACGCCCTTCGAGGACAGTGACCTGTTCTTCGAGGAACTGGATTTCGTCTTGGATCCGCGTCGCATCGAGCGTCGCCAGCGGCTGCCCGCGTTCCACATCTTCGCCCTCCTCAACCACCACTCCAGCGATCCGCCCGGCTACCGGAGCCGCCACAATCGCCGGGGTTGCTTGCACTACCCCCGTCAACCGGGACACCTTGCCCTCCGGCGCGCCGCACCCCGTCATCCCCGCAGCCAGTAGGCCTAGCACGAGGCTGCGTCTGGTCATAGTAGCCGTTTAGATTAGCACACGGCGCCCGCGGCGCGGGACTCTTCTCTTCGCCGTCCCCCGGAGCCCACGTTACTCCAGCGACCGCCGGGTATAATAGGGTCCGGTCTCCCCGAATCATGTCCCCGCGGCAACCACCCGAATCCCTCCCGGAGGGCATCCTCTCGGTAGACGTCGAAGACTATTTTCAGGTGGAAGCTTTCGCGGATATCGTGCCCCGCGAATCCTGGGAGACCTACCCGCTCCGCGTGGACGACAATACACGCCGGCTGCTCGACCTTTTCGACGGGTGCGGCGTCAAAGCCACTTTCTTCGTTCTCGGCTGGATCGCCGAACGCTGTGGCGCGCTGGTCAACGAAATCCACCACCGTGGGCATGAGCTGGCCGTGCATTCCCACTGGCATCGTCTCGTCTACCAGTTGAGCCCGGAACAGTTCCGGGAAGACACAGCCCGCGCTCGAACCGCCATCGAACAGGCCGCCGGAGTCTCTGTCTCCGGCTACCGGGCGCCGAGCTACTCCATCACCCATGATTCCCTCTGGGCGCTCGACATTCTCGCGGAACTCGGATTCACCTACGACTCCAGCATCTTCCCGATCCGCCATGACGTCTACGGAATCGCCAACGCTCCGCGCGCTCCCTTCCGGTGGCGTAGCCCGCACGGCCCCCTGACGGAATTCCCAATCACCACCTTCCGCTGGCTCGTTGGCCCGAATCTTCCCGTCGCCGGAGGAGGCTATCTGCGAATCCTGCCGTACTGGTATAACCGCTTCGGCCTCCGGCGCGCCGCAAGCGACGGGCTGCCCGTCATCACCTATGTGCATCCCTGGGAAATCGACCCGGATCAACCGCGCCTTCCCGGCAGCCGCAAGTCATGCTTAAGGCACTACACCAACCTCCATCAAATGGCGGCGAGGCTGCGAAGAATCTGTTCGGAGGTGCGATACCGGCCCTTCCGGCATGCCCTCAGCGAGATCAATCCGGACCTTCTTCCAACCTGGCCGGGAAATGCCCACACCGGCGGGATGAGTCAGGAAGCGGCGCCCGCCGCGGACCGCTGAGATTCGAGCGCGCCGGGTTTCCGCAAGCTCACCACCAAGTTTGACCGGTAATCCGCCAGCCCCTCCGCCAGCAGCACCCTGGTAATCAGGAGTTCCAGCAGAACCACCGGACCCAGCATTATGGTGCTGGCCGAATCCTCCACCAGGTGCAGCTCCTCGACGACGAATCCTTGGCCGCCGGCGAACTCGCGCGCCGCGGACGGGGTGTTCATCCGGTAAAAAGTGGGATACACGTCCTCTCCCGCCCGCCCCTCGAGCAGACGCGCAAGCAGGCGCTTGAGCCGGTCTGGCATTACCGGCAGCAGCCTCACCTTGAAATTCCGGAGGTTCGGTGTGTGATACACGAATCTGCCGCCGGGTCTCAGCACTTTCCAGACCTCGGCTAGCACCCGCGCCGGATCGGCCAAGTGCTCCACCACCATGTTGGCGGTCACCAGATCAAAGGATTCCGGCGCGAACGGGAGCGCGCCGCCGTCCCCGATCACCCGATGGTCCAGCCGGCTGTGCTTCCGCAAACTGGCGAAGTCCAAATCAATGCCGACAATTCCCGCGGCGAGCGCCGCCGCCGTCTCGCTCTCCTGGGTCATCCAGTCGCCAAAGAAAGCGTGTCCGCAACCGAGATCGAGCCATGCCGGGCGAACCGGCATACGATTCAGCAGCAGGTTGTGGAAAGAATACTGTGCGTTGCGCAGCCCCCCGGGGAAAATCGCCTCTACCGCTTTACCGTAGAAACTTCGGCACAAGCTCCGGTAGCTCATCGTCCGCCTTTCGTGCTCCCTCCGCAACCGCGCCGGCTCATTGCGCGCCGCGCCCCAAAAGGACGACCTTCGCCGTGTGAAACATCACGTAGAAATCGATCATGGGAGTGACGCTCTTCACATAAAAGAGGTCGTACTCGAGCTTGGTGATCGTGTCTTCCAGGGTATCCCCGTAGCGGTGGCTTATCTGCGCCCAGCCGGTAATGCCGGGCTTGACCACCAGGCGTTGCCGGTAGAAGGGAATCTCGGCAGTCAGAGTCTCGACAAACTCAGGACGTTCCGGCCGCGGGCCGACAATCGCCATCTCACCGCGCAAGGCGTTCACAAGTTGCGGGATTTCATCGATCCGAAAACGCCGAATCCACCGGCCAACCGGCGTCACCCTCGGATCATCTTTCTGCGCCCATACCGGGCCCGTGTGCGTTTCCGCATCGGTGTACATCGACCGGAACTTCATGAGTACGAACGGCCGGCCGTGAAGTCCTACCCGTTTCTGCCGGTAAAGCACCGGCCCGCTGGAGGTCAGCTTTATGGCGAGCACAACCGGGATCACGACGGGCGCCGCAAGCAGCAGCCCGAATGCCGCGAACAGCCTCGTATATATCTCCTTCAGAAGCATGACATGCGGATCTGGCCGTAGCGCATTCGAAAAGATAAGGCTCGATGCGCGCAAACGCGCAACGCAGACACGCCGCAATGACCGTTCATACATCTGGCCGATGTCCGCAATGTCAAAGCCTTCGAAACGAAGATCGAGAAGTTCGGCTTCGTTCCGCTCCAGCTCATCTTCATCCTGCGCGACCACAATCGTGTCCGGCTTCATTTGCCGGGCGATTCTCCCAAACTCCGAAACCGGCCCTAGGATGGGACTGCAGAACTCATCGCTCCCGGAATCGCCCACGAAACCAGCTACGGAAATCCCCAATTCCTTCTGCTCCCGGAAATGCTCCGCCAACTCCCTTGCTAAGCGGGTAACCCCGAGAAACAGCACCTTTCTGGTCGCGGCGGCCACGTGCATGATCCGGCTGTATACGATGCGCCAGATCACAATCGCCGCCAACGCCAAACCGCTCCCCGCCAGCATAACCCAGCGCGGAAAAACCAGCCGGGAATCAGCGTAGTTCAGCAGCGCCTGCAGGATAAACGCCAGCCCCACCGCCAGGCAGACCTGCTGGAATAGCAGCGTGACTGAAGGAACCCGGATGCTCTCGTAGAGGTCTTGGAAATGAAGCCCGGTTATGATCGCCGCCACCAGGATGGCAATCCGTATCAGGCCCCAATGATAAAGCAGGAACACCACGAGGTCAGATTCCAAAATGAACCAGACCCCAACGATGTAGCACGTGAAAATCAGGGCGATTTCAGTGATGAGCAACACCACGATGCTCGTGGGCCCAAAGAGCTTCTGCAGTGCCATAGAAAGCCCGCGAAACGCAGCCTATCAGTTTACCATCCGCTTACCCGGGACGCTCACTCTCCGAGCGCTGCAACTCCGGCTTCCCCGCCTACCTCGAACTCCAGGTGCCATTCAGGGTGCAGTTTTTCCCGCTCAGCCCTCGTTAGACTCCACCCGCTGGAAGCACGGAGACTGCGATATACGACCAAGTTGGTCCAAATTTAACTAACTGAAAAAAGAAGCTCAAACGCACTTGACAAACCTGACCGAGGAACCCTACAATACAAGTGCGACCGAATTGGTCCGATATCACCCGATGCTGAAACTGAGCAAACGCACGGATTACGGATTGATCGCCCTAAAGCACCTCGCCATGCGGCCGCGAACCTCGAGCGCGAGCGCTAAGGAGATCGCCGGATGCTACCGTATTCCCGTTCCTCTGCTCTCGAAAGTACTGCAAGCGCTCACACGGGAAGGGTTCCTGGAATCCGAGCACGGAACGCGCGGCGGTTACCGGCTGGCGCGCGACCCGGGTACGATCAGTGCCCTGGAGGTGATTCGGGCGATCGATGGACCGATCATCCTCACATCGTGTTTTACGGATGACGGCGATTGCGAGCAATCGGGCCTGTGCACGGTAAGGGAGCCGTTGCGCAAGGTTCACGAAGGAATCGTGGATTTGCTTGATAGCATCACAATTAGTGATATGGCCGGAGACGGCTTCGACGGGCGGGACAATAAGTCCCAGCGGGTGGATGGCCCCCAGATTTTCTATACAGTACACCCGTCTGAGCCAGCCCTCGCCAAGTCTTGATACCGAGGATAATTGCAATGAAACTGCCGATCTACATGGACAACCAGGCGACGTCGCCACTCGACCCGAGGGTGCTGGAGGAGATGATGCCATACTTCACCGGCAAGTTCGGCAACGCCGCCAGCCGTAACCACAGTTTCGGCTGGGAGGCCGAAGAGGCGGTGGAAAAGGCGCGCCAGCAGATCGCCAATGTAATTGGCGCTAACCCGAAGGAGATCATCTTCACCAGCGGCGCCACCGAATCGAACAATCTCGCCATTAAAGGCGTCGCGGAGATGTACGCAGAGCGCGGCAACCACATCATCACTGCGGCCACGGAGCACAAAGCCGTGCTCGACACCACCAAGAAGCTCGAAAAGCAGGGTTGCAGGATCACCTATCTGCCGGTAAAGAAAGACGGCCTGATCGATCTTGACCAGCTTCGCGACGCCATCACCGACAAGACGATTCTCATCACCATCATGTACGCCAATAACGAAATTGGCGTGCTGCAGCCGGTGAAGGAGATCGGCGAGATCGCCAAGGAGAAAGGTGTGCTCTTCCACACCGACGCGGTTCAGGCCTACGGCAAGGTGCCCGTCAATGTCGCCGATGAAGGAATTCACCTGCTCTCGCTCAGCGCCCATAAGATCTACGGTCCGAAAGGTGTCGGCGCTTTGTACGTGCGCCGCCGGAATCCGCGGGTGCAGTTGACGGCGCAAATGGATGGCGGCGGGCACGAGCGCGGAATGCGTTCCGGCACGCTGAACGTTACCGGCATTGTCGGCCTCGGGGCTGCGGCGGAGCTATGCCGGCAGGAAATGGAACAGGAGTCCGCCTGGCTGGGCGCTCTGCGCGACAAGCTCTATAGCAAGTTGACCACCGACCTTGACGAGGTCTACGTTAACGGAACCATGGAGCGCCGCTTGCCGAACAATCTGAATGTCAGCTTTGCCTACGTGGAGGGCGAGTCTCTGTTGATGGGCATCAACGATATCGCGGTGTCGAGCGGTTCCGCCTGCACGTCCGCTACCCTTGAGCCCAGTTACGTGCTCAAGGCGCTGGGCGCCGGAGACGACCTCGCTCACTCTTCGATCCGTTTCGGCCTGGGACGCTTCAACACCGAGGAGGAAGTTGATTACGTGGGCCAGAAGGTGGTCGATGTCGTCAACAAGCTGCGCGAGCTCTCGCCGCTCTACGAGATGGCTAAAGAGGGTGTCGACCTCACCAAGGTCGAGTGGGCCGCCCACTAGGCGCCCCGCGCTCGGAAGTTTCACATCAGAGGGAAAATCTGGAAAAATAGAAAGGATCTAAACAATGGCATATTCGGACAAAGTTCTTGACCACTACAACAATCCGCGGAACGTTGGTTCCTTGAATAAGCAGGATCCGAACGTCGGCACTGGGATGGTCGGCGCGCCGGAGTGCGGGGATGTAATGAAACTGCAGATCGAGGTTGACGACGCGACCGGCATCATCGGCGACGCCAAGTTCAAGACCTTCGGTTGCGGCAGCGCAATCGCTAGCTCGTCCCTGGCCACCGAATGGCTCAAGGGCAAGACCGTCGACCAAGCCCTGGAGATCAAGAATACTGAGATCGTCAACGAGCTTAGCTTGCCCCCGGTGAAGATTCACTGCTCCGTACTCGCCGAGGATGCCATCAAGGCGGCGATCGCAGACTACAAGAAGAAGGCGGCGGCCAGGAACGGGCAACCGGAGGCAGTCGCGGAAAAGGCATAAAGTGGCGGAAGCAACAGCAAGGAAGGAAGCGGCAATCGAGGTTACCACCAAAGCCGTCAGCAAAATTCGCGAGTCCTTCGCCCGTGAGGGCGTAACCGGTGGAGGGTTGCGCCTCGGGGTCCTCGGTGGCGGCTGCTCCGGTTTGAGCTACCAGTTCAAATACGAGCCAAAGCCGCGCCCGAACGATCATATCTTCGAATTCGAGGACATCAAAGTCTACGTCGACCCGAAGAGCATGCTCTTTCTGAACGGTATGACTCTCGATTACAAGGAGTCGCTCATGTATTCGGGCTTCGCCTTCGATAACCCGAACGCAAACAAGAGCTGCGGATGCGGAACCTCGTTCACGGCGTAGTGTCCAACGACTTCAAAGAGGCCCATGAATGTTGGCAGTGCGGGACGCCGTCAGAGGACTCCCTTTTCTGCCGGTATTGCGACAGTCTCCAGAAACCACTGGTCGATTACTTCCGGTTCTTTGGCGTGGAGCGAAAACTTGATCTCGATGCCAGTGATCTGCAACAGCGCTTCTACAGGTTGAGCAGGCTTCTTCATCCCGACCGCTACACTCGAAAGACCGCCCGTGAACAGGAGTACTCTCTCGAGGCGACCGCTATCCTCAACGATGCCTACCGGACGCTGCGGAACCCCGTTGCCCGCGCCGAGTACGTGCTCAAGCAGGCCGGCTTCGAAACAACGGAACCGCGGTCTAAGAACGTCGATCCCGAACTCCTCGAGGAAGTCTTCGAGCTGAACATCGCGCTCGAGGAACTGCGGGGCGGAGACGAGAGCGCTCGGCCGGATCTCGAAGTAGCCCGGGACAAGTTCACTGCCATGCGCAACAAAGCCGACCGTGAACTTCACGATCTGTTCGAAGAGTACGACTCAACCAACGCGAAAGAAATCCTTTCGCAAATCCGCTCCGTTCTCGACCGGCGCCGTTACATACAGAATCTCGTCTCCGAGGTGGAGCGGGAACTAGCCGCCTGATAGCCCAGTACAGCTTATGTCAGTTTTCCAAATCGATTTCGGACGCCCGAAAGAAACTCGCGTTGTTGGCATCGATCTAGGCACTACCAATAGCCTCGTCGCCTACATGGATGCCGCTTCGCCCCAGGTGATTGCGGATGCAGAAGGCAGGAAGATTCTGCCCAGTGTCGTCTCCTATGGCGAGGACGGTTCCATCGTTGTCGGAGAAGAGGCGCGGCGCCGTCTCATCACACACCCCGAGCGTACCGTCTATTCAGTCAAGCGTCTTATGGGCCGCGGCGCCGAAGACGTCGCCGGCGAGTTGAAGCTCTTCCCGTTTCAAGTGGCTCCCGGGAGCGAGTCGGTTATCAAGCTCCAGTTGGGCGACCGGGCGTTCACGCCGCCGGAAATCTCGGCCTACGTGTTAAAGCAGCTCAAAAAGAACGCCGAGGCCTCCCTCGGCGAACCGGTACACTCCGCCGTCATCACCGTTCCCGCCTATTTCAATGACGCCCAGCGCCAGGCCACTAAGGATGCCGGACGCATCGCCGGTCTCCAAGTCCGCCGGCTCGTCAACGAACCCACCGCCGCCGCTCTCGCCTATGGGCTCGACAAGCGAAACGAAGGGACGGTGGCTGTTTACGATCTCGGTGGAGGCACGTTCGATATTTCAATCCTCAAACTCCATGGCGGGATATTCGAAGTGCTTGCGACACAAGGGGATACTCACCTCGGCGGCGACGATATCGACAATCTCCTGCTCCAGATCGCCCTCGAGGACATCCAGAGCGAGTGGGGAGAAGACATCTCCTTTAACCGCGCTGCCGTGCAGTCGCTGCGGCGCGCTGTTATCCAGGCCAAGGAGGATCTCTCCTTTGCCACGATTGCCAAACTGGATTTCGAGTTCGATGGCCGGAAATACCGGCGCGAGCTGACGCGCGATCTCTACGACAAACTCATCACGCCGATCGTTGACCGGACTCTCGGGCCGTGCCGTGAGTGTCTCGCCGACGCCGGCGTCAAGGTCGAGGATATCGACGAAGTCGTGCTCGTCGGTGGCTCCACCCGCATCCCACTCGTCCGCAGCGCGGTCGAGCGCCTCTTCCGCGCGCGTCCGCATACCGAACTCGACCCGGACGAAGTGGTCGCGATCGGCGCCGCCGTTCAGGGCGCGATCCTCTCCGGTGACGTGGAAGACAAGCTTCTGCTCGACGTAACTCCCCTCTCCCTCGGAATCGAAACTATGGGCGGCGTCGTCTCGAAATTGATTCCGCGAAACTCCACCATCCCGGCCAGCGCAGCCGAGCATTTCACCACCGCCGTCGACGGCCAGACAAACGTTCTCGTCCATGTCGTCCAAGGCGAGCGCGAGTTGGTGAAAGACTGCCGCAGCCTCGCCCGCTTCGATCTCAAGGGAATCGACCCCATGCCCGCCGGGTTGGCGCGCATTGAAGTCCGATTCCTTATCGACGCCAACGGAATCCTCAACGTCTCGGCGAAGGATCTCCGCACCGGCAAGTCGCAGGAGGTGGAGGTGAAGCCGTCCTATGGCCTCACCGACGACCAGGTGGAGCACATGATCGAAGCCTCCATCAACATGGCTGAAGAGGATTTCAAGGAACGTCAGCTCCGCGAGGCGCGCGTCGAAGCCGACGCCATTCTCACCGCCGTCGACAAAGCCAAGCTCAGCGAAGCGTACCGCCAGCTAAAGAATGTTGACCGCGACGGAATCGAGCGCGCCATCAACGAACTTACAGTTGCCTATCATGCCGCCGACCATTCGCTCATCCGTGCCAAAATCGAAGAGCTGAATAACGCGACGACGAAACTCGCCGAGACCATGATGAATAGCGCCGTCAGCAACGCCTTGAAAGGCACGAAAGTCGACTGACCCCAATCCCGCAATCCCGGAAGGAGGAACGAATTGTCACAACTCGACTGGTCCATGGCTGAAGACATAGGCATCGAACTCTACGAGAAGTACCCCGAGACCGACCCGCTCACCGTCCGCTTCACCGACCTCCACAAGTACGTAACCGAACTCCCCGGCTTCGCCGGCGACCCCGCCGCATCGAACGAAGCCAAGCTAGAGGCTATTCAGATGGCCTGGTACGAAGAGTACAAGGACAATCAGTAGAATCTGCGCTCAACATCCCAGCGCCCGCAGGCCCGGCCGTGTCCGGCTACCCGCTATCGGGAGCCGTGACCTCCACCTTCGCCAACTCGTGCTCCCGGCAAATCCTCCGGCTGTCCGCTTTGGTGAGCGCCTCCCCGGTTAGTCCGCACCGGCTCCGGCCGCCGGATTCCGTGGTGAAAAACCGGCATGACCGGCACACCCCGAAGGACCGCGATCCGTTGATCCGCTGCATCTCGCGAAGCAGCCTTCCGAGATACTCCCCCAACGCCGCTCGATCCGCCGGAGAAAGCTGCCGCGCCGCCGCGCCAAATAAGCGTGGCGGCGCGTTGTCGCGAACCAGCCGTCTCCCCGCTCCCCGAAGTCGCAAATGAACCACCCGCTTATCCTTCCCGTCCGGCTCTTTCTCGATGTAGCCCTCCCGCTCGAGCACGAGCAGAGACTGCGACACGGTCCCCTTCGTCAGGCCGAGATATTCCGCCACCCCGGCCGGCGTATCGCTGTAGCGGTTCGCCCGCTCCAGATACGCCAGCGCGGCCATGTGGACCGGCTGCAATCCAACCGCGGCTCCCGCCTCGCGCTGCAGTGAACGAAGAAGATTGCAGATGCGCTCCATCAAGTCGTAGACAGCCGTTTCCATACCTTAATACTATCGACTCGATATTACCCTTGACAAGCACAAAAACTTGAGGCATTATGGTATCGATTCGATACTATAGTAAGGAGGCCAGTAACGATGAAAAGAGCTGTCTTTTATCACGCCGGTTGCCCCGTCTGCGTGGCGGCCGAGCAAAATGTCGTGAATGCGATTAACCGCGATCAGTTCAACGTCGAAGTGGTAGACCTGGGAGCGAACAAGGCCCGCATCGCGGAGGCGGAGTCCGCCGGCGTCACCTCGGTTCCGGCTCTGCTGCTCGACGGTCAGCCGTTCCACATCAACTTCGGTGCGGCAATCGCCGACCTGAAGTAAAGCCACGGCAGGAGGCCGGACCCATCCGGCTTCGGCCTCCTGCCGTGAATTGGTTCCAACGCCCAACGCCAACTCCCACTGGCTCAATGCTCAGATACCCGCGGCTGCGCCGGCCGGCGATGCTATCGAACGGAACGTCTCATCTTCGAGCGGGATCTCCGGCCCCGCGCTGATCGCAATTCGTCACTGACCACATGCCCGGCGTCCTCTACAATCGAAGGTTATGGCTCGAATTCCGCCAGTGCGGGGTGTCGTTGCGGCGGGATGCTCCGTGCTGGCCATGGCGCTTGCCGGCTGTGGTTACGTGGGCGATCCCGAACCCCCGGCGCTCCGCATCCCGGTTCCAGTCGACGACCTGTTGGCAATAGAGCGTGGCGACCGCCTGGTGGTGCATTTCACCGTCTCCGGACAGACTACCGAAGGCCTGCTGGTCCGGGAATACAGTGCCGTCGACCTGCGCATTGGCGCGGAGGGCGTTCAGCCTTATAACCGCGACGCATGGCTCGACGGAGCCCGGCGAATCGAAGTTGCGCCGCCGGAGCAGCCGGGCCGCGTCCGGGCTCAGACGCCGGCGGAGCCGTGGGCCGGACGGGAGGTCCTCGTCGGCGTGCGGCTCGCTAACCGGGGGGGGCGCTGGTCGGAATGGTCGAACTTGGCTGCGGTTCACGTCATCGAGCCGGTACTGCCGCCGTCGGAGTTGAATGCCGCCGCCGGCCGCGAGGGTGTCAAGTTGACCTGGAACGGCAGTGGCCGGCCGGGCGAGCGATACCGGATCTTCCGCCGGATAGAGGGAGCGAAAGAGTTCCTTCTATCGGGCGAGACCGCCAATACTGAATGGATCGATACCAATTGCGAGTACGGAACATCCTATGAATACCGCGTCCAGACTCTCGTGCCGGTCGCGGATGACATCGCCGAAAGCGAGCCGGCCGAACCGGTGACGATTCGGCCCGTCGACCGCTTTCCACCCGCGCCGCCGGCCGGACTCACTGCGGTCGCGGGTTTCGACTCCATCGAACTCGCCTGGGATAGTGTGGAAGTCGCCGATTTCGCCGCATATGAAGTCTTCCGGCAACTCGAGGACTCCGCCGAGGTGACAATCGCCGAAGGTTTGACCACCCCGGCTTACAGTGACCGCGATGTCGTGTCGGGAAAGCGGTATCGTTATTCTGTAGTGGCTGTGGACGCCGCCGGCAACCGCAGCGAACCGTCTCCGGCGGTAGAGCAAACAGCTCCATAGGAAGGAAAGGTTGAATGACGAGACACGTGCGGTTCACGGTTGACGAATCTGCACCGGCGAAGACGCCGGACGGTTCCGGAGGGATTCGGTACGGTGTGGTGAGCGAAGGTTCGGTTTTCGAGACCAAAGGCCCATTTAGCGAGGACCACATCGGACCATCCTTTGGCTTGACCAAGGTGCGCTTGTTGCCCCCGTCCTGGCCCACCAAGATCGTCTGCGTCGGCAGAAACTACGCCGACCATGCCAAGGAGTTGGGCAACGAGCCGCCCCACCAGCCGATCATCTTCCTCAAACCCCACTCCTCTCTGCTTGCGCATCAGGAATCGATCGTCTATCCACCCATCACCAAGCTGTTGAGCTACGAAGGCGAACTCGGAGTCGTCATCGGGAAGCCGGCCAAGAGCGTCGGCGCCGCAAAGGCGATGGAATACGTGTTCGGGTACACCTGTGTCAACGACGTAACCGCAAGGGACCTTCAGCGCGAAGACCCGATGTGGACCCGCGCCAAGGGCTTCGATACCTTCTGCCCTGTCGGACCGTGGATCGTGCCGAAGGACGAACTGGATCTGGCCGAAGTGCGCGTCCGCACCTACCTCGACGGCGAACTGAAGCAGGATGGGCCGGTCTCGGATATGCTCTTTAGTATCAGTGATATAATTGAGTTTGTCACGTCGTTTATGACGCTCGAGCCCGGAGACCTGATTGCGACTGGGACGCCTCCGGGTGTGGGACCGATGGAAGTCGGCTCCGAGATCGAGGTTTTGATCGAAGGCGTCGGCACGCTGAAGAACAAAGTAGTGGAGACGGCGAAGGGATAAACATGAAAATCTTTCTCGACACTGCAAATCTCGAACAACTTCGTGAAGCTGCCGAATTCGGCATCATCGATGGTGTTACCACTAACCCGTCGTTGATCGCCAAGGAGGGGCGGCCTTTAGAAGAGCAGATCCCGGCAATCTGCGAGATCATCGACGGCGATGTCAGCGCCGAGGTGGTCTCGACGGACGCGGGCGAAATGGTGGAAGAAGGCCGCCGGGTTTCCAGGATTCACCCAAATGTTGTGGTAAAAGTCCCGTTGACGCGCGATGGCATCAAGGCGACGGCGCGGTTGAGCAAGGAGGGCATCCGCTGTAACGTGACTCTCTGCTTCTCCCCCGCCCAGGCCCTGCTCGCCGCAAAGGCCGGGGCCTATATCGTCAGCCCCTTTGTGGGCCGCCTGGACGACATCGGCGCCTCCGGCATGGATATGATCCGGCGGATTCGCGAAATCTACCGGAATTTCGGCTTCACTACGCAGATTCTGGTGGCCTCGGTCCGCTCGCCTCTGCATGTGATTGAAGCGGCCCAGGCGGGCGCGGACATCGCCACGCTGCCGTTCAAAACATTTGACGCGCTCTTCAAGCATCCGCTGACGGATAAGGGACTCGAACAGTTTCTTTCCGACTGGCGCAAGGTATTCGAGGAGACCCGGACCTCCGCCTGATGTCGCCCGAGCAACGTCTTATCCTGCTCGCGGTTGGAGCGTTGTTACTCGCGGCGCTCGCAGCCTGGGTTCTGTACCGGGTGCGTACCACGCCCCTGGAGCGCGAACGGAAGCGCCGGTTGATGGTGAACCGCGTCGGCAGGATGACGGACGGGATGCTCACCGACCTCGACGAAAACATGCTCTACTATCGCTATTCCGCGATGGGAGTGGACTACGACAATTCTCAAGATGTCAGCGCCCTGGCGGAGTTCTTGCCGCCAGACCGCGATGCTCTGGTTGGCATGGTCACGGTGAAATATGCGCCGCGGAACCCGGCCAATTCCATTGTGATTTGCGAAGATTGGTCCGGATTGAGGGCTCGTCCGGACAGCGCCGCGCAGCCCGCGGCCAACAGTTCGATCCAGGCCTGAACGGGACTGGACCATACACCATGAAATAGAGGGGAAAACAACAATGCGCAACATTTTCACCTGGAAAACTCTTGGCGTCCTTCTTGCCGCGGCTCTGCTCTTCGGGACCGGGGCGCTTCTCGGGTACGCCAATAAACCCAACAGCGTGATCCACGTGGTTACGCTTGACTGGAACGAGGGGGCCGATGTTGACGCCGCCCTCAAGGGCGTCGAAGAACTCGCTGACAGCTATGACGGCATCACCCGCATCTGGCTTCGCTCCATCAAGGCGCAGGGCGCCCAAGCCGCGTTCGTAATGGAGTTCAAAGATCAGAAGGCCTTGGAGGACTACGCCGGCAGCGATGCCCAGAAGAAGTGGTACGAGGTCTACATGCCGGCCCGCAAGATGAGCCGCACCTTCGACATCACCAACTAGCGCCGTGGGGCAGGCGCTTCCGCCTGCCCCTGCTACAGCTTCAGTAGGGAACGCAGGCGTTTCGTCTGCACACGGCTTACCGGTATTTCGGTCTGTTTCCGGTCGTCCATCCGAAGTTGGTAGCTCGACTTAAACCAGGGAATCACTTCCTTGATCCGGTTGATGTTCACCAAGTACGACCGGTGAACGCGCCAGAAAATCTCGGGATCGAGATTCGACTGCAACTCCTCAATCGTCCGGTAGTTGGACAAGCCCTCCACCTTCGTCGAGACGATCGTGATTAGGCCATCCTCTATGGTCGCGTAAATCAGCTCATTCGCATCGACAATGAAGTTGCGGTTCTGGCTCTTGATGAGAATCTTGGAACGTTGCGGACCGGATACCATGGCCGGCGCGGCCTCCTGTGGGGCCGCTTTCGCCCCCTCCAGAAGTACACGGCGTACGCGCTCCACTGACTCCTCAAGCCGTTCCTTATCGATCGGCTTCAGGAGATAATCGGTCGCTTCCACCCGGAACGCGTCCACGGCGTAATGGTCATAGGCCGTCGCCATCACAAAATGAGGAAGACTCGCACCTCGCTCGCGAAGTTTCCGGATCACGCCCAGTCCATTCAGCCCAGGCATCTGGACATCCAGAAAAACCAGGTCCGGCTCCAGCTCCTCAATCATCTCTACCGCCTCGAGGCCGTTCTGAGCCGTCCCCACCACCTCGATTTCGGAGAAAGCCTTGAGCAGAAATCCTAGTTCGTCACGAGCCAGACGTTCGTCGTCCACCAGGATGGTCCTGATAGTCGCGGTTTCACGTCCTACCATGAGAATGTTAGTATAACATCTGGCATTCACGAGACCTGGAGAGCCATCTTCCGCGTGTGACGCCGCCGCAGACAGGAGCGGGAGTGTTCCGTCGCCCACTCACCCGGCGGCCGGGCCGTCCCGGAAGAGCGCCGGTAACATGATATCCACCCCGCCCCGTTGAAAGTCGGACCAGGAGCGGCAACCGCTGTTGCCAGCCCCGGGGCGGTATTCATCAAAGGAGTACTGATTTTGTCCAACCAAGAACCTGTGAAAATCGCGTCTGCCGAAGGAAAGCTCGGCGTCCTCATACCGGGCATGGGAGCCGTTGGAACCACCTTCATGGCGGGCGTCGAAGCAATTCGCAAGGGGCTGGGGAAGCCCTTTGGCTCTCTGACCCAGATGGCGACCATCCGCCTCGGGAAGCGCACCGACAACCGGTCCCCGCTAATCCGCGACTTCGTGCCGCTGGCCGATCTCGACGACATCGTCTATGGCGGTTGGGATATGTTCGAGGACACCGCCTATGAGTCCGCGCTAAATGCGGGGGTTCTCGATAAATCCCTCCTGGAGCAGATCAAGGGACCTTTGACGGACACCAAGCCCATGACCGCCGTCGTCGACCCGAAATACGTCCGGAATATCTCTGGACCCAACATCAAGGAGGGCGGCTCGAAGATGGACAAAGCAGAAGCCCTGATGCAGGACATTAGGGACTTCCAGGCGAACTCCGGCGCCGCACGCATGGTGATGCTTTGGTGCGGTTCGACGGAGGTCTATCACAAGCCCGGCGCTTGCCACCAGTCCCTCAAGGCGTTCGAGGAGGGGCTTGCGAAAGACGATCCGGAAATCTCCCCCAGCCAGATCTACGCTTACGCCTCGCTGAAGCTCGGCGTTCCATTCGGCAATGGCGCGCCGAATCTCACTAATGACGTTCCCGCGTTGATGGATCTAGCCAAGGAACACGAGGTCCCCCATGGCGGGAAGGATTTCAAAACGGGCCAGACGATGATGAAGACGATCATCTCTCCGGGGTTGAAAGCGAGGATGCTAGGTGTGCACGGCTGGTTCTCCACGAACATCCTTGGTAACCGCGATGGCGAGGTCCTGCACGATCCCGACGCCTTCAAGACCAAAGAAGAAACCAAACTCAGCGTCCTTGAATACATCTTGCAGCCGGATCTCTACCCGGACCTCTACAAGAACCTCACACACCTGGTCCGCATCAACTACTATCCGCCCCGCGGCGACGCGAAGGAAGGCTGGGACAACATCGACATTTTTGGCTGGCTCGGCTATCCGATGCAGATTAAGGTAAACTTCCTCTGCCGCGACTCCATTTTGGCGGCGCCGATCGTCTTGGATCTGGTCCTGTTCCTCGATCTCGCGCAGCGCTCCGGCATGAAGGGCATCCAGGAGTGGCTGTCGTTCTACTTCAAAGCGCCGATGACCGCTCCCGGTCTCTACCCCGAGCACGATCTGTTTATCCAGCTCATCAAGCTCAAGAACACGCTGCGTTGGATGCGCGGGGAAGACCTAATCACGCACCTCGGGCTGGAATACTACGACTAGCAGCGTAAGATAGTAACCAGAGCCGTGAACGAGCGTGAACGAGCGGTAATGGTTCACGCTCGTTCACGGTTTTCATTATCAGGAGGGACCGATGAAAGCGCTGGTAATTGGAGGAACGTTGTTCATCGGGCGTCGGCTGGTCAAGCGGTTGCTCGAGGAAGGCCACGAGGTGACCGTGCTACACCGGAGTGAAAGGCACGGCTATGGGCCGGAGGTCGGAAATCTTGTGGGCGATCGCAATGACCCGGATTCCATGCGGCGCGCTCTCGCTGGGCAGCGGTTCGACTGGGTCTTCGACAACGTCTATGACTGGGAGCGCGGCACCACGGCCGCCCCGGTGGAAGCGACAGCGCGAGCCTGTGGAGACGGCCTCGTCCGCTACGTCTTTATGTCCAGTTGCGCCGTCTACGGTGACGGGCTCGACTGGACCGAAGACCAATCGCTGGCGCCTGATGATCACCCCGACTCCTACGTCGCCAATAAAGCGTCAAGCGAACGGGCGCTCTTCCGGATGCACCGTGAGGAAGGCTTTCCAACGGTGACGCTGCGGCCTCCGTACGTCTACGGCCCGGGGAATCCGTTCTATCGCGAGCAGTTCTTCTGGGACCGCATGGCCGATCAACGCCCGATTATCGTCCCTGGCGACGGCAGCCGGCTGATGCACTTCTCCTACGTTTACGATCTGGCCGAAGCCTGCCTGCTCGCGGCCACGAAGGACACCGCCGTCGGAGAGGCCTTCAACGTTGGCCACCGGAAGCCCGTCACACAAGCCGAACTCGTAAGAGCGCTCGCCGCCGCCGCGGGAGCGGACCCCGAACTCGTTTGCGTTCCCCGCGAGAAGATCGAGGCCGCCGGCGGTGAAATAATGGCCGGTAAGCTCTACTTCGGCGTCTACTTCGATATGCCGCCCATCACCGAAAACGTCGCCAAGGCGGAGCGTCTCCTCGGCCTCAATCCTACCCCCTTCCCTGACGGTTTGCGGGAAACCTACCGGTGGTACCGCGAAAACCACCAGCGCCCGGACATCGACTACACCTTCGAAGATCAGCTTCTCTCGGCTGTCTGACTGGCAGGCTGCAGCCCGCCGCAACGCGGGACTGCTGTACACTAATCGCCGAGGTCGCGTCATGAACAAACTCGCACTAGGCGATTCATCTTCTTACTCACGGCGGGAGCTGTTCGGTTTGGCCGGTTTGATCGGGACAGCCGGCGCTTTCCCCGAACTTGGGCTCGCACAGGATCCCGGCGGAGCAGTGGAATTTCATTTTCTGAACCGCTTTCCCCGGATGGTGCAAGAGTACTTCGTCCACCGCGTCCGTGCGCTGCACCGGCAGCGGATCGAAAGGTTGGCCGCGCTCCGGACCAAGGCGGATGCCGCGGCCTACGTCGCCTCCGTGCGCGAGCGGATCGCCGCCAGCTTCGGTCCCAGGCCCGAGAAAACGCCGCTCAATCCCCGCGTCACGGGCATCGTCGAGCGGGACTCCTACAACATCGAAAAGGTGATCTTCGAAAGCCGGCCCGGGTTCCTGGTGACGGCGAATCTCTACGTTCCCAAGGGAAGGTCTCTGCCGCTACCCGGCGTTGTCGGTACCTGCGGTCATTCAGCCAATGGCAAAGCCGCCGAAACCTACCAGGCCTTCTCCCAGGGTCTCGCCCGTCTGGGATACCTGGTACTGACTTTCGATCCCATCGGACAGGGCGAGCGCATGCAGTACGTTGACGAGGAACTGAACCCGGCTCGCGGAACCGGCACACGGGAGCACCTTTACGGCGGCAACCAGCAGTTCCTGACCGGTGAGTTCTTCGGCGCGTGGCGCGCGTGGGACGGCATCCGTGCCCTGGACTACCTGCTCACCCGCGAAGAGGTGGACCCCAATCACCTCGGCGTCACTGGCAACTCCGGCGGCGGCACCATGACCACCTGGCTCTGCGGTGTGGAGATGCGATGGACCATGGCCGCGCCCTCCTGCTTCGTCACGGAGTTTCTTCGCAACCTCGAAAACGAGTTGCCGGCCGACACCGAGCAGTGCCCGCCGAAAGCGCTGGCGCTCGGCCTCGACCACGAGGACTTCATCGCCGCCCAGGCGCCGAAACCGGTGATCCTGCTCGGCAAGGAAAAAGACTTCTTCGACGCGCGCGGCCTGGAGGCGGCCTACGGCCGGCTGAAGCAGCTCTACCGCCTGCTCGGGGCGGAAGAGAATATCGGACTCTACATTGGACCGACCACCCACGGCTTCTCGCAGGAAAATCGTGAGGCGATGTACCAGTGGTTCAACCGCGT
This sequence comes from uncultured Solibacteraceae bacterium, assembly GCA_964468205.1. Classification (GTDB taxonomy): domain Bacteria; phylum Acidobacteriota; class Terriglobia; order Bryobacterales; family Bryobacteraceae; genus CAWELS01. The sequence goes on along the minus strand of CAYXVG010000013.1, from coordinate 101,686 downwards.
AACCGGCGTCTCCAGCGCCAAGACGGAGCCGGAGATCATCATCGAGGACGACGAGACCTTATGGTGTACGCCGAAGGGGCAGATCGCCGGGATAAACTCGAAGCCGATCTACTCCTTCACGCGGGAGCAGTCAGAAAAGCTGGGCCGAAAGCGTGTCGAACTCGACGGACCCGCTCTGCGCCTTTCGGTGGCGCACGTGCTTCGGCTCCCTCCCCGGCAGGGACCTCCGCCGTACCGGATACTTCGGCCCCTCCGGACCCGTCAGTACCCGCTTGGCTTCGCATTGCCTTACTTGGTGGAGACCGAGCCCGGAATACAGGCCGTTGTCTATCGCCTGTCGGAGGAGCGTTTGCTCTCCCGCCCGCCGAAAGTGCATCGCGCGGTTCTTTATGTCTCCCATCTCTCATCGGACGAGGAGTTGCGCGAAGAACCGCTGATTCGCGAACTACTCGAAGCCGAACCGGAATCCGCATTCCTTACCTGCGACGTGCGCGGCATTGGCGAGTCCCGACCCGACACCTGCGACCCGGATAGCTTCCGGTCGATCTACGGCAGCGACTACTTCTACGCCGCGCATTCGCTTATGCTGGACTTCCCTTACCTCGGGGGGCGCTCACACGATGTGTTGCGAGTCTTGGACTGGCTCTCCGCCACCGGCCACGTCGAAGTGCATTTGGCCGGCAAGGGATGGGGAGCCATCCCGGCGGCCTTCGCTGCGCTGCTGGCCGGCAACGTCGTGCAAGTAACGCTCAAGAATGCGCTCACGTCCTACGCCGAAGTGGCCGAAGCGAAGGACTACAACTGGCCGCTCGCACTGCTTCCGGCGGGCATCCTGCACAGTTTCGACTTGCCGGAAGTCTACGCCGAACTGCAATCCAAGCAGCTTCGCTTGCTGGGGCCTTGGGGCGCGAATCCACAACTGTCTACATGACGTAACCATGCCGCTGACTCGAAGAAGCCTGCTTTCGCTCGCCGCTGCCGGCGCTGCCGGAGCGGGGGCTGCAGAGCGCCCGAACGTTCTCATCCTGCAGCCGGACCAGCATCGCGGGCTCGTGATGAGCTGCGCCGGCGACGAGCAGGCGCGCACGCCAAACCTCGACCGCCTGGCGGCGAACGGGATTCGCTTCACCAACGCCGCATCTTCCAGCCCCGTTTGCTCGCCTTTCCGGGGCTCGATGCAGACCGGCCTCTATTGCCACAGCCACGGTGTCATCGCCAACAACATCCAGCTCAACCCGGATTTCGCCACCTTCGCGGAAGTGTTCGCGGAGGCCGGCTATGCCACCGGCTATATCGGAAAATGGCACCTCGACGGAGGCGTTCCGGAGAAAGGGGTCGGTGGATTCATTCCCGACGGGTCGCGCCGCCAGGGCTGGCAGGAGTGGCACGGCTACGAGAAGTCCCACGAATACTTCGAAGTATGGCGCTTCAATGAGCGGCGGGAGAAGGTTCGCGTGCCCGGCTACAACTGGGAGCCGCGCTGGCACACCGATATGGCCCTTGAATTCACGCGCCGCCACCAGCAGTCCGGCCGGCCGTGGCTCTACTACGTCGCTTACGGTCCGCCGCACTTGCCGGCACAGTGCCCGCGGGAGTTCCTCGAGAAGTTCCCGCCGGAACAGTTCCGGTTTCCGCCCGACCTCGAGAACAGGTTTGCCGGAGCAAAACTCACCGAACTGCGGGAGTTGTGGCAACTGTACTATGCGCAGGTGAACGCCGTGGATCATGAGGTCGGCCGCATCGTCGGCGGCCTCCGGGAGCAGGGGCAGATCGACAACACGATCATCCTGTACACCTCCGACCACGGCGACCGGCTCGGCAGCCACACCGGCCCTGACGGGAAGTTTCGTGGAAAGGCCGCGCCCTTCGCAACGGCGTTCCGCATTCCACTGATCGTTCACTGGCCCGACAAAATCCGCCCGCGGGTCTGCGACGTTCTGGTTTCGAGTGTCGATCTCGCCCCAACGATCCTCGACCTCGCTGGCCTGAGCGTCCCGTCCACAATGCAGGGCGACAGCATGGCCGGATGGTGCACTACCGGGAAAGGCCCGGATAACGACGCTGTCTACCTTGGCCTGGGATCGCCGCGGCGAGGGTGGCGGGCGCTGTGGGACGGGCGCTATGTTTACTCGGCCGGCCGGTACAAGCTACTTTATGATCACCGGCGTGATCCTCACGAAATGAAGAACCTGCGGGACAATAGTGAATTAGCGGCCCGGCTCCACCATCAAGTGCTGGAGCTGGCCGCGAAGACGGACGATCCCGCGCTGCCCGTGCTCCAGCGTCTCGCGCCCGTCTGAGAACTGTACATGCCTCTACTGATCCGAGCGCTATTCACTGCATCCTTACTCGGCAGCGCCCTCTGCCTCGCCGAATTGGTTGAGCTGCGGCGCTTCCCCACCGATTCTCTCGACAGTCTCGAGGGGCGGAAGGGTGTGGAACTCGACAAGTCCGCCACCGTGGACGGAAACGGCTCGATCGCCGTCCGCGCGTCCGGTTCCGGAGTGTACGAACTGATCGACGCGGGCGACGTCGACCTCGAACAGGCGCAAATCGTCTTCCAGGCAAAGATGAAGACCCGTAAGGTAAAGGGGGCCGTCTTCCTGGAAATCGCCTGCGAGATTCCGGAACTCGGCCAGTCGTCCATACAAGGACGGCAGTACTCTCTCTCCGGCTCCAGCCACTGGCTCGACGTGGAGGTCCGGTACCCGCTGCGAAAGGGCGAGAACCCCCGGAATGTGAAGTTGAACCTCGTGTTTCAAGGATCCGGCAAGGCGTGGGTGGACGACGTCCGCCTCTACCGCGAAGACCTTCCCGAGGATCCGGCCGATTGGTAGTATCGCCATCCACCCGGGCCCCGCTCAAGGAAACGGATTGACTCCGCACACCCGCGCCCTCACAATGGCAGGGAATGGCAGCGAAACGGGATGAGACCTGCCGGGTCCTGCTCTTGGGGCGGTCTCCCGAACGAACAGAGCAGATTCGGAAAGTGCTCGAAGAGTCCGGATACCAGGTATTGGATTCCTCGAGCGGGCGGCGCAACACCTCCGAGGCGAGTGTCGTCCTCGTCCTGCTGGATCATGATGAACCGGACCAGGACTTGATCAGCAGCCTTACTGCGCAGCGCGAGTACCCCCCTCCGGTCGTCGTGCTTGGTCCCGCCCGGGGCAGAAAGTGGCGGCGCGAGGCTCTCCAGGCCGGAGCGTTCGCTTGTCTCTCGGACCACGCGCCACGCGAGGATCAGATCGGAATCGTGGCGGCGGCCAACCGCTATCGCGCGTTGCAACTCGAGCTCCAGATCATCCGGCGCGAGTCCGATATCGTCATGAAGGGGTTGCTCGAATCCTTCGGCTCGGAGGCGGTGAAACTGCGCAGCGCCATGACCGAGGCCGAGCGGGTCCGCGAATCCCTCGAAAACTTCCAGACGCGGATTATCCGTTCGATGCTGTAACCGGCGGCTTCGTCCGCCGCTTACTCGAGCGCTTCCGCGATCACATCTCCGCTTGCGTCCGGCATGTCAATCCCCAGCAGGCGGGCAATCGTCGGGGCGATGTCGATGTTCTTCGTGTGCCCAATGGTGACGCCCTTCTTCACGCCTGCGCCGGCCAGCACGAGCGCCGGGTACATTCGCGGGTGCCCGGGCAGGTAGCCGTGGCCGTGGTAGGGCTTTACCTTCGGGCGCCGCTCCATGGAATCGCTCGTTCGATCCGCCACCAGATGAGTGTCGATGTCCGGAATGAGGAAATAGTGGCCGGGCGCGTAGACGCTCTCTTCGTAACGCGGCTGGCCCACCGAGTGCATCTCGCCGGGGCCGATCACGCGCTGCACCAACCCTAGTTGCTGCAGTTTGCCAAACACCTGCTCGAGCGCCGGCAGGTCCGCTTCCCTGTCGAAGCCGTTGCCGAGTTCCACCGCCACGGACCAGCCTCCGCCGTGTAGCTTCACCTTGCCGGAAAGGCCGGCGCGACGAAACACAGGGTCGATGTTCGCCTCCTGATACACGCTGTGGAAGCCGTGGTCGGCGGCGGCAATGAAGACGGTCTCCGCGTCGATGCCCGCGTCCACTGCCGCCTGGCGCAGTAGCCCCACGCAGTGGTCGGCGCTGGTGAGCGAGGCGTGGCTGAGGTAGTGATGCGGGCCATACTGGTGCTGCACGCCGTCGGTCGATACAAGGTGGATGGCGAGCAGCGCGGGTTTGTGCGCCTTCAGCACGTACGCCGCGGCTTCGGTCAAAATCACGTCGCCGGCATTGCGCCGCTCCGAACCGTACCAGCGGAAATAGTAGTCGATCGGCACGCCGGCGCCGCGCAGTTCCTCCAAGAAGCCAGGGGCGACGGAATGGATGTCGGCTTTCCTCTCGTCGTTAAAGACCTCTGGCAGGTTGTAGTCGATAGCGGGATCCTGCCAGGTCTCCGGCCAGAAGAACGAGGCTGTCGTCAGGTCGGCCGCCTTGGCCGCGTCGAAAATCGTCCGGGCTTTGACAACGTCACCGTGCGGCTTGTTCGTCGGATGGAAGCGTTCCCCGGTCTCGCGGTTCGTCATCCCATTGCTGAGGACGCCGTGCCGCCTTGGCTCGACGCCCGTCAGGATACTCGTGTGCGAGGGATGCGTAACGCTCGGGAATACCGTCTCGCTCGACGCCGCCCACACGCCCCCGGCGATGAGCTCGCGGATGTTCGGCAGCTCCAGTTCCTCATTCAACAGATGGTAGGCGGCCAGCCCGTCGATGGAGATCAACACGACGTGTTTGGCCGGCTGCGCCGGAAGCGCGAAGCACAGCAACAGAACGGCATAGGCGAACATTCGTTTCATCTCCTCCAGAATAAGGCTTCGGAGCGGTGGAGCGGCATAGTGTTATATACTGGCAACCAAAGAATTACCGTAGTGTAATTCAGAGGGCGCAATGCTGGGCACACATCGACTCTTCCTCTCGCGATTTCTGTTGATCTGCGCGCTTGCCGCTCTCGCTGCCGGCGCCGAAACCGCTCCTGAGAAGATCTTCTCGGAGACCGTCCAGCCCGTCCTCAAGGAAAAGTGTCTCGGCTGCCACGGCGAGGGAATAACCCTTGCGAAACTCGACCTCCGTACCCGCGAAGCGATGCTCTCGGGCGGCGGACGCGGGCCGGCAATCATCCCGGGCAACGCCGCGAAGAGCCTTCTTTACCAGGCGCTCGAACACGAGCAGGGCCTACAAATGCCCCCGGACCTGAAGCTCCCCGAGGAGACGCGCGCCGCGTTCCGAGCCTGGATCGACGGCGGCGCACCGTACGTCAAGACGGCCGCGAAAGGACCCGATTGGGGCAAGTTCGAGAAAGACGACCTGTGGGCCTTCTACCCGGTGGCCGATATCGAACCGCCTGACGAATCCGGCGTTTCCACTGCGGTCGACGCATTCATCCAGCGCAAGCTGCGGGAGCGCGGAATCGAGCCCGCCCCGCCCGCCGGCCGCCGCACTCTGATCCGCCGCGCCACCTTCGACCTCACTGGCCTGCCGCCCGATCCGAAGGATGTCGACGCCTTTGTCAATCACCCCGCCGGTGACCGCGAGGCCTTTGCCCAGGTGGTCGACCGTCTGCTCGCATCCCCGAGTTACGGCGAACGCTGGGGCCGGCACTGGCTCGACGTGGTCCGCTACGCCGACACCGGCGGCTACTCGAACGACTTCGAGCGCCCCAACGCCTGGCGCTATCGCGACTACGTGATCCGGGCATTCAACGACGACAAGCCCTACGACCGCTTCATCCTCGAACAGATCGCCGGCGACGAGCTGTTTCCCGATAACCCCGAAGCCGCCATCGCCACCGGGTTCCTCCGCACCGGCCCTTGGGAGCACACGGCGATGTCCGTCGCCGCCGAAACGCGCCAACTCTGGCTCGACGACGTCACGCACTCCACCGTGACCGCCTTCATGGGCCTGACCATGGGCTGCGCAAAGTGCCATGACCACAAGTTCGATCCGCTGCCGCAGAAGGACTACTACCGCGTACAGGCGGTCTTCGCCACCACCGCCTTCGCCCACCGCAAAACCCCCTTCCTCGAATCCGAGCGCCGCGACGGCTTCCAAGCCGGAAATGAACGCATGCGGCAGCTCATCGCGCAAGTGATGAAGAAGCTTGCCGAGTACGAAGCCCTCAACAAGCAGCGCCTGTTCGAGCAGTACGGCATCACGGACCTCAAAAACCTGCCCGAGGGCGTTGGCAAGCAGTCCGGGCTCACCGCCGAGGAGAAGGAGGGCCAGAAGCTCTACCGCAAGCACCTCAGCATTCACAAGCTCTCGGCCGAACGCTACGAGCCGTTGGCGTTCAGCGTCTCGAGCGGCCTGCTCGACGGCTGCAACGACGTGACGCCGGGCGGCGCGAACAGCTACTTGGAAAAAGCTGACTATGAGTCCGCCGAGACGTTTCTGCTGGCGGGCGGCAGCATCCAGTCGCCGGGCGAGAAGGTGACGCCGGGCGTGCTCGGCGCGGTGGAGCAGTACAGCGGTTATCCGGCGCCGCCGATCCCGCAAACAGTCGCCGGCCGGCGGGCCGCGCTGGCGCGGTGGATCGCTAACGAGAAGAACCCGCTCACCGCCCGGGTGATGGTGAACCGCATTTGGCAGTATCACTTCGGCGCCGGCTTGGCCGGCGACTCGAACAACTTCGGCAAGATGGGCAAGAAGCCAACCCATCCGGAATTGCTGGACTGGCTGGCGTCCGACTTCATCAACGGCGGCTGGCACACGAAACGCATGCACCGCCTGATCATGCTCAGCGACGCCTACATGCGGTCAAGCGAGCACCCCGGCGCCGAAACCGTGGCCGCGAAGGACCCTGAAAGTCGCTACCTTGCCTACTTCAGCCCGCGGCGCATCGAGGCCGAGGCGTTGCGCGATGCGATGCTGGCCGTTTCCGGGGAACTGAGCCCGGCCGCCGGCGGCCCGGGTACATATCCCCAAATCAACCGGAACGTCGCCGACCAGCCCCGGCACGCCATGGGATCACTGCGGCCGCTCTACTGGGCCGAGCCGACGAAGCTGGCGCGCAACCGCCGGTCGATCTACAGCTTCCAGCAGCGCAGTCTGATGGACCCGCTGGTCGAGGTCTTCAACGGCCCGCCGATGGATCTGAGCTGCGAGCGCCGCGACGCCACCACCGTGCCGACCCAGGCATTCTCGCTTTTCAATAGCGAGATCAGCTACGATCTGGCGGTGGCTTTCGCCGGCCGCCTCCACCGCGAGACCTCCAGCAACGCGGAGCGAGTGAAACGAGCGTTCCGTCTTGCCTACGGCCGCGATCCGGAGCCGGCGGAGATGGATGCGGCACTCACCCACATCGCCGAGATGACCCGGTACCACCGCGAGGCGCCCCCGCCGCAAAGGGTGAAGACCGAGCCCGTTCTGCACCGCAGCATCACCAGTGAGCTCACCGGCGAGAATTTCCGCTTCGAGGAAGATCGCCCGCCGTGGCCGAACGAAGAGAATCTGCAGTGGGGCGACGTGGACCCGGAGACCCGCGCCTTGGCCGACGTCGCGCTCGCGATGTTCAATTCGAACGAGTTCGTCTATGTCTACTAAGCGGCCTCACCTGCTCCCGGCGAGCCTCTCGCGCCGCGACTTCCTCTTCCATTCCGGAATGGGCCTCGGCAGTATCGCGCTCTCGTCCCTGCTCGCGCGGCGCGCCCAGGCTGGCCCGCTGTCTCCGAAGCCGCCGCACCACGCCGCCAAGGCCAAGCACTGCATCTGGCTCCTCATGGAGGGCGGGCCCAGCCACATCGACACGTTCGATCCGAAGCCAAAATTGAACGACCTCCACATGACCGAGTTCGCCAAGGAGCGCAACAAGTTCGAAGCGGCCATGAACACGGGCAAGCGCTATTACGTGCGGAGCCCCTTCGAATTCCAACGCGCCGGGAATCTGGGCATTGAGATCAACGCCGGATTCCACCACCTGGCGGACTGCGTCGACGACATCTGCTTCTATCGCGGCCTGCAAGCGGAAAGCGTGAACCACCCGACCGCGCTTTATCACATCAACACCGGCAACCGTTTTGGCGGGGATCCCGCCGTCGGCTCCTGGGCCGCTTACGGTCTCGGAACCGAGAACGAAAACCTGCCCGCGTTCGTCGTGCTGCCGGACGTGGCCTATCCGCAGGGCGGCGCCGCCAACTGGTCGAACGGCTATCTGCCGGCACACTATCAGGGGACCGCGCTTCGTTCGAGCGGCGCTCCGATTCTCGACATGAACCCGCCGCCTGGCGTGCGCCCCGAGCACCAGCGCAAGAACCTCGACCTGCTCGGCAAACTGAACCGGATGCACCAGGAGCGGCACCCGTCGCACGATGAGCTGGCCGCGCGGATCGAAAGCTACGAGTTGGCCTTCCGCATGCAGGCCGAGATGCCGGACGTCGTCGATCTGGCCCAGGAGCCGGAGGCGACGCGCGAGATGTACGGCATCGGCGACCCCGACAAAGAAGTCGATGCCGTGGCCAAGCGCTGTCTGCTCGCGCGGCGCATGGTCGAAGCCGGAGTGCGTTTCGTGCAGGTGGTCGTGATGGGCTGGGATTCCCACGACTACATTCAGAAGGCCCACGGCGCGCGCATCAAAGCCATCGACAAGCCGGTGGCCGCGCTGCTCACGGATCTGAAGCGCACGGGACTGCTCGAGGAGACCCTGGTGGTCTGGGCCGGCGAGTTCGGCCGCTCGCCGGACAACGGCATCCGCGGCGACGGCAAAGCCTGGGGCCGCGACCACAACGCCAAGGCCATGACCGTCTGGATGGCCGGCGGCGACGCCCCGCGCGGCCAGATCGTCGGCTCGACGGACGAGGCCGGCGGCACGGCCATCGAGGAAGCGCAGCCGCTCAACAACTTCCACGTCACGCTGTTGCACCTGCTCGGCCTCGACGACGCGCGACTCACCTACTTCCACGCCGGCCGCGACAAGCAGCTCAGCCAGACGGGCGGCGAAGTGATCAAGAGCTTGATCGCTTGAAACAGCTCAGTGCCGCCGCGGACTGGAACTACGGTCGCGGAGGCACTGAGAATCGGGCGCGAAGAGCTGGGTGCTACTGTGCAGGCTCCTGGAAGGTCTTGAGCATCCAGAGGGTCTTCTCCTGGCCGTCCGCGAAGTCCTCAAGAAGGTTCTGGGTGGCGGTGTCGGCATCCGCCGCGGCGGCGCGGAGCGCGTTGTTGACGGCCTCGTAGTCGGCCACGATGTTGGCGACCATGCGCAGGGCGCCGGGGTTGGTATCGTCTTCCCTCAGCCGCGCAGCGGCCACCTGGGCGCTCAGAGTCGAAAGTGGTTCGGCGCCGAGGGTTCGGATGCGTTCGGCCACTTCGTCGACCTTCTCCGCCACGTCGTTATAGAGTTCCTCGAACTTACCATGCAGGGCGAAAAACATTGGCCCCTTCACGTTCCAATGGTAGGCGCGCAGCTTCTGGTAGAGCACCTGGTAGTCGGCCAGGATGTGATTCAAATTCTCAACGGTTTTGGTCATGTTCTTAATCTCCTGGCTATAGGATGAGGTCCAGGACAATTGGGATAATCGATTGATTCTAGCTATATAATAGTTTATATCTATGATTGAACCAACCGTGCAAGAGCTCCGCTACGTGGTGGCCGTGGCGGACCGGAAGCACTTCAGCGAAGCCGCCCGCGCATGCTTCGTCAGCCAGCCGACGCTCAGCCAACAGATCCGCAAACTGGAGGAACGCCTCGGCCTGGCGCTGTTCGAGCGCAGCAACAAACGAGTCGAGTTGACCCCCGCCGGAGAAGCCTTCGCCGCGCAGGCCCGGGTGGCGCTCGATGAGCTGGCCCGGCTCGAAGAAGTGGCCGCGGGGTTCCGGGATCCGCTCGCAGCCGCGCTGCAAACTGGTATTATCTCCTCGCTCAGCCCGTATCTGCTTCCCTGGCTCCTTCCCGCTCTCAAGCGGATCCACCCGGCGCTGCGGCTCGGCGTCCGGGAGGGCAAAACCGCCGAACTACTGGCGGAACTGCGCGACCACCGCCTGGACGCGGTACTCGCCGCCCTCCCGCTCGGCGAGCCCAGCGTCTCCACAAAGGCGCTGTTCGATGAGCCGTTCTGGCTGCTCTGCCCCGCTTCGCACCGCCTCGCCGGACGGAAGCGTGTCTTGGACAGCGATCTCGACCCGGGCGAACTGCTGCTCCTCGAAGAAGGCCACTGCCTGCGCGATCAGTCGCTCGATATTTGCGGGACCTCCGCCGCCACGCAAGACACCGCATTCCGCGCGACGAGCCTGGAGACCCTTCAGGAACTCGTCGCCGCGGGCGAGGGCTGCACGCTCATCCCCGCGCTGGCCCTCACGAAAAATCGCCTCCGGAGCGCGCAAACGGTAGCCATCCCCTTCCGCTCACGCCGGGCACACCGCCGTATCGGTATCGTTTGGCGGAAAAGTTTTCCCCGGGTGGAGGTGGTGCGGGCGCTGGCGGACGTGATCCGCGGCAGCGCGCCGGACGCAGTGCGACCAGCGGGGTGAACATACGACGAAAACAGGCGAAGAAAACGCAAATTAGGTTTCCCGCTAAGCTATCGCACGACTGCTGTATGCTGGCGGCATGCGGATGCTGGTTCTGTTTCTGTTCTCCGTGGCGATTCTACTCGCGCGAGCGCCGAACGTGGTTCTGATTCTAGCGGATGACCTCGGCTATGGCGATCCCCGGTGCTATAACCCGCGCTCGAAGATCCCAACCCCGCACATGGACCGGCTGTCGGCCGAGGGAATGCGGTTCACCGACGCCCACTCGCCATCGTCGGTCTGCACGCCTACACGCTACGGCATACTAACCGGGCGGTTCGCCTGGCGGACGCGTTTGAAAAGCGGCGTGCTGCGGCCGTATGACTGGCCGCTGATCGAGGAGGACCGGCTGACGCTGGCAAAGCTTCTCAGAGAAGCCGGCTACCGGACCGCCTGCATCGGCAAGTGGCATCTCGGCTGGAAGTGGACGCGGCAGGACGGGCAGACGGAACCGTGGGATGTGGGCTCCCTCACGGACTCGGAGGTGGATCTCACCCGTCCCCCAAAGGACGGCCCGCGGGCGGCCGGTTTTGATTACTACTTCGGGACGGACGTGCCCAACTACCCTCCGTATCTTTTCATCGAGAATGAGAGCTTCGTTGGGCCCCCACCGGATCGGTCGAAGCCGGACGATATGTTCGGCGATCCAGGCCGCATGCAGGATGGCTGGAAACTCGAACGGATTCTGCCGGAGCTGACCCGCCGCGCCGTCCGCTTCATTGAGGAAAGCGCCGGGAAGCCGTTCTTCCTCTACCTGTCGCTGACCGCGCCGCACACGCCGATCGTGCCGTCGACGCCATGGCAGGGAAAGACCGAGGCCGGCGACTACGGCGACCTCGTCGCCGAGGTGGATGGGGCCGTGGGCGCGGTGATGGAGGCGCTGGAGCGCACGGGCACGGCGAGTGAGACGCTGTTGGTGATGACGAGCGATAACGGTTCCCCGGCGCGGGCCGGCGACCCCCACCTGCGCAATGCGGACTGGGCGCGCACCCGGGCCGTGCTGCGTCTGTTCGGCCACAACCCGAGCGCTGGGTGGCGCGGCATCAAAGCCGACGTCTGGGAGGGCGGCCACCGCGTTCCACTGCTCGCGCGGTGGCCAGGGAAGATCGCGGCAGGATCCGAGAGCGGCGCGTTGGTCTGCCTGACGGACATCCTGGCGACAGTAGCCGCGGCGACGGACCGCGAACTCCCGCGCGATGCCGCCGAAGACAGCTTTAACCTGCTGCCGGTGCTAACCGGAGAGGCCGGTGAAACCGCCGGCCGCGCCGCCCTCGTGCATCACTCCCACCGCGGTTTGTTCGCCATCCGCCAGGGCGACTGGAAGCTGATCGCCGGCCTGGGCTCGGGCGGCTTCACCCAGCCCGCCCTCGTGACGCCGAAACCCGGCGCACCGGAGGGCCAGCTCTATAACCTCGCCGCCGATCCAGCCGAGTCCAACAATCTCTGGCGCCAGCGCCCGGAGATCGTGAAGCGCCTGGCCGCGCGGCTTGCAGAATACACGGCAAGCGGGCAAAGCCGGCCGTGAGAGAATAGCACCTATGAATCCAGGCATTGAGAACATTCGCAAAAAGGGCAGCCGCATCGTGGCCAAGGGGACTCACATGCTGCCGGCGGCTTCGCTGATGATGGCCGAGGGAGCGATCAAGAGTCTCGACGATCTGGAGAAGCCGTTCGTCACGATCATCAATTCCTACACAACGCAAATCCCCGGGCACGCGCACCTGGATCAATTGGGCAAGGTACTCGAAGAGGAGCTGAAGAGCCTCGGCTTCAACGTCTGGTACACGAACATCGGCGGCGCGATTTGCGACGGCATCGCAATGGGCCACTTCGGGATGAAGTACTCGCTCGCCTCGCGCGAGCTGATCAGTGACCAGATCGAGACGATCATCGGCGCGCACCCCACCGACGCCTGGATCGGCATTGGCAACTGCGACAAGATCGTGCCGGCGATGCTGAACTCGATGGCGAGGATCAACATCCCGTCCGTCTACGTGAGCGGCGGCCCGATGCTCGCCGGGCGGGCCGAAGAGGATTTGATCACAGTATTCGAGGGCGTGGGCAAGCACAGCGCCGGCAAGATGTCGGAAAAGGCCCTGCGGGACCTCGCCGAGCGGGCGTGCCCGAGCTGCGGAAGCTGCTCCGGCATGTTCACGGCGAACTCGATGAACTGCCTGGCCGAGGTGATCGGGCTCGCGCTGCCGGGCAACGGCACCATTCCGGCGGCGGCGTGGGTCGACGGCGAGTCGACGCAAACTATGATCAATCCCGAGCGCCTCGAGCTCGTGCGGAAGGCAGGCCGGCTGCTGCGGGATTGCCTGGAGAAGAACATCCGCCCGCTGGACGTGGTGACGCCAGCGGCGATGGACAACGCCTTCATGCTGGATATGGCGATGGGCGGGTCGACGAACACGGTGCTGCACGGCATCGCGCTCGCGCACTCGGCGGGAATCCCCTATGACCTGGACCGCTTGAACGCCATTTCGGCAAGGACGCCGAACATCTGCAAGGTTTCGCCCAGCCGGCCGGACGTGCACATCCAGCACGTCCACGACAATGGCGGCATCGGCGCGATCGTGAAGGAGATCGCCGAGAACTCCGATTGCGGCGTCGATCTGAACGCGAAGACGCTGTGGGGCACGTTGGGCGACATGGTAAAAGACCGGCCAAAACCCGACGGCGATGTCATCCGCACGGTGGAGAACGCCTTCTCGAAGGACGGCGGACTGGCGGTTCTGTTCGGCAACATCGCCCCGAAGGGCTCGGTGGTGAAGGTGGCCGGCGTGGCCGAGGACATGCGGATATTCGAGGGCCCGGCAAAAATTTACGAATCGCAAGAAGAGGCGCTCGACGGCATTCTCAACGGGCAGGTGAAAGACGGCGACGTGGTGGTGATCCGCTACGAGGGACCGAAGGGTGGCCCTGGCATGCAAGAGATGCTTTCGCCGACCTCGGCAATTGCCGGCGCGGGCATCAAGGCGGCTCTTATCACGGACGGGCGTTTTTCCGGCGGCACGCGCGGGCTCTGTATCGGGCACGTGGCTCCCGAAGCGGCCTCAGGCGGCCCGATCGGCGCGGTGGAGGAAGGCGACCGGATCTACATCAACGTGCAGGAGCGGAAGCTGGAGCTCAAGATCTCCGATGAGGAGATCGAGCAGCGGCTGGCGGCGCTGCCCCCATTCGAACCGAAGGTGAAACGGGGATGGCTCGCGCGGTATCTGCTGCACGTGACAAGCGCGGACACCGGCGCGGTGTTCGACATCTAGCAGGCGTCTGAAGAAGCCCCGGCCGGCTTAATGCCTGCCCCATTAAGCAGCAGGTCCTGAAACGTTCTGGCGTCGAGGAAGATCTCCTTGGCGTCATGAGAGAAACTTGGAAAGCGGCCTTGGCCATTCTCCTGGCCGAGCTTCTGATATTTCTTCCCATCACCGGTTGCGGCGGCAAAGCGGCCGCGCCGGCCACGCCTTTGGCGCCGGAAGTTTTCGAACCTCTCGATGAGCAGTTAAAGAGGCCCTATCTGGAACTCTTCGAAGACGCGGCCACGCTCGAATTCTCGCCGACCCAGATCAGCCGGATGGAAGACTACATGAACCAGGCTAAGGATTACTGCGTCGATGAATTCAAAGAGAAGACTGATGAACATGACGAGACCGTCAAAGAAGCCCAGGAAGAGTTGCGGTCGAACCAAGAAGGTCTGAGCGACGAACGGCGTCACAACCTTCATTGCACGATCCAGAACAACCGCATTCTCAAGCAAGAGGCCCAGATGCTCGCCGACCACGGCATTCCTGTCGCCTTCGATAACAAACTCGCCAAGCTGAATCTGATTGAAGAGTGGCCTGAGGATCTCCAGCGCATCCAGCAGGAGCTCGAAACAGGCGCTTATCATGACCGCGAATACGGCGACGTCAAGGACATCGGTTTCCGGGCCGTGGGCGAGGGCCAGGAGGAGGATGTCAAGGACGGACGCGAGGCGGTGGATCGCCTGAAACGGCAGGACCTCCTGCCCGAAGAGGTCGACAACGAGGTCGTGCAGGACTATGTGACCGGCCTGGCCGAGAATATCGCGAAAAACTCCGACCTCCGCGTGCCCGTGAAGATCACGGTGCTCAACTCGAAGGAGATTAACGCGTTCGCTCTCCCCGGCGGCTTCCTGTTCGTGCAGCGGGGTTTACTCGAAGAGGCGGAGGATGAAGCCCAACTCGCGGGCGTCGTCGCGCACGAAATCGCGCACGCCGCGGCGCGCCACGGGCACAAGCTCATGCGGCAGGCCACCATCGCGCAAATCCTCATGCAGGCCGCCCAGGTCGCCGCGCTGATTGCGACTGGAGGCATCGCCGGAATTGGCACTTACTACGCCCTTCGCTACGGTTTCTACGGTTTGAGCCTGGTCCTCAACCTGAAGCTCCTGGGCGTCAGCCGCGAGTTTGAGATGGAAGCGGACCGGTTGGGTATCCAGTACGCATGGAACGCCGGCTACGATCCAAGCGGCTTCGTCCGGTTCTTCGACAAGATGGCCACGACGAAGGGATATGTCGAAGGACTGAGCTGGTTCCGGACCCACCCGCCCTTCTACGACCGGATGGTTCACTCCAAGCAGGAGATGATGTACCTCCCCGAGAGCGATGAGGAGCTTACTGTGAACTCCAGCGCATTTAAGCAAATGAAAGAGGAATTGGCAGAGGTCACGGCGGAGGCCGAGGAGGATGAGAAGAACCGCCCGAGCCTCAAGGCTCCCGAAGAGGATTGTCCGCCGCCGGAAAAGGTAGAGTACGAGCCCGGCCAACCAATCGAGGCAATATGTTCATTACCACCAGTGTCGTAAACAAATCCCGGATGGTGCTCGCAACAGCGCTCGTTGGCCTGGCAGCGTTGCAACCGGGACCGGCGCGTGGCGCCGAGGAGAACAAAGCCTCGCTTTACTTGAACGTAGAGCAAGGCAACAAGCTCATCCAAGGGCTGAAAGAGGGAAACTTTCGTCTTCGCATTGACGGCGAGAACGTGCCGTTCACCCTGAAGGAGCCGGAGAAGCCCGCCAGCATCGGTATTCTCGTCGAGTACAGCGAAAGCTCGTGGATCTACCTTCGCGACGTGGTTGGGGCCATGTCCGGATTCACGGACTTCGCACCCGAAGGGCATTGGTACGCCCTGGCGAGCTTCGCGCAAGACTTCACCCTCGAGGTGGACTTCACCAAGCGGCGGGGAGAGATCGCCAACGGGTTCTCCGGAATGACGCCGCCCCAATGGCGCGAGATCAATACCTACGACGCCCTCTACACAATGCTGGACCGGATGGGAAGAATGAGCGGACGCCGCATCCTCATCTTTATCGGCTCCGGATTCGATACGTTCAGCGGGAGAACCCTGGACGATGTCCAGGAGAGGGTCGAAGCCGCGAACGTCGTTGTCTACTCGATCGGCGCCGGCTCGGTGCTGCGCGGGCAGTACCATCCCTATCTCGGCGATACGGCCCGCATGGATCTGATGCAGGCCCGCGCCTTCCTGCAGATGCTGGCCGACAAGAGCGGCGGGCAGGCCTGGTTCCCGCGATTCGACTCGGCCTTCCGGGACGTCATGAAAGGGGCGATGCAAAACATCGAGACACAATACCGCTTGGTATACGAGCGGCGAGCCCCGGCCGACGGCAACTTCCACGAAATCGAGGTCGAAGCCTTCACGGTGGAGAACGATCAGCGGCAGGACTTCGACGTCCGCGTGCGGGAAGGCTGGCGGCGCGGCCGGTAGCGCCCGCCCCTGCCAGGATCAGCATTCAGGCGGCCTTGCCCCCGCGCGGATATCCCGCCTTGGCCACCCGGTCCGCGTAAATTTCGCGCGGCCGCCGCAGTTGGCGGCTCTCCACCTCGTACACATAGGCCGTGATCGGAACGTCCTGCGGAATCAGCGGATGATTCCGAAACGCCTCCACCTGCGCCAAGGCGGTCTCATCGATGTCTGTCTGCATCTTCCACCACTGGCTCACCTGCTTGCGCGGCAGCTTGAAATCGGACAGTCCCGGATCCAGGGCCACCTTCGTGAGATCGAGCTTCAGCTTCTGCTCAATCGCCTTGGTGACCTCCTCTCCGGGAGCCGAAAGCATCCCGCAGTCGGTGTGGTTCACGATGATAATCTCGCTGGTTTGGAAGAAATGGATCGTGAGCGCGGCGCTGCGGATCGCGTCATCGGTGACCAAGCCGCCCGCGTTGCGAAACACATGAGCGTCTCCCGGCTCAAGCCCCAGCGCTTCCTCGACCGGCAGGCGCTCGTCCATGCAAGCCAGCACAAACAGCTTCTTATTATTCGGAATCCCCTTCTGACGCCGGAAGACCCAGTCTTCCCACGGCTGTCTCTTCGTTTTCTCAAACTCTTCGTGGTACGCCATATCTCCCTCCTTCCGGCATAGCCGCAATCTCTCGCTGCAACCCGAGCCGCCCGCGGCTATTCTCGTGGCTGGTTGTGCCCCGCCGGGTTC
Source organism: uncultured Solibacteraceae bacterium (assembly GCA_964468205.1). Classification (GTDB taxonomy): domain Bacteria; phylum Acidobacteriota; class Terriglobia; order Bryobacterales; family Bryobacteraceae; genus CAWELS01. The sequence goes on along the minus strand of CAYXVG010000013.1, from coordinate 84,701 downwards.
CTGGACGGCCCCTCTACTTCCATCTAACGGGGTAAAGACCTATTTGTCAAGAGAGTTTATACAGTTTGAAGACGATGATTCTACCTCCCTATCGCCAAAAGTGCGTTACGAAGGCTCGGTTCGCAGTCGAGAGCTAGGGAATAGCGTCAGCCAGATTGCCGCCCCGGTCACTGGAACTGCCGGCCGGCCAGCATGACGGCGAAGTCGAGGGCTGCGATGAGGCTCGCCGGAGACGCGACGCCTTGCGCGGCGATGTCGAAGGCGGTACCGTGATCGACGGAAGTGCGAATGATCGGCAAACCGAGCGCGACGTTGACGCCGCCCTCAAAGTCGAGCAACTTCAGCGGGATGTGCCCCTGGTCGTGGTACATGCAGATCACGGCGTCGTAGCGCTGGTGACGAACGGCCAGATAGAAGATTGTATCCGGGGGAAACGGCCCTTCCACCGGCAGTCCCTGGCTCTGCGCCGACTCGACGGCCGGCCGGATCTCGTCGATTTCCTCGCGCCCGAAGAGACCGCTTTCTCCAGCATGGGGGTTGAGACCGGCGACAGCGATGCGCGGGCCCTGCTTGAGCCGGCCCACCGCTTCGCAGGTGACCTGAATGATCTTCAGAACCCGGTCCTTTTTAACCCGCTCAATGGCCGTGCGAAGGGGGACGTGAGTGCTGACATGCGTGACGATGAGTTGCTTGGAGGCCAGCATGATGGTCACATCGCGGACCCCGCACACGCCGGCGATCAGTTCCGTGTGGCCGACGAAGGACGGGTCGGAGAGTTGGGTCGCCTCCTTGTTCATCGGAAGGGTGATCATCGCGGCGATCTCTCCCCGCAGGGCGGCCCGCGCCGCGGCAACCACATACTCGCGCGCTGCGGCGCCGGACTCTCGATTGATCCGGCCCGGCGTTACGCTGCCTGCCTGGAGAAGCCCGCTATCCATTACGTTAAGAAAACCGTCCTGATAGTCTGCCGGACCGGCGGACCGCCGTAAGGGGACCCGGTAGCCGAGGAGGCGGTTATAGAATTCGAGGACGGCCAGGTCGCCGAAAACCGCCACCGGGACCGTGAGACTGCCGTCCCGAAAAGCCTTCAAGAGAATTTCCGGGCCCACGCCGCTCGCATCGCCGATTGTGACGCCGAAGATCATGGTTGTTGCCATTGTCGGACACACGAGAGAAGGTCCGCATCTCCGAAGCCGCCGGCTTTGGTGATGATTGCCAGATCGCAACCGGCAAAGTTGGCGCTGGAAATGGGAACTCCCGGCCAGAGTTCGGCGCGTGGTTCGAGGGTGTCGATACCCAGTCGCCTCAACAGCGCGAAGGTGGTGTCACCGCCGAGGATGAACAATGCACCCGGCACTTGCCGGTCCAGCACGGCGAGTGTGATGGAAGCCAGGTCCGCGGCGACCTTTCCCGGGTCAGAACGTTTTTCCAGAGGCGCCGCCAAAGCGGCCCAGCGCTCCGAAATCAGCGCCGCGCGGACACCGGAGATCGTGTGAATATCATTCACCGGCGCCGAGGGAAGACGGAAGACCGGCAGCCCGGAGCGTTCGGCAGCGAGTATCTGCTCAACCGATACCGGGTGGACGCTTCCGTTCACAATGAGGACGTCTTCCGGGAAGCGCGGCGTCGAGGCGCAGCAGCGATCCGGAAACAGATTCTTGATCCAGTGTTCGAAGAGGCCGCAGGGACCAGCGGGTAGATAGGGCTCCTGGCGGGCGGCCAGAACGGACGCAACCGCGGCGAGGTCTTCGTCGCGCGATCCGTCACAAACAATCACCGTCCCCGCTGCATCTCCGTCAAGCAGGCCGGCAAGCGTGGATGCCTCCGGCGCCAGCAGAACGGGCGCCCTGCAGGCACCGGCAAGAAGTTCCGGGATGGAACTGGCGCGCACGGGATTCCGGAGATCCGCGGCAAAGGCGCTCCTCTCGAGCGGGATTCCGTTAACGTTGAGGCGGCCTCTCTCGACGGTACGCCCGAGCGCCGGATAGGCCGGCGCATAGACCAGCGGCCGGCCGGGGAAGACTTCGAGCAGGGCGTCGAATTCAACGCCGATATTTCCCCGCAGGGTGGAGTCTGTCTTCTTGTAAACATGCGGAACCCCGCGGCGGCGGGCTTCGCGGGCGATGTCCCAGAGTAGCGCCCTGGCTTCCGGCGGGGCGGAATGGCGGGTCTCGGTATCCACCACAACGGCTTCCGCCGGCAGGTGGAGGGCCGGGCGAATCGTTACCAGGGGACGCAGGCCGCCTGCGGCAAGCTTCGCTCCAACCTCCAGAGCGCCGGTTGCATCATCGGCAATCGCCAGGACGTTCATGCCCGGAACGAGGATAGCGCAAATCTCCGCGGTTCGTTTCGCAATTTCGTGGGCCGCGAGCCGCGGGCCGCAAGGCCAGGGTTATCCTAGTTAAGGACCGGCTGCGTGGATGGAGATAGCGGGCGGAGAGGATCGCCGGGGGACCTGATACGGAGGTTAGAGTGGACCGAGTAGCGAACCGGTTGCAGGCTGCGCTCGACGCACAAATCGGTAGAGGCAACGTCCGCAACGTGGTGGCGGCCATGCAGTCGTACGACTGGAGCGTCGACTTCGTGGGAGCGGCCGGCATTGCCGATCCTCGAACAGGCGTTTCCATGACCCCGGACACGCCGTACTTCATCGCCAGTGTCACCAAGATGTACACTGCGGCAATCGCCCTGCGCTTATTCGAGGAAGGGCGCGTTGATCTCGATTCGCCGGTCTCGGAATACCTGCCTGCCTCGCTCACCCGCTCGATCCACGTCTATCGCGGCACGGACTACAGCGATCGGATCAAGGTCTGCGAACTCGTCAACCAGAGTTCGGGCCTCGCTGACTACGAAGCCGGCAAGCCGCGGGGCGGGAAGAGCGTTCTCGATGACCTCAAATCCGGACGCGACCGTGCGGTCGACACCGCCGAGGCCATTGCGATTACGCGGGGCCTTTCTCCGCGCTTCCCTCCCGGCGCGCGCGGCAGAGCGTACTACTCAAACACCAACTATCGTCTCCTTGGCGCCATTATTGAGTCCGTGACCGGGAAATCGATGGCCGCCAACTTCGAGGAGAGGATTTTCACGCCACTCGGCCTGCGGCATACGTATTTGTTCGACCCGGCCAGCCCTCGCGATGGCAAGGCGCCGGCGACGATTTACTGGAAGGACTCGCCGGCCAGGGTGCCGCGGTATCTCGCTTCCAACGTGTCCGACGGTGGCCTCGTCTCCACCGCATCCGAGTGCGTGGCCTTCTTGCGCGCTTTCTTTGAAGGCAAGCTCTTCGCCGCAGCGCTTTTAGAACGGATGATGCGGTGGAACCCTATGTTCTTCCCTCTCCGCTATGGCTACGGACTCATGTACTTCCGGCTCCCTCGATTCTTCTGGCCGCGCCCGCTCCCCGAGTTCATCGGGCACTCCGGGTCAACAGGTTCCTTCGCGTTCGCTTCCCCGTCGCGGTCGATGTATCTGGCGGGTACCGTGAATCAGATCGCTTCGCCGTCGAAGCCGTTCGTGCTGATGATAGGTCTCCTCCGTGCAACGGCCTGATTCGGTCGACAGCGGCGTGTTGTGTCCCATTGGCCTGGACGCCGCAGGCGTTCCCACGGCGCAGGCTATAGAATAGCTCCTACGATGACCCGCAGAGATTTCGCCGCACTTTCCTGTTTCGCGGGAGGCGCCGCGGCCGCTCCCGCCAGCCCTCAGGGGGTGAAGAGATTGAAGATCACCGGCGTCAAAACCGTGGAAATCCGCGGCGTGTCCACCGGCAAGGGCCTCGTGCTGCCGTGGGATGCGAGCAAGACGCCACGCGACACGCGGGACTTCGTGCTCGTCCAGTTCATGACGGACCAGGGGGTTGCCGGCATGACCATGGACGGCGACTACCGGCTCCCAAACGGGATCGGCGCCGAGGTCCAGCAACGCGCCGAGGCTTACTTCGTCGGGAAGGACCCGTTCGAGATCGCCGTCCACAACGCGGAATTTTTCGCGAAGCAGCAGTCGCCCGTGCGGCTGTTCTTCCTCGAGCTGGGCCTGTGGGACATCATCGGCAAGGCGCTGGAGACGCCTCTCTACCGGCTGTGGGGTTCCGCCGCGGACAAGGTGCGCGCTTACGCCGCGACGGTCCATTTCGACCGCGGTCCGGAGGAGCGGGCCGAGGATGCGCTCCGTTTCCTCGAGGAGGGGTTTCGCGCCATCAAGCTGCGCATGCATCACCTCGAGATGAAGGACGACCTCCGGCTCGTGGAAGCGGTAGTGAAAGCGGTGGGTGGAAAGATGGAGGTGATGGTGGACGCGAACCAGGCCGGCAAGCGTCCGGACAGCCCGCCGCCGGTGTGGGACTTCGAACGGACGCTCGCCACGGCAAAGGAACTCGACCGCATGGGCGTCTACTGGCTCGAGGAGCCTCTAAACCGCGGGGCTTTGCAGGAGCTAAGCCGGGTGCGGGCGGCGCTCCGGCGGATGCACCTCGCCGGCGGGGAGGGCAACCGCGGCCTCGCCGAATTCCGCGACATTCTGACGGCGGGCGCCTACAGCTACATTCAGCCCGACCCGGTAACGAGCGGCCCGGTCTCGGTGGTGCGCAAAATCGCCGCCCTGGGCGAGGCGTTCGGCGCACTGTTCGGCCCGCACCACGGCAAGAGCGGCGTCGGCATGATGGCCAATCTGCACATGCAGTGCGCGGCTCCGAACAGCGGGCATCTGGAGTATATGTACGACCCCGGCTACTGGAATCCGGACGGCTTTCAGGCGGGCTTCGCCGCGCCCTATCCGGTGGACCGCGAGGGGTACGTCCATGCGCCGCGGAAGCCGGGCCTGGGCATCGAGTGGGACAAGACCTTCCTGCGGAAGCACGGGCTGGAAGGCGCTTGAGGGGCGGCGCGGTTGCGCGCGCCTCTAACGCAAGCCCGCCTCCTCGAGGTCGAAGATATAGATGCCGCGGCCGATGCCGGCGATCATGTCCGACCTCGGAACCTGAAAGGCGATGTAGCGGCCGTCATCGCTGACCACCGGGTTGGACGCCTTGTAAACGCCGGACTCGTTGAAGCGGGTGATGCGCTCATAGGAGCCGCTGCCGTCAAGGGCGAGCTTGTACAGGTCGATGTGCATGGAGCCTTTGAACTCCGGGCCGGTGTGCCGGTCGCACTCGACGAGCGTATGGCGGCCGTCGGGAAAGATGCCCTCGGGCTCGTCATACTGCTCCGGCGCATTCGTCAAATTCCGCACCTCGCCGGTTGCGATATCGAGCAGGGCGACTTCGGTGCCCTGGTAGCCGTAGGTGGAGAAGGTGAGCTTGTTGTCGTCCGGCGGTACGAAGTTCTGCGTTTCGAAGTTGCAGTGGAATTCGAGGTTGCGGTTGTCGAGCAGCAGCTTCTTGTTGGCGAGTTGCGGCGTGCCGGTCGAATAGTCGATGTCGGCCATCCACATCTGCGAGGCTTTTTCGGGAAGCTCTTCGGGGTAGTTCTCGTGGTCAATGGCCCAGGCGATGCGCGGTTGGCGGCGCGAAACGGCCGGGCCTTCCGAGCAGTAGGTTCCGAGCGGCACGGGCGGATTGTCGAGATTCTTGTCGAGGACCCAGAGCTCGGCCGTCTTGTGGCGCGCCGCGGAGTGGTTCGCGGGATCGAACGTGCGGGAGCCGGAAAGCAGGATATCGCCGTTGCTCAAGTAGAGCGCCCGGGTGTAGCCGTTGTGGTAGTAGTGATGGGTCAGCGGGCGGATGATGCCGGAGTCGAGATCGATTTCGTAGGCGTCGCCATAGGTCTTCTCGAGGAAGAGAATGCGCTTGCCGTCATGGGACCAGTCGGCCCGCTGTCCGAAGTAGCTGATGCGCCGGATGTAGGACGGATAGTTTTCATCGGTCCACCCGCCCGTGAAAGCGGTTTCGGTTTGGGTAGGCGGGGGAGCGCCGCAGTTGCAGAAAAGGGCCAGCGCGATGGGGACGGCCAGGGGCGCCGCCAGAAATTTGCTTCGGATTGCCATGAATGCCTCCTCGATCGGATCAATCGGATTATATCGGAGCGCCGTCCACGGTGACGTTCCGGGACTCCGCGCCGCGCCGCAGCACCGGCCCGCGATAACCGCGGATGGAGGCGCCGTCGACGCCCGTGAGGCGGAGAGCGCCCGGCGCGCGCAGGCCGCTCACGTCCAGATCCGTGACGTCATCGGCGATGAGCGAGGGACGCCAGTCCGCCCGCTCGCATGAGATGCCGGCGCCGTGCAGGCGCACGCCGCGGGCGTGGCGGAGGTAGAGTCCGTGGGCGGGCAAGCGCCCGAACATCTCGCCGTGCGGATAGGCGGATTCAAGTTCCGGCACTTCGCGCTCGGCGAGCGAGGCGTCGCCGCCGCCGGCCATCCCGAAGCGGACGCCGGTGATGGTGACCTCCTCGACCGGCCGCGAGGGAATGCCGGTGATGGAGGAGGCGGTGCTGGCGTCCACGGCGACGAGGTTGCTGATCACGACATCCTCGACGCGGCTGGGGGCGCCGCGGGCGCCGGCGCGGATGAAGAGGGGCGCGCAGACGCGGCGCGCGGCGATGTTCGAGACGGACACGCCGCGCAGCCGGGCGCCGTCGACGGCCTCGAGGCAGACGGCGTCCGGCCGGTGCTCGCCGCTGCCGAACACGGTGCAGTTGCTGAAGGCGATGTTGGCGAGATCGGCGTGGGTTTCGGTTCCGATCTTCAGGCCGGCGGCGCGGGAGGAGAGGGTGCAGTTGGCGACGGTGACGTTCTCGCAGGGCTTCGGCTCGCCGAGGTAGCGGGTGGTTTTGAGGACGATACAGTCGTCGCCGGTGACGATCTCGCAGTCCGAGATGACGACGTTCCGCGAGCCGTCGATATCGATGCCATCGGTATTGAAGTGCGTGTAGGGAGCGCGGATGAGGAGCGAGCGCGCCCGCACGCTGTCGCAGTCATAGAAGTGCAGCGTCCAGCGGTCGGGATCGCGCAGCGTGACGCCTTCCACGCGCACCTCGCGGCAGTGCTCGAAGGAGATGAGCCGCGGGCGGAAAGGCTGGCGCGGCCGGCCCGGAACCCGCGGCTTCTCGAAGCCCCCGCCCGTGATGGTTCCGTGCCCGAGGATGGCGGCCCGCTCGACGTTTTCGGCCAGGATGAGGGCGCATTCCCAGCCGTCGGGCGGCAGGCGGTCCGTCGGCCGCCGCGCTTCATAAGCCGCCGGATCGGGCGAGCCGGCAAGAACCGCGCCGTGGTCGAGCCAAAGGGCGGCCCCGGTCTTGAGGCGCAAGGTCCCGGTGACGAAGCGTCCCGGCGGGACGCGCACCACGCCGCCTCCCCGCGCCGCGCATTCGTCAATGGCTTGCTGAATGGCGGAGCGGTTGTCCTCCGCGCCCGAGGTCTTTGCGCCGAACTTGGTAATGTCGAGGGCCTGCGCAAGCTCCGGCGCGGCGGGCAAGGCGGCAGCGAGGAAGGTTCTGCGGGTCATGTCGGGCATCGGAGGGCAGGCGGAGGCGCCTGCGCCTTATGGTTAGCATAGCTGCCGGGGGAGGATGAGCGCTTATGGCGGAATGAGCGCTGAGGTGCGCCCCGGGGAAGGTCCGCACACCCGCCTGTGCACCTTCGGCCAGGATAGATTCCGGCCGCCAGCCCATTCCAGGCCCGCGGCCGGACTCCTTGCTCTTCGTCTCCGCCCGCTATGGGAACGGAGCGCCGGACCAGCCGTCTGAACATCTCCACGCACCCGGGCCGCCTCCGTGAAGCCGGCCCTTCCCGCCGTCCGCGCCCGCGGCGCAAACCCCCGGAATGTTCTGGCGCAACGAAACCCCACATTGTAGCCACGGTCGTGCGGGGGGCTGAAGTAGCGGAACACGCGGGCCGCGAGGTTCCGACTGTTGCTCCACGACCCGCCGCGGATCACCTTGTTACCCTCCCGATCGTCGTAGTCATTCTCCAACCACTCCCAGACATTGCCCGCCATATTGTAGCAGCCCACCGCGCTGTGGCCCTCCTCGAATTTCTTGACTGGGGTGGTCTTTCCGATTCCACTCTCGCTGGTGTTGCACTTCTTCGAGTCGAAGCTCCCCTCCCAGGGATAATTCCGCTCCTTGTCCGTCTCACGATCCCAGGCCGCCGCCGAGTACCACTCCGTTTCATCCGGCAGCCGAAATCCTTTGCCCCGCCAGCGGCAGTAGAGTCGCGCCTCCCACCAATTCACGTAGATGACCGGCTGGTCGTCCGTGCTCGAGTACTCGTCGTTCTCCCTTGCTGCTTTTCTGGCCGGAATCATCCGCTCGAATCGTTCGTTCGTTACCAGGTACTTGTCGATCAGGAACTTCCCGTGTCTGCCCGGGCGCGCCTGGACCTCGACCATGTCTCGTTGCGTGCCAGGCTCGCGTTCTCCGGACTCGCTCCAGAAATCCTCCAGCAACTTCGCCAAGGCCGGCACCTGGCCATCAAGCGCTTCCGCCAGTTCCACCGCCGCCGCTAGCGATCGGCCTTCCCGGGTTTCCCGTTCGAACAATGCGGTTAGAATTTCGACCGTTTCAAGACGATCGCCAGACGCCGCCGCGCATTCTGCCACGCTGATATCCAGATTCTCTTCCACTTCCTCGTAGTACTTCGAGAGGAACCGCACCAGAACGTCAAGCCAGCGGTCCACCTTCTTGCCGGCCTTCACGCATTCCACCGCAAGCGGAACGTAATTCTCGCCAGCCAATTCGACCAGGAGCCTCCTCCGCGTCCGGCTGTCGAGCTGAGCCACGGCCAGAATCAGCGTCTCCCGCCAACCTGTCTTGTCGAGATAGTGTTTGAGCTTTCGGCTGTCGAATTCCTCCTTCATCCACCACGAGGCGAAGTACTCCTGGAATGAACGGTGGATGAAACCGAACTGCCCTTCACCATTGTCCACGAGGATTGCATCCCGGCCCTGGAGCCGCTCCACAACGCTATCGGCCGAAGTCCCTGGTTTCTCCCGCTTGAGGAATTCCCGCAGCTTCTGCCGTAGCTTGGACTCGGTGATTACCAGGGTGTTCTCGCCTTCCCTCAGCCGCCCTCCGGCTTCGTCCTGCATCGAGAACGCGAGTTCCGCCAGAAACAGCGTCTTTTCATCGCGGTCAAGCGGGCCTTTTTCGAGCCCCGCCGCCTCGGTCCAGTGTTTCAACAGCGTGTCGGCGCATTTGGCGTAGAGTTCCACGCGGCTGTCCGGCAATTCGCCCATCCAGAAATGGACGCGAACGATCATCGTCAGCAGAAGGGCGTTCCGCGCCATATCGTGGATATCCGATTTTTCCTGTACGGACTGCCAAAGCTGGTCCGCCCGGCGCTGCGCCTCCGTGCTGTCCGCCTCGCGGGCCTTCCGCCAGCGGTCTATGAACGTTTTGATCTCCTCGTCATCAAACTCGCTCAGCCGGTAGTGCCGGTACACGCTGGGGTCGAGAGGGTGACGGTATTCGAACGGCCGGCTGGTCACCACGACCCGGCTATGGGGCGCAAGGCCGTCGGCAAAACCCGACACAAGAGAGACCGCGTCCTGCTGCCTGACGGCCTCGTCGAGGCCGTCGAAGAAAACGAACAGGCCGTGTTTCTCGTCCATCCGGCGGAAGAACCCGGCGGGCATCGTCAGCCCGACCAGTTGGGATGCACGCCGGTGGAGGCAGTCCCACAGCGTCGGGGCCTTTACGGTCTTGCTGACCTCGCTCATGTCCCGGGCGAGATCGCGAAACCGGTAGAACACAGGTAAGAGTCCGATGCCGTCCGTGGGGTTCGGGCCGCTTGCGAATTGATCGGCGGCCAGCGTGAGCGCCGCCCATTGCCCTATCGTGCTTTTCCCGGAACCGGGCGCTCCGAGAATTACCGTTCTGTCAGGTGCGGCTTCCGCCGCTACAATTCTGCTCGCTGGAAATAGTTCGTTCCTCTCAGGCGTACCGGTGTCTTTGCGTTGCCGTGGCGCCCTCATTCGCCACCATGCGGCCTCTTCAGCCGGCTGCTCGCGTCCTTCCAGCCTCGGAACCACATAGACCTGCCGGATGCCGATCTCGGTCGGACCGCCCGTCTCGGCCGTGCCCATGAAGCGGACGTAACTATGCTCCTGAACAACCGATTTCAGATACTTGCGCCGCGCGAGCGAATGGTTTGCCTCCGCCGCTTCCGGACCGCTTACCGCCCGAATCGTGTCTTGCAGTGGCTGCTGCCACCGCACCTGAAACTCCGGCGTGTCGCGCAGCCAGTCCCGCAGATCCTCCACCACCATCGCCAGGTCGGGCGCCGCGCCGCCCTCGGGAGGCGCCCACCCGCCCCTTTCGCAGACGTCGTTCAATTCCCGGCCCAGTTCGTCGAAGTCCACCTCGACGTACTGACCGTTGAGAATCTGCCGCTGCGCCTTCTGCCAGGCGTCGCTCGTGAAGAACGACTGAAATGCCCGGCTCAGCGGGCCGACGTCCGCCGCGGAGCGGCCCCTCCACGTCCGGCACACTCGCGCCAGCACCTGTTCGGGTTCCTTGTGGCCTAGCGTTTCCCACGCCCCGCCAAAGACTTTCTCCCCGATCTTGACCATCGCCGCAACACACGCCTGCTTCAGCGGATCGGGTACGCCCTGCCAGATTTCTGTCATCGTTCTTTCCCGTAGCCGGATTCTACCACCTCTCCCCAACGCGAGTCACAACCTGTTAACCTCCGTGCCTGCAGACACTTATCGCAAAATCGCCCGCTCAAAACTTGCGCCGTCGCGCTACACTGGGATCGGAAGGGTTGTTTGCGGACCGTCGCGCGGAGGGAGCGCTCGGCGGGATCGCACACCACCCGGTGTGACGATTCCGGCGCTTATTTCCGCTTCAATGCTGCCGGATAAGCTGCGAAACCGTCACCGGCCGGGTCCGCCGCCACACGGCCCGCCGGAGAAGGCTCCCGCCCGTCGCCGCGGGGTATCCTGAAGGGGAATCGATGAATCCAGGGCAGATTGCATCCATGCTGTTGGGCACCACCCCCAGGCTGCTGGTGGTGATGTTCGGCGTCATGCTCACCCTGTTCGTCGCCACCGGTTTCTACACCAAGGCTTACAAGGCGGAAAAGCGCGAGCGCGCCCAGCAGCAGCACGAGGCGGGCGAGGCGCTCGCCGCCGCCGGACGCTTCGAGGACGCGGCGGAGATGTATGCCGAGGCGATGGTCCTCGGGCGCGGCACGCCACAGTATCTCGTCTACCAGCAGGCGCTCGCCCTCGCCCTCGTCAATGCCGGCCGCCCGAACGAGGCCGAAACGTATCTCCAGGAACTCACCACCGAGGATCCGGCGAACGGGATCGCCAACCTGACGCTCGCGCGCATCTACGTGGACCGCGGCAACGATGACGCGGCCATGCAGCACTACCACCGGGCCATCTACGGGCTGTGGCCCGAGGACCCCCGCGCCAACCGCATCCGGGTGCGCTTCGAGCTCGTCTCGCTGTTCGAGAAGACCAACCGGTACACGGAGATGGAAGCCGAGCTGCTGCGCCTGCTGCCGGAGGCGCCGGACGATCCGGAAACCAGGAAGAGGATCGCGAACCTGTTCATGACCGCCCATTCTTACGACAATGCGGCCGAGCTGTTCGGCGAGATCGTCGTGGAGAACCCGCGCGACGCCGAGGCGCTCGCCGGACTCGGGGACGCCGAGTTCGAACGCGCCCACTACCTCTCGGCGGCTTCGGCCTACCGGCGCGCCATCCGCTACCGGCCCGAGGATCTGCAAAGCCGTACCCAGCTCGATATCGCCGAGGAGATTTATCAGCTCGACCCCACGGTTCGCGGCCTGGGATCGTACACCCGCCTCCAACGCAGCCGCGAGCTCGTGAAACGCGCGCGCGCGGGGCTCGATTTCTGCTTGCCGGAGGATGTCGAATCCCTGCCCGAGGAGACGCGGGAACTCCTCGATCGCGCCCAGGTTGTCATCGACGGCAAGATCCGGCAGCCAAGAACCATGGAGTCGGTGGAGGAGAACATCGCTCTCGCCGAGGCGCTGCTGAGCTTCCGCCGGGAGAACTGCGGCAGCGCCCCCGTCCCGGACCGGGCGCTCGAACTTACATTAAGGAAGCTCGCAAGCTAAATGCCGCCGGAGAAATCGAAGTCTGGATTCTTTCCCCCGCGACCCCCGCTGCCCGCTTTGTCGATGAGCGAGTCGCAGCGGTTCCTGCTGCTCTCCACGTTGATCGGAATCTTCGCCGGCCTGCTCGTGGTCTGCTTCCACATCACCATCGATTTCATCCGCTGGTATGCGGTGGGCACGCTCGCCGAGCAGACCGGGCTCGCCACGGTTCTTGCCCCGGCGCTCGGCGCCATCGCCGCCTCCTTCCTGGTGCTCTTCGTCTTCAAGAAGGCCCGCGGCTCCGGCGTCAACCAGACCAAGGCCGCCGTCTATATCTATGACGGCTTTGTTCCGTTCAGCACGGTGACGGGCAAGTTTCTCGCCTGCTCCATCTCCATCGGGACGGGCAACTCCCTCGGGCCGGAGGACCCGGCGCTGCAGATGGGCGCCGGCGTCGCCTCGCTGCTCGGGCGCGCCTTCCGGCTCACGCGGGACACCATGCGGATGATCGCTCCGGTGGGCGCGGCGGCCGGCATCTCCGCCGCTTTCAACGCGCCGATTACCGGCGTGCTCTTCGTCATGGAGGAGGTGGTGATCGGCTGGTCCACCGGCGTGCTCGGGTCCATTGTGCTGTCGGCCACCTCGGCCGTGATCGTCTCGCGGTGGTTCCTCGGCAATGATCCGCTGTTCTCGGTGCCGGAATTCGAGCTGACTGACCCGATGGAGCTGATCGTCCACGCCCTCATCGGGGTCGCCGGCGGACTGCTCGCCGTCGTCTTCATGAAATCCATCGCCGCGCTGCGCCGGAAGCAGAACACCTTCCCGCACTGGACGCGCTACGTGCTCCCGGGCACGGCGGGCGCCATCGTGGGCTTCGCCGGCATCTGGTTCCCGGAAGTGATGGGCGCGGGCTACGAGGCCATCGACGGCGCGCTGCACAACCGCTTTCCGTGGGAGGTGCTGCTCGCGCTCGGCCTCATCAAGATCGTCGTCACCATCCTTTGCTTCTCGGCCGGCACCCCGGGCGGGATGTTCGCGCCTACTCTGTTCGCGGGGGCGATGATCGGCGGCGCGCTCGGCTCACTGGCGCAGTTCCAGCCGTGGTTCCCCACCTCGGCCACCGACACTTACGTGCTGGTCGGCATGGGTACGTTCTTCGCGGGCGTCTTCCGCGCTCCGCTCACCTCGGTCTTCATGGTGTTCGAGGTGAGCGCGAACTACGTCATCATTCTGCCGGTGATGATTGCCAATACCATCGCTTACCTGCTCGCGCGCCGCTTCCAGCGCGTCCCGTTTTTCCAGATGCACGCCGTCGAGGAGGGGCTGGACCTCCCGTCGGTGGAGGCCGAGCGCGAGACCCGACGCCTGCGCGTCGAGGACGCCATGCAGCCGCCGCACGCGGTCTTCGGCCCGAAAACCCACGCCAGGACGGCGCTCGAGTTGATGCAAAGCTCCGGCGACGATTTCCGGCTCGTGAAGACGGGCCACGGCGAGTGGAGCTGGGTCTGCCGGAATGAGCTCGAGCGGGCCGCCGCCGCGGGCCGGGGCGATGAGCCGCTCGAAAAGGTGGTGGATCATGGGCGGGCCGCGAGGGTCTATCCCGACGTCGCCCTCGATAACGCTCTGAAAGTGATCGGCGGCCACCCCGTGCTTCCCGTGGTCAGCCGCGCCAACCCCAACGAACTCGTGGGAGCGATCAGCCTCTCCGATATTCACGGCGCCTACGGAATCGATCCCGAAAAAGTTCCCTGCCGCGAGGAATAGAGGCGGGGCGGTCCGGCTGGTTCGACAGCCGGACCGCGTCCCCGTCCCTCAGTAAGCGTCCAGCGGGTGATCCCGCCGCTCGAGCGGAAATTCGACCCGCCCGCGGGTCCGGTGCGATTCGTAAACGCCCATCGCCATCTCGATGGTCCACCGCGCCGCGCGGCCCCCGGCGGCCGGCTCCCGCCCCTTCTCGATCCCGTCCACCAGGTCGCGGATCAGCAAGTGGTTGGCTTCAAGCGGCGTGCGCGGCTCCACCTGGTTCGGCAGCGGGAACGGCTTCCATTCGCCTCCGGTCCAGGAAACTTGGTCGGTGTGGAGCGCTTCCGGCACATGGCTCGCGCGGATCGTGATGACGCCCCGGCTGCCGTAGAGGTCGATCCCCCATCGCTTGCCGCTGGTCTCATCGCTCTTCTTCGAGGCGAAGTAGCCGGTGAGGCCGCCGCGGAACGCGTACATCGCGGCGATCGAGTCGCCCGCGATCGGCCCCATGCCCTCGGGGCCGTCCCGGCGGATGGTGGCCGCGGTGACCGGCCGCCCGTCCTGCGTGACGCGGGCGCTCACCCATTCCGGGTCGCCGGCGAACCGGCGCATCAGGTCGAAGACGTGCGTGCCGAGCACCATGAGATCCTCGCCGCCCGCCCGCCGGTCTTCCTTGCCGCGGCCGCGGATTTCCTGCAGTTCGCCGATGAAACCGGCGGCAATCTTCTCTTCCACGGCGTCGAGAATTCCGTTCGCCCGCATATTGTGGGCGACCACCATGCGGCCCCCGGCGCGGTCGATCGCCTCGATCATGCGGTCGCACTCGGCCGGCGTCCGCGCCATCGGCTTCTCCATGAATACCGACGCTCCCGCTTCGGCGGCGGCGAGGGTCATCTCAAGATGGCAGTCCACCCAGCGCGGAGCGATGACGACGATCTCCGGCCGCACCTCGCGCAGCATCTTGTCCCAATGGGTGTAGGCGGCGCGGACACGGAGGCGTTCGGCCGCGGATCTCAATCCTTCGGGATCTTCATCGGCGACAGCCACGACGTCCATTCCGGGATACGTCAGGAATGCGACGTCGAGCCTGTGCCCGTAGTTTCCCCGGCCGGTCCGGCCGATCACGGCAACGCGGTATTTCCTGGCCACGGGGTTATTCTATCAACGCCCCGGCGAGCGGTTTCTCGCCCGGCGAGCGGGCTATTGTTGCGACATCGCCTTCTCCACCATGGCCATCTGCTGGCGAACGGCGTCGGCGTCGGGCGCGTCCGGCGCGTGGGTGAGGTAGTTTCTAAGGTGCTGGACGGCCTTCTCGTAGTTGCCGGTCTGGGCCAGCGCCACGCCCATCACATGCTCGGCCTTCGGGATGTTGTGCTCGATGTCGATGTCCAGCACGTGCTGCGCGCTCTTGATCGCCGCCGCCGGGTCGCGCAGGCTCAGCTTCGCCGTGGCATGGTAGAGCCACGCCTCGGGGACTTCGACCGGGTTCAGATCCAGCACCTTCTCGGTTTGCGCGATCACCTCCTGCCAGTTCTGCTCCCGCAGGGCGATCACCGCCAGGCCGAGGTGGGGCTGCACGTACTTGGGGTCCGCCGCGCAAGCCTTGGCGTAGGCTTCGCGGGCCTTCGTCATGTCGCCCTCCTCGCGGAAGGCCGTCCCCAGGGCGCTCCAGGCGTCGGCATAGTCCGGGTAGGACGCGAGAGCCTTCTCGAAGCTCTTCCGCGCTCTGTCCCACCTCTTCTTCTCGGCTTCCTTGAGGCCGCTCTCGAACGCCTGCCGCGCTTTCGGGGGAGCCGACAGGCTGTTCATGCTGACCGTGGAACCCTCCACGCCGACCAGCTTCCGCAGGACGATGTCCTTCACCGTCACCACGCCCTGGGTCTGCGGCAGCGAGGAGACGCTCGAGCTATAGCCAGGCAGCGACGCCCGGACCGCGCAGCCCATCAGGCTCTGCTCGTCGCTCATGCTGCGCAGGTCTTCGTTGATCACCGGAACGCTCAGAATGCCTTCTCCGCGCCCGGCGCCGGCGGTGAAGGAAAACGTGCCGCCGGGCTTGGTCGTGGCGCCCCCGGCGCAGCCGATCACCACCACGTCAGCGGGGGCCGGACTGCCGTCCTCGAACACCACTTTCCCTTGAATCGTCAGGTACCGGCTCATCGCCCGCGGCCCCTGGGCAAACAGCGGGCCGGCACACAACGCGGCCGCCGCCGCAAACACCATCGCCGGCGGGATCCGCCTTATGAATCTCGTCATCTCGAATACCTTCCGATCCCCTGTATCCATCATGTCACGAACCGGCCGGCCCTGGACTGGGAAATCAGCGTCCCGCACACGCGCGGACCAGTCGAATTCGACGACGATAAACGCCGCCTGCACGTCTAGCGTCCCGCGCACGCGCGGACCAGTCTAGCCTGGGCCTCCAGTTCCAGCCACTCGCGGGCCGTCTAGCGTCCCGCGCACGCGCGGACCAGCCTCCGGTTCCGGAGCTATAGTAGACAATTGGTGGGCCACTGATGGCATGCGGATTCTGATCACCGGCGGCGGCGAAGTCGCCTTCCATATCGCTACTCGCCTCGCCCGCGAGGGGAACGAAATCATCATCGTCGAGAATGACGCCGGCCGGTGCGCCGCGCTCGAAGAGGCTCTCGACGCCAAAGTGGTGCGGGGAAACGCCGCCAGCATCAAGACCCTCCATCGCGCCGGGCTCCGCGAAGCCGACATGCTGATCGCGGTGACCAGCAGCGACGAGGTGAACATCCTCACCTGCCTCGTCGCCGCGGCGGACTCGGACATCAAGGTCAAGGTCGCCCGCGTCCGCACCCACGAAGTCGAGTACTGGCGCCGCATCGCGAACGACGCCCGGATCAATATCGACCTCGTAATCCACCCCGAATCCCTTGCCGTCGACCGCATCCTGCCCGTGCTGAGAATCCCCGGCGTCTCCGATATCATCGATTTCGCCGACGGCCGCATCAAGCTCTTCGGGATGAATATCGAACCGGACCACTGGACCGTGGGCAAGTCGCTGATCGAAATCGCCAACTGCGGCGCCCCGGAAAACTCGCTCGTGGCCATGATCTTCCGCGGCTCCGAGGTGATCATTCCCCGCGGCTCCGAGAAAATCCTCGCCGGCGACCACGTTTATGTGGTCACCCGGGAAGACGACTTCGGGGAGATGCTGGAGTTCCTCCACCTGCAGAGGCAGGAGCGCCTCGACCGGGTCTTCGTCCTCGGCGGCAAGCAGATCGGCATTCAGATCGCGGAGAGACTCGAGAAGGAGAAGGTGAGTGTCAAGCTGTTTGAGACGGATGCGGCCCGCTGTCGCAAGATCTCAGAGATCCTCTCAAAGACCGTGGTGCTGAACGGCGACGGCACGGACGCCGCAACCCTGATCGGGGAAAACATCGAAGGGGTGAACGCCTACCTTGCGCTCACCCACCATGACGAGGACAACCTGATCGCCGGTATCCTCGCCCGCCGGCTCGGGGCACGGAAGGTAGTGGCTCTGATCAACCGGTTGAACTACCTGCCCATGGCGCAGCGGCTCGGCATCAACACCTCCGTCAGCCCGCGCCTGGCCACGGTGGACCGCATCCTCCAGTTCGTCCGCAAGGGACAGGTGGTCTCCGTCACGAGCTTCCGCGAGGAGGAGGCCGAGGCGATCGAGATGGTGGCTTCGGCCGAGTCCCGCTACGTGGGCAAGAAACTGATGGATATCAAGCTGCCGCAGGGCGCCATCGTGGGCGCGGTGGCCCGGAAGGGCGGCAAGGTGATCGTCCCCCGCGGCCATTCGAAGATTGAGGCCGGGGACCGCGTGATCTTCTTCACTCTGGAGCGGTTGGTGCCACAACTGGAATCGGCATTCCTGGCCGAGAAGCGGAGTGCGCGTTGGTAGTCCGGCTCGCGGCGGTCCTTCATATCACCGGCGTCTTCCTCATGGTCCTCAGCTCGACAATGCTGCTGCCCCTCCTCTACGCCGCCGTCAACGGAGGAGACGAGCCGCTACCGATTCTCTACGGCATGCTCGTGACGCTGGCGGTGGGCGGCGCGCTCTTCCGCTTCCTGAAACGCCCCGATTCGGAGCTCACCACGCGGGAAGGCGTGCTGCTGGTGACCGTGATCTGGTCCTCCGTCTGCATTTTCGGCGGATTGCCCTTCGTCTTCTCCCCTTACTTCTCCTCCTTCACCGACGCGGTGTTCGAAGCCGCCTCCGGCTTCACCACCACCGGAGCCACCATACTCGAGGACGTGGAGGTCTTGCCCCACGGGCTGCAATTGTGGCGGTGCTTCACCCATTGGCTCGGCGGCATGGGAATCGTCCTGCTCGGCGTGGCCATACTGCCGCTGCTGGGAACCGGCGGCATGCACATGTACCGGGCCGAGTTCTCCGGCGCCAAGTCCGAACGCTTGAAACCGCGCATTACCGAAACCGCGCTCGCTCTGTGGAAGATCTACGTCAGTCTCACCGTGGCCGAGTTCCTGCTGCTGTGGCTCTGGGGCGGCATGAGCGTGTTCGAGGCGCTATGCCATTCCTTCTCCACGCTAGGCACCGGCGGATTCTCCTCGCGGACGGCCAGCATCGCCGGATTCCAGAGCCCGCTCATCGAGTGGATCATCATCGTCTTCATGGTGCTCGCCGGAATCAACTTCACCCTCCACTACCAGCTCTGGCGGCAGCGGCAGGTGGGCCGGTTCTTCCGCGACATCGAGCTGCGCGCCTATCTGGCCATTCTCGCCGCCGCCACCGGCGTGATCTTTTTGACCCTCGTTCTGCAGACCGGCTATGGGCCGGAGGAAGCGTTCCGCGCCGCCGCCTTCCAGGTGGCCGCGATCGTGACCACCACCGGGTTCGTCACTTACGACTACGAGCAGTGGATGCCCGTAACGCAAATCCTCCTGCTGTTCCTGATGGTGGTGGGGGGCTGCACGGGCTCCACCGCCGGCGGCCTCAAGGTTTCGCGATTCCTGCTGCTCGGCCAGGTGGTGAGCCGGCAGTTCCGGGTCATCGTGGAGCCCCGCGGCGTGTTCGCGATCCGCCTCGGCGGCACGGTGATTCCGGAAACCACTGTGCGCAGCCTGCTCAACCTGCTCTTCCTCGCGTTCGTCGTCTTCGCCTCGGCCTGCCTGGTCCTGTCCGCGACCGGCGTGGACGCGCTCACCTCCATCGCGGCGGTCACCGCCGCCACTTTCAACATCGGCCCTGGTCTGGGCGATGTCGGCCCCGTCGAAAACTACGCCCACTTCACGCCGCTGGTGAAATGGGTGCTGGCCTTCTGCATGGTCTGCGGACGGTTGGAGTTCTTCACGGCCCTGGTGATCTTCACCCCGTCATTCTGGCGTAAGTGACGCGGCGGGGCCTGCTAACCCCGCCCTCGGTAAGTCAGCAAGCCGGCCACCAGCGAGATCCCGTTGCAGAAGTGATAGAGCAGATGGAACGGAATGGCGGCGAGCGCGAAGAGCCCGCCCTTGACCGAGGCCAGGTAGCGGTAGAAGCTCCGGTTCAGCCAGACCAGCACCGCGAGCAGTGCGGCTCCGCCGGCGAACCAGGGTTCGTAGCCCAGCCGCGACCACTCGAAAATAGCCGCCGCCCAGGCAAGCGCCACGGAGAGCCCGGCAAGCGCGGCGGCGGGGCGGAAGCGGCGGGCGGCGAGAAAAGACAAGTAGCCCGCCGCCAGTAGAATCAGCGCCGGCATCTGCCCGGCTCGCCAGGCGGCGAGGGCTATCGCGCCGGCGGCAAGCGCCGTTATCACAAGGCCGGGGGCGCGGCTGGTCTTTTCGGACCAGTAGCCGCCCAGGGAAAGAAACAGAACCGCGGCCAGCGGCGCCACGAACGGCTCCCGCAGGAACGCCGCTCCCGCCAGGCACACCCCCGCTAGCGCCCAGGTGAACATCAGGCTGAAGCGGGACTTCCAGTCGACGTTCATGTCATTCGGGAGGCTGCGGTTCCGGAGGATCAGGTGCATCCACGGAATGCCTCGCCGCAGCACGTCCGTCTTGATCATGGGCAGGAATTCCCAATGCTTCCGGTGCTGGACCTGCACTTCCTTGTCGAGGCGGATCTTGTGACCTGCCCGGGCCAGGCCGGCGCCGAACTCCACGTCCTCGAGGGCCGAGGTGCGAATCGTCTCGTCGAAACCCTCGGTGCTCTCAAAGATCTTCCGGCGAATGGCGCCGCAGCCGCACCAAAAGGTAGAGGCCTCCTCGCGCGCCGTCTGGTGGACGAAGGTGTGCATTAGGTTCCGGTATTGCGACAGGAAGGCCGGGTCGCCGGGTTCGTCGTCGTAGGAGCCAAAGAGCGCCGAGAGCTCGGGGTCGGCCGCGAATCGCGAGGCAAGGTGTTCGAGAGTGCCCGGCCGCACGCAGACGTCAGCGTCGACGAAAAGCAGAAGATCGCCCCGGGCCTCCCGAGCCCCGCGGTTCCTCGCCCGCGCGGGACCGCCGGGTTGGTCGAGGCGGATGACACTGGCGCCGGCTTCCCGCGCCACGTCCCCGGAGCCGTCGGTCGAGCCGTCATCCACCACAATGCACTCGAGCGGCGGCGCGCTCGACGCTTTCAGCGCCTCCAAGCACATCTTCAGCTCCGGAGCGGAATTGAGCACGGGAATGATGACTGAAACGGTGGGGAGACTCACGCTGTGCCCGCCCGCGCGCCCCGGTTCATCGCCAGCCATAGCAGGTAGCCAGCCGCCGGGAGCAAAGCCGCGATCAGGAAGGCGGTTCCCCAGGCTGACTGGTCGAAGAGCCGGCCGAAGACCGGCATCACCACGGCAACAGCCGCCGACCAGGCGCCGGCCCCGACTCCGGAGATGAACCCGGAGTGCTTCACGGAGTAAACATCGGTGGCATACGCGATCGACAGGATGATAAAGCCGGAGGCGCAGAACATAGAGAGGAAGTAGATCGCCATTGCCTTGGCGAAGGAGTGGAGCAGCGGCGTAGCGGCGAGCGTGAGGCCAAGGACGGCGGTGACCCCCATAAAGCGCTTGAGGTCTCCCAGCCGGCTGCCACCACTTGCGACAGCGCGCGCGGCCGACCGGTCCGCGAGCCAGCCCCAGAAGAAATAGCCCGCCTCCCAGCCAAGCGGCGGCAGCCAGAGAGCCTTGCCGATGAGGGCCTGGCTGGCGCCGAGGGCACGGTTCAGGTAGAGCGCCGAGCCGTAGATCACGAAGGCGATGGGTAGAGCTCCGGTGGCGTAGAGCAGCGCGTAGCTCCAGATCCGAGGGTCGCCGATGCGTGGCGAATCAACGCTCGAATGGGATTCCTGGCGTGGATGACGCATATCAGGCCGGCGGCTGACAAAGAACCACAGCAGCAGCCAGGCCGCACCGATGAATCCGGTAAACAGGAACGCGGCCCGCCATCCCCACCACAGAGCGATAGGAGTGATGATGAGCGGGGTGACAACCGCTCCCATGGAGCCACCGCTATACGCCACTGCTATTCCGCGGCTCCGCTTGTGCGGCGGCAGGGTCTGCATGGCTGTGCGCAGGCCGCCGGGAAAGGTAGCTCCCTCGCCGAAGCCCAGCGCGGCCCGAGCCGCCGCGAAACCGGCGAAACCCGAGGCGGCGGCATGAGAGACGGAAGCCAGAGTCCAGAAACTGACGGCGACGGCCATGCCCAGGCGAAGCCCCCAACGGTCAAGCGACTTCCCCCATAGCGGATTGCCGATCATGTAGGTGACCGAGAACGCCGAGATGATGAATCCGTACTGCTCCGCCGTGAGCCTGGTTTCCTCGAGGATGGTCGGAGCCAGCAGAGCCAGCGTATTGCGGTCGACGTAGCTGATGAAGGACACCAGCAGCATCGTGGCCGTTGGCACCCACAATTGAATCCCCTTCACGGCAAAAGATTCAGTCTACAGGTTTCGTCCCCTGCTTCGCACGGCTCATCGGATGATCGCCCCGTCTGTCCGGAATCGAATGTCAATTCGCGCCGGCTGCCGCAAGCTGGTGGTCAAAGGAGGACGTGTGAACATGAGAGTAATCCGAGTCACATATTTCGCCGGGGCGGCGGTGCTGGGCCTGGCGCTGGGAATGGCATGGAACATGATGGGGGCCGAGAGCTTCGAGCAGGCGGCGGAGCGGGAGTTCACCGCCGGGTTCCAGGGCGACGCCGAGGCTCTCGCCCGCGGCATGAAGCTCTGCGAGAAAGCCCTCGCCAGCGATCCGGAAAACGCCGGGGCGCTGGCGTGGCACGGGGCGGGCCTGTACTTCCACGCCGGCCAAGCCGCGGCCAAGGGGGACTATGAAGGGGCTGGTGAACTTATGCAAAACGGGGCAGCCGAGATGGACAAAGCCGTCTCGCTAGAGCCTGGCAACGCGGCCGTCCGCATCACCCGGGGAATGACGATGCTGAACGCGGCGCGCTTCGGCGCTCCCGAACCACAGAGCTTGTACCAGACGGTAACCGAGGATTTCGAGAAGGTAATCGCAGTCGCCGGAAGCGGCTGGCCGCAGTTGCCGGCCGGCCTGCGGGCGGAACTGCTGCAGGGTCTTGCGGACGCCTACCAAGGCATCGGGCAGCCGGCGAAGGCTAAGATCTTTATGAAGCGCGTCGCGGCGGAGCATCCAGGCACGCCGCAGGCCGGCCGCGCGGAAAAGTGGCTCGCGGCGAACTGACCCGGAAAACATCGTGATGATGAAAGATGGCCAGCAGGCGAAGGAAACAGGGATCGCTGTATGGGCGAAGAAGTTCCTGCGGAATGCGGGCCTTGTTCTGGTGGGCTGTTTCCTCATCGGACTGATTGTCTTCTGGTTCGAGGAGACGCACACTTGGCGCGGCTTCCTCTGGAACCAGGTCTATTCACTAGGCTATGGGGGGATAATCGGCATCTTCATGCTGGTGGTGATGCCGCGAGTGGATCCTTTGTACTGGAGATGGCCCCCGGCTCTGAAATGGCCGGCGCTCTACGCGACGATGCTGGGCCTCACGGCTCTTGGCTGCGTACTCGCCCTGGGGCTGTTTGTCCTCCTCGGCATCACGCCGGCGGAGTACTTCTGGCCCGTTCTCACCCGCGGTCTCAAGATTGCAGTTGTGATTTGCCTGATTGTCGGGTCCGCGAGCATCGCTTACGAACACCTCCGGCGCCGGCTGGAGAAGACCTCGCTCGAGCTGAGGACAAAGGAACTCGAAAGACAGAAGGCGCTGAACGCGGCCACGGCCGCGAGGCTGGCCTCGCTCGAGTCCAGGATCCACCCGCACTTTTTGTTCAACGCCCTGAACTCGATCTCCTCGCTGATTCCCGAGGACCCGAAGCGCGCAGAACGTCTGGTTGAGCAGATGTCCGCTCTGCTGCGATTCTCGCTCGACTCGAACCAGTCGGGACTGGTACCGCTCGAACGCGAGATGCAGATCGTAGCCGACTATCTTGAGATCGAAAAGGCGCGCTACGGCGACCGCTTACGCTATTGTCTGGAGGTTCCGGAAGCGCTGGGAGGCTGCTTGACGCCTCCCCTCGCCGTGCAAACTCTGGTGGAGAACAGCGTGAAGTACGCCGCCGCGGCCCGGCGCGAAGGAGGGGCTGTGGTGGTGAAGGCGCGCCAATCGAATGGAACGCTGATGATCGAGGTGATCGACGACGGGCCGGGCTTCCGGCCGGAAGCGATCGTCTCCGGTCACGGACTCGACAATCTAGATGCCCGGCTGACCGCACTGTTCCAAGGAGAGGCACGCCTGAACATCGGCCGCGAAGACGGACACACGGTGGTCAGCATCCATATCCCCCAAACCGGCTGTCCGGGAGTGGAGGCATAATGCGGGCGGTGCTGGTGGACGACGAACCGCTGGCGCTCAAGCGGCTGCGGCGGATGCTCGCCGAAACAGAACTGGTGGAGGTGGAAGCGTCGTTCACCGACCCCGAGGAGGCGATCGCCAGGATAGAGGAGGACCCGCCCGACGTACTTTTCCTCGATATCCAGATGCCGGGCATGTCCGGGTTCGAATTGCTGTCGCGCCTGACGGTGCAACCGCTGGTGATCTTCACGACGGCCTATGACCAGTATGCGCTGCAGGCCTTCGAGGTCAACTCGATCGATTACCTTCTGAAGCCGATCGAGACGGAGAAGCTAGCGCGCGCGCTGGGCAAACTCGAACGTATCCGGGGTGGAGCCGAAGCGCGGCCGGAGATGGATGCGTTACTGGCCCGGCTGAGCGCCGCACTCGAAAGGGAACCGCAGTACCCCGCGCGGATCGCATCGCGGATCGGCGACCGGACCGCGTTCGTCGAACTCAAGGGGGTAAGTCACTTCTATGCGAAGGACAAGCTCACCTTCGCCGCCACCGCTGGGAGAGACTACATTGTTGATTACACCATTACGGAACTCGAGCGGAAGCTCGACCCCGCTCGCTTCGTGCGAATCCACCGTTCGAGCCTGGTCAACATTGAACACATCAAGGAGTTGTTTTCGTGGTTCGGCGGCCGGCTTCTGGTGCGGCTGAAGGACGACAAGGGTACGGAGCTGACGGTGGCGCGAGACCGGACCAGGCAACTCAGAGAGCGTCTGGGGCTCTAAGGACGATCACCGCGTTGAGGCCGCCGAACGCGAAGGAGTTCGACATGGCGTATTCGACAGCAGCTTCCCGCATCTGATTAGGCACCACGTCCAGGTCGCACTCGGGGTCCGGCTCGGTGTAATTGATGGTCGGGGGGAAGAAACGCTCCCGCAAGGTGAGCGCCGTGGCAACGCCTTCCAGAGCGCCCGCAGCCCCAAGGGTGTGGCCATGCATGGACTTGGTGGAGCTGACGGCCACTTTGTTCGCGTGCTGGCCGAGGACTTGACGAATCGCGGCTGTTTCCGTCGGGTCGTTGGCGCCGGTGCCAGTCCCATGAGCGTTGATATAGCCAATGTGCTCGGGTTCGATTCGAGCGTCAAGCAGCGCCTCACGGATGGCGATCGCCGGGCCTTCCACCGATGGCTGGGTGAGATGGTGAGCGTCGGAAGACATTCCGAATCCGACGACTTCGGCGAGGATCGGCGCGTTGCGAGCCTGGGCAACCTCGAGCGGCTCGAGCACGACCATGGCTCCCGCCTCGCCAAGGATCAACCCTTTGCGGTCTTTCGAAAAGGGCCGGCAGGTTTCCGGCGAGACAACCCGCATGGCTTCCCACGCCTTCAGAATGCCCATACTGAACATCGCCTCGCTGCCGCCCGCAAGGGCGAGTTCCGCCACTCCGGAGCGAACCGCCCAGAAGGCTTGGCCAAGCGCGTGGTTCGATGAGGAGCAGGCGGTGGAGATGGTGTAGACCGGACCCTGGATGCCGAACTCGAGACAAATTCTGCTTGCTCCGGCATTGGCCATCGTCTTCGGGATGATGAGCGGACTGATTCGGGGCCGGCCCTTGAGATACAGATCCACGAACCCCTCATCCTCGGTCGTCTGGCCGCCGACACAGGAGCCCGTCACCACCGTGGCGCGGCGAAATCGCGGGTCCTCCCTGGACAGGCCCGCACCGGCCACTGCTTCGCGGGCGGCGATAACCGCGAACTGCGCGAAGCGGTCCACCATGGCGGCCTCTTTCGGCTCGAAGTAATTGAGAGGATCGTAACCGGGAACCTCGCCTCCGTTCTGAAAGCGGAGCTTCGAGCGGTCCACCAGTTCGATGGGGCGGATACCGCTGCGGCCCTCGCGCAGCGACTTCGCCATTTCCGGCACGTTCTTTCCGATAGCTGAGATGGCGCCTGCACCAGTGATAACAACACGACGTTGGGGCATCGATTTCAGGACTGGGCGGCGGATTCCGAGGACTTCGCCTCGACGAGTTTGCCGACTCCCTCAACCATCTCCTTTACGGAACGGATCTCTTGGGCCGCATCGTCAGGGATGCTGATGTCAAATTCGGTCTCCAGGGCGAAGAGGATATTAATCCCATCCAGAGAGTCAATCCCCAGTTCCTCGAAAGTGCTATCGATGCTGACTTTGTCAGCCTCCATATGTTGAGTCTCGGCAATGCAGCTGATGACTCGTTGTGTTAGATCGTCGGACATAACAAATTGCTTATTGTGACAAATTGGAAGCCGCGCGCCAAGAGGTCAGGCACAATCCGGTGCAACGCGACCATGGTCGGCCGGATGTCCGGAGCCGCTTCCAGACCACGCCCGTCGTGAAGACAGAGTATAGCGCCATTTCGAACCCCGCCGAGGATCCGATTGGCAACCGCGTCAGCCTGCAACTTCCAGTCTAAGCCGATTACGGTCCACATGACACCTTGCAGGTTGAGCTTGCGCTGCACGGCGCCAAGCCCGAACCAGCGGACGCCATAGGGGGGCCGAAAGAAGCGTGGCGCGAATCCCGTGACGTCACCAATCGTTTCCTGGGCGCGCTCCAGTTGGTTGCGGATGAAGGCGGTGCTGCGAAAATAGAACGCCGGGTGAGTGTCGGAATGATTGCCGGTTTCGTGACCCGCGGCGCGGACCTCCCGCGCGATTTCCGGGAGTCGGCGGACGTTCGCTCCGCACTGGAAGAACGTGGCCGGCGTCTGATACGCGCGAAGAATCTCCAGCACACGGGGGGTGCTTTCGCAAGGGCCGTCATCGAAGGTGAGCGCAAGGCGTTTTGACCCCGCCGGGCCGCGCCAGACCGATGGCGCCAGCAGGGTCGCGGATTTGCCACGGACAGCGTAGGCCATCAGACCCGCCGCCGCGCACACTACTCCCCCTGTGGCTTCGATCACCATTGCGCAAAGTATACCATAAGGTCCGGAATAAGAAAATCCAGGGTTCTATTTACCCTCGCCAGCCCATTGAATACTGTGGTCGGATGTGACGCTCCAGACCCCTGGAGGGGAGATAAGCCGGAAGTATGACCAGGCGCCGGGAATCCAGGGATACCTCTCGACAACGGATTCGTCCACTTCAACGCCAAGCCCCGGCCGGCGGGGAACGTGCAGGATACCGCTCTGAATGTCGAGGGGTTCGTTAAGGATCTCCGTCGCGAGCGGAAACGGATACATGGTTTCGAGCCGGGCCGTGGAATAGACGGGGTATTCCAGCCACTCGACGGCCGTCTCGGGCCAGCAAACGCCGAGGTGGGCGGCGGCCATCACCTCGAGGTCGTTACCCCAACTGTGGAAGGCGAAGCGCAAGCCCTGGCGGGCGGCCGCGGCGAGAATATTTCGGCCGGCCGTGTAGCCACCCTGGCAGACAACGTCGGCCTGCACGTAGTCGACACAGCGGGAATCGATCAGATCGAGAAAACTCTCCTCGCTCTGTTCGTGTTCGCCGCTGGCGAGAGGAACGACGCCTTTGTCCTTGAGGCGGCGGTATGCCTCATGGTCGTCCGGCGGCATCGGCTCCTCCAGCCAGGCGATGTTGTATTGCGCCAACCGGGCGGCCAGGGCTTCGATGGTTTCGGGCGAGTAACTACGGTCACCCATGCGCCACCAGGAGTGGGCGTCCACCATCAGATCAAAAGCAGGACCAACGGCCTCTCGCATCAGCCGGACCGTTCTTTCGTCCTCGTCCGGCCCGAGCGCGGGGCGCATCTTGTAGGCGGAGAAGCCAAGGCTGGCGATACCGGCAGCTTCGGCGGCAAAGGCCTCCGGCGGCTGATACATTCCCGCGCTTCCGTAAAGGCGGATCCGCTCGCGAACGCGCCCGCCGATCAATTCGGAGACCGGAAGTTGACGCTCCTTGCCTAACAGATCGTAGAGGGCGATCTCCACCGCGGAATAGATCTTCCGTAGTGACAGATCGACTCCAGACTGATCGAAGAACTGCTGGCGCAGTGCATCAATATCGGATAATTCCCTACCCTCCAGGAACCCGGCAATTGTGTCCCGGATTGCCGCATGGGCCTTTTCGCTGGCTTCGCCGGGGCCATAACCGACAAGACCGTTGGCGGCTTCAATTCTGACGTACATTGCATCCCGTTTGAGAATTGTGCGTTCCCCACCGTAGTAGTCCAACTGCACCGGTTCCGGCATAGGGCACGAAAGCAGGTGTGAGCGCACACTGCGAATCTTCATGGCGCCTATTCCATCACACTCGGAGGCACGGAGTCAGGCGGAAGAGAAAGAAAGCCGGGCGACTTGCCCTCGCCCGGCTTTAAGTTGGCCGCCGGCCTTATCGTCCGGCGGCCCGGAGGAGATCGTCAGGAGAGCAGACCGCCATGTCCGAGGCAAGCCAGTTCCCACCCGGAAACCCGATACCGCGACAGCATCGGCGGCAACACCAGATCGACGACATTCGGCTTCGCGGAACGGAAGCAGCCGGGGGCGGAGGCGATTGGAACGTCATCCAGATATCCCAGGAGAAAGAGGTTTCCCGGCTCCACCGGCGCGAGGAACTTCTCCAGGTGACACCCAATCCGCATCATCGCGCGGCCGACAACGTCCTCCGGGCCGGCCGGCGCGGTTGTGGAGGCGACAAGGACGGATGTCGGCTCGGCCCGCACCAGATGCTCCATCGCTCTCGCCACCGAGGCTTCATCCTCGACGCAGCTTAGGACGAAGTCGGGGCGGGCGCCGAGGCGCTCCAGCCGCTGCCGCATTACGTTTTCGAAAAGCAGCCGCGCTCGACCGCCGCTTATCGGGTCGCAGTATAGCACCGCAACTGTGGGGTCAAGGATCGGACGAGCTTGGAGGATCGGACCGCGTTCCCGCAGAATAGAAACGACAGCGTCTAACTGAGCTTGGGCCACTGCGAACGGAGCGCTCTTGATCGTGGCCACCCGCTGGCCCTGGGGAACAAAGCTGAAATTCGCCACGGTGGCGATGACAATGCTCGAAGTACAGTTGATCTGCCGCAGAAGTTCGTCGTCAACGAGGGCGCAACTGTCTTCCGTCGTAAAGAGATTCGCTCTGCCGCCGGCGGCGAGACGGATCTCCATGCTGCCACAGCCCATTTCATTCGCCACGAGCAGGACCGCTTCGTCCTCCCCGATCTCACCGTCTTCCAACTCGGTGACCCATACCTCGTTCATGCCCTCGAGTTCCAAAAGCTGGACATCCTCATCGCTAATGAGATGCCCTTTCGCCAAGAGCTTGCGGCCACCGGGACGAAACACCGTGCAACACAATACGCGGCCTGCTGATTCCCGAACTTCAACGGTCTGTGCCTTCATGGTTGTCACCCAGTACTATCTTTGAATAGTACTTAAGGACCTCTTGTCTTTTATACTACAATTTTGTACCTTTCAGCCAGGAATTCTCTCAAAGAAACTTTAGTATATTCGTAGCGTCGGCCCGCGGTTTTTCTATGATTGGGGCAATTGACACAGTTCAGGTGGTTTACAACGAACAAGGGGATGGAAAATCAGTACTTCTATCGGACAAGTACTATCGCTTAATAGTGGGTAGTTGAATCAATCGCAGTTCCGGATCCGCCGATTTAGATAACTCCAGATAGGGCCTGCGCCCGTCGAGATACTTCACCATTGCAATCTCGTCACAGCACTGGAACTTCGGACAACGCATGCAGTCCTTCCATGCTTTCAACGGTAATTCCGACCGGTCGACTTCCACGAATCCCAATCTTTGAAAGAATCCGGGGACATAAGTGAAAGCAAAAAGCGTTCTCAGGCTGCAATCCCAGCCTTCGGATTCGAGAGCCTTTATCAGCCTTGTGCCGACGCCCGAACCGTGCAGGCCGGGCGCAACGGCGACGGAGCGGACCTCACCGGTGGTTGGAGTGTAGAAGTGAAGAGCGCCACAAGCGACGGTTTTTCCGGCTGACTCCACGACCGTGAAGTCGCGGATGTCCTCGGCCATCTCAAATTCCGTTCTGGGCAGCATGACGCCGTCCGCGGCATACGCATTGATCAGATCGAGAATGGCCGGAATGTCGCGCATTGTCGCCTTGCGAAGATCCATGTGATGCCTCCAGTCCCGCGTCTTTACGGAAGCAGCCGCGTGCCAATAAGTTCTCCGTCCAGCAAGCGTCTCACGATGTTGCCCGCAGCGCCGGGAGCGATGATCACTTCCGGCACTCCTTGCGCGAGCGCTGCGTGCGCGGATTCCAGCTTGGCCTGCATTCCACCGCTGGCTATTCCACGGGCGATGAGGTCTATTCCGGCGGCGACGGTGAGCCGGCCGAGGATTACACCGTCCGCGCCGCTCACACCGTCAACGTCGGTGAGAAAGAGCAGTTTCTCAGCGCCGTAGCCAACGGCGCAGGCAACCGCCATCTGGTCGGCGTTGACATTGTATATATTGCCTTGGCGGTCACCCGCCACACAGGCCACTACAGGGAGGAATCCGCCCGCGATGAGCGTATTGAGTACTTTGGCATCCGACCGGACCGGCCTGCCAACGGCCCCTAGTTCGGGTGCGAGCTGTTCCGCCTCCACGAGGCAAGCATCGATGCCGCTGAGCCCCACGGCGGGGACGCCGGCCGCCACCAGCGATGAGACAAGCTGGCGGTTGACGGTGCCGGTGAATATCTTCAGGACAGCGTCCACCACTTCCGGCGTGGTAACCCGCAATCCGTTGACGAACCGGCTTTCGACGCCGCGCTCCTTCAAAAAGCCGGTCATCTGCTTGCCGCCGCCATGGACCACGACCAACTCCAGTCCGGATGCGATCAGGCCGGCGAATTCGCCGGCCAGCCTGGTACGGGACTCCGGAGTTTCGAGCAGCGTCCCCCCCAACTTCACGAGAACCTTCACAACAGACCTTCCGTTTCCGGCCAGCCGAAGAGCAGATTCATGTTCTGAACAGCCTGCCCAGCGGCTCCCTTGACGAGATTGTCGATTGCCGCCACCAC
This sequence comes from uncultured Solibacteraceae bacterium, assembly GCA_964468205.1. Taxonomy (GTDB): domain Bacteria; phylum Acidobacteriota; class Terriglobia; order Bryobacterales; family Bryobacteraceae; genus CAWELS01. Next base: position 54,252 of record CAYXVG010000013.1, on the reverse strand, counting down.
GACACCGCGACCCGTGGCGGCGTCAAAATGGACGCCGATATCGCAGAAGTTCGTCCGCCGCACGGCCCGCAGATCCGGCGACTGCCCGGGTTCGTAGAGCCGGACAAAGGGCTCGCCGGCGTATGCCTGTTCATAAATCGCTAGCAGTTCCCCGGCGGAAGCGATTTCAGACGACCGGAAGTAAACGGTCTCGAGTATTCCCCGGTCGAGCGGAAGTAGGTGGGCGGCGAAGGTGAACTCGCGCTCCTCGAGACCGGAGTTCATGAGCACCTCCGGCACGTGCCGGTGCCCAAGCACCGAGTAGGCGTTGAAGTTCTCGGCGACCTCGCAAAAGGCCGTTTTCAGGCTCGGCTTACGTCCGGCTCCACTGACACCCGACTTGGCATCGCAGACAATTCCCACGGCGCGGTCCGCGATACCGGACCGCACCAAGGGGCGGATGGCGAGGTTTGCCGCCGTCGGATAACAGCCTGGATTTGAGATCAGGTCCGCTCCCGGAATCCGGTCCCGGTAGAACTCGGGCAGACCGTAAGGGGCGTTTGCCAACAACTCGGGCTGGGCGTGATCTGCCCCGTACCACCGCAGGTAGTTCTCCGGAGTCTTGAGCCGGAAAGCTCCGCTCAGGTCGATGACCTTCGCGCCGGCGGCGAGCATCTCCGGGGCGAGTTCAATGGAGATCTCGGGCGGAGTCGCAAGAAAGACCACCGGCAACTGTTCCGAGCGGACGGAGGTGGGATCACACGGGATGGCGGGCGGTCCGGCCGTCCCCTTTGGCAAGACGGGCGGAGCAGCATCTTGGCGATGCTCCAGCAAGTAGGGCTGGGTGCGCGGGTGTTCCGTTAACAAGCGGACGAGTTCCGCTCCGCTGTAGCCTCGAAAACCGACGACTCCTGCTTTGACATTCATGAGTAACTATTCGCTCCGGTGTATATTTATACTTTTGCATGTTTCTCTTCGCGGTAGCAATGCCGATTGCGGCATGCCGTCGCGGCCGCGTTCGGCTTGGGCTGTGGCCGCCCGGCAAGTTGCCTGGCACTACCGCTGCTCGGCGATGGAACGTTCGGCCAGTTCGCCCAGGACCGGCAGGCGGAACGATTCGTTCTGGCTGGTCTTAATCAGCATGAAGACCCAGACACCGAAGATGGTAAGTTTGAGCAGCCCGTCAATCGGGACGTGGAGAAACTCGCTCGAAACGTGTACGAAGGGCCCCACCGCCCAGTCGACGATCAGCCAGGCGACGAAAAGATAGAGCCCCTGGAATGCATTGAAGCGCACGCCGCGGTCGGTCTTGAAGCGGTTCGACGCGAGGATGACGATGGCCGCAATCCAGCCGACCAGCGGGATGTAACAGAGCAATGACGCGTTTCGCGAACTGAGATTCGAGAAAGGCCGGGAGGGTGGCTGCGTCACTGGCTGCTTGCTGCCACAGTTGGCACAGTAGACGTCCGCATCGCCAACCTGTCTACCGCACTGGCTGCAAAAAGGCATCCGCCGTTAGTGACTCCTACAATTCCGTACGCATTCGCTTCGTCATTTGTTCCGGCCGGGCATCGGCTGAACCGGAACATCAGCAGGTAATCCTAACATCCTAGCCCGATCGGCGGGGGAACGCTTTGTGGCGCCGGCTATGCTAACATTCCAGCCATGCGACCGGTGAGGGTTCTTGCACTGATGATTCTCGCCACCGCCTTACTCGCGGGCGGCGACACACTGGACATCTACTTCATTGACGTCGACGGCGGGCAGCTAATCTCCGGTCCGATGCCGGGCGCCGGCGCTCCGAATGGGCTCTGCGCCGGTTCGGCGCGCAAGCCGGAGGACAAGGGCGAGAATGGCAAGTCAGTCGGCATCATCGTCCGTTACGGGGAGTTCCGCTTCGCCAACCTCGTGGATGGGGAGTGCGGCCACGGGCTGAAGCTGACCGCGGGGCGGGACGGCTCCTTCACCGTGGTCAACAGCCGCAACGGATACAGGGAAAATTACGGGCCATGGAAGCGATGATCCACCACCCGCCTTCCCGCCGGAGACGACGCCCTCCGGATGGCTTACTATAGAGAGTTCATATTCATATCTCCCCGATGTACGCGCAGAATTACGTTTTTCTTCTTCGCAACCTTGTTTCGCGGGATTTCAAGATCAGATACCGGAACATGTCGCTCGGCATCTTCTGGTCGCTGCTGAGTCCACTCGTGATGATGGGGGTGCTGACCTTTATCTTCACGGTGATCATTCCCTCGCCGATTGAGGATTTTTATCTACAGGCGCTCACCGGCATTGTGATCTTCAATTTCTTCGCGTTGGGCTGGCTGTCGGCGACGGTTTCGATTTACGGCAATGCGGGTTTGGTGAAACGGGTTCCCATGCCACGGGAATTGTTGCCTATTTCCACCGTGCTGGCAAACAGCCTCCACTTCGTGATTCAACTCGGCCTAGTTGTCGCGATGACTTTGTTCGCCGGATATGGCGTGAACTCTTACTGGCTGCTGCTGCCGTTTATCCTTGCGCTGCAGGTCCTGTTCGTCTGCGGCCTCAGCCTGATGACCTCCGCCATGGACGTTTACTTTCGCGACATGCGGTACGTGGTGGAATCGTTGAACACTGTGTTGTTCTGGTTGGTGCCGATCTTCTATTCGTTCGCGATGGTGCCTCAGGAATACAAGTCGCTGTACGAGTACAATCCAATTGCCGCGGTGGTGCTCGCGGTAAGGGCGATCATGATCGAGGGCCGCATGCCGCCCGCTCCCCTGCTGGTCAAGTTGCCGCTCGTGTCGTTCGTTACGCTGGCCGTTGGATTTTTGGTATTCCGCCGCTTGAAGCGTAATTTCGCAGATTATCTCTAGCCATGGCTCAAGTCTCGTTTCAGAACGTCTCAAAGATCTACACCAAGCAGTCCCGGCAATTCTTCTTCTCGTACTTCTTGGAGGTGCTGGGACGGCAGCGCCAGCCGCAGGAGCTCTTCTACGCGCTCCGCGGCGTGACCTTCGAAGTCCGCGCCGGCGACACGCTTGGCATCGTGGGACATAATGGCGCGGGTAAGAGCACCCTGCTAAGCCTGGTGGCGGGCTTGACCGTGCCGGAGGAGGGGCGGGTGTCGGTGGACGGCCGAGTGATGGCGATGCTCGAGCTCGGATCCGGCTTTCATCCGGACCTCACCGGCCGCGAGAATCTCCGCATGAACGCCGCCCTCTGCGGATTGACAAAGCGGCAGACGATGGACGCGGCCGAGGATATCATCGCCTTCTCGGAGCTCGGCGACTTCATCGAGGAGCCGATCCGGACCTATTCCCAGGGAATGGTGATGCGGCTGGCCTTTTCGATTGCGGTGCACGTGAAACCGGACATTTTGCTGGTGGACGAGATTCTCGCCGTGGGTGACAAGGACTTTCAGAAGAAGTGCGAGAAGCGGATCATCGAGCTGCGGGACCGGGGCACCATTCTGCTGGTTGTATCCCACGTGCCTACCGTTCTCAGGGAGCTATGCGCCAAAGGGCTCTGGATTGAAAAGGGCGAGGTGGTGATGCAGGGCCGCGCGGACGAGGTGTTCGACGCGTACCTGAACAAAAATGGCAGCGCAGTTTAGCGCAGATGCTGTTCGATTTCCTCCAGCCAGTCCGGGGCCTTCAGGACTTCCCTGGGGCGGCTGCCGTCGGGTGGACCAATGATGCCTTCTCGCTGCATGACGTCGAGGAGCCGGGCGGCGCGACCATAGCCGACCCGCAGCCGGCGCTGAAGGATCGAGGTGGAGGCTTTGCCCATCTCGAGGACCACCCGGACGGCCTTCTCGTACATCGGGTCGTTGTTGTCGATCTCCTCGCCGTCGTCTGATTCGTCGTCCTCATCGACGGGCGCCACCAGGAAGGTGTCGTCGTAATCCGGCGAGGCCTGGCGCTTCCAGAATTCCACGACGCCGGTAATCTCGTCCTCGTCCACATAGGCGCCGTGCATCCGGATGAGCCGGGAAGACCCTGGCGGCAGGAATAGCATATCGCCCTTGCCGAGCAACCGCTCGGCGCCCATGGTGTCGATAATGGTGCGGGAGTCGAAACGCGTGGCGACTCGGAAGCTGATCCTCGCGGGCAGGTTGTTCTTGATCAGGCCGGTGATCACATCGACGCTGGGGCGCTGTGTCGCGAGCACCAGATGCAGGCCGACGGCCCGGGCCATTTGGGAAAGCCGGGCCACGGCTGACTCGACGTTCGCTCGTTCGAGCATCATCAAGTCGGCCAGTTCGTCGATGACGATGACAATGTAGGGAAGAGGGGAAAGCTCCTCCTCTCCGGGATCCGCGGCCTCGGGGAACAGCGATTTGGGCTGCTCCATCATCCTGCGGACCTTTTTGTTGTACTGGTCAAGATTGCGGACGTGCAGCGCCGCGAGCAACTTGTACCGGCGCTCCATTTCCTCCACCGCGTTGCGCAAGGCGTTGGTAGCTTTGCGGGGGTCGGTAATTACCGGCGTGAGCAAATGCGGCACATCCTCATAAACGCCGAGTTCGACACGCTTCGGGTCCACCATGATCAGCCGGACCTGCTCGGGCGTCGCGCTGTAAAGGATAGACATCAGCAGCGAGTTCAGCATCACGCTCTTGCCCGATCCGGTGGAACCGGCGATGAGCAGATGCGGCATTTTCTCGAGCCCGGTCACTTTGATGCGCCCGTCGACGTCCTTGCCGAGCGGGATGGGCAGGCGGGCCCTGGTATTCCGGAACTCGTCGGATTCAAGCACTTGGCGCAGGCTGATCAGCTCGCGCTTCGAATTCGGCACCTCGATACCCACCGTGGGCCGCCCCGGAATGCGTTCAATCAGGATGGACTCCGCCTGCAGGCCGAGGCAGAGGTCGTCGGTGAGCGAGGTGATTCGACTGTACTTGACGCCAGCTTCTGGCTTGAACTCGAAGGTAGTGACGACCGGGCCGTGGTTGATCTGCACCACGGAGCCGAAGACATTGAACTCCTCGAATTTCGACTTTATGGTCGCCGCAAGCGCCTTTAACTCCTCTTCATCGTATGGGTTACGAGCTTGCGGCGGGGTGAGCAGTTCCGTGGAAGGAAGCCGGAATTCGGCCTGTTCGAATTCCACTGGAGGAGAGAATGGACTCGGCAGGCGTGTCGCCGGCGCGCCAGTGAATGGTCCGGCTTCCCCCACGGTCTCAAGATCTGGTTCCCCGGGCGGTGGCTCGTCTTCGAGGGTCCGGATTGGTATTTCAGGTTCGCCCGGAGGCGGATAGTCCCCGGGCGGAACGTCGGTTTCAAATGGCGGTTCGGCGTCCGCCGGGCTGGCTGGCGGGAAATCCGAGCCCGGAATCGCCTGCCCGAGGCCGCGGGCCATGCGCTCGGCGCGACGGCGGGCACGCTCTTCGAGCGAATCGTCGTACCCCCCGGTTGTGGTCCCGTATTCGACACTGTCCCCGCTTTCCTGGCTGTCCGCTTCGCCGGAGCCGGCTTGCGAGTGGCGCCTCCACAACTGCAATTGCCGCCACCAACTCTGAATCGATGCGGCCGTGCCGGCCAGCGTCTCGACTCTGCTGGGAACGCGGAAGATGGAGAAGCTCGACACCAAATAGAGACTGACGACCATAACGACGGCCAGGGCGATCAGGGCCCCGGGCAGATTCAGGCTGGAGACCAGGATTTCGGATACGACGATGCCGGTGACGCCGCCCGGGGAGACGGCTCCGCCAAAGAACCGTAATTCTGGGAGGAAAGCGAGAGCGGCCGCAACGGCCAGGACGAGCAGCGCGGCCCCGGCGGCTCGGGCCAATTGGTGGTCGATTGGCCGGGAATGGATCCACTTCCAGCCAATCACGAGAACAAAAAAGGGCAGAAGAAAGGAGGACAATCCGAACCCTTGCAGAAGCAAGTCGGCCAAATGGGAACCAACGGACCCAACAAGGTTCCCGGCCACCTCGGAACCCGTGGCGGTGTTCCAAGAGGGATCAACCGGATGGTAGCTGACCAGGCTCAGAGTGAGGAGGATGGAGAGAAAGAGGAGAATCACCCCACCGGCTTCGTTGAGCCGTGAAATCGGCGTTGGTCCTAGTAGCCTCATCCCGCCGGATGACGGAAAAGAGCCAGAGCAATTACTATTATGCCAAAGATGATCCGGTACGCAACAAAAAAGCGGAGAGTGTGGCGGCGGAGGAACCGGAGGAAGTATCTGATTACGACCAGACCGGTTACGGCGCTGACCAGAATTCCCAGCGCAAACGGGACATACATTCCCGGCGGGATGCCGCCGGCTTCCATCAGGTCAAGATAGGCCTTAAGCGCCGCCCCACCGATGGCCGGGGTCGAGAGGAGGAAAGAGAATCGAGCGGCGGCCTCCCGGTCAATATTTCGGAACAGACCGGCGGTTATGGTGATCCCGCTGCGCGAGGTCCCTGGGACGACGGCGAGAGCCTGGGCCAGTCCGATGATCAATCCATCGGCTACCGAGACCTCCCCAATCTGCTTCACCCGCCGTCCAAGCCGATCCGCCAGTCCCATGACCAGTCCGACGCCGATCAGCATTCCTCCGATGGTGAACGGATTGCGCAGGGTCGTCTCGACTTGATCCTGAAACTTGAGACCCACTATGCCAACCGGGACCGAGGCGGCCGCGAGCAGCCATAGCAGCTTCGGTTTGCGCCGCAGGTCCTCATCCGGGCCGTAGTAGAGTCCGAATCCCTGGGCGATGATCTGCAGCCAGTCCCGAAAGAAGTAGATCAGCACCGCGGCGAGGGTTCCGAAGTGCAAGGCGATGTCGAAAACCAATCCCTGGTCCGGCCAACCCAGGAGCCAGGGCGCCAGAGCCAAGTGAGCCGAACTACTGATTGGTAAGAATTCAGTGAATCCTTGCACGACAGCGAGAATGACGACCTGCAAAAGCGACATAATGGCAAAGAAGCCATATTAGCGCACGGAGACAATGCGGAATACGAAAATCATTGCCACCCTGGGTCCGGCGACGGAAGATCCAGAAGTGATCCGGCAACTCATCGAGGCCGGCGTAAATGTGGTGCGCTTGAACGCGTCCCACGGCACTCAGGACGAACACGAAGCGAAAATCATAGCGGTCCGGCGGATCTCGGAGGAGATGGGCATAAGCACGGGCATACTGATGGACCTTCAGGGGCCCAAGATTCGCTTGGGGAGATTCGGCGGGGGCGGGTGCGTTCTCACCGCCGGCAGCCGCTTCCAGCTCACGGTTAAGGAGGTGGAGGGCAATTGCGAAACCGCAACGGTGGGCTACCAGCGATTCGCCGAAGACGTAACCGCGGGCGACCGTGTGCTGCTGAATGACGGCACTGTGGAGCTTCGCGTCATTGATACGGACGGAATCTCCGCGCGTTGCGAGGTGGTTACCGGAGGCTGGATCGGCGACCGGAAGGGCGTCAATCTGCCCGGGGTACAGGTCAGCACGCCTTCGCTCACGAAGAAAGATATGTCGGACCTGCAGTTCGCCCTATCGCACGGCATAGACATGGTGGCGCTATCCTTCGTGAGGAAACGCGATGACATATTGCGCCTGCGGCTGTTCCTGGAGCAGCAGGACCAGAATTTGCCGATTATCGCCAAGATCGAGAAGCCCGAGGCTTATGAGAATGTCGATCAGATCATGGAGGAATCCGACGGAGTAATGGTGGCGCGCGGCGATCTGGGCGTGGAGGTGGCGCTCGAGAAGGTTCCGTGCATGCAGAAAGACATCATTGAGCGGGCACGCAAGAACGGCAAGTTCGTGATCACCGCCACACAGATGTTGGAATCGATGGTATACAACCCCGTGCCCACGCGGGCCGAGGTAAGCGATGTTGCCAACGCCATTGAGGACGGTACGGACGCGGTGATGCTATCGGCCGAAACCTCAACCGGGAAATATCCGGTGGAGGCGGTGCGGATGATGGCGCGGATCGCCGTCGAAGCCGACAACGCCTACCAGGCTCACGGATACCGGCAACTGACGACGCCGCCGAAGCCGAGCCCGTCGGAGATTGTCGCTGACGCCGCTTACCGCGCCGCGAGCATCTCGAAGCCAGCGGCTATCGTCGCCTTCACGGCCAGCGGATATACCGCCCGGCTCGTTGCCCGCTACCGCCCGCCGGTGCCGATCTACGTGTTTACGCCTTACGAGACGGTGGTCCGCCAGCTTTCCGTCGTCTACGGTGTCCGGCCGGTGCTGGTGGATCCTCAGGAGTCTTCCGACGAAGTCCTAGTGGAACTCGACCATCTGTTGCAGGCGACGGGACAATTGGCGTTGAATGACAAGGTGATCATTCTGGCCGGATTGCCCATGGCAAAGATGGGACCGACCAATGTAATGAAGCTCCACCGGATCGGCGAGGTGCGCTGAGACGGGACACATATTGAAACTTCGCCTCCCAGGGGCTCGTCAATAAAGCAGCGGACCGTCTGCCCTCAAGGTTAGACTGTGGGTAGAGGAAAGGGGAGCCGTATGAAAAAAAGGTTGGCTATCACCTTGGCAGTTGCTCTGACGCTGCCATTCTCGGTTGCCGGTGATGACAAGAAGAAGCCGAAGGACGACGTCGACAAGATCGGCGAACGGGACGTCGATGGCAAAATCAACCTCTACTCCATCGAGAAGGAAATTCAGATGGGGAAGCAGTACGCCGATGAGATCGAGCGGCAGGCCAAAGTTGTCAACGATCCGGTGGTGGCTGAGTACATCAATCGGGTAGGCCAGAATCTAGCGCGGCGCTCCGACAGCAATATTCCATTCCACTTCAAGGTGCTGGAGGATCCGCAAATCAATGCTTTCGCGCTCCCTGGCGGATTTTGCTTTGTCAACACTGGGCTGATCATGGAGGCGGAGACCGAGGCGGAGATGGCTGGAGTCCTCGCCCATGAAATCGCACATGTTGCAGCGCGCCACGGGACGAGGCAGGCCACCCGCGGCCAAATCGCGAATCTCGCCACCATTCCGTTGATTATCATGACCGGCGGCTGGGGCGGCTTCGCAGTACAGCAGGTGGCGGGACTGGCGCTGCCAGTGGCCTTCATGCAGTTTTCGCGCGAGTTCGAGCGGGAAGCCGATCATCTGGGCATCCAGTATCTCTACGCCGCCGGCTACGATCCCACGTCATTTGTCGACTTCTTCGAAAAACTTGCTTCCCAGCAGAAGACCAAGCCCGGCACGTTCGCGTCAGTGTTCACCAGCCATCCGATGACCGACGACAGGATTGAAGCCGCCCAGGTCAACATGGAGGAAATCCTGCCGGCGAAACCCGAGTATCTGGTTAACACTTCTGAATTCGACAAAGTGAAGCAGCGGTTGGCGATCCTGTTGAATCCAGAAAGTAGCAAATCAAGACTTCCGGACGCTCCCCAAGTCCGCCGGGACCGCCAAGTGACGGTCATAACCAAGGAAGAGCCGAAAACCGGGTCAGAAGCCGAAGAAGATGAGGACCAACCCCCGGTCTTGCGACGCAAGAACTAATTCGATTTGAGCCGGCCCGGGCCGGGAAGATTCCGGTCATCGAGGGGTGCTAAAATCGAGTTTTGCGGCTGCGAAGGCTCTCCCGGAGTTGCCGGATGTGGCTGGCGACTCCGTTGTCAAGGCCACGACCCCGGTTCGTCTCTCGTTAAACCGTTGGCTGGACGCCGTCTTGGCAACCAGCCCGGGATCCGAAAGTCGGAGCGGCGCGCCGTGAAGTCGAATAAGGTCTCTCGAATCGATTCCAGAATGGCCCGGCACAGAATCAGAAAAGGTCTCAACCTTCCAATAGAAGGTTTACCCGAGCAGCGGGTTGACTCTGCTCCAACCCCATCCCGCGTCGCGCTCGTCTCCGACGATTATGTCGGAATGCGGCCAACGATGCACGTCGAGGAAGGAGATGACGTGCGGCGCGGCCAGTTGCTTTTCGAAGACAGAAAGACGCCCGGACTCCGTTACACGGCGCCCGCGTCCGGCCGAGTGACGGCAGTCAACAGGGGAGAGCGGCGGCGACTGCTGTCATTAGTGATTCAACTGGACCAGGGAGAGCTGGCCGGCCGCTCGGATACGGTCTCGTTTGCATCTTATGGCGGCCAACCGCCTTCCGCTCTCTCCCGCCAGCAGGTGAAGGATTTGCTGGTCGAGTCCGGAATGTGGACAGCGTTGCGGACCCGGCCATTCAGCAAGGTTCCCGCCCCGGAGTCGGAGCCGCATTCGATTTTCGTAACGGCGATCGATACCAATCCGCTGGCGCCTTCACCGGAGGTCGTGCTCTCTGACCGGATGCAGGACTTTCAGCGCGGGCTGGAAGCGCTGGCCCGGCTGACGGATGGCACGGTTTACATCTGCAAGGCCGCCGGGGCCGCCATCGAGGCTCCATCGGGAGAGAAGTTCAGCGTTGAGGAATTTGAGGGTCCGCACCCGGCGGGAACGGCCGGATTGCACATTCATCTTCTCGACCCGGTGGACCGTAACAAAGTGGTTTGGTACGCAGGTTATCAGGACGTTGCGGCCATCGGGAGGCTATTCTCGACCGGAGAACTGGATGTGTCACGGGTCATCTCGATCGGGGGCCCGGCCGTGCGCCGGCCGCGCCTGCTGCGGACACGTTATGGCGCATTCATCGGCGACATAACCAAGGGCGAGATCGTTGACGATAAGTTCAGACTCATCTCAGGTTCGGTTTTCAACGGTCGTGCGGCCACCGGAGAGGTGCTGGGATTCCTGGGGCGGTACCACCTCCAGATCACAGCGTTGCCTGAGGGTGGACAGCGCCCGTTCATGGGCTGGATGGGGCCGGGTTTCGACAAGTTTTCGGTAATTCCGATCTTTGCCTCGAAGCTGATCCCGGGCAAAAGGTTCCGATTCAGTACGGCCACCAACGGATCGAGCCGGGCGATGGTTCCCATCGGGATGTACGAGAAGGTGTTCCCGTTCGACATTCTGCCCAGCTTCCTGCTACGAGCGCTCTATACCGGAAACCCTGTTCGCTCGGAGGAACTCGGCTGCCTCGAGCTCGACGAGGAGGACGTTGCCCTATGCACGTTTGTCGACCCCGGCAAGACGGAATGGGGGCCAATCCTCAGAGAGGTCCTCACGATTATTGAGAAGGAAGGCTGATGAGTCTGCGATCCATACTCGATTCGGCAGAGAAGAAGTACTTCGCCAAGGGGCAGAAGTGCGAGCCCTTGTACCCGTTGTACGAGGCGCTCGACACGATCCTCTATTCCACGGGCAAGGTGGCCAAGGGCGCATCTCACGTCCGCGACGGATTGGATCTGAAGCGGATGATGATGACGGTCGTCGTGGCGCTGATCCCCTGCGTTTTCATGGCGATGTACAACACGGGCTACCAAGCCCATCTGGCGATCGGCAGCGGAGCCCTCCCGCTCGATAGCTGGCAGACCGCTGCCATGAGGGCGATCGGGATGGGAGCTTTCGATCCGGGCGATGTATTGGCCTGCATCGTTCATGGGTTTTTCTACTACTTTCCGGTGTTGCTGGTGACATTCACGGTCGGCGGAACGGTCGAAGTCATCTTTGCCATCATCCGGAAGCATGAGGTGAACGAGGGTTTCCTGGTCACCGGCATGCTCTTCCCGCTGGTGCTGCCTCCGACAATCCCGCTCTGGCAGGTGGCCTTAGGGATCGCATTTGGAACGTTGATTGGAAAGGAGATCTTCGGCGGAACCGGGATGAACATCCTGAATCCGGCGCTGACATCCCGCGCGTTCCTCTTCTTCGGCTACCCGGCGGCCATTTCCGGTGATCAGGTCTGGATTGCGGCGAACACAAATGTCGATGGAGTAAGCGGGGCCACCTGGCTCGCGCGGGCGGCTACGAGTGGTGTCAGCGCCTTGGAGAGCGGCCTCGACTGGTGGGACGCTTTTCTCGGCTTGATCCCGGGGTCGATGGGGGAGACCTCCACCGCGGCCTGCCTGTTCGGCGCGGCGGTTTTGCTGGCCAGCGGCGTGGGGAGCTGGCGCATTATGATTTCGGTCTTCGCCGGCAGCTTGGCGGCGATCTTCCTGCTGAACGCAGCCGGGTCGGCGACCAACCCGTTCTTTGACGTCCCCTGGTACTGGCACATGGTACTCGGTGGCTGGGCTTTCGGCACGGTCTTCATGGCGACAGATCCGGTGAGCGCGGCTCACTCCAACACCGGACGATTCATATACGGGTTCTTGATTGGCCTGCTCGCCATTCTAGTGCGTGTGGTCAACCCCGCCTATCCCGAAGGCATCATGCTGGCCATCCTGTTTATGAACCTGTTTGGGGGCTTTATCGACTACTACGTGGTGCAGGCGAACATCAAGCGCAGAAAGGCACGCTATGCAGCATAACGTCATGTATACGTTTCTCTTCGCCGCCGCCGTGTGCATCATCTGCGGCTTGCTCGTTTCGACGTCGGCGGTGTCTCTTTCCGACCGGCAGGAGACGAACGCGGCGCTCGACAAGATGAAGAACGTACTGACCGTGTCCGGGCTGGCCGAGCCGGGCGAGAAGTTGTCGCCTGAACGGGCGCAGGAAATCTTCTCGGAATCTGTCCGCCCGATTGTGATCGACCTGGAGACCGGAAAACCCACCGACGCCGTCGATCCGCTGACCTATGATCAGCAGGCGGCCAAGACCGATCCGGAGATGAGCTCCCCCGCTCCGCCGAATCCCGCCGCCGTGAAGCGCCTGCCGAAATACGCCGTCATTTACGAAATTCTGGACGAGGCGAACGAGCCGAGCCAAATCGTGCTGCCTGTAGAGGGCTACGGTCTGTGGTCGACGCTCTACGGATTCCTGGCCGTCGATGCGGAAGATTTGAACACCATAACCGGCCTGTCCTTCTATCAACACGGAGAAACCGCCGGCCTGGGAGGAGAGGTGGACAACCCCAATTGGAAAGCGCTCTGGCCTGGGAGGAAAGTGTTCGACGAGCGGGGAGATGTCACGATCGAGGTGATCAAAGGGTCGGCCGGACCGCCGGAGGAAGACCCGTACCGGGTGGACGGCCTCTCGGGCGCCACCTTGACGGCGGATGGCGTCGAAAACATGCTTCATTTCTGGATGACGGAGGGGTACGGAAAATTCCTCGACGAGTACTCGTCAAGGGAGAGCACATCTTAGAGGAGGCGATCGAGATGACCAACGTGGAGAAAAATGCACTCTTTGATCCACTGTTTGAGAACAATCCGATTGTGCTGCAAGTGCTGGGGATCTGTTCGGCTCTGGCAGTGACGACGAAGATGGATACGGCGCTGGTGATGAGCTTCGCGGTCATCGCCGTGCTTACCCTGTCGAATCTGTCCGTAAGCCTGATTCGCAACCAGATTCCAAGCAGTATCCGCATCATCGTGCAGCTCACTATCATCGCTTCGCTGGTGATCATCACCGACCAGGTGCTAAAGGCGTATGTGTACGACATCAGCAAACAGCTTTCAGTCTTCGTCGGCCTGATTATCACGAACTGCATCATCATGGGCCGCGCCGAGGCTTTCGCGATGCAGAACGGACCCAGACTGAGCCTGTTGGACGGTGTTGGGAACGGCTTGGGCTACGCCTTAATCCTCATGGCCACCGCTTTCCTCAGGGAGTTGTTTGGAAGCGGGACGGTCTTCGGCCAGGTAGTGCTGCCCAAGGTCACCGACGGGGGCTGGTACCATCCGAACGGCTTGATGGTGTCTTCGGCGGGGGCCTTTTTCATCATTGGGCTCTTCATCTGGCTCCTGCGCACTTGGAAGACTGACCAGATTGAGGAGGAGGGATAAGAGATGGAACACTATCTGAATCTGGCTGTCAAGGCGATCTTCATCGAGAACCTCGCGCTGGCTTTCTTTCTGGGAATGTGCTCGTTTCTGGCTGTTTCCAAGAAGGTGAGCACTGCGGTGGGATTGGGCTTGGCCGTGATCTTCGTGATGGTGATCACGATCCCGGCGAACAACCTGATCAATCACTATGTGTTACAGAAGGGCGCTTTGGTGTGGCTAAGCGAAGACTTCGCCGAATACGATCTGTCGTTTCTGGGATTCCTCTGCTTCATCGGCACGATAGCCGCAATGGTACAGATTGTCGAAATGGCGATCGACAAGTTCGTGCCGGCGCTCTACAACACCCTGGGCGTATTTCTTCCGCTCATCGCGGTGAACTGCGCGATTCTCGGCGGCTCGCTTTTCATGGTGAATCGCGATTACACGTTCGCCGAGAGCGCGGTTTACGGAGCGGGCTCGGGAATTGGCTGGTTCCTGGCCGTGGTCGCCCTCGCCTCCATTCGCGAACGGATGGAGTATAGCAACGTCCCCCGCCCGCTGCGGGGCCTAGGAATGACCTTCATGATTACGGGCTTGATGGCGATCGGCTTCATGGCCTTCGCAGGGATTCAGTTATAGGGCGGCATTGGAAGGGGAAGCATTTAATAGGTAGCTGGAAGGAAAACGAATAATGGAAACTATTGCTCTCGGCGTGCTCATGTTTACCGTGGTAATCGTGCTGCTGGTGGCCGTGCTCATGCTGGCCAAGAGCAAGCTGGTCGCGAGCGGCGACGTGACCATTGTAATCAATGAAGATCCGGACAAGGCGATCCGCACGCAGGCCGGAGGCACTCTGCTCGGCACCTTGGCGGCCAACAAGATCTTCATCCCCTCGGCATGTGGCGGCAAGGGAAGCTGCGCGACCTGCAAGGTAGATGTAGTGGATGGCGGAGGATCGATGCTGCCCACCGAGGAACCCCACATCACCCGTGGCGAAGCCCGCGAAGGTTGCCGGTTGGCGTGCCAGGTGAAAGTGAAGCAGGACATGAAGATCGAGGTGCCCCCCGAGATCTTCGCTGTCAAGAAATGGCAGTGCACCGTCAGGTCAAACCGCAACGTGGCCACTTTCATCAAGGAACTGGTGCTCCAGTTGCCGGAGGGCGACGCGGTTCCGTTCCGCGCCGGCGGATATATCCAGATCGAGGCGCCTCCGCAGGTGGTCAAGTACGAGGACTTTCAGATTGAAGAAGAGTACCGCGAGGACTGGGACAAATTCAACATGTGGCGGTATGTCTCGAAGGTGGACGAGCCGGTGGAGCGGGCCTATTCCATGGCCAACTACCCGGAGGAGTATGGCACCATCATGCTCAATGTCCGCATCGCGAGCCCGCCCCCGCGCGCCCCGGAAGGCACACCTCCGGGCAAGATGTCTTCGTATATTTTCGGCTTGAAGCCCGGCGATCAGGTGACAATTTCTGGACCGTATGGAGAGTTCTTCGCCAAAGATACAGACAACGAGATGTGCTTTATCGGCGGCGGCGCGGGGATGGCGCCCATGCGGTCACACATCTTCGACCAGTTCAAGCGGATTCACACGAATCGCAAGGTCACCTTCTGGTACGGCGCTCGCAGTCTGCGGGAGGCTTTCTACGTGGAGGACTTCGACGAGATCCAGGAGCAGAACCCGAACTTTGAGTGGCGCCTGGCCCTCTCCGAACCGCTCCCGGAAGACAACTGGACCGGCTATACAGGCTTTATCCACCAGGTCCTCTACGACAACTACCTGAAAGATCACCCGGCCCCGGAGGAGATCGAGTACTATCTCTGCGGCCCGCCAATGATGATTTCGGCCTGCTTCAAGATGCTGGACAGCCTGGGAGTAGAGCCGGAGAACATCATGTTCGACGACTTCGGCGGATAGGTTCGGTAATAAGATGCTTTGGTTTGCTCGGGCATCGCGGGGTGGAGCCCTGGTTCTCTCCCTGCTGATAGTCGCCGGCGGCGGATGCGGTTCAGCACCCCGATTTGAACAGCGCCATCTCACCGGCGAAGCTCTCGGCACGACATACAATGTGAAACTATCCGGACCGCCGATAAGCGACGAAGCTACCGCCGCGGCCGGGGAGATTGTGACGCGCGAACTGGCGGAGGTGGATTCCCGGATGTCCACCTACAAGTCCGATTCTGAACTCTCGCGGCTGAACCGGGCGGATCCGTCGGTTCCGATCAAGGTATCGAGTGAACTGGCGCAGATTCTCGTCGCCGCCCGGCAGATCGGGGCCGCCACGGACGGCGCATTTGACATAACTGTCGGTCCGTTAGTAAACGCCTGGGGATTCGGACCTGCCGGAAAACCCAAGAGCATTCCCTCCGAGGCCGAACTGGAAGAACTGCGGCGAATTACCGGCTGGGACAAGATTGAAATCGACGAGTCGGAACCAGCCGTGCGCAAGAAAGTCACCGGGGTCTATTGTGATCTCTCGGGAATCGCCAAAGGATACGCCGTGGACCAGGTTTCCGACGCCCTCCTCGATGCCGGATTCGCCAACCATATGGTAGAGGTGGGAGGAGAGGTGAGGGTGCGGGGCATCAACCAGACTGGGGCTCCTTGGGTGATCGGAATCGAAAGCCCCCTCGTGAGCAGACATGACCTCCAACGCGCGCTGCGAATGCGGGACCTTGCGATGGCCACATCCGGGGACTACCGGAACTTCTACGAGGTGGATGGTGTACGATACTCCCACATCATCGATCCCAGAACGGGGAAACCGATCCGGCACCGGCTCGCATCTGTATCAGTAGTGGACCAATTCTGTACCCAGGTGGATGGATTCGCCACCGCGCTGCTGGTGTTGGGCGAAACCGACGGGTATAAGGCTGCGGTTGCGAACGGCCTCGCGGCGCTGTTTCTTATCCGGGACCGCGACGGCAGCTTTGAAGAGAGGGCGACCCCCCGGTTCAGGACTCTTTTCGGAGAGTCTGGTCATGAAGGAGAGCAGCCATGAACACGATTCTGATCACGATAGGCGTTATCGCGGTGGTAATGCTGGCGATGGCGGTCGGCGTGCTGCTCAAGGGGAAGTGCCTTAGCGGCTCGTGTGGCGGCCCGAAAGTGGTTGGCAGCGACGGGAAAGTAATGTGCGGAACCTGCGGCCGGCAGGGAGACGAAGAGGCCGGGCAGGTGACGCGTCCGCGGGAGATCGACTTCTCCGAAACCCGGCGGTAACGGACTGCCTCCGGCAGCACCAAGGCCGGGTCTCTCCGCTGTGAATTGTGAGACAATGTCTTCACCGGGAGGGGTTCCTGGCCCTGCCGGTAGGAACTGTCTATGCTACACAGCGCCAGAGCTCTCAGCCGATACGAAGCCCACGCGACCGACGGGAAGCTGGGCCGGGCAATCGACGCATACGTAGACGAAAAGAGCTATGAAATCCGCTATCTCGTGGTAGAGACAGGACGCTGGCTACCTGGGGAAAAGCTCCTGATTTCAAGCCGTTGGCTAGGCCTGCCGGACCGGGACACGCTTCGATTTCCCATCGAAATGACTCGAGAAGAGGCGAAAGCGCGAAAGACCACTGTTGAGGAGCTGCCGGTTTCCTGGAAAATGGAAGAATTGCTGAAGGCCCGGTACGGCGGGCTCGACACGCGTGGCGGTCCACCAGTCAGTTCCGTCCTCGGATCGGCCCGCCAGCAGGCGCTGACACAAGCCGAAGCGGAATCCGGCGCACTTCAGGATATTGACAACCCCCATCTGCGAAGCCTTCGCGAGGTCATGGGCTACCGCGTGGAGGCTCTTGACGGCCCGCTCGGAGTGGCTCACGATTTTCTGATTGACGACGATGGTTGGGTAGTCCGGTGGTTGATCGTTGACACCAAGAGCTGGAAGCCCGGCCGGGAAGTGCTGATTCCACCGGAATGGATCGAAACTATGAGTTGGGGAGAAGGGCGCATTCATGTCCGGTTGAGCCGGCAGAAGGCGAAGACCAGTCAACGCGTGGATCGCGCCAGCCACGTCAGTGAAACCCAACGGTAGGAGCCGGCGGCTGTTGGGCGCCGTAGGGGTTCAGGGGCCCGCTAGCGCATTAGAACTCTCACTAGTCCCGCGTTCCCGGCAGAATCGAACGAGCGCACGACGAGGAGTTGTTCTCCGTCCTCTATACCGTTCAAACGCAGCACGAACCGCTCGAACTTGCTGTCGATGATTCCGTCGTCCGGGGCCACCGGCGTCCACGGCCCTGCGTTCAGGGAGTACTCGCAGCGCCGGAGCGCCGAAGCGGCATCCTGAGCCTCGACGACCACTTCCACCGAGTCGCCATCCCGGATGGGTTCCGCGGCCACCAGCCGCGGCGGTGTGTGGTCCACCAACACGGGGGCACTAGTTCGCTCTCCCTCGAGCGCGGCTTCGGTAGGATTGGCGCGGCGGTCCGAGGCGATCACTTTGAAGTAGTATTTACCATCAGCTAGGGCGTCGGAGTCAATCACGTGGCTTGATTCCTTCAGAGAATCCTCGAGGAGCTTCCATTCCCGCTCTCCCTCACCACGGAAGTACAGTGCGTGTATTAGCGGATCGCCGTCCGGATCCTCGGCCTCCCAGGCAACGGTGATCTGATCGTTTGCGCTCTTCGACAACCTTTGAGTGGAGGTTCCGCTCACGGTGGAGGCGCCTTCTTCCCCGGTATCGGTAACGGTGATGCTGTAAGCAGCGGTCGCCGAGCTCGATGACGAGGACGTACCAGCATTTTCCTGGGATCCGGGCGAACTCGCACTGCTGACCGTGATTCCGGAAACCGCCGGACGGGAGTTGCGCGGGAGGTAGGCCAGGTTCACGCTGTCGAGAGCCGGGGTCTTCCCGTCGACGCCGCGAAAGTGCGCCCGCCACTGGATGTACCTGGCATTGGGGCTGGCAATCTGGCTGCCCGCGGGGTTGCTCACTGCTTCGGACCAAGCGCTCCAGGTATCGTCCGGGCGCGCCGAATTTCCGGTTCGGGTCTCGAACGCAATGGTTCCCCCCTCCGGGTTGCCGGCGTGCCAGCTCAACTTGCCCCAACGGGCCACCCGGGCGGCGTCGTGGACAGGCGCTTGATACGAGCCTTCGGCGGCGGAACCCTTACCTACCCGGTAAACCATGCCCATGTTTCCGGTAGCCACCAGCAGCCCCCGGTCGCCATCGAGCACGCGCATGGCCTCTTCCTGGTTGGTCTGCACCAATAGGGTCACTTTTCCCCCGTCCTCCAACTCGTAGAGGCGTCCTTTCTGATCGGTGGCAAAGACAATTCGGTCTCCGGCCTCGACCAGGTCATAGGCGTTTTCGGTGGTGGAGGTCCAGAGCTTCTCGACGGTATGGTCAGCGTGAACCTTGAACAGGGCGGACTTTTCGACACCGGAAAGTTCGATCACCGGCAACGTAGCCACAGTCGGAGATGGCGCCGGCTGCACGGCGGGCTTTGGCTTGGCCGGGTCAATTTCCACTCCGCCCTGTGCCGCCGACACCGTGATCGAGGTGTGAGCGACCGGAGAGGAGCTCGAGAGCGCGGACTGCGCCGCAGCAGCGGCCGCGCTCTGCCGCGCCACCGAACCGCCCATGGCCGCGACATAGACCGTCCCGTCAGGCTTCGGGACCAGCGCCCGGATCTCCGGCAGATTGGCGTCGTATAGCACAAAAGCGCGGTCCTTCTCCGAGATCCGGTACAGGATGCCGTTCGGCTCCGTGCCGGCCAGCAGCCGCCCCTCGGAATCGACGGCCAGAGCGGTGACGTGGGTCTGGCCGGTCTTGTAATAGGCTTCCCCTTCGCCGGAAGCCGTCACTTTGTAAACAACCCCGTCCACGCCCGTGCCCACGTAGAGCGAACCGTCCGGCCCAACGGCGAGCGACCAGATGTAGGTGCTCTCCGGCGCGAAATACTCCTCGGCTTTCCCGTCACGTATCCGGTAGACCTTTCCGTTGGGGGACGAGGCCACGAAGAGGTCGCCGCCAGGCGCCAGAACGAGCGCGAACACTTCAGGTTCGGCCGCCTCCCACAGGAGTTCGCCCGCACCTTCCGGGGTAACCTTGTAGACTCGCCCGCGATGCCCGGTTCCAAGGTAGAGTGATCCGTCTTCAGCCCGCGCCACCGCCCAGATGGACGGCTGATCCGACGAGAAAACCGTTTCCAGCCCCGGCGCCAGGCGCAACTGCCCTTCACGGAAGAGAGAGACGCCATCGAACTGCCCCTTAAGGAAGTCGGAGTAGGTGTTCATCTCCCACGTCTGGGTGCTTGCTCCAAATAGAGCGGCTCCGGCCAAAACCAATGTCGGGAGAACTGCGATTCGCATCATTCCTTCACTTCCACCTGGGTTGTTTTCGAGCCGGTGACGGCGGCAGCGCCTACGTCCACCTCGATTTCGGCCAGCTTCGCGGTGTACCCGGCCGTGTTGTTTCCTTCGGTCCGGCTGCGCCCGAGGATTAGTGCAACCGATGGGGGGGGCGCCGGTAACGTCCGTCCCTGAACACGATAGGTCGCGCCCGGCCGCCATACCCTTACGTAGGCGCTTGAGTTGTTCCGCAATTCGTTAAGAAGGCGGACCGTCTGATCAGCGCTCTTCATCCGTTCGCCGGCGATGTGCCGGTATTCGAGTAGGTTTGTGGTCATGGCGTCGGAGGCGGTGAAGAAAAGCGTCCCAGCGAGGGCGCCAGCCGGTACGTCATAAATCACCGTGTGAGCCCGCTCCTCTCCGTTCTCTCCGGAAAGCAGCAGCATCAGCTCCACCGTCTCTCCGGGACGAACGGTTTTGCGAACAGGCCAGATGGAGTCAATTACCCATTGCCGGCGCTCGTTGTAAACAGCAGCCTCGAGATCAATCGCTTTCAACCGCAGGCTCTCGAATCCACTCTGCATCAGATAGGCCAACGGAATGGCGGCGGCGAGCGACGTCTGCAGGGGGATATTGCCGTCGCCGGCATAGACGTCGTCGAGGCGCACCGGTGCAATCCCGTTTTCGAACTCAACCCGGCCTTTGAGCGATACGGTAGACGTCCCCAATACTCTTTCGGTCGCGTCGATGGCCGAATAGAGGGCCATCTGAACGAGGAACGGGGAAAGATAGCGGTCGTTGACCACCTGCATTTGATACCGCCGGGTGCGCTCTGCCGCTTCACCCTCGGGCGGCCCCGAGACGCGGATACTCAGCGGAACCATGGCGGCGCGCCGGCCGAGCTTGCCTTTCACTGCCGTGCTGTAATCAGCGGTAATGGCGCCCACCGGCTCCTTGGGCGCGGAGATCTTGAAAGAGGTGGCGAGGTTTGGCGCGAGAGTGATCACCTCGGAGCGCGTGAACGGCAGGTCCGTGCTGCCGACCGAGAGAAAGCGGTGGCCAAAGGCGTAGACCGTCTCGTCTTCGACGTGCGTAACCGTCCCGTCGGCCCCGACGGCCATGTCGCCGCTCATCAGCAGAACCGAAATCATCGAGCCGGGAACTACCCGTGAGGGATCGCCAAATTCGTTTCCCGGCGCGCCGCCACCGGCCCCTTGCAAAGGCTCGAGCCCTAGCGACCGCAGTTGGGGAGCGAATTCCTCGATCGTGTGGCGGGTCATGCCGCCGAACGAAATGGGGGTTGCCAATTCCACCAGCCGGCCGCCTCCGGCGAGTAACTCTACCGGCTGGGCGAATCCGCCGATGACATCGCGGGCCCAGATCGACGGTTTCGGGCTATCCGCCAGGCGCCTCCCTCCCTCACGGAGCATCTCTTCGATGGGCCGGATACCGGCCAGCGGTTCCTTCGATAGCGCGAATCCGAGGGCGACCGCGCCCATCAGCCGGCCGTCAACATAGACGGGAGAGCCACTCATCCCTTGTAGAATTCCGGTTTCCTCGAGTGGTCCGCCGGACAGACGCGCGAGGATGACAGACTGCTTCGGCCCGACATTTTCGAGGACGCCGAGCACTTCCACTTCAAAGGATTCCACCTGATCACCGAAAAAAACGGTATATCCGATGGCCCGGAGACCGGGCTTCACCTCGTCGAGCGGGAAGAATGGCGCTTGCGCCGCGAGCAGGACGGGAAGGGCGCACAGAGCCAACAGCTTAGCGGCGGTCACACCTCTATTTTAGTCATGCGGGCTAGGTGGACAGAGAAAACGATTCCCCCGGGCGGGGCGGCGCCGAAGACCGCACTGGGACTTCGGCACGCGCCAAAACCCCGCTACCGCCCCCGGGGGAAACTCACTCGCGTTCGAGCGAAGTCAGACTTCTAAACCGACGCCTTCGCACTGGCGGAAGCGGCGCGCTGGTCCATGGGGACGAACTCGCGTTCGTCGTGCCCGGTGTAGATCTGCCGTGGTCGGGCGATCTTTTGTTCGTCGTCTTCTAGCAGTTCCTGCCACTGAGCGAGCCAGCCCACCGTACGTGGAATCGCGAACAGGACGGTGAACATCTTCGTATCGAAACCCATGGCCTCGTAGATAATGCCGCTGTAGAAGTCGACGTTCGGATAGAGCTTGCGCTTCACGAAGTACTCGTCCTCGAGTGCGATCCTTTCGAGTTCGACGGCGATATCGAGCAGCACGTTCCGGCCGGTGACCTCAAAGACCTCCTCGGCGGTGCGCCGGATGATCTTGGCACGCGGGTCGTAGTTTTTGTAGACACGGTGTCCGAAGCCCATGAGTCGGAATTCACCATCCTTGGCGCGTTTGACATACTTCGGAACCTGGTCCTTCGAGCCGATTTCGCGCAGCATTCGCAGCACCTGCTCGTTGGCTCCCCCGTGGAGCGGGCCGGAGAGGGCCGCGGCGGCCGCGGCGGTGGTCACGTACGGGTCGGCCTCCGAGCTTCCGACAGCGCGCATCGTGTTTGCGCTGCAGTTTTGCTCGTGATCGGCATGGAGTATGAACAGAATGTCGAGGGCGCGGGCAAGCACAGGGTTCGCGGAATACTTCGGCTCCACCTTCCGCCACAACATGTTCATGAAATTGGCGGTATAGGAAAGTTCGTTGTCGGGGTAGATGTAGGGTTGACCGATGCTATGCCGGTAGGCCCAAGCAGCGATAGTCGGCACCTTCGCCACCAGCCGGGCGATCTCCAGCTTGCGGGCTTCCGGGTCGCGGACGCTCCTCGCCTCAGGATAGAAGGTAGACAAAGCCGCTACCGAACTGATGAACATCCCCATCGGGTGCGCATCGTACCGGAAGCCCTCCATCAGCTTCTTGATGTTCTCGTGGATCATCGTGTGGTGCGTGATTGTATCGATCCAGTCCTCGAGTTCGGGCTGAGAGGGGAGTTCGCCGTTGAGAACCAAGTAGGCGACTTCGAGGAAACTGCAGTTCTCGGCCAGTTGGTCGATGGGATAGCCGCGGTAGCGCAGTATACCCTTCTCGCCGTCAATGAAGGTGATCGCGCTGCGGCAACTCGCCGTGTTCTTGAACGCGGGATCGTAGCACATGGTCCCGAAATCTTCGGGGGCCACTTTGATCTGCCGCAGGTCCATCGCGCGCACGTTGCCATCCAGTAGTTCGACGTCGCAGCTTTTGCCTGTGCGGTTGTCGGTGATTGTGAAAGTGTTCTTAGTTTCCATGGGATTCACTCCGTAAAGCTTTGAATGCAGGCAGGCTCCCCGAGGCACAGATACGATCAGCAGCCGGGCTCTTGGCGCCGTCAACATCGTCGAGCGTCCTCCCGGCCTGGGAAGAGAAGACACCGGGAGTACGACGCCGGAGACGTTCGCGGACGGGAGGGGGCTGGGGAATGCCGGGGCTCGCGGTCCGGATACACTGGTCGCGGCTGACCGGAAGTCGCGTTGTGAATCGCGCCATCACACCAACCACCCCCATCCAGCCCGAGTACCTGGCCTGGCTGAATTGCCGGATGTCCTGGGACCTCCGGCTTCGCTGAGCGGACACAGTATATCACGAAATCTCAGACTATTGACTCTCTATATCCCGAATAGTATAGTTGCAGGCGGGTGGTGGCCAGCCGCGGGAATACCGAACCGGGCCGTCCGCGTACGCAGTCCCACATTCGTTATGATTGTGTCCGTGTTGTCCAGCGGCGGAACCGTCGCCGAACAACGCGTCCCGGCTCAAAGTTAAGGCTGTCCCGGGGGGTCTGCGGCAAATTCCGCCGTGAAGCCCGAACGGGCTTGGGTTTGCGCCCGCGGCCGTAACCCGGCCGGCAAGAACGCCGCCGGGTGCGTTGCCGGAATGGTGCATTAGGCGGTGCGCCGCGCGCGCCGCCGGGAGGTAATATGGAGACTTATAACAATATTCCAGTCCCCGCCGACGGGGAAACAATCGAAGTCAAGGATGGCAAGTTCGTCGTCCCAGACAATCCCATCGTTCTGTTCATCGAGGGAGACGGCATAGGCCGCGACATCTGGAAGGCATCGAGGCGGGTGTTTGACGCCGCTGTCGAGAAGTCCTTCGGCGGCGGGCGGCGGGTTGCCTGGTACGAGATCCTCGCCGGCGAAAAAGCATACAACCAGGTGGGGGAGTGGCTTCCCCAGGACACCGTCGAGGCGATCAAGCGGTTTCGCATCGCCATCAAGGGCCCGCTCACAACTCCGGTGGGCGGCGGCTTCCGGAGCCTGAACGTCACACTGAGGCAGGTGCTCGACCTTTATGTCTGCCTGCGTCCGGTGCGATATTTCGACGGCGTCCCCTCGCCGATGAAACGCCCGGACCTGCTGGACGTGGTGATATTTCGGGAAAATACCGAGGACGTGTACTCGGGCATCGAATGGCGGCAAGGCACGGACGAGGCGAAGAAGGTCATTGACTTCCTGAACTCCGAGATGGGCAAGAATATCCGGCCGGATTCGGGCGTGGGCGTCAAGCCCGTAAGTATAACCGGCTCCAAGAGGTTGGTCCGGCGGGCGATCCAGTACGCACTGGACAACAATCGTAAGAGCGTCGCCCTGGTGCACAAGGGTAACATCATGAAGTTCACCGAGGGCGCCTTCCGCGACTGGGGCTATGAAGTGGCCAAAGAGGAATTCGGCGACGTCACGATTCCGGAGTCCGAACTAACCGGTCCACCTCCCGAAGACAAGATCGTCGTCAAGGACCGGATTGCGGACTCGATGTTCCAGCAGGTGCTGCTGCGGCCTTCCGAGTATGACGTCGTCGCCACCATGAATCTCAACGGCGACTATCTATCCGACGCCTGCGCCGCGCAGGTTGGTGGTCTCGGAATGGCTCCGGGCGCCAACATCGGCGACGAACACGGCCTGTTCGAGGCCACGCACGGAACCGCACCCAAATACGCGGACAAGAACGTCATCAATCCGTCGAGCGTAATGCTATCCGGGGCGCTGATGTTCCGCTACATGGGCTGGCCCGAGGCGGCGGACAAGATCGAGGCCGGCATTACCGGGGCCATCGCCCAGAAGACTGTGACCTACGATCTTCACCGCCAGATGGAAGGCGCCACCAAGGTGGGCACCAGCGAATTTGCTGAAGCCATCATCGCCAACATGCAGGCTTGATCCCGTGGCGGCGAGTGGTGCATGACTGGTGGCGCGAACGCGCTGGCCGGCCGCCGCGGGCGACCGTGTGCGGCGCCGCATGGAGACGCCACAGAGGACTGACAAGCTTGTGATTTCGTTCATAAGGAGAGCGCAATGAGGAAAAAAGTAACGGTAATTGGAGCGGGCAACGTTGGCGCGAGCTGCGCCGTCCGCTTGGCCGACAAAGAGCTGGCCGATGTCGTGATTGTCGATATCGTCGAGGGTGTTCCGCAGGGGAAAGGTCTCGATATTCTCCAGGCCTGCCCTGTCGAAAAATCCGATGTGAAGGTCATCGGCACAAACAGCTACGATGACACGGCCGATTCCGACATCATCGTGATGACAGCCGGCTTCCCCCGCAAGCCGGGCATGAGCCGGGACGACCTGCTGTGGAAGAACTTCGAGATCGTCGACTCCTGCATCAGCCAAGCGGCGAAGGTCTCGCCCAACGCCTTCCTGATTCTCGTGACCAATCCGCTGGACGCCATGTGTCACGTGGCCTTGAAGGCCAGCGGTTTCCCGAAGGAGCGGGTAATGGGCATGGCCGGCATTTTGGACACGGCCCGGTTCCGGACCTTCCTTGCCGAAGCCCTTGATGTCTCCGTTGAGAACGTGGTGGCCTTCGTGCTCGGCGGCCATGGCGATACCATGGTGCCGGTCGTTGGGAACACGAGCGTCGCCGGCATCCCGGTCTCCGATCTGCTCGATGCCGAGACCCTCAACAAGATTGTCGAACGGACCCGCTTCGGCGGCGGCGAGATCGTTAAGTATCTGAAGACCGGCAGCGCCTACTACGCCCCGTCATCGGCGGCGGTGGAGATGGTGGAGTCGATTCTGAAAGATAAGAAGAAGGTGCTGCCCTGCGCCGCCTACCTCGAGGGCGAGTACGGGATCAACGGCCTGTTCGTGGGCGTGCCGGTCAAGCTCGGAGCCAAGGGGATTGAGCAGATCTATGAACTCAAGCTCTCGGCCGAAGAGGGCGAGGCTCTCAAAAAGAGCGCCGCGGCCGTCCAGGAACTGGTCGATATCATGAAGCCAAAGCTGGTGTAGCTTTGCGGGTTCCCGGATGCACGTTCGCATCCGGGAACCTAACTTCGCACTCAAGTCCATATCCCTTTCCGCCGCTCAAGATTTATTCCCGGCCCCGTAACACCGCCGGACATTTCATCGTCGTTGCTATGGTAGGTATTTGCCTGCCAGCGGCTTGGGGACGATCTAGTTTCCCGGGACCGGGCAGTTGGCGCGCATTTGCCGCTCCACGGAGGTCCAGGACGAGAATCCCGGACCGGAAGGAGCCTCGCCGGCAGAAGAAGACCGGCGGTTTCTGATGCGATTGGTGCGTAGCCCCCTTCAGGAGATAATGTGCTGTTCAAGAAAGTTTTAGTGGTTGCTCTGAGCGCAGTTCTCGCCTCGCCCCTCTTCGGCCAGCAGGCTATTTCAACTTTCCCCGAGATGCCCATTCCAGGTTACCGGCCGGTCGCCGAACTTGCGCGCCTGGCGCTTCCTGCGCCACAGCCCGGTGCGGCGGCTCCCCGGCCAGTGGCGCAGGAAACGCAGGCCGAAGCGGAGCCCGCACAGCCAGCCGGACAGTTGAAGATCGAGGTGCTCGAAGGCGACGGCGCTCAAAACGATATCAACGCGGGAACCGCGACTGCCCCGAAGGTGCGGGTTCTAAACGAGTCCGGTAATCCAGTGGAGGGCGCCGAAGTTGTGTTTCAACTGCCGATGGGCGGCCCAAGCGGCGTGTTCAGTGGCTGGGTGCGGACCCAGACCTTGCGCACCGATGCGAGCGGCGTGGCCGCGGCATCGGGCCTCACGCCCAATGAAATAGCGGGTGACTTCAACATCAAGGTGACCGTAACTGACGGCAACAGCCGGGGCGCCGCCACCATTCCGCAGACCAACGTCCGGATCGCTGCCAAACGATCCCACACCACAAGGTGGATCATCATCGGAGCCATTGCGGCCGGCGCCGTGGCCGCCATCGCAGTCGCAGCCAGCGGCGGCGACGACACCGATTCGGCAGGACAGTTCGCTCCGGTAACCATCAGCCCCGGCGCAATCACTGTCGGAGGCCCCCAATAGAATGGGCCACCGCCCATTCAGGAAGTGATATCTGAGATGCTTCTACAAACAGTTGTCAAGATCCTGACGCCGGCACTTCTCGCCGCTTCGCTCATAGCCCAGAACAGCGACATCCGGGGGCCCGTTTCCGGCCTTGTTTATGACGGCGCGGCGCGGGCGGTCCGGCCGGTGATTGGCGTACCGGGAGCAGCCTACCTGGGACACTCGCTACTCTCGGAAATCGACTTTGCCGCCGTCTCACCTGATGGAGAAGCTGTGATCGCTCTCTCCGCCGGCCGCCTCTTCCTGGTCCGCAATCTCGCGGATACGCCACGCTGGACGATTCTCGAAGATCACAGCTCGGCCACCCGCGCCGCGTGGAGCGAGGATTCGGCATCCGCCGCCGTGTATTCCTCGGAAGCCGGTGTTCGCCGGTTCGACGGATTGAAGCGCGTGAGCTCCGCGTCCAACACACGCCCCAGCCCTCGCGGCAAGGCCCGGACCGTTCGCCCCGGCGTACAGGGACTTCCGAAGATTGCCGGTATCGGCAGCGCCCCGGACGGGGAGATTTCCGTCATGGCGATTGACGCCTGCGGTGACGTGATTATCGGCGCCGGTGACACCTTCCACCTGGGTTCCCCGGGAAAAGGATTCCGGCTGATCGCGAAGGTCGAACGGGCCGGAGGCTTGGCCCTGGCCGGCGACCGGCTCTTCATAGCCGACCGGGCGAGAGGCGAGATTCTCGAAGTCCGCAACTATCACCAGACAGCCGACGTTCAGTTGTTCGCCGGCGCGGACCGCGGCGTCGCCGACCCGGTGGCGATGGCTGTGAGCGCTGACCGCCGCTCGCTCATTGTGGCGAGCGCCAGCGGGAGAACACTGCAATGGTTTGACCTCGATTCCCGCGCCAGCACGGCGCGGATCGATCTCGATTTCGAGCCTTCCCAACTCGTCGTCTGCAACGGGGGGGCAATCTTCTGGCTCAACTCCAGAGGCGCCGCGGAGGAGCCGCTTCAGATACTTGCGGACCGGCAGAACCCGGCCGTTTTCTTCGTGCCGGCGGGCAAAACCGCCGGGCCTTCCCAGGCATCCCGGGTGGAGGAATAAAGCGTGTCCCGAATCTGTTCGATCTTAGTTCTCACCGCGATAGTCTTTACCCTCCTCGCGCCGGCGGCTTCGGCCCAGGCCGGGAACCTCTTCTCCCTTCAGGTGAGCCAGCAAGGCTCTGTCTCCGACCTCCCGGCCAGCGGAACGGTACTGATGGAAGCCCCTGGAATCGGCCAGCAGACCACCGCTGCCATCACCGTCACCTATAACGGCAGGCTTACCGGAGAGGGTTTTCAGAACACCACCATCAACGCGGTGCAGCTTACCGGATCCCTCGATTTCCAGATCAGCAACCCGGGCGCGCCATTCGCCATGGAACGCGGCGACAAGTTCACGATCAACGTGCGCTACACCCCATCCATGAGTGACCTGCAAGCAGGCCTCATCAGCATCAGCTACCGCGGCGAAGATGCGGATCTGACATTGGAAATCAACCTCAATGGCGCCGCGCCGGAGTTCGCCTACACATACACCCCGGCCGGCGGAAATGAAACGCAGGTCACTCCCGGCACGGCGCTCGAGTTTCCGGAATCCATCGTCGGCAACGCCTCGAGCGGCGCCTTTAAGCTCATCAACCGCGGCGCCGCTGCCGGATCGGCCGAGAACGTCAGCGTCACAGGCGAGGGTTTTAGCGTAACCGGCCTGCCCCTACTGCCGGTGGAAGTCGAGCCGGAAGGGTCCCTGAGCTTCACCGTAACGTTTGAGCCGACCCAGCTAGGGGCGGCGGCAGGACAGCTAGCAGTTCAACTCGCGGGAGGCTCCGCCACGTTCCCTCTCGAGGGCAGCGGAACCGGCGTTCAGTTCTCTTACGAACTGACGATCGGCGACCAGACTTCTCCCATCGAGTCAGGCGATGTAGTCCGCCTGCCGGACACGCTGGTGAATGAGACGGCCCCCGCCATTATCCGCGTTCGCAACACCGGGAACACCGACGGCGTGCTCAGCGCGATTACCGCCAGCGGCGCCGCATACGCGGTCGATGATCTTCCGTTCCTGCCCGCAACCCTGAAGCCGCAAGGCTCCATCCTGTTCACCCTCAACTTCACCCCGTCCGATATCGGACAGCAGGTGGGCAGGTTGCTCATTGGAGAGGATGAATTCGACCTCATCGGCGATGGCGTCGGTTCCTTTATCGAATACACTTCGACGGTTGGAGAAACCACCATTACGGTCCAGGACAAGGGGACCGTGATATTCACCCCGGCGGCCGTCGGCGAGTCCACGCAGGCGACGTTCACGATCACCAATTCGGGCGCCACCGGAGCTACTATCAACAGCATCAGCCTGGGTTCCACCGGCAGCGCGTTCAGCCTGTCCGGCCTCCCGGCATTGCCGCTCGTGCTCGAAGGTGGCAGCGCGGCGAGTTTCGCCATCGAATTCACCCCCGTGGTGGAGGGTAGCGCCACCGTGTCGCTGGTGGTGGACGCCGCCACGTTTACCCTTTCCGGCACCGGCACTCCACCCAGCCCGCTCCCGAGCTATAGTTTCCAAGGCGCCGGTGGCATCCAGGAACCGGCTTCACAGCCGTCCTTGGGAGTCACCCTGAACGAACCTTACTCCCTGAAGGTCGTCGGCGAACTGAAGTTGGCCTTCGCCTCGGAGGTGTTCGCCGACGACCCCTCGGTGCAGTTCGCCACCGGCGGCCGGACGGTCGACTTCGAAATCCCCGCCGGCTCCACGGACGCCATCTTCCCGAACGGAACGAACCGCATCAAGGTGCAGACCGGAACGGTGGCGGGAACCATTACCTTGACACCGTCATTCGCCACCAGCGGAGGCGCGGACCTGACCCCGGATCCTCCGCCTGCCCAGGCCATGGCGGTCGTCGAGAGCGCACCGGTTATCACCAGCGCCGTGATCAGCTCCAAGAGCCTATCCGCGATGACACTGCAGATCACCGGCTTCTCCACCGCGCGTTCGGTGAATCAGGTTTCCCTGCAATTTACCGCGCGGCCGGGCGAGACGCTCGGCACTTCGAACCTGAGCATTTCCGCGGGTTCGCAGTTCGGCGCGTGGTACGCCAGTTCACAATCGAAGCCGTTCGGCAGCATGTTCCTGTTGACCGTTCCGTTGAATTTCACGGGAGACGCGAGCGGCGTGATCGGCGCGGCCAATACGGTTCAGTCGATCTCGATTACCTTGAGCAATAGCCAGGGAACGTCGAACAGCGTCACGGTGAACAACGCGGACAGCTTGTAAGATTACCACCGAGGGCAGGCGGATTCGCCTGCCTTCTTCCCCCGTTCAATACCCAATCGCCCGCAGCGCCCGCCCGTAGAAATCGCGGCTGCCGAAATTTCCCGACTTCAACACCACCGGAAGCTGAAACCGCCCGAGCGAGCGGCATAGCGGTACCCCAGGCTCGATGTTGCGTCCCACCCGCAGCGCGCCTAGCTCCAGCCCGCGGCAAAGCGCCCCCGACGTTTCCCCGCCCGCCGAAATCAGCCCGCCTGCCGGCACTTCCTCCAGTATCCGCCGGGTTAGTCCCGCCAGCGCCCGCACGACGGCCAATCCGAATGCGTCCCGGTCCATTCCTCGCCCCGCGGCCCAATCCTGCGCCAACCGCACTTCTTCCGGGGAACTGGAAGTGGCGATCAGGCAATGGCGCCCGGCCCGGAGTTCGCCGGCGGCGGCTTGCACCACGTTTTCCCGGTCGAACTCCCCGGATGCCAGTTCGCGGGCGTCCAGCCTAATGGTCTTTGTTCCTTCCGCTGACAGCCACTCGTTTTGGCCGCGTGTCGCCTCGGAACAACTGCCCGCCACGAGCAGGCAGCCAATTTCGGGCGGCGGCAAGGCGGAATTGGAAGCGGTCTCACCCCGGGGCTGAAGCCAACCGAGTTCCCGCCAGACCGGCGGGAGGCCGATGCCCGGCGCGGAACCGCCGCTAATGAGCCGAAGGTCCGCCACCGCCCTGCACAGGCTCTCAACGTGACGGTCCATCGTACAATCTGTGATCGCAATCTGCACCCCATCCGCCCGCAGCCGTTCCAGTTCGCCGCGCACGGCCTGCTCGCCCTTATCCACGAGAGGATGGGCAAGCAGCCCCACCTTTCTCCGGGTCTGGCGCGACAGAAAGTCGACCAGGTTCGGATTCGTCATCGGGGTGAGCGGATGGTTCCGCATGGGCGAATCCGAGAGCAGTTGCCCGTGCACGAAGTGGTAGCCCATGTAGGTGGTGCGGCCGTTGACCGGGAGTGCGGGAAAAGCAATGGTGAAGTCCTCGCCGAGCTCGTCCATGGCAGCGTCCACAGTGGGACCGATATTGCCCTTCTCGGTGGAATCGAAGGTGCTGCAGTACTTGATCTGGAACGTCCGGGGTTCGAGCGGCCGTAGAAGCCTGATCGCCGCCCGGGTCCGCTCTTGCGCTTCCCGCGGATCAATCATCCGCGTGCCCTCGGCCATCACCACGACTTGACAGCCGCGGCTCCATTCCTCCACCTGGCCGAGCGGCGGCAGATCGAGAATCAGCAGGGTCTCCAATCCCTGGTCGGCGAACATCCCGGCCAGGTCGCTAGCGCCTGTGTCGTCGTCGGCAATAGCCGCAAAGATTAGCCGGTGGTCCATGTTTCCTATCCGAAGCGCTTCTTCAATTCGCCGATTTCCTTCCGGGTGAGCCGGCGGCCGCGGCTGCCCAGAATGAAGTACAGCTTCGCCTGCTCCTCGAGTTCCTCGGCCAGTGCGGCGGCCTGAAGCAGGTCTTCCCCCACAGTTATGGGGCCGTGGTTCTGCAGCAGGATCGCCTTCGCGGCCGCGGCCCGCTTGCCCACCTCCGGCGCGAGCCGCGGGTCTCCCGGCGGTAGATAGGGAACCACGGGTAAGCGGCCCACCCGCATGGCGTAGTAGGGCGTCAGCACGGGCATCGCGTCCTCCATGTTGAGGCCCTTCTGGCAGGAGACGGCCACCGCGTAGGTCGAATGCAGATGCACCACCGCGCCGGCATCCGGCCTTGCCCGGTAGACCGCCAGATGGAAATGCGCCTCCTTGCTCGGTTTGGGTTTGCCCACCACCGTAGCGTCCATACGCACCTTAGCAATTTCGGTGGGTGTAACGGTTTCAAAGGAGCTGCCCGTGGGCGTCACGAGGGCGTGCTCACCGTGCCTCACACTGAGGTTGCCCGAGGAGCCGAAACTGTAGCCGCGAGCGAAGAGCGAGCGCGCTACAGCCACCATCTGCTGGCGAAGCTGCGATTCCGTCATCGTTGTTGTCAGGCTAATCCGAGCTTCTCTTTCACCGCAACCAGGCTGGTTTCGAGGCTGGAGAAGACGGGCAGCCCGGTGCGTGCCTTCATGGGCCCCACCAAGTGCGCCATCGAGACCTGGGCGAGGACGATCGCTTCCGCTTCCCGCGACGCCAGCCGCCCGCCCGCATCGAGCAAGATCCGGTCGTGCGTTTCCCGGTCTCCGGCGAGAATCGCCTCCACCGCGCCGGGCTGCAACTCGTCCAGCAGTTCGACCGGCCGCCCCGCCTGCGCCGCGGCCTCCTTGAGCAGGGCATGCGTGATCGCCTGAGTCGGCGGAAAGGTTACCACCACGCCAATGCGCGAGCCGGCCTCCACCGCCATCCGCGTCATCGGGACATCAATCTTGAGAAGAGGGATGCCGGCCCGCTCTTCAAGCTCCTCCATCATCCCATTGGTTACCGCCGAACAGCACAGCAAAGCCAGTTCGGCGCCGTAGAATGCGCGTCCAGTGGTGATCATCTCCGCCAGCCGGCGTGTGGCGAGAGCGTTCTCGCCCTGCGCGAACAGGTCCATGACGCCGTCGTCGAGCAGATTCACGATGGATAGCTCCGGCGCCGCCGCAGGGTAGTGTCGCATCAGCGGTTCCACCGAAGCTCGCGACGCGTGAATCAATACAATCTTCCGCTCCGTCATTCTCTCTTCCCCACTCCCAGCAACTCCGCCGGGTTCTCCACCGCCATCATCTCCAACGCTCTTTTGCTGAAACCGCGCCGCCCAAACTCGTCAAGCAGCCGGCCGAATCCGTCTACCGGATCCGGATTATCCGGCTGGCCGAGATCGGTCGCCAGCACGGTCGAAGCGACACCCACCTCCCGGATTGAGGCCGCTAGCCGGTCCCAGTCCAAAGCGAAAATCTTACGGAAGAAGCAGCGCTCGAAGTAGACGCCGGGGCCGGCAAGTTCCGTCTGGATCGACACCGGCAATTGGATGAAGAAGATCTCGGGATGAGTCACCACAATCTTCCGCAGGCCAGCCGTCTTCGCAGCGCGCACCACCGCCGCGATTTCGCAGGGCGAAAGATGTCCGGTCCCTAACATTACACCCGCTTGCCGAACCAGGCGGATAATCTCCTCAACCACCGGGTTTAAACGGCCATCCTCCCGCAGCACGCCGATTCCCGTGCCCGGCCGGCCACGTTGCACGCGTTCGTTTTCGGCACTCAGCGTGGGCAGCCAAATCTCCCGCGCGCCCATTGCGAGCGCCGCGTCCACAGCACCCGGGTTCAGCCCTCCGGTCCACTCATTCAGCGCCAATCCGCCATAAACCTCGAAGCCGGGGAACCGGTCCCGCAGAGCGGCCGCCTCCAATACGGTTGCCGTATGATGATTCTTCAGAAGCAGGCCGCGCATGCCGGCCGCGCGCGCTTTCTCGACCAGCGCCGTGGCGCTCATCTTCCGCTCTCGCACATCGGGACCCGCGTGTACGTGCAGGTCGATCACTCCGCTCAGATCAGGCATCCCGCATCGCCCTACAGATTGCGCCCGTCAGCTCGCGAGTAGAACTCGGGCCGCCCAGGTCCGGCGTCAGGGCACTGCCGTCGGCCAGCACCGCTCCAATCGCGCCGCGCACCCGGCCGGCGGCCTTCTCTTCGCCGAGATGTTCCAGCATCATCGCCCCGGAGAGCGTAAGTGCGATTGGATTCGCCACTCCTTTCCCCGCAATATCAGGAGCCGCGCCATGCGATGCTTCAAAGATCGCCGTGCCGGGACCGATATTCGCTCCCGGGGCGAGTCCGAGACTGCCGGCCAGCCCGGCCACAAGATCAGACACGATATCGCCGTACTGGTTCGGCATCGCCATCACATCGAACTCGAGCGGAGACTTCACGAGCAGGTAACACGCGGCGTCGACCATCTTATCGTCAAGCTCGATGCGCGGATAGTCCTCCGCCACCTCACGAACGCACCCGAGGAACAGGCCGTCGGCCAGATGCAGCACATTCGCCTTGTGTACCGCCGTCACCTTTCGCCGCCCAAAACGCACGGCACACTCGAAGGCGTAACGGGCCAGCCTACGGCTGGCGACGCGGGTGACGCGATTCACCGCTTCCGCCGTATCAGCGTCCGCCATTCGCTCCACGCCGGAGTAGATGCCTTCGCTCACCTCGCGCACAATCATGACGTCCAGGGCGCTGTAAGCCCCTGAGACCCCCGGCCAGCCGCGAATCGGCCGCAGGTTTGCGTACGCCCCCAGCTCCCGCCGGAGCCCGTTGTTCACGCTGGCGTGCCTGCGCACTTCCGTACCGTCGTCCACGCACACCCCGCCGCACATTCGTTCCGCCAGCAGCGGCGCTTTGAGCGCCACGCCACACTTCACGACTACCTGCAGCGATTCCCATGGAAGCTCGGCCCCGCGGCGATCGAGACCGTCGCGGCCCATCGGCGCATTCACCCACTGGAACCGGACCCCGGTAGCTTCCAGGATCTCCTGAGCCGCCTCCATAATCTCGGGCCCGATGCCGTCCCCCCGGATCACAGCCACCTTATGCATGCGCTTCACTCATCCTTGTCGAGATCCCAATTCACAACCAGTAGCGGCACTACGCCGGCCACCGAGCAGGCGCCCACGATCAAGAAGGGCACCCGGAATCCTGCACCCTCCGAGAGCACTCCGATCAACCAGACCAGAAACGCTCCCGAAAACGCGCCGATGGCGCCCATCCATCCGGCGATGGTTCCCACCCGGCCGGGCGCGATATCCTGGTTGAAGGCGAGGAAGTTCGCCCCATACGCCGCCCGTCCGATCTCGAGCAGAAAAACCAGCGCTACGGCCGCCCAGACCGACGGAGCCCACGGCGCGGCTGCAATCGCCAGCATCAACGCCGCCGACATCGCCAACACCCACTTCCGTGCCTTGCCGACCGCCAGTCCGCGCTTCGATAGGAAAGAGACCGCCGCGCCGCCGGCCAGAAAACCGAAGTCTCGTCCCAGGTATATGAGAAACAGGTAGCCCGCCAGCGCCGTATCCAGCGACAGGCCCCACTCCTGAACGAAGTACGTTGGTGTCCATGCCGAAGCGATGTGGATAATCGGAATCGCGAACACGGCTCCGGACACGCAGGCCCAGAACTTCTGATTGCGGAAGATCACGTTCCATTGGTCCGCCTTTGTTAGCGGCTTCGATCTCGAGGCGTGGCCGTAGAGAACCTCCGCCGTCGGGCGGAACCAAAACACCCACGCGGCGGCCCAGACGAGTCCCAGCGCTCCCAGAATCACGAACCCCGTGCGCCATCCAAACCGATTCGCCATCCAGATCATCAGGATCGGAGCAAGCAGGGCGCCAAGGCTGCCGCCGCTCATCATGATGCCGTTGGCGAAAGAGCGATCCTTCGCCGGAAGAATCCGGGCGATGATTCGCGCCGCTCCGGGCTGCCCCGCCGCCTCGAACATACCGAGCCCAATGCGCGCCGCGCAGATCGACACGAAACCCTGGGCGAGGCCGGTGAACATCTGCGCAATGGACCAGAGTGCGACGAACAGTGCGTAGACGAAACGGATGTTGAAGCGGTCCAGGAAAAAGCCGACGAACAGGTGCATCGCGCCGTAGGAATAGAAGAAGACGGACAACAGCACACCGAGCTCGGAGTTGCTCAGATCGAGTTCCTTCGCCACGCGCGGCGCCACGACGCTGAGAGCCTGACG
This sequence comes from uncultured Solibacteraceae bacterium, assembly GCA_964468205.1. GTDB lineage: Bacteria > Acidobacteriota > Terriglobia > Bryobacterales > Bryobacteraceae > CAWELS01. The sequence continues at coordinate 18,057 of CAYXVG010000013.1, read as the reverse complement.
GTCCAGGTAGCTTAACGCCGTGGCTCCAAGCAGAAAGAGGGAAACCTTCCAGGGCCAGTACTTGCGCTGCGTGTTCATGAAGTTTGATGCCGCGGGCCTGAAGCTACTCGAGCCACGTTGTTCCCCTCGAGACAATGTGTACGAGCCAGTCGTCTCCCTCCGCCGGAGAGGCGAGATTCAGACCGTCCGGCGTGATCCCGCCCGGGCGGACGTCCAGCGTGTCCTGCGCGTTGATCCAGGTCACTTCGTACTCGTAGTGGCCGCGAATCACGGCCACATTCACCGTCCCCGGCTCCTCCAGGTAAACCAGGTAACGCCGCCCCGGCGCGGCCAGGCAATAGCCGTTGTCCACGAGGTCTTGCCGGGGACGCATTTCGTAGAACGGAACCGTCTCGAAGAAGTCCCATACCTTGCGCAGGATGTCGTGGCGTTCCTGAAACCGCTCCGAGAACTCCATGCTGCCGCTGAAGCCGGACGAGGAGTCGCCATTCATATCGCCGAAATTGATCATCGCCCCGGACATAGTAATCACGAACGCGTTCTTGCGCAGGTCCACATTCGTGTAAGGCTCCCGGTGGAACTTATTTCCCGCCCATAGAGTCTCCTGCGCGTAGAGCGGCTTGCCGGGCTGGAGGTTTCTCAGGTGCCCCAGGCTCAATCGCTTCCGGTTCACCGTCTTCGGACCCTGCAGTATGCCGTAAGTCGTCCAGGAAGAAGGCGCGAAGGGGTCGTCGCCGGTGCGATTATGAACCGAGATCATGTGGCCGAACACGTCAAGGCGCCGGATCAGTTTTCCCAGCCGGACGACCTCCTCCTCTTCCATCCACTTCTTCTTGAGATTCGGTTCCGGCCCACCTACATTGAACAGCAGATTCCAGTAAGGGCCGAGCCGCGCGATCGTGTAACGCGCATAAGCGATCTGTTCCGAGTGATCGCGCGGGTAGTCCGAGTTCTTGCCGAAAAAGCCGGCGAAGGGGTACACCAGGAAACGGCGGTCCTCGAGTTCGTCCAGGATACCCTCCATCCGCCGGTACTCGGCGGCGTTTAGCGGCCAGAGATCCGGCGTCTCCCATGCACCGCCGCGGCCCGGCTCCTCACGCTTCAGATAGTGGCTCGCGATCGAGAGCATGTTGTAGCTTTGCCGCTGTGCCCAGTCGAGAAAGGCCGTGCGCTTCTCGTCCGGCCAGTTCGCCGCGAAAAAGCGGTCGCCCACGTGCAGGCTTCGCAACAGCTCGGCATCGCCTTTCTTGTAGCCGAACCAGGCCGGATTCGGTTCGTACGCGGAAATCAGTCCGGGCAGGGGCGAGGAAACGCAACGGAAAGCCCCCTTGGCGCCAGGCGTACCATCGGAGAACGCAGCTTCATACTTCCACTCGCCGAACGCATCCGGCATAAAACGGATCTTCCAGGTTGTGCCACCGTCGTAAAATCCCCAGAACTCGATCTTGCGCCCGTCGGGCGCTGTGTAGACGACGTCGAGCGAGACGCCGGCGTACGGATCGTCGTAGCTACTGGTGTTCTCGATTGCGAGTTCGAAGCGGTCCCAAATTCCCACGTCTGCCGGCAACGCTGGCAGCGCGATTAGCAACAGCAAAGTCAATATTCGCATCGTCTATTCCTCAGGGCAGGTTCCTCCATACGTCAAATGGTCCTGCACCACCGGCGGCGTGCCGTCGCCAATCACACCGTAAACCTCCACTTTCAACGACTCCGGCGCTATCGTCAGCTTGGCGAAGTGGTGCATCGTGTCGTCCCGAAAGGCCGTGAATTCGGGTTTGGGATCCGTCTTAAACTCGGCGAACTTCCCGTTGATGTTGCTCATCTTCCCGCCCGGCCCCACCTTGAGGTAGCTCACGCCATCCTCCATCGAGTAGCAGTGAGGCGACTTCGACGTGATCTCCAGTTTTTGCGGCACTCCCCGCAAGGGATATGTGCGCTCGTAGGACTGGTCGTGACAAGCGAGCGCGACCTTCACTTTGTGCCGCTCGAATACCGGTCCCACCTGCCGGCGCAGGTCTAGGTTGGACGGGTGGTTAGAGCCGTCCGAGAACGCGGAAACATGCATGTAGGGAATCACCCACTTCGCGCCGGCCTTTCGGGCTGCGGCCATATCGCGGTCGATCCAGTCAATCACCGAACTCGCCAGCGGGCCGCGCTCGGAGTTCGCCGCAGTGATACTGACGAAGTGAGCGTCGCCGATGTCAAACGAGTAATACCGGCGGTTGTCAAAGCCCTCGGGCGTCGGGAAATGTTCGGCCCAAAACAGGTAGCCCTCGCGCAGAAAGATCTCATGGTTGCCGTAGGTGGGCATGATGGGCGCCCGCACTGCAACGGGCTGCATCTGGTTGAACCAGGCGATGATGGTGTCGTCAAGGCTGCCGAACCGCTTGTCGGTATTGTAGTAGGCCGCATCGCCGCCCCAGAGTACTGCCAGCGGTTCCAGCTTCCCCATCTCCGCAATTACTTGTTCGGTCCCCGTTGTCAACCCGTCCTCGCGGCCGGCCATGCCCGTGTCCGCGGCGAAAACTACCTCGACCGGTTTGCGGCCGGCCAACGGCGCCGTCCACATCGTGTGGCTCTCGCTCCAGGCATCGCCCGGGCCTTTCACCCGGTACTCATATCTCGTGTCCGGCTCCAGCCCCCGAATCGACACTTCATGCACCACCCCCGCCGCCCCGGTCGGTCTCACTGCCCCCTGCGCTTTTTGCCACTCGCCGGAAGCCGGAAGGCGGTACTCCACCACTGACGGGACTCCCTCTTCCGCTGTATGCCACACCACCGTCATGGTGGAGGACGGATCTTCCACCCAGGCGAGGTGGATCGCGTCCGGCGGTGCGGCCGCTGCCGTCACCGCGGCCAGAACAACAATCGCGAACAGCATCATCGCTTCAATGACTCCTCAATCAGGTGCGGGACGCTCCGCTCCCGCGGGGTTCTTTTCTCACCGGCCGACGCAAACACGATCCCGAGGTCCCGGTTCCAGTAGATCCGGTGCCCGCCCGCGCCGCTTGCATAGGCCCACGCTGTACTCGCTCCGGGCAACAGGTCCCCGGCCGAATTCGTCCACGTCATGAAACCGTAGGGGGCTTCCGGAAAGACCTTCGGATCCATCCCGATCTTTCCGTCGTTCGGCCCGTTGTAGTTGGCCGGAATGCCCTTGGTCTGTTTCCTCTCGAGGTTCTTCACGAACCAGCCGGGGATCAATTGCCGGCCATTCCAGTTACCGCTGGCCAGCATCAGCAGGCCGAGCCGTCCCATGTCCTCCAGGTCGAGAACGAATCGCACTCCGTCGTTGGGCTGGGAGAACCCGCGGTCTTTCTTCATCACGGTGCTCCAACCGCGCATGCCGATCGCGTCGAAATAGGCGGATTTCATCACCGCTTCGTAGTCGTCCTCATATCCCTTCCGGCCGTAGAGACGCGCCAGGGCGTTACAGAGGTGAACTGGGTTCCAATCCGAATAGGTCCAGATCTCGCCCGGCCCACGGTCAGGCCAGTCGAATCCCGATGTCTGCGTGATGACGTGCCGCCACGTCGCCTCAGCATCCCGGCCTTTCAATTCCGGGGTCCATTCGCTGAGCTTCTGTTCGATTGAGGCGATCCTTCCTTGCAGCAACGCTGCTCCGACAGCGGCCGCGTGCCATGTCTTTCGGCTGGAAGCGACATCGCTCGTCGCGTTGAAGTCTCCCTGCACCTGCACCAGCCGGCCGTTCCGCCAGAGAGCCCACCGCCCGGCGGCATCCTGTAGCTTGCCGATCAGTTCGGCGTCCAGCCCGGCTTCGGCCGGAGATACTCGGAGCTGCGCGTCCAGGCTTTCGCCTGGCGGCGGGAAGTAGTATTTCGGCGGCGGGCCTGTAACGCCCGGGTCTTCCACCCACACTCTCAAATTGCGATACACGACACCGGGAATCGACACGAACTGCTGGTAGTTGTCCTTGCCGATGAACACCCATCGGAAACCGTCGAAGGAGGCGTTGAATCGCCCCTCCCGCAGCAACTCGCCGTCGCGCAACATGCGGCTCACGCCGCCTTTGGTGTCCCAGGCGCCCTCGATCTTATACCACTTGTCCTGCCACGCAAGCTCCGGCGTGCGCCCCTCGAAACTCCGCCCGCCCGCGCGGTTCGACAGCCGTAGCATCATTCCGTGATCCATCACGCGAAGCTGGAAGAAGCTCTGCGTCTTGCGGTCGCCGTCCACCGCGGCCTCTTCGTTCCACGCCGAGAACAGCGACCGCTTCGGCTCCACCCGGAGCGGCCCGCGCACCTCGAACTCGACACGGCCCTTCGCGTGGAAGCGCCCGAGGTCCCACTTCATTTGGCAGTAGTCCGACGTCACTCGCCAACCATCAGCCGTGAACTGCCCACGGTCTTGAGTCATCTCGGCGGTTGTCCGTCCGTTGCGAAATTCCTCGTTGATCACGAGGCGCTCTTGAGCGAAAGCGAGAGCGGCAAACACAGCGAAGAGAAACAGGCGGCGGCTCATGGCGACAACCATAATACTGATATATCTGTAGTATGTCAACAGCATGTTGACAAGCCTGGCTGGCCTCCGCTATCCTGTCGATGAACAATGTCGAAAGGCGCTCGCAAGCCACGCAAACCGCTTACTGCCGTCGCCTATGACGCCATCAAGGAGGACATACTGCGCGGCCGGCTGCAGCCCGGCGATCCGATCCCGCACGACCGCCTGCTCAAACGGCTCGGCGTCAGCCGGACGCCGCTGCGGGAAGCGCTGCTCCGGCTGGAGCGGGAGGGCTTCATCGAAATCCACCCGCGCATGGGAACCTTTGTCGCGCAGTTGAACCTGCTCGAGATTCGCGACATGTACGAGGTACGGCGCGAACTCGAAGGCCTCGCCGCCCGTCACGCCGCGGCCCATGCCGATCCACAGCGCCTGGAGGAACTGGAGCGCCGCCTCGAGGCGCTCGACACCGGCCACGGAGCCGACCTGGCCGCGCTCTCCGATGCCGGCCACGCGCTGCACGACCTGATTCTCGAATACTGTGACAACAGGGTTCTCGCCCGGATGATCGTCTCGCTCCAGGAACACTTTCGCCGCTTCCGGGTCTTCTCATTGGGGATTAGCGAGAAGGTGCTTTCGTCGCACCAGGAACACATGGCGATCCTCCGCGCCCTAAAACGGGGTGACGGAAGCGAGGCTCAACGCCTCATTCACCTTCACTTCGACCACGCAGCTGAGTATCTTGTACAAAGCCTCATGGGCCGCTGACCGGTTCCGGCGGCAGCACGTCAACTCCCGATGTAACGCGCGTAGAGACTCCGGGCGATCCCCGCGTCCTGCGTGCCCTTGACAATTGCCCGCCCGTCCGGGAACACCGTCATCTCGTAAGGCTCCAGAAAGAAACGTAGCGCAAACTCATTCGCGCGCACCCGCCCGAGCGGCTCCAGCCTCCGCTGCAAGTCCACGAGATCCAGCGGCCGCTTCCGGTCATGAATCTGCACGGCGTTGCGCCCGCACATGGAAATTGGCGCCCGCCGCTTGCCCTCGAGATACTCGAACCGGCCCTCGGCGCAGACGGGACAGTCCGGCCGGCGCGCCGGCTGGTCCAGTTGGCGAATCGCGCCGTCCCACACATCTATGGTCGTGATCCGCGGGTGCAACCGATCCGCCTGGCCGGCGAGAATCCGCAACGCCAGACTCGTCTGGAGCGAGGCCACCATCGAGGTTGCAGTGTTCAGCACCCCGGCGGTCTCGCATGTCGGCTGGGATCCCTCCGGCGGCTCCGGATACACACAGCGAAGGCAAGCCGTGCGCCCCGGGAGAATAGGCATGGCCAGGCCGTAGCTCGCCACGGCGCCACCGTAAATCCAAGGCACGCCTTCCTTCACCGCGAAGTCGTTGATGAGGTACCGCGTCTCGAAATTGTCCGTTCCATCGAGGATCACGTCAACGCCCGACAGCAGATCCAGAACATTTTCCGCAGTTATGTCTGCGGCTACCGGATCGAGAGTCACGCCGGAGTTCACCCGCCGGAGGTATCGCGCCGCGGCTTGGGCCTTGGGTATCCCTTCCCGGACGTCCTGTTCGTCGTAGAGCCATTGCCGCTGCAGATTGCTTTCTTCCACGAAATCACGGTCGATGAGCCTCAGAAATCCAACTCCCGCGCGAACCAAAGCCGCGGCCTGTAAACTCCCTAGCGCGCCACACCCCGCAACTGCGACCCGCGATGCGCACAGCTTTTCCTGCCCAGCCTCGCCGAGCCCCTCAAACAGGATCTGCCGCGAGTATCGCGTTCTCTGCTCGGCGCTTAGTTTCCGTTGATCCGTGCTCATTGCAGCGTCCAATATCCAGCGTAGCAACCCGCAGTTGCTATCATTGAAAGCGGTGGCCCGAGTTGGCGCGATCTGGTTTCTGTCGCTGGTTCTTCTGGCAGCCGCCCTGACAGGCAGGCTCCCGGCCGCGCCACAGGACTACGAGGGTTCAACCATCTCCGCGATTGAATTCGAACCCTCTCTGCAACCATTGCCGGACGAAGAGCTTGCCACCATCCTTCCGGTCAAGGAGGGCGAACCGCTCCGGTTGGCCGACCTGCGCGATGCCTTGGTGCGTCTATACGCCACCGGAAGATACGTCGACATCGCCGTGGATGCGAAGGAGTCCGGCGGAGGCGTTGTGCTTCGCTTCCTCACCCGCCATACCTGGTTCGTCGGTGGTGTCACGGTGGAAGGAGCGGTGGAACCGCCGAGTGCCAGCCAACTCGCAAATGCCACCCGGCTGCAGTTGGGCCGCGAGTTCGTAGAGGAATCGGTCGACGAAGCAATCGCCAACATGCTGGCGGTCCTGCGGGCGAATGGATTCTACGAGGCGAAGATCCAGCGTTTGCTCGACTACGAGGCCGCCTTCTCGCAAGTCAACATCCTCTTTCTCGTGTCTCCCGGCCCTCGGGCGACGCTTGCTCCCCCGGTGTTCCTGCCCCCGGTTCCGCCTGAAGCCGGCACGCTGGTCAGCAAAGCAAACTGGGAGCGCTTCTGGTTTCTGCCTGGCTGGAAAGACGCGACCGAGAGAAGAGTGCAACGGGGCCTGGAGCGAATTCGCCAATACTACCAGAAGCAGGGCCGGCTGTTGAGTTCGGTGACACTGGAGGAGATGCGATACGACCCCGAGTCTGGATTCGTTCATCCGGTGCTTCAGGTCGAAACCGGCTCCCAGGTTGAGGTCGAGACAACTGGCGCGGAAGTCTCCAGGGGACGGCTCCGCAAACTGATTCCCATCTACCAGGAGCGATCGGTCGACCGCGACCTGCTGCTAGAGGGCGCGCGCAACCTCACTGAGCACTTTCAATCCAACGGCTACTTCGACGCCTCTGTCGCATTCCGCACCGAACAGGAGACAGAGTCGATTGAAACGGTGGAATACGCCATTGAAACGGGCCCGCGCCACAAATTGGCCCACGTTGAGGTAACAGGTCACAGCTATTTCGATGAAGAGACGATCCGCGAGCGGCTGACAGTGACTCCAGCCACCCGTATTCGTTACCGCCGCGGACGCTTCAGCGAGGCGATGCTTGACGGCGATCTCGCATCCATCGCCCGCCTGTACCGTGCCAATGGGTTCCGCGATGTTGAAGTTAGCGCCCGCATCGAATCGGAGTATCAGGACGAACCGCAAAACATCGCCGTATTCATTCAGATCGAAGAGGGCCCTCAGTGGTACATCTCCGATCTGAAGATCGAGGGAGTGAGCGACAGCTCCCGGGAGACCGTGGAAAGGCTTCTGAGCTCGTTCCCGGGACAGCCGTTCAGCGAAGCCGCCATTGCGACGGATCGCGACAACATTCTGTCCTTCTACTACGACGCCGGCCACCTGAACGCAACCTTTGAATGGCAGGTGGAAGAGGACATTGGGGCACATAGCGTCGCCCTTCATATCATCGTGACCGAGGGTCCGCGGCGTTTCGTGCGCGCCTCTCTCATAGGTGGCCTTCGGGAGAGCGACCCGGACATGGTTTACAACCGCATCATGCTCGAGCCCGGCGATCCACTCTCGCAAAGCGACATGGTGGCCACCCAGCGGCAGCTTTACGACCTTGGCGTATTCGCCCGCGTAGCGCAGGCGATTCAGAACCCCGAGGGCGATGAGCCGCGCAAGTACCTTCTTCACCAGTTCGAAGAGGCCCGGCGCTATTCGGTTAACTTTGGCTTCGGCGCGCAGATCGCCCGAATCGGCGGCGGGAGCTTCACTGATTTCGAGAATCCCGCCGGCGCCACGGGCTTCAGCCCGCGTGTCTCCGTCGGCCTGACGCGAGGAAACATGTTCGGCGCGGGTCACACCGCTGGCCTCCAAACGCGACTCTCCGATACGCGGCAGCGTGGCCTTCTGAACTATCTGGCGCCCCAATTCAAGGGCCGTCAAGATTTGAGCTTGACAGTTACGGGACTGTACGACCGCTCCCGGGATATCAACACCTTCGAAAGCGAACGCGTCGAAGGCTCCTTCCAGGTTGGACAGCGGCTGACCCGGGCAAACTCGCTGCGCTATCGCTTCACATACCGCCGCGTCGACACTGCAAACATTAGAATTGACCCGGAACTGATCCCGGTCTTCGCCCAGCCCGTTCGCGTCGGCCTGGCAGGTTTGGAATTCATTCGCGACCGGCGCGACGACCCGCTCAACTCCACCCGCGGCACCTACAACGCCGTGGAAACGGCAGTCGCCGACGGGATTCTCGGCTCGCAGACTGAGTACTTCCGCATCGTCGGACGCAACTCCAGCTATCATCGTGTCGGCCGGCATCTGATCCTCGCCCGCTCTTTCACGCTAGGCTGGCTAGGGAATCGCGACGATGAAACGGTCATACCGCTCCCGGAACGGATCTATTCCGGCGGCGCTTCCTCGCATCGCGCGTTTCCCGACAACCAAGCCGGGCCGCGAGATTTGGAAACAGGATTCCCTGTCGGCGGACGCGCCCTTCTGATGCATAACCTCGAACTTCGCTTCCCGCTCATCGGAGACAACATTGGCGCCGTACTATTCCATGACACGGGCAACGTCTATTCGACGATGGGCGACATCTCCTTGCGCTTCCGCCAGCGGGACAAGCAGGATTTCGACTATCTGGTCCATTCCTTTGGCTTCGGAATTCGCTACAGCACCCCAATTGGACCCATCCGGCTCGACCTTAGCTTCAGCCCAAATTCTCCCCGGTTCTTCGGATTCGAGGGCACGCTCGAGGAACTCGTTGCGGGCGGCGGCCGGAAGGTGGACCAGCGCATCAACCAATTTCAGTTCTTCTTCTCGATAGGGCAGACCTTTTGATGCGATCCTGGATGCTCATTTCGCTTCTTCTCCTCGCCGCCGCGGGCGGGCAAGCCGAAATCATCGACCGGGTCGCCGTGACCGTGGACCGGATGGTGATCACCCAGAGCGACATCGTCAATCACATCAGGGTGGCCGCGTTTCTCAATCAAGAGCCGGTGAACTTTGGCTCCGCGAAGATGCGCTCCGCCGCCGAGCGCATGGTGGAGCAGGTACTGGTGCGCCGGGAAATGGAGATCAGCCGCTACCCCGCACCGGCTCCGGAGGAAGCCGAACAGGTGCTGGCGGAGATTCGCGATGCCCGGTCGTTGGGCGAAGAAGAGTATCAACGGGCATTGGAGGAATACGGCATTACCGCCGCCGACCTCCGCGAGTCAATCCTGCTCCAACTAACGCTGCTTCGCTTCATCGAATTCCGCTTCCGGCCCGGCGTCGCGCTCACCGACGAGGAGGTTGAGAAATACTACCAGACGGAGTTTATCCCCGAGTGGTCGAAGCGGAACCCTGCTCCGCCTCCGGATCTCGACGACGTGCGCGACGACATTGAGAGTCTGCTAACGCAGAGGCAAGTGGATGCGGCGCTCGATAACTGGCTGGAGCAAGCGGCGGCCCAGGCCAGGATCGAATACCGCGAGGAGGCTTTCCAATGAACCGGCGCCTGGCCAAAGCCTTACGGTGGACAGGGGCGGTGGCCGCCCTGCTCGCCATCGTTCTCGGAGCAGTGGTTGTCGTCGTTTCATCTGACTGGTTCCGTGAACAGGTCCGGCAGAGAATTATCCGGGAGGCGGAAAAGGCCACCGGCGGCGATATCGAGATCGCGGAGTTCAATTTTGACTGGCGCACGCTGACCGCCGAGGTGCGTGGCTTCCAGATCCACGGCCGTGAAGTGGCCGGTAGCGACCCTCTGTTTCAAGCCGCACGTCTCATTGTCGAGTTGAAAGTTGTCTCCGCCCTGCGGCGGGATGTCGATCTGGAACGGATTGAAATCCACCAACCTGCTCTCTCGCTCAGAAGAATGCCCGATGGGCGCCTCAACTTTCCGGACCGGCTGGGGCGCGAAGGCCCGTCTCGAGACTACGCGGGGCTGATTCTTCGACTCGCGGCCGGCGAGTTCCGTCTGGCCGATGGAACCTGGCGCTACGAGGACTCCGGGGGCGGCCTTGATCTCGAGGGGAAACGCCTGGCGGTATCGGCTGAGTTCCTGCCCTCGCTCGCTGGCTACGGTGTCGAGGTTGCGTGGCAGCAGATGGCGGCTCGGGAGCCGTGGTCCACGCCGGTCGCCTTTGACGCGGAAGCCGCCTTTACCTATGAGCGCGGAACCGTGACCATCGAGCGGGCGAACTTCGCCACGGAGGGCTCGGCTCTTGAGACCAGCGGCCGGCTGGAGACTGGAGATGGCTTCACCGCGAATCTGACGCTTTCGGCAGACATGGCCATCAGCGACCTGAAGGATCCCCTGCGCTTGCCGGTCGAGCCCACGGGCTCCGTCCGTTTCAACGGAAGCCTCGAGTATCCGAACTCGGAGGAGTTCTCCGTCACGGGCGAGATGACAGCCGCCGGCTTGGCCGTCCGGACGGGGCGGGTGAATATCGATGGCATCGGCGCCGCCGGGAGTGTGCGGGCAGGACCGGAGACGATTGAGCTTCCTAATCTGACCGCGACCACGATGGGCGGGCGTTTTGCAGGGTCGGCGACGGTTCGCTCGCTTCAGTCGTTCGAGGTTCATGGAAAAATTGCCGATTTCGCCATCGCGCGGATTCTGCCTCGAGTGAAGCTACGCCCCCTCGGGTGGAATGGCGTCTTCAACGGCCCGGTTCAGGTGAGCGGGGCGCTCCGCGGACCTGTCTCCGGCACTGCCGGCCTCACGATTCAGCCGCATGGTCCCTCACCCACCGTCGAAGGATTCGTTCAAACCGAATTCGACACCGAGGTGGGGGACGTCTCGTTCCAAGAGTCCACACTGTCCGTCGGCTCCAGCCGGATTGGTTTTTCCGGAACCCTCAAGGAAGGCCTTCAACTGAGCGCTTACACGGAGAACCTGCCTGAGATTCTGCCGCCGCTGGGAATCTTCGGAATCACACCGCCAGACCCGTTTCCGGTGGCGCTGAGGAACGGGGTGGCTCAATTCGGCGGTCTCATCACCGGCATCTTCGACCAGGTTCGGATCGCCGGGCATGTCGCGGCCGGCCCCTTTGAGTATCAGGGCCGCTTGATCGAAAGCGGCGCCGCCGACTTCGACCTGGAACGGAATCGTCTCCGCTTGCGAAGCCTCACCCTCCGCCACGAGGAGACGGAAGTTCACGGCGACTTCGAATTGTCCCTCGGCAGGTGGCGCTATCAACCTGAAAGCGCGATCTCCGGGGAGTTCCAGATTCCCGCGGGCAGCCTCGCGACCTTTCTTTCCATGGCCCGCCGAGAGCTGCCGTTAGACGGCGCGGTCACCGGTTTGGCACGTCTCGCCGGCACACTCGATGGCCCCGTTCTCACGGGACAGGCGCAGGCGCAGGATATCACGGCATACGGGGAGCGCATTGACCGCGCGGGCGCGGCATTTCATCTTTCGAAGGAGGGGCTGAGGATCCAACAGGGATATGTCCGAGCCGCCTCCGGCGAAATGCGGGTTGGCGGCTCCTACATCCCGGACGCACAAGGTTGGTCCAGCGGCGAGCTCACATTCAACGCCTCCGCCGAACGATTCCGCCTGAATCAGTTCGAGGCGGTCCGCGAGGTATCCAAAGGCCTGGACGCGGCCGTTCGCGGGGGTTTGTCCGGTAACTTGCGCTTCGGTGATGGCGAGGCGAGGCTCGGCTCGTTGGAGGGAAAGGTCTCGGTGGCGGAACTTTCGCTAAACGACCGCCCCCTGGGCGCGGCGGAAATCACCGCGGAAATGCGGCGCAACATCCTCATCGTGAGGGCCGAGGCGGGGGTGCAGGAAGCCACAATTCGCTCCAATGCGCAGTGGGATCTCGACCGCACATCGTTTGGCCTGGGCCAAGTGACCTTCTCCAATCTCACTCTGGACGCTCTCCAGACCCTGGGGCTTTTCGGCGGGCCGGAGACGGACATCTACGTCGTTGGTTCGCTCGACGGTGAAATCGGATTCGTGGGACCGGTTCTGAGGCCTTCCGAGTGGCGGGGGTTGGCAAAGATTACACGCCTCGAAGTAACCCCTGCCGTTGGCGAGCCCGCCACCGACCGCGATCTCACGATGCGAAACGAGGGTTCGGTCCTGCTGGCGATTGAACCGTCGCGGGTCTCGGTGGAATCCGCGCGAATCCGCTCGGCGGATACCGACCTGGAGATTGAAGGAACTCTATCCTACCTGCGGCGGAATCCTTGGAATCTGCAGGTCAAAGGCGCGGTTGACCTCGCCGTGCTCACCGCCTTCCGGAACGACCTCTTGGCCGAGGGTGGCTCCACAATCGACACGGTTATCCGCGGTTCTCTTCTGCAACCTCAGGTAAACGGCCACTTGCTGTTCGATGACGCGTCTTTCTACCTGCGCGATCTTCCGAATGGCCTTGAGCAGGTGAACGGGGCCATACTTTTCAACCGAACCCGCGCCACGATCGAGAAGTTTACCTCCAAAACCGGCGGCGGAAACCTCGAGCTGGATGGCTTCATCGGCTTCGGCGGAGAGGAGTGGGTATATCGCTTGCAGGCGAAGGCGGAGCGGGTCCGTGTTCGCTACCCTGAAGGCGTCAGCACTCTGCTGAACGCTGGCCTCGACCTCACCGGCACCTCGACGCGAAGCCTTCTGTCCGGCGACGTCCAGGTAACGCGCGCCTCGTTTAACCCTGAGTCCGACCTGGGCAGCATACTCTCGGATTCGGCCCGGGCGCGTCCCGCCACCGAGATTTCCAATCCGTTCCTTCGTGGCATGCAGTTTGATCTGAACATCACCACCGCCGCCAATGCCGAGATCCTCACTTCTTTGACCCGTGACGTGGAGTTGGAAGCGGAGCTGCGGCTGCGAGGCACGGTGGTACGCCCGGTGCTGCTTGGCCGGGTCGGCATTAATCGCGGGGAAATTCAGTTCTTTGGAAACCGGTATGACATCGTCCAGGGGGAGGTCAACTTCTTCAATCCGGTCAAGATCGAGCCCGTCGTCGCAATGGACCTGGAAACGCGCATCCGGGGCTTCACGGTGATGATGAACTTCTCCGGACCGCTAGACAAGCTTAATTTCTCATACCGCTCGGACCCGCCGCTGCAGTCGCAGGAGATCATTGCGCTGCTCACGGTCGGCCGGGCGCCCACCTACGCCGGCTCTCCCAGCACCTCAAATCCGGCGGGAACGAACTACTTCCAGGCCGGCGGCAGCAGCTTCCTGGGACACGCTCTCACCGCCCCGGTTTCGAGCCGGCTGCAACGCTTCTTCGGCGTAAGCCGCATCAAGATCGACCCGCAGCTAACCGGTGTCGACAACACGCCGGAGACCCACGTCACCATCGAGCAGCAGGTGTCCCGCGACATCGCCCTCACCTATGTCACCAACCTGACTCAGACTCAGCAGCAGATCGTCCGTGTCGAGTGGAACTTCCTACCAGACTGGTCTGTGTACGTCATCCGGGACTCAAACGGCGTATTCGGCATGGACTTCATCTACCGGCGGCGCTTCAAGTAGCGGGCGCTTCGGCGGGCGGTCAACAATAAGGGAAGGTTACAGTGGCCGAATCAGGTTGGGAAGCGAAGCGCGAGTGGATGGTTTCAGCGCAGCTAAGGCGCCGGGGCATCCACGACGAGCGCGTGCTGGCGGCAATGGGAACGATTCCGCGCGAGATCTTCGTGCCGGAACCCTACCGTGAGCGGAGCTACGAGGACGAGCCGCTCTGCATCGGTTCTAATCAGACCATCTCGCAGCCATATATGATCGCCCGGATGGTGCAGGAACTCGCGCTGGAGGGTACCGAGACGGTCCTCGAGGTTGGCGCCGGGTGCGGCTATCACGCCGCGGTTCTCGCCTCGGTCGCGGCGCATGTCATCACCGTCGAGCTTGTCAGCGAGCTCGCCGCCGCTGCCCGGCGAAATTTGGAAGCGACCGGCTTCCGCGGCCGCGTGGAGGTTGTGACCGGTGACGGATCACTCGGGCTGCCGGAAAGAGCCCCGTTCGGCGCGATCTCGGTGGCCGCCGCCGCGCCGGCCGTTCCGGCCGCGCTGCTGGATCAACTGGCCGATGGCGGGCGGATGGTGATCCCGGTCGGGTCGCTGGACGAGCAGGAACTGCTAGTCGTAACGAAGTCCGGCGGCAGGACCCAATCGCGCGTTGCCGCGCACTGCCGATTTGTTCCGCTTCGGGGCGGGGAAGGGTGGAAAATCGATTGAGATTGCGAAAAGTGCAAGGCCGGCTGAAGATCGAGCACCGGATTATCGGAAGGCTGCAGGAAGTTCTGGAGTTGCTGCTCGAGCGCAACAGCGGGATCCGTTCGATCGTCCCCGGCGTGATCCGGAAAGTGCGCGACGCGCGGGGTCCGGTCAAGATTCGCGTCACCGTTCCAACGGCGAACGGTTGGAAGGCGATCGCCCTCTCCGCGGGCGAACGGCAGGAGCTGTTCATCAGCACCACCTGGGACAAGAGCAAACTGGAGGCGGCCGTTCGCCAGGTTTTGAGTGAGATGAAATGAGCACTACGCCTCCCGCCTCCGCCCTCGAACTGCCTCCCGAGGAGTTGCGACGGTTCGGCTATCGAATCGTCGACGCGTTGCTCGACTATCAACAATCCCTGCGGGATCTGCCGGCCACCGGAATGCTCGATTGGGACTCCACGGCTGCGGCCCGAAAGTCCAGCTTCCCGGAGCAGGGCGTTCCGCCGGATGCGGCGCTCGACCACCTGCTCGAAGAAGTCTTCCCGCACATGATGCGGCCGACTCACCCGCGTTTTTTCTGCTTCGTTCCCAGCCCTTCGAACCTGGTGAGCGTACTCGCCGAGTCCCTCACGTCGGGCATAAACGCGTTTGCCGGCGCCTGGATGGAGGCCTCCGGACCCGCGGTGATCGAGCTGGCTACGTTGAACTGGCTGCGGGAGACCTGCGGGCTGCCGGAGCAAGCAGCCGGCGTATTCGTCAGCGGGGGCTCGGCGGCGAACCTCACAGCCCTCGCCACGGCCAGACGGCAGCGGCTCAACGACGAGGTCAACGGCGCCGCCGTCTACTATTCCGATCAAACGCATTCGTCCGTGGAACGGGCTTTGCGGGTGCTCGGCTTCCAGCCCGCCCAGATCCGCAAGTTGCCCTCCGACGAAGCCTACCGTCTCTCGCTGCCCGCCCTGGCCGGCGCGGTCCGCGAAGACCGCGCAGCCGGGAAAAGGCCCTTCTGCGTCGTCGCCAATGCCGGCACGACGAACACCGGCGCGGTCGACCCGCTAGGCGAGCTGGCAGTCTTCTGCCGGGAGCACGATCTTTGGCTGCACACGGACGGCGCTTATGGAGCGGCGGCCACGCTCTGCGAAGAAGGCCGACGGCTACTGGCGGGCCTCGGCGAAGCCGACTCGTTGGCGATCGACCCGCATAAATGGCTCTTCCAGCCCTTCGGCCTCGGCTGCGTGCTGGTGCGCAACGGCAATCTGCTAGCCGATACGTTTCGCATTTTCCCGGAGTATCTTGCCGACGTCCACGAACAGGCTGGCGTCAACTTCTGCGATTACGGCGTGGAACTCACCCGGAGCTTTCGGGCCCTGAAGCTCTGGCTCTCGCTTCAGATCTTCGGCGTGGCCGCTTTCCGCGAAGCGATGGCCCGGGGCTTCGCACTGGCCCGCTTCGCCGAAGCGCGGCTGCGGCAGTCGCCGGTTTGGCAGATTGTCTCGCCCGCCCACATGGCTATCGTCTGCTTCCGCTACGCTCCCGCCGGCCACGGGGACGAGGAGTTGGACCGGCTCAACACCCGGCTGGCCCGCGCCATGTTCCAGGACGGCTTCGCCGCCGTCACCACCACGGTGTTGCGCGGCCGCAAGACGCTCCGCTTCTGCACGATCAACCCCCGCGCGACGGAGAGTGACATCGAGCAGACGGTGGAGAGGCTGGAGAGTCTAGCAGCCGTCCGATAACTGGCTGGGTTTACCGGGCGACGCCAGTGTGCAGAGCGACGATGCCGCCGGTCATGTAGTCAAACCGGACCTCGCGAAAGCCGGCCGCCTCCATCGCTGCCGCCAGCCGCGGGGCGTCCGGGAACTTGCGCACCGAATCCGGCAGGTAGGCGTAGGCCTCGCGGGAGCCGGAGATCAGTCCCCCGATGGCGGGCAGCACCTTCGCCGAATAGAAGCCGTACAGTCTCCGGAACAGAGCGTTGGGCGGCATCGAGAATTCGAGTATCGCCGCTGTCCCACCCGGTTTGAGCGCCCGTTTCATCTCGGCCAGACCGGCCTGGTAGTTAACCAGGTTGCGGAAGCCGAACGCGGCGGTAATCAGATCGAGCGAACCGTCCGGGACGGGCAGGCGCAGGGCGTCCGCTTCGAACAGCCACGGGGCCAGCGAGCCGCCATCCTTCGGCTGCGCCTCCAGGAGCATCGGGTGGCAGAAGTCACTACCGAAAACCCGCGCCCGCCCGGTGCGCCGGAGGGCCACGGTAAGGTCTCCGCTGCCGCAGCAGATATCCAGGACAACGGCCTCCGGTGATTGGAGAATAGGCCGCAGGCGCCGCACCGTGCGCCAGCGCCAATAGCGGTCAGCCTGGAACGAAAGTAGATGGTTCAGTAGGTCATACCGGTGCGCCACCCGGCCGAACATTGACCGTACCCAGCGGGCGGTCTGCTCCTCCCCGCGGACTCCCGGTGGCGAAGCGCCAACGCTCATCCGGCCGCGATCTCGTCAAGTGTCTGCCGGACAGCCTGCTCAACGACGTAGTCCTCGATGCCGGAGACTACCTTGACATCGCCGATGCGCACCGGCAGGACGAAATGGACGGTTCCCTGCACCGTTTTCTTGTCGCTCTTCAGCCGGGCCACCAGATTGGCGGGCTGAATCCCGTCGAGGCTTGGGATCGGGCCGTAGCGTCCGATGGTTTCGTTGATGAGCCGGCCGGCGGCCTCGTCGAGTTCGCCGCGCAGCATCGCCAGATGAGTTGCGGCGCGCATCCCGAACGCTACAGCTTCCCCGTGGAGTAGTCGCGCATAGGCAGTCTCGGCCTCGAGGGCGTGACCCAGAGTGTGACCGAAGTTCAAGATCCGCCGAAGGTCGCTTTCCTTTTCGTCGGCGCTCACCACTTCGCTTTTGATCTCAACCGACTGGGCGACCATCTCTTCGACCACGGCCGGATCCTTGGCCAACACCCGTGCGCGCTCCTCCGCCATGAGGTCGAACAACCGTTTGCTCCGGATGACGCCGGTCTTCAGCACCTCGTAAAGACCGGCACGGTATTCGCGATCCGGGAGCGTGGCGAGCACCTCCGGATCGGTGAGCACGGCGAGGGGCTGGTGGAACGCCCCGAAGAGGTTCTTGCCGGCGGTGAGATTCACGCCTGTCTTGCCGCCGACGCCGGCGTCCACTTGTGCGAGCAGCGTGGTCGGGATCTGGATAACCGGCACGCCGCGCATAAAGCTGGCGGCCAAGAACCCGCCGAGGTCGTCGACGATGCCGCCCCCGAAGGTGACGACGATGCTGGAGCGGTCGCCGCCCGCAGCCACCATTTCCTCGGCCAGCCGCTCTACCTCGGAGAGCCGCTTGCGTTCCTCCCCGCCCGGGAAGAAGAGAATCGAGTAGTCACGGCCTTCTAAAGCGCCGGCGAGCCGAGATCCGTGGAGATCCCACACATCCTGGGTCGTGACCACAAAGATTCTCCCGGCGCGGC
>CAYXVG010000012.1:126367-130246 GCA_964468205.1 uncultured Solibacteraceae bacterium | reverse complement strand
AGAGGCCGGCAGTCATCGCGCTCAAGAAGAGAGCCGTCGCCAAGAGTTTTCGTGTCGTAATCCACGTCGCGGGCGCGCCCGCCTGGCCTTTAGTCACCGTTTTCCCTCCGCATGCTGTTTCTCGTTCGAACATCCCGTCCCACGCCGACTCCCGGCCGCCGCGGCGCATCACCTCTCGTCGGCCTGCAACTCGGCCAGACGCAGCGCCGCCGCCGACATCAGCTCCATGAGCGGCCAAAACTCCGCCCGGCGAACGTCGATTCGCGTCGCGCCGGACGCGATGCGTACGAAATGGGCGTCAATCTGAAATCTGTCGGCAAACCCGTCGGGTCCGCCCGCGTCCGGCGGCTGGGTGGAGTCGCGACGCCGGTCCGGTCCGTTTTCGCAACCGACTTGCATATCACGAAGGTATCGCGACTCACCAAAGTTGTCAACGCAGGCGACAATTTTCGCGGCGTTTTGTCTGTGAACGTCGAAAATTCGGCGATGGACGGGCGTCGGGCGCCTCACGGCCGGTTCGGATCCACCACTTCACAACCGATCGGCATTTGCAACCGAGAAGCAATTCTAATGAGAGAAAAGTCGGATCTCGACGCGTTGATTCCACCGGACCGGCATTTTGCTTTGCCGGTAACATAGGCGGCCTAAGCTGGCTTCGGCTTTTTGCGATCAAGAGCGGTGGTCGTCGGCGGTGATGCCCGCCAGCGCCACTGGCGGGTAGTCTGGGAATTCGGCGACTTGCGAAAGATTCCACCCATCGCCTGTACGGTCAAAGCCGCAACTGTCGGCTTGATACAATCTACAGCAACGATCAGGACTTTTCGGGAGCGGAGGATTCCACTGAGCAAGAGGTTATCAGCGGTGCGCGAAGACGCACTGCCGCGGCCAGCGGCTCGGCGTCGCCTCCCGCTCGACGCGGCGATTTCTCGCAACTCTGTTGCATGTGGGTGAGAGTATCGCGCCCCCAGCGGCTGTCAACCCGAAGCGCGATCTCACCGCTCGATCGACGGCGAACCGGCGCATTTCAGCGATGAACGGGGGTCGAACTGTTCTCGCGCAGCTTGCGGTTGCCGCTCTCAACCTTTCGCTATTTGCAAGACCGAAGCGACTCTCGTGGCGTCGATCACACGCGCGCCGACCTCGTGGATTGAGGTTCGCTCCGTTCATCGGCTTCAGATTTTTCGAGGCTGAGGCCCAGTATGGCCGAGGAACGCGACGAGTCGAGGCAACGGTCTCCCCTTGCGGTGGAACAACCCACAGGCGAGCCCCCGCTGTGGATCGGCGAGCGGGTCCCGAAAGGCCGGCCGGTCGAGCCGACCGTGAAAGAGGCGGCTGGGCGGATCTGGCGGCGCGGCCTATACTACGTGCGCAGAGAGCGCAACGACCATGCCGAAGCGGCTGAGGTGCTCGAGGAGGCCGTCTGCGCGGTCTCGGCGCGGCTCCAGAGCGAGGACGAGCTGGCGCCGATCCAGAACCTCGATTCCTACCTGTTTCACTCGTTCGAGCGCCGCTTCTCGAAGCGCGCGCAGCGCGAGGACCGCATCCAAATATTTTCGAGTCGGCCGAGGCGTTGGACTCGCTCGGCGCAGTCTCGCAAGGCGGCTGGGTGGTCGAACTCGAGAACGAGATTCTGCTCAAGCAGGTGAACGGCGCGATGGAGCCCCGAGGCCGCGAGATGTTCGCGCTGCGGAGCGCCGGGCATTCCTGGAAGGAAGCGGGCTGGGAGTTTGGGATCAGCGCTTGCACCAAATGGCGGTCATCGCGGCGGTCATTCCTGCCGCCATGGCGACAACACTGGTCGCCTCGGGTGTTTGAGTTCTAGCCTCAGAGTACCTGTAAACCACTGATCTAAAGGGGATAAGGCGATCTCAGATCTGATGGATCCGTCTTTGCTGTTCCTTGCTGCAACGCGCTGCGTTGGGCTCATAACCCAAAGGTCGAGGGTTCAAATCCCTCCCCCGCGACCAACCCTTCCACCGAAACGTTGATCACCTAGTCCTGCGAACACCTGTAGTGTTCCCTTCCTCGGCAAGGATCAGGATGCTGCCCATACCGGTCGTTCCCGGCTTCCACCGAAAGACACGATCTCCGGCTTAGGCTATACTTCAATCAGTCAATGTGTCCGAATTTGCGGCGCCTCGCGCCCGCAACATGGAGGAGGACGGTAACATGACACAAGCGAATCGTCTCTGGGCCGCGGTGGCGATCGTCGCCCTGATGTGCGCAGTGCCGGCGGCCGGGGCCGCGCGCCAGTTCGTCATGATTGGGGTCGGCGACAGCCTTGGCGAGGGTGTTCAATCCGGCGATGCCAACCTGTTCACGCAACCCCACAACTTTCTAAATCTTGTCGCTTCCCGGCTTACGATCCCGTTTCCACAGCCGTACATCAAATCGAACCCGCTCGGGGTGGTCGGGGAAGTATACGGCCGCAGCCGGATCAATCCTTTCCGGCAGGCGGCGAATCTCGCGGTTTCCGGAGCCGATGTCGACTCGCTTCTGCGGGAGCGGGCTGATCGCTTGCTTGACGCTGAGGTGGACCTGGTGCTGGCTCCGCAAACCGGAAGCCAGATGGAGGTTGCCGAGGCCCTGGACTGGTTCCTCGCCATCTGCTGGATCGGGAGCAACGATGTCCTGGGAGCCATTACCAGTTGGGACAACCTGAATGGATCGCAGGTCACGCCGGTGGCGGAATTCGAAGCGGATTTCCGCGAGATCGTGCAGCGTCTGTCGGCTCGTAACCGGGCCGTGGTCGCCGCCAACATTCCGGATGTCACCCAAACGGCATATCTGCTCGACGGCAGCGACTTGATTCGTCTGAGCGGATCGGATCACGGCCTGCCGGCGGGACACCTCACTTCGGCCATCGCCGGGCTGTTGCTGATGCTGGGAGCCGAGGTCGACCTGACGGACCCCGATCTGGTACTCGACCCCGCCGAGCAAGCCTTAATCCAACAGCGGGTCGGCGAGTTCAACCAGATCATCAGTACCGAGGCGGCGATTCTCGGTATTCCCGTAGTGGATATCCATTCCTTGTTCAATGATCTCGCTGCGAACCCTCCGGAGATTGGCGGATTGACCATCACGAACCAATTCCTCGGAGGACTCTTCAGCTTGGACGGTATTCATCCCTCCAACATCGGCCATGCGCTGGTGGCGAATGCCGTCATCGGAAAGATGAACGAAGCCTGGGGAAGCAATCTGCCACTTTACCCCCCGGCTTGGCTGGACAGTATCGCCAGGCGCGACCCTTTCGTGGATAAAGACGGCGATGGCAGCGTTCCGGGGCGGCCCTTCACGAGTCTGCTGGAAACTGTAGCGTTTCTGCTCGGGATAGGAGGAGACTTCGATGACGCCGATCCCGGAATCGCCACACTCCAGGGAGACACCCGGGATTCCTGGATGCGCCGGTTGTTCGGCAGCCGAAACCTGGAAGGCGAGGAGGCGAAGCAGCGGGCCATCCACGCTCTCGAACGGGCGTTCGGCGTCGACGGAAAACGGCCGTGAATGGGCGCTCGGGCGCGAAGCCGACTCTTCCCGCCCCAACCGGCCGGGTTCTTCGAGAACGAATCCGAAAGGTTCACTCTACCGCGGCCGCGAGCCGGATCTCACAACGAGCAGCAGCAGCAACACTGTGAACACTATCAGCAATCCATAGACCGCTACGCTGAGTATTGTCACGCTGGTCATCCTCCCTACCTCTGATCGTGCACGCGTCACTACTTTCCCCGCCGGACTCGACAACGGCCCGGTTCCGCGGGCGTGTGACTGGTCGCAATTGCAGTATCAGCGATAAGTGTATCTGAAACATCAAACTTGTCAACATACATTTGTGTCAGCGCCCCCGCCTCGCCGGGAAGCCGGCGGACTGGTCACGCCCGG
>CAYXVG010000012.1:0-126267 GCA_964468205.1 uncultured Solibacteraceae bacterium | reverse complement strand
CCGCCTCGCCGGGAAGCCGGCGGACTGGTCACGCCCGGCGCTGATTCTTGGCGCCCCGGGGCCAGGAGTCCACATCACGCTTTTGGGACCTGACACGCTGGATCCACTTGCCCCCCATTCTCCCCAGTTGCTGCCCGGTTGCCTTGGTCGCCCAGCCGGCGGGGTGTTATTCTGGGATAGGTTCAGTTCCTCGTTAGCTTGCCGGGATGGCGGAATTGGCAGACGCACTGGACTCAAAATCCAGCGCCCTTCACTGGGCGTGCGGGTTCGACCCCCGCTCCCGGCACCAACTCAATCGGGCTCTCCACGCCTCCCTCTCAGCAAAACTTCACAAAACTGTTGCGGAATCGCTCTGCCCGTGTCTCCTCAATGAACGAAATTAATCAGCCGGGCGTAGGCAGCCCGGCGGGAGGGAAACGACGCATGAAACGAATATCGATTCTTGCCACGCTTCTCGGCTTTCTGCTGCTGGCGTTACCGCTGGCGTTACCGCGGGCGGCGGATGGTGAAATCGGCTATCTCCGAACCCGAATTGATCCAGCGGCGGCTGGAGTCTTCGTCGAGGGGGAATACTACGGCGCCGCCTACATGTTTGGCTTCCGCGACCGGCCGATCAAGCTGGAGCCCGGAGAGTACCAAGTCGAGATCAAGGATCCGCGCTACAAGACCTTGATTGCGAATGTCACCATCAAGCCGGACAAGTGGGCCGTTATCCGGCATAGCCTCACGCCGCTCCCCCTTGATTACGAGGGGCCGTACGGCGAACTGATCACCGAAGGCTACGGAAACGCCGCAATCTACCTCAACGGCAAGTACTACGCGAACGCCTCGGCGATTAGCGCGAGCTACCGCTCTCTCTTACTCCCCCCCGGCGACTACGATATGAAGATAGTACCGGTGGACGGCGGCGAGGTAATGACCCGGGAAATCACGGTGAACGCCGATGAGACGCTGGTCTTGAGTATGGGCGGCGCTCCGGTCCGCCGCCCGTAGCCGAGTTGCACGTTGCGCCTCCGGCCCGGCCGGGGGCGCTTTACTTGGTGCTCCTCTCCGGGACCCGGTCCCATACCCCAGGTTCCAACTTCCCCTCGAGCCCCGGGATCCGCGCCGGATCGAAGGACGGTCGCGCCCCGGATTGCAGTTGACGGGTGAAGTCTGCCGCCACCGCTAACGCAACCTTAATCAGCAGCGCCACCGCGATAAGGTTAAGTATCGCCATCAGTCCCATCGAAACATCCGCCATGGCCCAAACCGTGGGCAGGTCCGCCAGGGCGCCGAACATTACCATCCCGAGCGCCGCTACCCGGAAACCATACACCAGTCGCCAGCTCTGGCGGAGAAACAAGAGGTTTGTCTCGGCGTAGGAATAGTTCGCGACAATCGACGTAAAGGCGAACAGGAACAAAGCGACAGCCACGAAAACGCTCCCCCATGAGCCGACTTGGGTTGAAAGTGCCTGTTGGGTAAGTTGAATCCCCGTCACCCCGGATGCCGGATCATATACGCCGGACAACAGGATAATCGAAGCCGTGCACGTGCAGATCACGATCGTGTCGATAAACACTCCCAACATTTGCACATAGCCCTGCGATGCCGGATGCGGAGGCTGGGGGTCGGCCGTCGCGGCCGCGTTCGGGGCGCTACCCATGCCCGCTTCGTTCGAGAACAATCCCCTCCGGACCCCGTTAACAAGCGCCTCCCGGAGGGCGAACGCCACGGCTCCGGCCGCCGCCTGCTCGAAGCCGAGTGCGCTCTTGACGATCAGCGCAATCACCCCTGGCACCCCGGCCAGGTTCTGCAACACCACGTAGAACGCCAGAATCAGGTAGAACAGCGCCATCACTGGTACCACAACCTCGGCGAAACGCGCCACTCCGCGGATCCCCCCGAAGATCACAGCGGCCGTGAGAACGGCCAGAGCGCCGCCGCAAACGGTCTGGTTGAGAGCGAAAGACTCCCGGAAAGCGAACGAAATGGTGTTTGCCTGCACCGCGATGAATACTAGTCCGAATGTGACGATCAGGGAGAGCGAGAAAAACACGCCCATCCACCTCTGCTTCAATCCTCGTTCCATGTAGTAAGCCGGTCCGCCACGGAAACCGCCGTCAGGACCGCGGACCTTATATACTTGTGCCAGGGTGGACTCGACAAAGCTCGTGGACATGCCGAGGAACGCCACCGCCCACATCCAGAAGATAGCGCCCGGCCCCCCCATCATGAGGGCTATCGCCACGCCAGCCAGATTCCCCGTGCCAACCCGGGCGGCGAGGCTGGTGGCCAGCGCCTGGAACGACGAAATGTGTCCGGAGCCCGCATTGCGGCTGCCGGCGAGCACCTGAAACATATAGGTGAAATGCCGGAACTGGATGAATCGCAGGCCAATGGTAAAGCAAACGCCGGCGCCAAGCAGCAGCGGGATCAGCACCCTTACGTACAGGAAATCGTTGAGCGTCGGTACCAGTTCGTTCATCGGATTCTTACCGCGGTAGCCGGCCGGGTGGACAGGCTAATAAGGAATCAGCGTAGCGCATTCGATATACTCGGCTGCGTGATGGATCGCAGACAGTTCTTAACAACCCTCCAGGCCCTCGGGGCATTGCCGGCGCTGGCGGCGGATGACAAGCATCCGAATGTGCTGTTCCTGGCCATCGACGATTTGAACGACTGGCTGGGATGCATGGGCGGCCACCCTGACGTCAAGACACCGAACATCGACCGGCTCGCCTCCCGCGGCACTCTGTTCACGAACGCGCATTGCCAGGCTCCCATCTGCGGGCCTTCGCGCGCCAGTATCATGACCGGATTGCTGCCCTCCACTACCGGGATCTACGGGCAGATCAATGACGGCAAGTTGCGGCAGGCGAGCGAAGCGGTCCGTGAAACCCCGTTCCTGTTCGAGTACTTCCGGGATCACGGCTATCACACAATGGCGGTCGGCAAGCTCTTTCACCAGCATGTTCCGGCCGGAAGCGTGGACGAGTCCGGGGGGCGCGTGCGCGGCTTTGGCCCTACTCCTCCGAAGCGCCTGAAGTGGAATGCCGCGAAGACAAGCACGGACTGGGGACCGTATCCCGAGACCGACCAGGAGATGCCGGATTACGGCACGGCGCAGTGGGTCAAGGAGCGTCTCCTTCGCGAGCACCAAAAGCCATTCTTCCTTGCGGCCGGCTTTCTGCGGCCTCACGTGCCCTGGCACGTTCCGAAGAAGTGGTTCGATCTCTACCCGGCCGGCGAACTCGCCATGCCGCCATATCTGCCGGGCGACTATGGCGATATCCCCGATCTCGGAGTTCGCCTCGCCGAACTGCCGATGATGCCTACCACCGAATGGGCAAAGAAGAACGGCGAGTGGAAGTACATCGTGCAGGCCTACCTTGCCTGCGTCTCTTTCGTGGACCACTATGTGGGTGAAGTACTCGACGCTCTCGCGAAAAGCTCATACGCGGACAATACGATTGTCGTCCTCTGGGGCGATCACGGCTACCACATCGGCGAGAAGAACCGTTTCGCGAAGCATTCGCTGTGGGAGGAGGCGACGTGTGCGCCATTGATCGTGGCCGGCCCCGGGCTCCCGGCGTCCCAGGTATGCACCAAGCCCGCCGGCATGATCGATCTGTATCCCACTCTTCTTGATCTGTGCGGGCTTCCGCCCAACGCGGCGAATGAGGGTCACAGCCTGCGTACCCTGGTCGAGAATCCTCGAGCTGAATGGCGGCACGCTGCCCTGACTACGTACGGCCGGAACAACCACGCCGTGCGGACGGAGCGCTTCCGGTATGTCCGTTACGAGGATGGCTCCGAGGAACTCTACGACCATCGGAACGATGGCAACGAGTGGCGAAATCTTGCGGAACTGCCCGAGTTTGCATCCGTGAAGGAGCGCTTGAGGAAGTATCTGCCGGAACAAAACGCCCCATGGTCCGCCGAGGCTCCGTACGATTACAATCAGTACCTCACGGACGCATTTAAGCGCCACGTGGCCCGGTAGGCGGGTGGCGATCGCTCCGCCTCAAAGCGCTTTCACCACCCCTGCTTTTTTCCTATCCACAACGAAATACGCTAGTTACGGCCTACTGCTGGAAAGCAGTGTGAAGCACTGAGACGGTCGTTTAAGCCGCGCCAGGCGCCGGGTTAGGAATGATCCCAGGCCGCGGGAAACCGAATCCTGAAAGCGGCTTTGCACACCAACTAGTGCCCCATTCTCCCGCGGGGATTGCCCGAACGGGCAGATTCGGGCGATAATAGAAATGACGGGTTTCGATTCGTCTCCTATTCATGCTCATCGAAGCCATTCTCCCGGGGGTTAGCACGTGAGAAGATCAGGAACGGACGACGCACCGCGCTGTTCTTTTTGCCACAAGAGCCAGGACGTAGTCGGAAAACTCATTTCCTCCCCGAGCGATTATCCGCGAGTGTATATCTGCGATGAGTGTATCGCCGTATGCAACTCGATTCTCGAGGATGACCAGCGTGACCATCCCCAAGGCGCGCCGGCAAAGCTGCCAAAACCACTCGAGATCAAGGATTATTTGGATGAGTACGTAGTGGGCCAGGATCCGGTCAAGAAAAAACTGGCTGTCGCAGTCTACAACCACTACAAGCGCATTCAGATGAACAAGCAGCGGTCTTCCGACGTCGAGCTGGGGAAGAGCAACATCATGCTCATCGGGCCCACCGGTACGGGGAAGACTCTGCTGGCACAGACTCTCGCGCGGTTTCTTGACGTTCCATTTGCGATTGTGGACGCCACCACGCTCACCGAAGCGGGCTACGTCGGCGAAGACGTCGAGAATATTGTGCTCCGTCTGTTGCAGAATGCCGACTGGGACGTCCAGCGCTGCCAGCAAGGGATTATCTACATTGACGAAATCGACAAGATCGGCCGGAAGGACGAGAATCCGTCCATAACCCGCGACGTCTCCGGCGAAGGCGTTCAGCAGGCGCTGCTGAAGATTCTCGAGGGCACGGTGGCAAACGTTCCTCCTCAAGGCGGCCGCAAGCACCCGCACCAGGAGTTTACTCCGGTGGATACGTCGAATATACTCTTCATCTGCGGGGGCGCGTTCGTGGGGTTGGAGAAGACGATTTCTCACCGGGTGGGACGCTCGGCGATGGGATTTGCCAGCGAAACCCAGCAGCGCGACGGCGCCCGCCGTGCAAGCGGCCGCCGCGATCTTAATATTCTCGAAAAGGTGCAGCCGGTGGACTTGATCAAATCCGGTTTCATCCCGGAATTCATCGGCCGCCTGCCGGTTGTTGCGGTTCTGAGCGACTTGAGCCAGGAAGCCCTGGTGCAGATACTAACGAAGCCGAAGAATGCGATTGTGAAACAATATCAGCGTCTCTTCGAGTTCGAAAATGTTAAACTGAGTTTTAGCGATGAGGCTCTTGAGGCCGTAGCCGCGCTCGCAATGGAGCGAAAAGTAGGAGCGCGAGGCTTGCGGACGATCCTTGAGGATCTCATGCTGGATCTGATGTACTATCTCCCCTCCTACAAGAAGGTCCGAGAGTTCCTGGTAACGAAGGAGATGGTCATCACCCGCAAGGTTACCGTCGCGCCGCTCGAGAAGGCCGGCTGATAACTAGCCGTCGTGAGTAATACTAGGCGGCGTCTTCTTATCAGGCTGGGATGATATAGCCGCTCGCGGGCGGTGATTTGAGCTGATAGTCCGGCGTGAGAGAGGGTAGCCGCACCGCCTGAGGCGGTAGAAGACGCCGGGAGGCGCACCACCCAAAAAGATACTCCAAGACACAGCATGTTAACTTCTAAGGAAAAACCGGAGACACGGCGATTGCCGATGATGCCAATTCGGGATGTGGTGATTTTCCCCCACATGATGACCCCGTTCGTTGTCGGCCGCGAATCCAGTGTCCGCGCCCTGGAACAGGCGCTGTCGCAGGATAAGAAAATATTCCTCGCCACTCAGCACGATGCATCGATTGACGAGCCTCGGCCCGGCGAAATCTACAACATTGGCACCGTGGCGAACATCGTGCAGAGCCTGAAGCTGCCCGACGGCAATATCAAGGTTCTTGTCGAGGGGGTCGAGCGGGGCAAGGTCGTCTCGGTAAGCGAAGAAGAAGGATTCTTCCAGGCGACGGTCAAGGAGTACCGCTTTAACGTTGAGGCGGGCCCGCAACTCGAAGCTCTGGTCGGCCGCGTCACCAGCCTTTTCGAGCAATATGTCAAGCTGAGCCAGAACCTCAACTACGAAACGATGATCGCGGCAATCCGGGTGGATGAACCCGGGAAACTGGCCGATACGGTCGGGGCTAACCTGCAACTCACCATCGAAGAAAAGCAGGAGCTGTTGGAGATTTTTGATCCCGTTGACCGGTTGACCCGGGTGGCGGAGATGCTCGATATCGAAATCGAGAAGCTCAACGTCGATCGCACGATACAAGGCCGTGTGAAGCGCCAAATGGAAAAGGCGCAAAAGGAGTACTACCTCAACGAAAAGATCAAAGCGATACAGAAGGAACTCGGCCGTGGCGAAAAGAGCGAGATCGACGAGCTGAAGAAGAAGATCGGACAAGCCGGCATGACCAAGGACGCTCAGGAAAAGGCAATGGCCGAGCTGAAGCGCCTCGAGAACATGCCGCCGATGTCTGCTGAATCCACCGTTTCCCGCAACTACCTGGATTGGCTGCTGGCGGTGCCGTGGAAGAAGCGGAGCCGCGAGATCCGCGATCTAAAGTACGCCCAGAATATCCTGGAAAACGATCACTACGGTCTCGAGAAAATCAAGGAACGCATCCTCGAGTTTCTCGCCGTGCGACGGCTGGTCAAGAACCCCCGTGGTTCCATCCTGTGCTTTGTGGGGCCTCCGGGCGTGGGGAAGACCTCACTCGGAATGTCCATCGCCAGAGCTACCGGCAGGAAGTTCGTACGGCTCTCGCTCGGCGGCGTTCGGGATGAGGCCGAGGTGCGCGGACACCGCAGGACATATATCGGAGCGCTGCCGGGGCAGATTATCCAGATGATGAAGAAGGCCGGCACGCGGAACCCGGTCTTCATGCTCGACGAGGTCGACAAGATGTCGACGGACTTCCGCGGCGATCCTTCCGCCGCTCTGCTCGAGGTGCTCGATCCAGAGCAGAACTTCATGTTCTCTGATCATTACCTTGATGTCGAGTATGATCTCAGTCAGGTGTTCTTCATTGCCACGGCAAACGTGATGCACACCATTCCACCCGCTCTGCAGGACCGCATGGAAGTGATCCGCCTCTCCGGCTACACCGAACTCGAGAAGATGGAGATCGCCAAGAGGTTCCTGGTTCCGAAGCAGATGAAGGAAACCGGGCTGAGCGCCAAGGAGATCAGCTTCCAGGACGAAGGCCTGCAAACCCTGATCCGGAATTACACGCGGGAAGCGGGCGTCCGCAACCTGGAACGCGAAATCGGAAACGTATGCCGCAAGGTTGTACGCAAAGTCGTGGAAGCCAGGAGTGGCAAGGGGAAGAAGAAAGCGCCGAAGGCAGTCATCGACCCCAAGAAGGCCGGCAGTTTGCTCGGACCATTAAAGTACCGCGACCTTGAAGCGGAAAAGAAGAACGAG
The DNA here is from genome assembly GCA_964468205.1 of uncultured Solibacteraceae bacterium. GTDB lineage: Bacteria > Acidobacteriota > Terriglobia > Bryobacterales > Bryobacteraceae > CAWELS01. The sequence continues at coordinate 118,708 of CAYXVG010000012.1, read as the reverse complement.
GTGGGCGCGGTCACCGGCCTGGCCTGGACGGAAGTAGGCGGACAGATACTCACCACCGAGACAACCATCATGGAAGGCCGTGGGAAACTGCTCGCTACTGGAAAACTCGGCGACGTGATGCAGGAGTCGGCGCAAGCCGCGATGAGCTATGTTCGCTCCCGGGCCCATACGCTGGGCCTGCCGCGGGACTTCTACCGGCAGTTGGATATTCATGTTCACGTACCCGAAGGCGCTATTCCCAAGGACGGGCCTTCGGCTGGAATCACCATTGCTACCGCATTGGTAAGCGGCTTGACCCAGATTCCGGCACGCGGCGACGTCGCGATGACCGGCGAGATCACTCTCCGCGGTAAGGTGCTGCCAATCGGCGGCTTGAAAGAGAAGCTGCTGGCCGCCCATCGCAACGGTATCCGGGAAGTCATTCTCCCACTGGATAACGAAAAAGACCTCCCGGACGCTCCGGAAAACATTCGTAACGAAATGAAACTACACTTCGTGGAATCCATGGACGAGGTGCTCAAGATCGCTCTCGAAAAAGAGATTGATGTGAAACCGCTGCCGGCGATGTCTCCGGCGGAGATGGCGTCGCGTAACAGTGAGGACGAATTAACTCATTAGAAAGGCGAGTGGCCAGGACGAGGCCGGCTACGGAGCATGCGCGCCGAGTTTATAATAAGTGCAGCTCTTCCCGGGCAGTTTCCGCCGGAGGACCTTCCGGAATTCGCTTTCCTCGGCAGGAGCAACGTGGGCAAATCCAGCCTGTTGAATTGCCTGCTTCGGGAAAGAGACCTCGCGCGAACCAGCTCCAAGCCCGGTTGCACTCAGGTAATTAACTTTTTTCGGGTGGACGGGGCGCTACAGTTCGTGGATCTTCCCGGATACGGTTACGCTAAAGTCCCGCGGGGGCGGAAGGACCAGTGGAAAGAACTGATCGAGGCTTACCTCATCAATCGCCAGACCCTGGTACTGTGCTTCCTATTGTTGGACTCCCGGCGGGGCTGGATGGATAAGGACCTGGAACTCAAGGAATGGCTGGAGTTTCACGGACGGCGATTTCTGGTGATCGCCACCAAGTTTGACAAATTAAAGAATCAAAGAGAGAGACAGCAGAGCTTGGCCGCCATCCGGAGGCATCTTCCGAATGGCGAACCAGTGTTGTTCTCGGCCGTTACCGGCCAAGGAGCAAGTGAGATTTGGCAAGCGATACGCAAAACCCGGAACAAGGCGTCGAAGAAGACGCAATTGACAACGTGAAGGCCTCCGAGGCGAAACCGGCCGGCGAAAAGGAAACGGAAAGCTCAAAGGAAGAGCCGAAGGCCGCCAAGAATACCGGCGACACAACGGACGCGAAAGAATCGTCCGGCGAAAAACCGCCGGAAACCGAAACGCCCTCCAAGGATTTCAGGAATGCCAAGGAGGGCCGCAGCCAAAAAGACGGGCAGCCAAGAAAAGAGAATAAGCCCGCCAGCGACCGGGAGCAAGTTCAGGCCGGACGGACGCCCCGGCGAAAGCGGGGTAACCGCAACGGTTCCACGCTAGACCTCGTTGAGTTGAAGGATATGAGCATCCAGAAGCTCAACAGCATCGCCAAGGAACTGAGCGTCATGGGGACGGCCGGTCTCCGGAAACAAGAGTTGATCTTCAAGATCCTGCAGACACAGGCTGAAAAGAGCGGTCTCATCTTCTCCGAGGGTGTGCTCGAATGCCTGCCCGATGGCTTCGGCTTCCTGCGGGCGCCGGAATACAACTACCTGCCCGGTCCCGACGATGTATACGTCTCCCCGTCGCAGATTCGCCGCTTCGACCTCCGAACCGGCGATACCGTTTCCGGACAGATCCGCCCACCGAAAGAAGGCGAACGGTACTTCGCCTTAATCAAGGTGGACGCGATTAATTTCGAACCACCGGAGGAAGCCCGGAACAAAATCTTCTTTGACAACCTGACTCCGCTCTATCCAATGGAGCGCGTGCAACTGGAAACCGTCAAGGAAAATTACTCCGGGCGAGTGATGGACATGCTCACCCCGATCGGCAAAGGGCAGCGCGGCCTCATCGTATCACCGCCCCGCACCGGCAAGACCATGCTATTGCAGTCAATCGCCAACTCCATCACTACGAATCACCCGGAAATCAATCTCATCGTACTGCTCATTGACGAACGTCCGGAAGAAGTCACCGACATGCAGCGTTCGGTGAAAGGAGAAGTCATCAGTTCCACGTTCGACGAACCGGCCTCGCGCCACGTGCAAGTGGCGGAAATGGTCATCGAGAAGGCCAAGCGTCTCGTGGAGCACAAGCGCGATGTGGTGATTCTGCTAGACTCTATCACCCGTCTCGCCCGGGCATACAATACCGTGGTCCCCCCCTCGGGGAAGGTACTCTCCGGCGGCGTGGATTCTAACGCTCTTCAGCGTCCGAAGCGCTTCTTCGGAGCCGCGCGCAACATCGAGGAGGGCGGATCGCTGACCATCGTTGCCACGGCGTTGATCGATACCGGGAGCCGCATGGACGACGTGATCTTCGAAGAGTTCAAGGGTACCGGGAATATGGAGATTCACCTCGACCGGAAGTTGGTGGACAAACGGGTTTTTCCCGCCATCGATATTCACAAGAGCGGCACGCGCAAAGACGAGTTGCTCCTCCCGCCTGACGAGTTGAACCGCGTTTGGGTGCTGCGCAAAGTTCTTAGCCCCCTCTCGGCCGTCGAGTCGATCGAACTGCTGCTCGACAAGCTGAACAAGACGAAATCGAACGGCGAATTCCTTTCCTCGATGAGCACCTAGATCGCCGGGCGAATGCCTGGTCCCCGGAAGCTACCAGCGTAGATCCGGAGAATCGGGGTCACGCTTCTCTGTATAGATATTATTGTCAATAGAATCAAGGACTTGCGGAAATCGGGCTCCATTCCGCCTTTCCACTCTATGGATAATAGAGCGGTAGGCCGGCGAGGTAGTTGCCGGCGAGTGAACTGCCTGTTTGTCACAAACGGATAGTGGCTACCAGTTCTGCAAAACTCCAGAAAAACATCTCTGTAAACTAATTAATAGAAAGATACTTATCATTCTACATAAATAACATCCATGTGGGGTACACTTGACGCTAGTGTAACCGATTTGTGTGTGGCGATCGGGTCTGGGCGCACCGGTGTGAAGATTCCCGGGTCTTGTTGGTACTTTCTTCTATCCGGCACGATTTGATATGCCCGTCAACGCCGGCCAAGCTCATCTTCCAGCGGTGAATTCTCGGCCCTGAGGATAACCTCATGGAGCGAAACATCGTCAGTTACAACTAGAGCTTAGGAGGCCCGCATTCCAACTGAGAAGGCCGGCCAGGAGTAACTATGCCTCTTCCACAGCCAAGCCAGCCGGAACCAAGTGTCCCGAAACCGGAACGAAGACCATCCATCGTCCCGTCGCGGCCGCGTCCCCGCCGCGGGCGTAAGTGGTTGCTGTTGACCGCATTAGCGCTCGCCGTCGGAGCCGGCCTGCTGTGGTGGTTGCAGCTCCGCCCCGGATTCGATGGCGGCGCGGGCGGCGGATTGTCCGTGGTGATGCCCGCGGCGCCGGTGGAAAAGGGAACGATTCAGAAGACACTCCGGCTCACCGGCACGACCACGGCCGAAAAATATGCCAGCATTTCCACACCCAGAATCCGAGGGAGCCGCAGCCGGCGAGGCTCCAGCGCGGGAGGCTCGATCGGGGTTAGAAGTAACATCTCCGTACGCTCGACCTCGTCGGTGTCGTCTTCAGCCTCGATATCCTCACTCAGCCAAACCGGCACCGTGGCCAGCTCCAGCGGCGCTGCCAGCCGCGGCGGCGGCACCAGTGGCGGCGGAGGCGGACCCTCATCTTCCGCGCTGCGCGCAGCCACCAGCCGTACCGGAAGTGGCGGAGGTGGCGGAAGCAACATCATTGCCGCGACTGGAGGCGGCGCCGGTACCATGGGTTCCAGCGGAATCGGAACGACGCGGCCCTTCTCGCCGGGCGGCGGGGGCGGGCGCAGGCGCGGAGATTTCCACCTCCAACTGCAGATGCTGGCGCCGGCTGGGGCGAAAGTCCGGGAAGGTGAGGTGATCGCCGCGTTCGATCCTCAGTACATGGAGAACCGCTTGGAGGATTACGAAGCAGCCGTCGTCCAGCACGTAGCGAATCTCCGGAAACACGTGGCTGATGTTGAAGTTGAACGAGAGACACACGACCAGAAGGTGAAGTCGGCCGAACAGAGCGTGGAGAGATCCGAATTAGATGTGAAGACCATCCCCGTCCTCTCCGCAATACAGGCCGAACGTACAAGGCTCGCCTTGGACGAGGCGAAGGCCGAATACGAGCAGCTACTTAATGAAGTGGAGTACCAGCGAATCTCCGAACGGGCCAAGCTCCGGGAAGAATCCCTTGAGGTCGAGGAAGCCAAGTTGGAGTTAGCCCGGACCAAAACGGGGCTGGAGAGGTTGACCGTGAAGGCGCCGCTTGACGGAATGGTCGTCCGGCTGAACGTCTTCCGTAACGGCGAGATGGCCCAGGTCAAAGAAGGCGATGAGCTCTGGTCCGGGATGCCGTTTCTGCGGGTCGTGGATACGAGCTCGATGTTGATCGAAGCCACGGTGAACCAAGTTGACACCGAAAAGCTCCGCATTGGGCAGAAGGCCCGCGTCCGCTTCGACGCCTTCCCGGACCTGGAACTACCCGCCCATGTTTACTCGATCGGTACGGTCGCCAAGGCGAGGCAATACCGCAAGGAGTTTATTACCGAGATCCCGGTTGTCTTGAAACTGGAACGTACGGAAGACCGCGTAATTCCTGACCTGAGCGTGAGTGCGGACGTGATTCTCGGAGCTGACGAGGAGATTACCAAGGTTCCCCGCGGGGCCATTTTTGAGGACAGCGAAACCGGCGGCGCTTATGTCTACGTTAGAAACGGAGCCGGCTGGGAGCGTCGGGACGTGGAACTCGGCCTTAGCAACCACGTGGACGTCGCGATTCGTTCGGGACTGGAGCCTGGCGATGAGGTGGCGTTGGAGGCCCCTGAGCAAGAGCAGATGGACTAATGCGAGGAAGGAATGCCGTCTAAGGATATTAAACCGAGAAAGCGCATCGGGCAAGTCGTCGCCTCGACGAAGAAGAAGATCCTCATCTGGGCCGTGATACTCGCCGTGGTCGGTGGAGGCGCTTGGTATGCCTATCAACACACCGGTTCCACCACGGTCGAGGTACCCGTATCCCGGGTGCGCCGGGGTGAGTTCGTCATCAGCGTGAAGACCCGGGGCGAAATTCGGAGTACCAACTCTGTCGTGCTCGCCGCTCCCCAGGTTCCGGATTTGCAGATCACTACTCTCGTACCATCCGGAACCCGCGTCAACAAAGGCGACGTGGTGGTTGCATTTGACACGGCGCAAAACGAGCAGACCCTGCTCGAACAGGACACCGAGGTTCGCACTGTGGAGAGCGAGATTGTCCAGATGCGAGCTTCTCACAAGATCACCGACGAGCAGGACGAGATGAACCTCATGACTTCGGAGTACAATCTGGAGCGCTCCAAGCTCGAGGCGAGCAAAGCCGAGGTCATCTCCGAGATCGAAGGGGCGAAATATCGGATTGACGTAGGAATCTCCGAAGGGGAACTCAAGCTGGTGAAGACCGTCGCCGACTCGCACACCGTTGCGCAAGAGGCGGATTTGGAGCGGCTCCAGCAGAGGAAAGACAAGACGCTACGCGATCTCAGCCGGGTGAAGGGCTATCTTTCCAAAATGGTCATCTATGCGCCGATCTCCGGCGTCGTCCACCTGCTTCCGAACTTCCGTGCTTCTGGGTCCTTCGGATCCAAGCCGCCGCCGTTTAAAGAAGGAGATCCCGCCTGGACGGGAGCTGCGATCGCCGAGATCCCCGACCTCTCCGAGATGCGCGTCGAAATGAATCTCGAAGAGGTAGAGCGTGGAAAGATGCAACTCGACCAAACCGTGCGCGTCCGCATCGACGCGATTCCCGATCGGGAGTTCGAGGCGAAGCTGAACTGGATAAGCCCCATCGCCGAACAGAAGTTCGGCAGCACGGGCGCCTCTAACAAGCTATTCCCGGCGCGGGCCACGCTTAATAGTCTCGACGATCGACTCCGCCCAGGAATGAGCGCGTCAGCCGAGGTGATCATCGAATCGATGCCCGGCGTGATTCTCATCCCAGAGCGCGCCAGCTTCATTCACGAGGGCGAACCCGCCGTATGGGTCCAGAGAGACCAGGAGTTTGAAATCCGGCACATCGAGGTCGGTAACCGGAATGACTCTGATCTTGTCGTGCTGAGCGGTCTCGAAGAGGGCGAGGTCGTCGCACTGGAGAATCCCGAAGAAGCGGCCAAACGAGCCAAGAAGCTGTAAGGCGGGATACCATTTCCGGGAGTGATTCTGCAATGAAGAAGCTACTAGTTCGAGTCTTCGCGATCGTGGTGGTTGCGGCCCTTGGTTGGGCCGGCTACCGCTTGGTAACACAATTGCCGCAGCGGCAGCGCGAGGTGGCGACCACCCCGGTTCGCCGCGGCGACGTCGAAGTTCGAGCCTACGCCCGCGGCGAGCTGCAGGCAGTGCGCCAGATGACTCTCACTGCACCCAACTTGTTCGGTACAGTACAGGTTACCCGTCTGGCTCCTCTCGGGGCGTTCGCCCGCGAGGGAGACCTGGTTGTCGAGTTCGACGAAGCCGAGGTGTTGGCCCGGCTCGAGGAGAAACAGCTCGAGCTGGATCAGATCGACGAGCAGATAAAGAAAGCGGAGGCCGATCTCGCGATCCGGAGCAACCAGGATCAGGTGGAACTGTTGCAGGCGAACTACACAGTCCGCCGCGCGGAGTTGGAAGTCCAGCGCAACGAACTTCTGTCAGCGATCGACGCCAAGAAGAACACGCTCAACCTGGACGAAGCGAAGCGCCGCCTCGAGAAGTTGAAGAGCGACATCGTTTCCCGGCGCGCCCAGGCCGAGGCAGAATTGAATGTGCTCAGGGAGAACCGGCGCGAGGGGGTTCTGGAGTTGCAGCGGGAGGAACAACGGCTGAAGCAAACGAAGGTGCTGGCTCCAATGAGTGGCCTGGTTTCGATCCGCCAGGCCCGGTCATTCTTCTTTTTCTCCGGTATGCAGATGCCGGACATCCGCGAGGGTGACGAACTCCGGCCGGGCATGCCGGTGGCCGATATCCTTGACCTCTCCGAACTCGAGGTCGTGGCCAGGGTTGGGGAATTGGATCGAGCCAACCTCACCGAAGGTCAGGAGGTTGTGATCCGCCTCGACGCCTTGCCTGAGAAGGCTCTCAAAGGCAAAATCAAGAGCCTCAGCGGAACGGCGAGCGCCGACGTCTACTCGAACGACCCCGCGAAGAAGTTCGACGTCACCTTCGACATCGACATGCGGGAACTGCTCGGCGCGCTCGGTGCGAGCAACGAGCAGATTGAGCGCATCCTGAAGACCGCCGAAGAGAACCGAAGACGCGCCCCGGCCGCCTCTGGCGGGGGCTCGATGATGGAGATGATGGCGATGCTGGGCGGAGGAGCGAGGGCAGGAGGACGAGTCAGAACGCCGGGCGGCATGGGGGGAGGCGCGCCGGGTGGTGACGCCGCCAGTGGAGGCATGCCGGTCCCAGGCATGGCCGGTGGCGGCATGCCAGGTCGACAAATGCCGGGCGGGGCTGCCGCCGGCCAGCGGCGTCCCGGCGGCCGTGGCGGCATTGATCCCGCACGGATTATCGGCCGCCTGCCAGACGAGGAGAAGAAGAAAGCGCAGGAGATTCTGGACAAGGAACTCGGCGATGAAAAATGGGAAGACCTTTCAGACGAGAAGAAGCGTGAGATCTTCCAAAAACTCCGGCCTGTCCTGCAAAAGGCCTTCGGGGCCCAGCGTCCCGGCAGGCAAGATGCCGGGGACGGAGGCCAGCGGGCTACGGCCGGACAGGGCCAGAGCCTGGCTCCCGGCTCTGGTGATGCCCCCTCCGGTCCCCCAGCAGGTGCGGAACAGGGTAGAAGGCAGCGTCCCGGCGGCAGTTCCCAGTTCACCGAGGCGCAGATCGCGGCCGCTGAGTTGCCACCTCCTCCCGAGGAGGACAGCCAGTTGGATGTCCTCCTACGGCCCGGTCTCCTCGCCGACCTGGAGATCATCGTCGAACAGATCCCGGATGCCATCCACATCCCGGTACACGCCGTCTTCGAAAAGGACGGAAAACCCGTCGTTTTCGTGCAAACCGGCAATCGCTTTGAAGAGCGTGTGATTCAACCCCTCAAGCGCAGCGAATCAACGATGGTTATCAAGGAAGGGCTCGAACCCGGCGAACTGGTCGCCCTCGCGGATCCGAACGCAAAGCCCGGAGAGAGAAGAGAAACGGCGCAACCGGAGGCCCCTTCTGGCGGCGGTGGAGGGGCGCCGATGGGCGGATTCGGTGGAGGGGGAAGAGGTCGATAGGCATGCCAGCATATACCGGATATCTCGAAGAAATCACGATGGGCTTGGCGAGCCTGCTGGCTCACAAGCTGCGGACCTTGCTGACAATGCTCGGCATGATCTTCGGTGTAGGCGCCGTGGTGGCGATGCTCTCCATCACCGCTGGCGCCCAGCAGGAGATGATGAGCTACATCGATCTGCTCGGAGTGAACAATATCATCATCGAGGCCCGTGAGGCGGTGGACCGGAACGAGTTGCAGGCCCGCCGGGCCATCTCGCCGGGACTGACGTTCCGGGACTTCCGGGCCATATCCGAGAACGTGACCGGCATTGAGGCTGCAACGCCGAGAAAGCGGTTCAAGCCATCCAGGGTACTGCCGAAAACCGCATCGGAGACGCCGACGCTGATCGGAGTGGAACCGCAGTTCATAGACATTAACAGTCTTCGCGTTATCGAAGGCCGCTTCTTCAACGAGGAAGATGACCGTACTTCGGCGCCGGTTTGCGTGCTCGGCGAAAGCGCAAAGGTGAACCTGCTCGGCTTTGAAGACGCCGTCGGCGAATATGTCAAGGTCAACGAAGTGTGGCTGCAGGTGATCGGAGTGCTCGCGCCCCAAGCCACCGCCGACACTGAAATGGAGAGCCTCGAGGTCTCCTCCGCGAACAACCTCATCATCGCCCCTCTGAACACAGTGATGAGGCGGTTCGAGGACTCGAACAGCTTTCTCAAGGATGAGATCGACGGCATCTACATCCGCGTCACCCCAGGCACGGACTCCATCGAAACCGCCAACGTCGTCAGCGCCATTCTTGCTTCCACCCACAAGGACGCTGGAGATTTTCAGATCACAGTTCCGGCGGGCCTCCTCGAACAGCGGCGCCGCACACAGTTCATCTTCAATATCGTCATGATCTGCATTGCCGGCATCTCGCTGCTGGTTGGCGGCATCGGCATCATGAACATCATGCTCGCCACGGTGCTGGAGCGCACGCGCGAGATCGGCATCCGCCGCGCAATCGGAGCCCGGCAGGCCGACATCATTCGCCAGTTCCTGACCGAGGCGGTTCTGATCTCAATCCTCGGGGGCCTGATAGGAATTCTTTTTGGCTTCACCCTTTCGCGGATCATCGCGGCCGCCGCCGGCTGGTCCACAGTGGTTACCACCTCGTCGATCGCCGTGGCGTTCGGCGTGTCCGTTGGAATCGGACTGCTGTTCGGTATCTATCCGGCGGTTCAGGCGGCCAAGCTCGATCCCATTGAAGCAATACGTTACGAGTAACGCGGACGAAAATGCGAAAAGTTCTCATTCTTCTCATGCTGACTGCGGTATGCCCATTGACCTCGCAGGAATATCAAACAAATGTAGCGATTAAGGAGACGGACCAGGGCATCCGGCGCATCGAAGCGCCGTTCTTTGGGACTGGCGACTACTTCAAGACCTACTACAACCCCACCTTTCCGGTCATCGATGTCAAGGCTCCGTCCCGGCTCGCGGATTTTGTGATTGGCAGCCATCTCGAGTTGTCCTTGCGGGCCTACATCGAGCTCGTACTTGCCAACAATACGGAGATAGCGATTCAGAAACTGACCATTGAGACGCCGCGAAACGCGATCACGCGATCCCTGGCCCGGTTCGATCCGACCGTGAACACGAGCTTCCGCTCCACGCGTGCACAGACTCCGACGGCGTCGGAACTCGAGGGCGCGGAGACCCTCAACCAGCTCACGCAACCCTACTCGTTGGACTACAGTCACACGCTGTCCACTGGTACACAGTATTCCGTGGGCTTCAGTGGAAGTAAGCGATCCACGAACAGTGAATTCGCGAACGTCAACCCGTCCATCAACGGGAGTCTCGATTTTGCGCTGACGCAACCGCTCCTGCGCAACTTCGGCAGGCGGGTCAACAAGTTAAACTACTTCGTGGCGCAGAGCCGTTTCAAGCTGTCGCGATTCAACCTCGAAACGCAGCTTCTGCGGCTTGTTGCCCAAGCCGAGAATGCTTACTGGGCGGTAATTGAGGCACGCGAGAACCTCCGGGTGAGCCAAGAAAACCTACGGCTGAACGAGGCGTTTCTGAAGCGCTCCGAGCGTGAGTTGGAACTCGGAGCCATCTCTCCGCTCGATATCTATCAGCCGCAGCAGAACAAGGCGAACGCGGAGATCTTTGTTACCCAGGCTCGCTACCGGCTAGAGCAGACGCTCGATGCTCTGCGCCGGCAAATCTCCGCCGATCTCGATCCCGATTACCGGGACATGCCCATTGTTCTCACCGAAGAGGTGCTCCCGCCGGCCGAGGAAGAAACGGTTGATTCAGAGCAAATGGTAGAAGTCGCGTATCGCATGCGCCCCGATCTCCGCAGCGCTCTCCAAAGCCTCGAGATTGACGACTACAGCTATGAAATCGCCCGCAATGCGTTGAAGCCCGATCTCTCCTTGAGTCTCAACTACAGCTCCGCCGGCCTCGGCGGCAACGTGTCCGAGTTCGCCAACGTGGGGTCCGGGCCGGCCTCGCAAAGAGTCCTTCTCGGAATGATGCAAGGAGGAATCGGTGATGCTTTGAACCAGGTTTTCGGTTTCGACTTCCCGACCTACGGATTCACACTGAGCTTGCGCCTCCCGCTGCGCGACCGCGCCGCGGTCGCCAACCTCGCCGATGCCGCCGTGAGCAAGAAGCAGAACACGCTCGATGCCCAGAACACGCAGCAGGCCATTCGGCTGGAAGTGTTGAATGCCGTCAGCCAGTTCGAAAGCAGCAAGGCTCGCGTGCAGCAGGCCCAGGTCTCGCTCGACTTCTCTCAGAAACGCCTCGATGCCGAGGAGAAGAAGTACGACCTCGGCGTGACCACCATCTTCTTTGTGCTCGACGCGCAGAACGCCCTTGTCTCCGCCCAGTCCGAACTCGTGACGCAGGCGGCGCAGTACCAGCGCAACCTGACGAACCTATTGCGTGTCACGGGTCAGCTTCTTGACCAGCGCGGCGTCGTGATTCAGGATTGATGGCCCGGCGGCTACAATGGGTGCTTAGTGGGCCGCATCCGAATCCTCTCCGATACTGTCGCCAATAAAATCGCCGCCGGCGAGGTCGTGGAACGTCCGGCGTCAGTGGTCAAGGAGCTGCTAGAGAATTCGCTTGACGCCGGGGCTCAGACTCTGCGGATAGAAGTGGAGAAAGGTGGCCGCCGCCTGATCCGGGTCACCGACGACGGGTGCGGGATGATTCGCGACGACGCGATGCTCGCCTTCGAACGCCACGCCACCAGCAAGTTGACCGACGTCAAAGACCTCGAATCGATCGCCACGCTTGGCTTCAGGGGCGAAGCGCTCCCGTCCATCGGCGCGGTCTCCCGGCTGCTGCTCGAGACGAAGGCGGAAGAAGAAGCCGCCGGCACCCGCGTCGAGATCGCCGGCGGGAAACTGCTCAAATGCGATGAGGCGGCGCTGGCCCAAGGAACTATCATCACGGTCCGCGACCTGTTTTTCAACGTGCCGGCCCGGAGGAAATTCCTCCGCACCGAGCAGACCGAGCTGGCGCATATCGCCTCGCTGGCCACGCACTACAGCCTCGCGCATCCGGACAAGAGCATCCAGTTGCGCAACGGGCCGAAATCGCTGCTGGACGTTACCCCGGTGGAGACCCTGCGGGAGCGGGTATTCCAAGTCTTCGGGGGACAAACGCTTGAAGAACTGGTTGAGCTAGATCCGAGAAAGACCGAACTGAGCCTTCCGCCGGGCTATGGCGCGGAGCCCGGGTCCTCTCCGGAAATCCGCACCTTCTTCCTGCAGGGCTTCGTTTCGCAGCCCCAAATTCAGAAGACAAACCGGAACTCTATCTTCATCTTCGTGAACGGCCGCCTCATTCGCGACCGGCTGGTGCTGCACGCGATCTCCTCGGCCTATCACAACCTGATGCCCGCGGCCTGCTTCCCCTTCGCGCTCCTCTTCCTTGAATGCGACCATTCCGAGGTCGACGTCAATGTACACCCGTCAAAGACCGAGGTCCGCTTCCGTCACGGTTCCTTCGTGCACGACTTCGTCCGGGACACCATTCGCGCTCAGTTGATCGCCCACCGGCCGGCTTCGAGCGTGCCTCTGGGAGCGATATCGCCTCCACCTGCCGGGGGAGAGGAGGGACAATCCGCAGCCCGCCTTCCTTACTCGGAGTTCACCCAGAGAATCGAGGACTTCAAGGCGCGTACTGCCGGATCGGAGCCTCCCCGCAGCGTGCTGCCCGGCGGAGAACTGGAATCAGCCCTGCCCGCCACAGGCGAAGAACTGCCCGATTTCACCCTTCATCGCCAGCACGGCCCCCCTCCTCGGCTTGATTTTCAAGGGGAGACGATTCCTACCGAGGAGCCTCCGGGACCCGTCCTTCGGCTGAAGGCTCCCGACACGCACGGCCCTTTGCCGGAAGTTGGAACGGAGCCGCAGCCTCAGTCGCTTAGCGCGGTCGGCGACCTCCGGCCGCTCGGCCAAATCCATGACAGTTTCATTATCGCCTCCGGCCGGGACGGACTCTGGATTATCGACCAGCACGTCGCCCACGAGCGCATCCTCTTCGAGCAAGTGCTCCGGCAGCAGGCGGCCGGCCGGGTAGAAATGCAGCATCTGCTGATGCCCATTGTTCTGGAGCTGACCCCGGCTCAGCAGATCGAGTACGCTCAAATCGCCGATGACCTCAACAGTATGGGCTTCGAAACCGAACCCTTCGGCAACCGCACCATCGCCGTTAAGGGGGCGCCTGCCGGTGTCGGCGCCGGCGACGTCGAAAAGCTGATCTTCGAGATCCTGGAGATCCGCGAAGGCGAGATGCGCTCGGTCTCGCTCGACGACCTCCGCCGCGGCATGGCCGCCACCATCGCCTGCCGCGCTGCGATCAAGGTCAACATGCGGCTGGATCAGGCAAAAATGGAGTGGCTGCTGAAGGAACTCGCAAAGACCGACTGTCCGATGAGCTGCCCGCACGGCCGGCCAATCGCCTTGCGCTACTCCACCCGCGAAATCCTGAAAAGCTTTCACCGGATCTGAATTCCAAGGGCTACTCCCACTCGATGGTGGCTGGAGGTTTGTGCGTGAGGTCGTAGAAGATGCCGCAGACCCCTTCGACGGAGAGGATCTCTTCGGCGAGCCGCCCGAGGAGTTGCCGGTCCATGAGCACGGATTGGGCGGTCATGCCGTCCACCGAATGAACGGGCCGGAGCACCACCGAATCTGGCCGGTCCGGTGTTCCCACAGGTAAAAGAACGACCGGAAATTGCCAAATTTCGTGGTCAAAACCGGATTCCCGGGAAACTCGCCTCACGATCGCATCGGCCTTCCGCAGCCGCGCCAGCCGGCACGCGGAGAGTTCGCTCCGGTGCACTGACAACTCGCCGAGCGGGACATGCGTCTTCACGCGGGCCACCACACGGTTGATGTTGGCGATGCGGTTGATGAGGTCCGTGGCCAGTTCGTGGAGGTTCTCCGTACCGGAGGGGAAGCGGTCGAGGGCGAGCACCGGACGGTAGCTGCGGGAATCGCCTTGCACGCCTACGGAGTGAACGGGCAGCACCCATCCAGCATCCGCTTTCTCCACTGGATAATCGGCTTCGGAGCAAAGGCAGCGAATGCCGAGACCCGGGCCCGGGAAAGGGTGACGTTCAAGAAGTTCGTCCGGCAGGCCGAGCGCCCGGCCGATCTCCCGGACTTCGTCCTTGTAAAACGAGGTCAGCGGCTCGACGATCCGCTTGGCGGCGATGAGCCGCTGAATGCCGGCGACTCGATTGTGATGCGTCTTGATCAGGTCTGCATGGACGGTCCCGCCGGATTCGATGGTGTCGGGGTAAATCGTCCCCTGTCCGAGAATCCACTGGCCGTCCAGGTAGTGCCCGCGCTCCAGAATGCGTTCCTGCACGCCGACGAACTCCTCGCCGATAATCTGCCGCTTCTCCTCGGGGTCCACCACGCCCGCCAGCGCCACGAGGAACCGGTTGGCTGCGTGCTCCACCTCGAAACTCGAAGAGCCGAGCGCGTTGAAGATGCCGGCGACGAACTCGGTTTCGCCCTCGCGCATGAGGCCGGTGTCGACGTATGTGCCATGCACCCTCTCCGGTCCGAGGGCGCGAATGCAGAGGGTGTAGGCGACGGTCGAATCGACCCCCCCGCTGAGGAAAAAAAGTACGTTCCGGCTCCCGACGGTTGCCCGGACCTCCTCGACAAGGGCGGGAACCTGGTGGCTGGGGTCCCAATCCTTTTCGCATCCGCAAACCGGGAAGAGGAAATTCGAGAGTATCTCCATCCCGTGGGTCGTATGAACCACTTCGGGGTGGAACTGGACACCGTAGAAACGCCGTTCCGGGTCTCCGATGGCCGCGATCGGACACGTGGCGGTGGTACCCATCAACTGGAACCCCGGGGGAAGTTCCTCGACAGCGTCCCGGTGGCTCATCCACACTTGCTGCGGTGAACCGAGCCCGCTGAGCAGCATTCCAGGGTTTGCGATGTGAAGCTTGGCGAAGCCGAACTCGCCACTTTCGGCGTGACGGACTTTTCCGCCGAGGCTGAAGGCCATCATGTGCAGGCCGTAACAGATCCCGAGAATAGGAATGCCAAGCGAGAAGATGCCGGCGTCCACCGGCGGGCTGTTCGCGTCGTAGACACTAGCCGGCCCCCCGGATATGATGATTCCCCGGCGGGATCTCAGTTCGGATGCCGGTGTATCGGAGGGACAGACTTCGGAAAGCACGCCGAGTTCCCGAATGCGGCGCGCGATGAGATGACAATACTGCCCTCCCGTGTCGAGCACGGTGATCTGGGGGGGAGGCAGTCTGTCTGTCATTCGCTGGCGATACGGCTACTCGATACCCTGATTGCGCCGGGCGAAGACCTGCTTGGCCCGCTCCAGCAACGCGGCGGCTTTTGGCATCGCCTCGATCGCTTTTCGCACCGCCGGATCGGTTTCGATCGTAATCTTTCGTGAATCATCCACGCTGAACGCCGTGATGTACATTTCGCGTTTGAGCTGCTGGCGAATCCAGGTCTGGTTCTCCGCCCACTCGGCTTCGGTAAATTCAATGCCCTGGTCGAGGCAATAGCGGTGAAACTCGTTTTCCACCTCTTGAGTTGGTTCCCAGCCCTGGGGAAGGTCAGTGGAGTTCGTACCGAAGTATTTGGCCGTAAAGTTGAAGAACGCATAGGCGCGGGCCAATTTCCGCTGTAGCGAGGTTACCTTCGGAGGCTCGAGCTTTTCGTCGGGGGTGATTCCGCCACCGCCGTAAACGGTACGCCCGCTGTCGGTCATCTTCACGTCGTCGGTGCTCGGGGATGTGTCAACCCGGTCACGATAGTAGTAGTCGAAAAATGACTTCCCTTTGTAACTTCGCTGGATGAGGCGCCCGCTCGGCGTGTAGTACCGGGCCGTGGTAAGCGCCAGGCCGGAATTCTCGGCAAGCGGATAGACGGTTTGGACCAGCCCCTTGCCGAAGGTGTTCTCGCCGAGGACCCAGGCCCGATCATGGTCCTGCAATGCGCCTGCCACGATCTCGGCGGCGGAAGCGGAATAGCGATCCACGAGCACCACTACCGGATAGTCATTGCCGTCGCTACCCTTCCGGGCGATGTATGGCTTTTCCGGGGAAGTCCGGCCACGATGCTTCACAATCACCTGACCTTTTTCGAGGAACCGGCTGGCGACCGCAACGCCCTCGTTCAGCAAGCCACCCGGGTTACCGCGAAGATCCAGCACCAACCCCTCGATTCGACGCTGTTTCCCGAGAGTCCGCAGGGCCTCATCCAACTCCCTCGAAGTGTTGTCGTTGAATTGTTCAATGGCAACGTAGGCGATTGCATCGTCGATGAAGAAGGCGTCGTTCACGCTGTAACGGGGGATTTCATCCCTGACTACCGTAAAATTCATCGGATCAGGGCGGCCCTCGCGGCGTATTGTGATGGTCACCTTTGTGCCCTTCGGGCCCTTGAGGAGGTCCGCCACCTGAGTTGTGTCAAGACCTTCGGTGGATTTGTCATCCACGGCCTCGATGGAGTCGCCGGGGTGGATGCCCGCCCTGTAGGCAGGGGAGTCCTTAAACGGGGTGACGACAATCGTCTTTCCGCCACGGCCCACGACGAACATGCCGACACCGTAGTAAGCGCCCCTCTGATCTTCTCTCAGAAGCTGGTAACTGCGGGGATCGAAAAAGCTGGAATGCGGGTCCAGTGTCCGCAGCATGCCCGGAATCGCGCCCTCGTAAATGGCCTTGTCCGGCGAGAGCGACTCCGAATAGTTGGCTTCCACTACAGCATAGAAGTCCGAGAAAGTCCTCAGGCTAGTTTTGATTTCGTCTTCCGAGGAAGCCGCGGAAACGCCGGGCAGCGCCGGCCCGTACACTCCGCCCAGGATTGCGCCGATGGCAACGACCGCCGGCACGATTAGAGCGGAACGCCAAAATTGGGACATGGATACCTCCGCACCCTTTTGCAGTCAGTATATCAATTGGACGCACCAGAGTGGAATTCCGCTTCAACCGATCCGCGGTAGAGTAGCCAAACGCCAGAATCTAACCAGCCTGGACGGCGCGCGCCCGCCGTCTGGTAGCGGGTTCCGAGCGCGCCGGTTTCTTCTTCATTGCATCGATCCGCCGGGCCTGGTCGGTAACGCATACCAGGAACATCGGCTGGCGGGCGCCCTTGAGGAGATCAATAATCCGCTCTTCACTGTCCTCAAGGTAAATCGATTTGCCGTCAGTTAGCAGGTGCAGGTCGGATTCTGTTGCCAGGACATCGCTCAGACGGCGGCCCATCTCCCGTTGCAAGAATCGCAAGACGCGGCGTATCTTCTGCAGGGAGAACCCTTTACGCCGTAACTCGGCGATTACGGTGACCTCGATCACCTCACCCGAACTGTAGACGCGCTTGTGGCCCTCGTGCCGGGGCGAAACCACCTTCCGCTCGTCCCACCACTGTAGCTGGCGAAGGCTGACACCGGCGATTCGCGCCACTTCGCTTGAGTTGAAAGTGCGGTCCGCAAGAGTCTCGGAACGAGCTTTTTTTGTTTTGAACATGAATCCCGCCTTCCGTTCTTTCCAAGAGGGGCACTCTCGATTTTACATGAACGGCGGCGGGTGTCAATGGGCAATTTCCCCGGCAGGACTACTGGGAGGGCTGGATTCTGCCAAACGTACAATCTGATGAATTTTCCGCTGGATCATCCCCCGCCGACGAAGTGGACAATTTCCAGGGCGTCTCCGGCGCTCAACACCGTTTCCTCCCACAATTCCTTCTTGAGGATTTCGCGGTTGTACTCAATCGCCACGCGGCCGGCCGGGATCTCCAGATCTCCCAGAAGGTCGAGGACGGTGGCTCCCGCCTTGGCTCCGTAAGGCTTGCCGTTGACGGTAATTTGGACGCGGGAAGATGACTTGGAAGGCATGATTGCGGCCGGTTAGTTGAGATATCCGATTGACACCCGGTATCGCCCTCATTATAGTCAATGTCTTGGCCTCTGCCTAACACGGAACCTTCATGCCGACGAGCTTTGCCGAGCACTACTTCCCAATCCTGCTGCAATTGCTGATCGCAATGACGGTCGCCGGCGGCATGATCGGGGTCTCCCTCTTGCTCGGGAAACGGCTTCGCAACCCCGTCAAGGACTCCCCTTACGAATGCGGGATGATCCCAGTCGGTTCGGCCCGTGAGCGGTTCAGCGTAAAATTCTACCTTGTCGCGATGATCTTCATCCTCTTCGATGTCGAAGCCGTCTTCCTGTTCCCTTGGGCCGTGGTTTACCGGGATCTGGGGCTCTACGGTTTCCTGGTGATGTTCCTGTTCATCGACCTCGTGCTATGGGGATTCTTTTACATCTGGAAGAAAGGCATACTGGACTGGTCGGAAGAAACGGACTCAGCCTCCTCCGGAGGTAAGAGTTGACAATGCTGCCGGACGCTTACGCCGGGAATGAAGTTGCGCGGGCCATTCGGGAATGGGACGCGGATGCGATTACCGGGGGCGAAGCACCGCGGGGCGAGGCGACTCTGATTGTCCGCAGCGGAGTAATTGCGGACCTGTGCCGATTTCTCAAAAGCAGATATTCGTTTGTGCGCCTCTCCAGCGTCACGGCCGTGGACCGTCATCCGGCGGCGCCGCGCTTTGAAGTCATCTACCACTTGCATTCCATCGACAGAGGCGAGCGCTTGCGGCTGAAATGCCTGTTGACAGCCGACTCGCCGGAGATCGACTCGGTGACCGGCGTCTGGCGCGCGGCGGATTGGTATGAACGCGAGATCTTCGATCTATTCGGTGTCATCTTTCGCGGCCACCCGAATCTGAAGCGCCTGCTGATGCCCGCGGATTGGGAAGGGTATCCACTACGGAAGGATTTCCCGGTGCACGGCCACAAGTACGACTACCAGGATGGCTAGAGGACGATGAGCGAACCGGCGGAAAGCAGTTCCACCCCGACGATCGAGCGCCGAATGACCCTGAACATGGGTCCGCAGCACCCTTCCACCCACGGCGTGCTGCGGCTGATCGTTGACCTGGAAGGCGAAACCGTCCGCCGTGCCGAACCCGACATCGGGTACCTCCACACCGGCATCGAGAAGCAGTTCGAGGCGCTGACCTACCAGCAAGCTGTCACGCTGACCGACCGGGTGGATTATCTGGCGAATCTGTCGAACAACCTCTGCTACGCGTTGGCCGTGGAGAAATTGCTCGCAATCGAAATACCGCCCCGGGCGGTGTGGATGCGGGTGCTGCTGGTGGAATTAACACGCATCAGCAGCCATTTGGTGTGGCTGGGTACGCAGGCGCTCGATATCGGCGCAATGAGCGTTTTCCTCTATTGCTTTCGCGAGCGGGAAGATCTGCTGCGCATATTCGAGATGTTTTCGGGCCAGCGGATGATGACCAGTTACATTCGCATTGGAGGACTCGCCCTGGAGCCGCCCCGCGGATGGGAGAAGGCCGTACGCCGGTTCATCGAGGCGTTCCCCTCGAAGCTGGAAGAGTACGAGGATCTGTTGACGAAGAACCCCATCTGGCTGCGCCGCACTCAAGGCGTGGGCCGCGTGCCGCTCGATGACCTGCTCGACCTCGGCGCCACCGGGCCGCTACTTCGCGCGGCCGGTCTGGACTGGGACATTCGGAAGTCCGAGCCCTACAGTGGCTATGATCAGTTCGAGTTCGATGTGCCCGTCCGTTCAGAAAGCGATGTGTACGCGCGGTACCAGGTCCGGCTGGAGGAGATGCGGCAAAGCGCGGGTATTGTCGGACAGGCACTCGACGGTATTCCGGAAGGGGCCTGGAAGGCTGACGCACCGCATGTCGTGCTGCCGGACCGAGAGAAGATGAAGACCCAGATGGAGGCGCTGATTTATCACTTCAAGATTGTGACTGAAGGTTTCCGGGTACCCGCAGGAGAGGTGTACCAGGTGATTGAGTCGCCGCGGGGCGAACTCGGCTACTATGTCGTCAGCGACGGGTCGGCAAAGCCGTATCGGGTCTTTATGCGGACGCCGAGCTTTGGAAACCTGCAGGCGCTTCCGCGAATGGTCGAGAATCGACTGGTGGCCGATGTTATCGCTTCCATGGGAAGCCTGGATTTCGTATTGGGAGATGTAGACCGTTAAGTAATGAATTTTTCCGTTGAGTTGGAGTCAAGGTTCGAGAAGCTGCTGGGGAGCTACCCCCGGGGCCGGGAACGGGCCGCGCTGATTCCGATGCTCTTGTATGCGCAGGACGAAGTGGGATCGCTTACGCAGGAAGTTGTGGAAGAGATCGCCGGCCGGCTGCAGATCACCCCGCTCGATGTCGACGAAGTAATCACCTACTACTCGATGTTGAGCCGCCAGAAGCGCGGCCGCCACCACATCCAGATCTGCACGAACGTAAGCTGCATGCTGCTGGGCGCCGACCAGCTTTTCTCGCTCGCCAGGGAGAAACTCGGAATCGGGAATCACGGAGTCACGCCCGGGGGCGAATTTTCGCTCGAAGAGGTAGAGTGCTTGGGCGCGTGTTCCTGGGGGCCTGCTCTCCAAGTGAATTATGACTACCAGTACGCAATGACTCCGGAAAGGCTGGAGCGCCTGATTGAGGATCTAAGGAAGGTGCAATAGACGATTGCGGCTGAACGAACCCAGTCCGCTCGAAACCCGAGTGCTGACCCGGCGCTTTGGGTTGCCCGCCTCGGAAACGCTTGAAGCTTATCTCGCCAGCGGCGGGTACACAGGCTTCCGCAAGGCGGTGCAACTTCCGCAGGAGGGCATCATTGACGAGGTGAAAGCCTCGAACTTGCGCGGCCGTGGCGGAGCCGGCTTCCCGGCAGGGCTGAAATGGGGCTTCGTGCCCCGCGGTTCGTCCAAGCCGAAATACATTGTCGTCAATGCTGACGAGGGTGAGCCCGGCACCTGCAAAGACAGGGTGCTGATGGAAAACGATCCGCACCTCTTGATCGAGGGAATGGCGATTGCCGCGCTGGCCATCGGTGCAGCGAAGGGCTACATCTACATTCGGGGAGAGTACCGCTACCTGATCGATATCATGGACCGGGCGATTGCCGAGCAATATGCGGCGGGCTACCTGGGCCGGAACATCCTCGGAAGCGGCCTCGACTTCGACGTTTCCACTCACACCGGAGCCGGCTCCTACGAGTGCGGCGAGGAGTCCGCCCTACTCGAATCGCTGGAAGGCAAGCGCGGCCAGCCCCGGATTCGCCCCCCGTTCCCAGCGGTGGAAGGCGCCTTCCAGTGCCCGACGATTCTCAACAACGTCGAGACCTTCTGCAATGTGCCCGTGATCTTTGAAATGGGCGCGCAAGCCTACGCCGGCCTCGGCACGCCGAAGAATGGCGGCACCCGGCTCTTCTGCCTCTCCGGACACGTCAACAAGCCAGGTGTGTATGAGCTTCCGATGGGTTTCAATCTACTGCGGATGATCGAGGAAGTTGGTGGTGGAGTTTTGGGCGGCAAGAAGCTGAAGGCCGTGATTCCAGGTGGGTCGTCCTGTCCGGTGCTGAAGGCGGAGGAATGCGATCTGGCGATGGATTTCGATACGGTGGCCAAGGCCGGCTCCATGCTGGGCTCGGGCGGCGTGGTGGTGATGGCGGAGGGCACGGACATGGTGAAGGTTGCCTTACGCCTCATGAAATTCTACCAGCATGAGAGCTGTGGCTGGTGCGTCCCTTGCCGCGAGGGCACACTCTGGCTCAAGAAACTGCTGGCGCGCATCGACGCGGGTGATGCCGAGGCAAGCGACATCGACTTGGTCGGGGAACTTGCAGCGAACATGCTCGGACGTACCTTCTGCCCGTTGGGCGACGCTGCCGCGATGCCAACGATTTCCTATGTGCGGAAGTTTCGGGAAGAATTTGAGGCGCGGCTCCGGAAAAGCGAGATGGTGGTGCTTTGATGGCGGATCTGGTGACGCTCACGATCGACGGCAAAGCGCTACAAGCGCCGCCGGGCGCGTTGGTCATCGACGTGGCGCGGGAAGCCGGCATTGAGATCCCCGCCTTCTGCTACTACGAAGGGCTGTCGCTGCAGGCAGCCTGCCGGATGTGCCTCGTCGAGGTCGAGGGCGCGCCGAAGCTGATGACCTCCTGCACCCTGCCGGTCCGGGAGGGTATGGTGGTTCGCACCAAAACTCCTGCCGTGGTGGCGTCACGCAAGGCGATGCTCGAGTTCCTGCTGACGAACCATCCGCTGGATTGCCCGGTCTGCGACAAAGGCGGTGAGTGCGAATTGCAGGACACGGTTTTCCGCTATGGCGCCGGAGAAGGGCGGTTCACCGAGATCAAGCACCACGTCGACGAAAAGCGGTTCTCTCCGGTGGTCTTCTACGATGCGCCGCGATGCATCCTTTGTTACCGCTGTGTCCGAATTTGCGACGAGGGCATGGGAGTAAAGGCGCTGGGTGTTGTGAATCGTGGAGCGACCACCGAAATCGCCCCCAACAAAGGCGATCATCTCGAATGCGACGAGTGCGGCATGTGTATTGACATCTGCCCGGTGGGAGCGCTGACCAGCAGCACTTACCGCTACCACACCCGGCCATGGGAGATGAAGCACACCGGGACGATCTGCGCCCATTGCTCGAACGGCTGCAAGACAACGCTCGGTGTGCGGACAAACCGGATCATCCGGGCCAACAACCGAGACCGGTCCGGCATCAACGGCGAGTTCCTGTGCATCAAGGGGCGCTTTGCGTTTGACTTCGTCCACAACGAGGAGCGGCTGACAACCCCGCTGGTGAGAGGAAAGACAGGCTTCCAGGCGGTCACTTGGTCCGACGCGATCCGCATCGCGGCCGAGCGGCTTCTGGCCGCCCGCGACAACGGCTGCCGGATTGGCGTGATCGGCTCGACCAAAACCACCAACGAGGAGAACCTCTTCCTGCAGGAGTTTGCCCGAAGCGGCCTGCGCACCAACAATATCGACCACCGCCGTTCGGGAGACCTGCCCGCACTCTTGCACGCCCTCGGCGGGCGGCCGGACGCACTGGCGGCCACCGCCGATCTCTACTCGAGCCGCGCTATTCTCGTCATCGGCGCCGACCTGGCGCAGCAGCATCCCCTCCTGGCTTTCCAGGTGCGGGCCAACTGGCGCCATCACCAGTCGCGCACCTACGTGGTGTCCCGCGGTCCGGTGCGCGAGGACCAGTTCGCGGTGCGGTCCGTGCGGGCCGCGGCTGGCGAGGAGTTGCCCGCGGTGGAATCGTTGACCGAGGCCATACGCGGCGAACACGAGCTGGCGGTTTTGTACGGACCGTCGATCGCCGGCGACAGTGTAGGCCGCCTGGTAGCGTGGGGAGATTCGCTCGGCATTCCGGTCAAGTATGTCTGCCTGTTGGATTGCGTGAACTCCAGAGGCGCTCTTGACCTTGGGCTCGCACCCGATTTTGGTCCGGGTTATCAAGCGGTTGAGACTCCAGGTT
This sequence comes from uncultured Solibacteraceae bacterium, assembly GCA_964468205.1. Classification (GTDB taxonomy): domain Bacteria; phylum Acidobacteriota; class Terriglobia; order Bryobacterales; family Bryobacteraceae; genus CAWELS01. Next base: position 95,397 of record CAYXVG010000012.1, on the reverse strand, counting down.
TGGAGTTGCCGGCCATGTTCGAGAGTGGGCTCGATGCACTTTGGGTGATCGGAGCGAATCCGCTGCGGCGCCATAAGCTGGTCTCCGCGAACACCTTCGTCATCGCGCAGGATCTCTTCCTCACCGAGACCGCTCAGAACGCGAATCTCGTGCTGCCGGCGGCTTCGTTATACGAAAAGACGGGAACCGTAACGAACGTGTGCGGCGAGTCGCAGCGCCTGGAGCGGGCGCTTGAAGTCATGGGGCCGAAAACGGACCTCGACATTTTCCGCCTCCTGGCCGGCTCGATGGGAATCGAAGTCCATGCCGCCGCGCCTGAGGCGCAAGCGCCAGAGCCGCCGGCGCCCGGCGCTTCCGTCCCGGTGTTCTCGGTCGAGGATACGCTTTTCACGAGCGGTTCGCTGGGCCGTTATTCAAAGGTACTGAACACGGTGAAAGAATCGCCCGGCGGGTTGTACCGGGAGGGCGCTAAATAGATGAATTTCTACCTGCTCAGCGCGCTCAAGGCCGCAATGGTGCTCGCGGCGCTTCTCACTATCCTGGCCTATCTCCAGTGGGTTGAGCGGAAGGTGATCGCGCACATCCAGCTACGGATGGGGCCTTACCGGGTGGGTCCGCACGGATTGTTCCAGCCCATTGCCGACGTGATAAAACTGCTGACCAAGGAAGATCTCATTCCGGCGCACGTGAACAAGTTCTTCTACGTTCTCGCGCCATTTCTCGCGATCACTTTGTCGCTGATCACGATTGCGATCATACCGTTCGGCCCGGAGATTGAAGTGTTGGGGGTCACAACCCCAATGCAGCTCGCGGATCTCAACGTGGGTATTCTCTTCGCGCTCGCGATCTCGTCGATCGGAGTTTACGGAGTCGCTCTCGCCGGATGGGCTTCGAACAACAAGTATGCTTTGCTGGGTAGCCTGCGGGCCGCCGCTCAGATGATCAGTTACGAACTGCCTCTGGGGATTGCCCTGGCAGCGCCACTGGTCATGTTCGGGACGCTCAGCCTGGGGGAGATTGTTGACGGCCAGGCCGGCTATCAATTCGGATTTCTGCCGAATTGGGCCATCTTCCAGTTTCCCGCTCCGCAGATCTTCGGGTTTCTGATCTTCCTGATTGCGGCTTTCGCCGAGACGAACCGGATTCCGTTCGATCTCCCCGAGGCCGAGAACGAACTCGTGGCCGGGTTTCACACCGAGTACAGCAGCATGAAGTTCGCGTCGTTCTTCATGGCTGAATACGCGAACATGATCACCATCACCGCGATCATGACCACCGTGTTTCTGGGAGGTTGGCGGCCGCTGTTTCCGGAGGAACTGGGTTCGCGCTTTGTACCAACCGCTCTGTTTCTGGGGTGCGCGGCGGTTGCGGGCTACCACGCGATGAATCCAGCGCGGCGGCGGGATCGCTTGACGCTTCCCGTTGTAATGATCGTGTTTCTAGGGCTTGCGCTTCTTGTCTTGCTTCCGGCCGTGCAGGCATGGCTGTTGCCATTGTTCTGGTTCATGGCCAAAACCGGGGGGCTGCTTTTCCTATACATTTGGGTGCGCGGAACAATGCCCCGCCTCCGGTATGACCAGTTGATGCGATTCACCTGGACCTTCCTGTTCCCAGTGTCGCTGGTGAACCTGTTCGCCACGGCCTTTCTGGTGGCGGTGTTCGGCTGACGAACCATGGAGACGATTCTCTTCCTCATACTCGCTTCCGCCGCCGTGCTCTGCGGTATCAGCGTAGTAGTGCAGACACACCCCATTCGTAGCGCGATTTCATTGATCGGGGTGATGGTCTCGCTGGCGGCTCTGTATCTCATGCTAGGGGGTGAGTTCATCGCCGCCGCGCAGGTTCTGGTCTACGCCGGCGCCGTGATGGTGCTCTTCATTTTCGTCATCATGCTGCTCAACGCCGAGCCGGAATCTCAGGGAGTACGTTCCTGGCCCGTCCGCTTGCTTGGGATTCCCACGCTGGTGATCTTCCTCGGCGTAGTCAGTTTTGCGGTTCAAAAGCTCTACCCCAAGGAGGAACGGGTGGTGTTTGGGGGCTTTGAAAGCGGAACGCCCCGCGACCTCGGGGAACTGTTATTTACTGATTACCTTTTGCCTTTTGAGGTGACGTCGGTTCTGATTCTCGTCGCAATCATTGGCGCGGTGGTCCTGGCGCGGAAGGAGATCCTCTAGTGCAGGGCGTGCCACTTTCCTGGTTTCTGATCCTCAGCGCCATCCTGTTCGTGCTGGGCGCGGCGGGTTTTCTTTTCCGGCGCAACCTGATCACCACGTTCATGTGTATCGAGCTGATGCTTAACGCCGTGAACCTGAGTTTCATAACCTTCTCCTACAAACTCGACAAGGTTGACGGTCACATATTCACGTTCTTCGTGATGGTGGTGGCGGCGGCCGAGGCGGCCGTCGGACTCGCCATCATCCTGGCGCTCTACCGGAATCGCAATACGCTTGCGGTGGATGAGGTGAATTCGCTCAAACACTAAGACGATGCAGCATCTATGGCTAATACCCGCGCTCCCGCTGACCGGCTTCGTGGCGAACGGGATTCTCGGCCGGCGCCTCTCGAAAACGGCTGTTAACGCGATCGCTATTGGAACCGTCGCTCTCTCCTTCGTCTGGGTACTGAAAGTGCTGCGGGCGTTGGCGCCCATGGGGAGTCCTTATACCGAGAGCTACGGCACATGGATCGACAGCGGGATTCTGAATGTACGGCTCGAATTCGCGGTGGACCAGCTTACCGCGGTAATGCTGCTCGTGGTTACTGGCGTCGGACTCCTCATCCACATCTACTCGGCCGGCTACATGGCCCACGAGGGCGGCTACCATCGCTTTTTCGCCTTTTTGAATCTGTTCATGTTCTTCATGCTGGTACTCGTGCTCGCGAACAACTTCCTGGTGCTCTTCGTGGGTTGGGAAGGCGTGGGGCTGTGCAGCTACCTCCTGATCGGATTCTACTTCCGCAGGCATAGCGCATCGACGGCGGGGAACAAGGCGTTTATCGTTAACCGCATTGGCGACTTCGGCTTCGCGCTGGCGATGTTTCTGATCGTTGTCACATTCGGGACGCTGGACTTTCCGGTGGTTTTCGGCGAGGCGTCACGAATGCCGGCGGAGGAGAGCGCCGGCATCCTGACCGCGATCTGCCTGCTGCTCTTCGTTGGCGCAACGGGCAAATCCGCCCAGATTCCGCTCTACGTCTGGCTTCCCGACGCCATGGAAGGTCCGACTCCGGTTTCGGCGCTGATCCATGCGGCCACGATGGTGACAGCGGGCGTTTACATGATCGCGCGCTCCTCGGCGCTCTACCTGCAGGCTCCCCTGGCGATGGACGTGGTGGCGGGCGTCGGGCTACTGACGGCATTTGTAGCCGCTACCATAGGCCTCACGCAGTTCGACATCAAGAAGGTTTTCGCTTACTCAACGGTCTCGCAACTCGGCTATATGATCCTCGCCGTAGGGGTGGGCGCTTTTGCCGGCGGCATCTTCCACCTTGTAACGCACGCCTTCTTCAAGGCGCTCCTCTTCCTCGGCGCGGGCAGCGTTATTCATGCGCTTGGCGGCGAGCAGGATCTCCGGAAGATGGGGGGGCTGGCGGGGAAGATACCTATGACGTTTGCCACCCTGGTTTGTGCCGCGGTCGCGATCGCAGGGGTTCCGCCTTTCTCCGGCTTCCACAGCAAGGACGAAATTCTGCTGGCCGCGTATCACCACCATCCGTGGATGTACTGGATTGGGGCCTTGACTGCCGGAATAACGGCCTTCTACGTCTTCCGTGCGATCTTCCTGTGCTTCTTCGGCGCTTACAGGGGCGAGGCGCATCCGCATGAGTCGCCGCCATCCATGACGGCTCCGCTGGCGATCCTTGCCGTTCTCTCGCTGGGAGGCGGGTTCCTTCCCGTTCTGCGCGTGTTGGAGCCGGTGTTCCCGCACGGCGAGGCGCACCACGAAAGCTGGCTGGTAATTGTCTCCGTCGCCATCGGGCTTAGTGGCATCCTCCTCGCGTTTATCTTCTACGTGCTCCGTCCGAGCCTGCCGGCCGGTGTCGCGAGATCCCTTGGGGGAGTCTACCGGTTGGTCTACAACAAGTACTTCGTTGATGAGATCTACGGAGCGGCGGTGATCCGGCCGGCGATCACGGGCTCACGGGTTCTGCTTTGGAAGCTGACGGATGTCGAGATTATTGACTCGTTTGTGAATGGTGTCGGGGCCCGGGCGCACGAGATGGGCAATCTTCTCAAGCGCCTGCAGTCCGGGAATATCCGAAGCTACGCCGCCTGGATCTTCACTGGCGGGGCTGCAGTGCTGGTGGCGGCGCAGATTCTAGGGAGGATCCGATGATTCTCCTCAACTCCCTTTTGCTGCTGCCGGCGCTCGGATTCGTGCTCGTGCTACTCCTGCCCAGGTCGAATCCCGAGGCCGCCCGACGGATCTCGCTCGGGATCTCGATTGGCGCGTTCCTGCTGTCTCTCGGGCTCGCGGCGCCCATCTGGTCCAGCGGGGCAACACTCCAGTTCGTGACGGACGTCGAGTGGATGGAGTCGCCTTCCATCCGCTATCACATCGGTGTGGACGGACTGAGCATTTGGCTGGTCCTGCTGGCGACCCTCCTCACCCCGCTGTCAATCCTCGTGTCGTGGCGTTCCATCGACCAGCGCGTCAAAGAGTTCTACGCCTTCCTGCTGCTGCTCGAGGCCGGCCTGATCGGCGTATTCATTTCGTTCGACCTCTTCCTCTTCTACGTGTTCTGGGAGGTCTCGCTGGTGCCAATGTATTTCCTCATCGGGATATGGGGGCACGAGCGGCGGATCTACGCAGCCGTGAAGTTTTTCCTCTACACCATGGCGGGGTCTGTATTGATGCTCGCCGGCATCCTCTACCTTTACAGCCGGGCCGGGACCTTCGACTACGCCACCCTGACGGCGATGATCTCGAGCGGCGAACTGGTGCTAACGCGAGTCGAGCAGATCGCCCTATTCTGGGCGTTTTTCGTGGCCTTCGCGATCAAAGTGCCGCTCTTTCCGTTGCACACTTGGCTGCCCGACGCCCACGTCGAGGCTCCGACGGCCGGTTCCATCATGCTGGCCAGCGTAATGCTGAAGATGGGGACCTACGGCATCGTGCGCTTCTGCCTGCCCATGTTCCCCACGGCGAGCCGCGAGCACGCGCCGTTCATCGTCGTGCTGGCGATTATTGGCATCATCTACGGCGCCCTGGTCGCAATGGTGCAGCCGAACATGAAGAAGCTGGTCGCCTATTCGTCGGTGAGCCACCTGGGCTTTGTCGTGCTCGGGATCTTCACTTTCACTCAGGCCGGCATCGACGGCGCCGTCTATCAGATGCTGAACCATGGCATCTCCACCGGCGCTCTCTTCATGTTGGTCGGTTTTCTATACGAGCGCAGGCACTCACTGGAGATCAAGGACTACGGAGGCGTGGCGACCGCGGCGCCAAATCTTTCTACCGTGTTCATGATCACGATGCTCGCGAGTATCGGACTGCCCTCGCTGAACAACTTTGTAGGCGAGTTCCTGGTGCTGCAAGGTTCTGCCCAGGTGGACTTCCGCTGGACCGTCTGCGCCGCCATCGGGGTCATCCTGTCGGCTTGCTATATGCTCTGGCTCTACCAGAGGGTCTTTTTCGGGGACACGCCGGAAACGGTCCGTTCGCGGATGAAGGATCTTGTGCCGCGAGAATGGGCGGCGGCCATTCCACTCGTGGTTCTCATGGTTTGGATGGGAACTGTCACTCATACTTTCCTGCCTCCGGTGAGCGCGCAAAACGCCCGCGTCCTGGAACAGACAAAGGTGAACGCCGAGTTTCTGGTCGAGAACCAGCCGGCCGGCGGCACGGTTTGGGCGGATGGAGGCAATGATGCCCGGTAGCTTTATCCCCTCGGGAATCGACGTGTTGCGGGTGCTGCCGGAAATCGTGCTGATCGTCTTCGGCACGGCTGCGATGGCGCTCGAACCATTACTCCGGCGCGAGAACAAAGGCCGGCTCACGTTTGTGGCCGGAGCCGGATTTGCCTTCGCCCTGGCGGCGGTGGCGATCTCGAACGGGTTCCCGGGCACGGCGTTCCGTGAGATGGTCGTTGTCGACGGGTTCACCACCTTCTTCCGGACGCTTGTGATCTCGGTCGGATTGCTGACGGTTCTTATCTCCAAGCAGTACATTGAGCGGGAGCGTCCGAACTCGGGCGAGTACTACGCGCTGATCGTCTTCTGTGTGGTTGGCCAATGCTTCATGGTGTCGTCCCGCGAACTGATCATGATCTTCGTGGGCCTGGAGATCTCCTCCATCGCTAGTTACGTGCTTGCCGGGTACCTCCGTTCCGACGCTCGCAATAACGAAGCGGCCATCAAATACTTCCTGCTCGGCTCGTTCGCCACTGCTTTCTTGCTCTACGGCGTGGCCTGGATCTACGGAGGAACTGGCACGACTGACTTGATGAAGATTCAAGCCGCCCTCGCGGATGCGGAAACGCGTCCTCCCTTCGTGCTCCTGGCCACCAGCGCGGCAATGATGTTCGCGGGGCTTGCGTTCAAGGTTTCGGCCGCGCCCTTCCAGGTATGGGCGGCTGACGTCTACCAGGGCGCCGCCGCTCCGGTTGCCGGCTTCCTCTCCGCTGGGCCGAAAGCCGCGGCGTTTGCCATTATCATCCGCGTCTTCGTGACCACTTTCGAGCCGGTGGGACAGGCCTGGATTCCGATCCTGTGGTGGGTTGCTCTCGGCACCATGCTCGTTGGCAACCTGTGCGCGATTGTGCAACAGAACATCAAGCGGCTGCTTGCCTACAGCTCTATCGCTCACGCCGGATACGTTCTGGTCGCGGTTACCGCGGGTTCCGCGGAAGGCGTTCAGGCCGTGATGTTCTACCTGGCGGCGTATGCACTCATGAATATCGGAGCTTTCGCCGTGGTGACGTACTTCGCCCGGCCGGGAGAGCAGTTCGTCCGGGTGGACAGCTATGCCGGACTGGCGCAGCGGCAGCCGGCGCTGGCGGCGGTGTTCGCAGTCTTCCTCCTTTCACTCATTGGCATTCCCTTGACCGGCGGCTTCTTCGGTAAGTTCTATATCTTCAAGGCCGCGATCGACTCCGGCCTTTACTCGTTGACCGTACTCGGCCTCCTGAATAGCGCTGTCGCCGCCTACTACTACCTCCGAATTCTTGTGCTGATGTACTTCCACGAGCCCGCCGCGGATGCGGAGAGCCTGCCGCCCGTTGGCCACGGGATTCAGGCCGCGCTGTGGATCTGCGCCACCGGCACGATTCTGCTCGGGGTATTCCCGGCCATCGTCCTCCGCTTTGCCGTCAGCGGGGCGTTGTTTGCCGCGGCCTGGTAAGGCGGCGCGGCCTTGCTGTTTTCGGATATCGTAGTCCTGAGGAATCCTATGCTGGATCGCCGCACGTTTACGAAAGGCCTGCTCGCCGCACCCGCTATGCTTCGCGCCTCGGATAGTTTCCAGGCGCGCCGCGGAACGAACATTTCCCACTGGCTATCCCAAAGCCGCCGCCGCGGCGCCGAACGCCGCTCCTATTTCCAAAAGAAGGATGTTGCGTTTCTCGCCGGCCTCGGCCTCGACCATCTCCGCATCCCGGTCGACGAAGAGCAACTCTGGGACGAGAGCGGCGAGAGAGAACCAGAAGCTTTTGAACTGCTCAACAACGCGCTTGACTGGTGCGATGAATACGGCCTGGGGGCCGTGATTGACCTACACATCTTGCGCTCGCACCATTTCAACGAAAAGGAACGGCCGTTATGGACAAAACCGGAGGCCCAGGAACGCTTCCTGGATTGCTGGCGCGACCTCTCTTCCCAGGTGGGCGGCCGCTCCGTGGGGAAGGTCGCTTACGAGCCAATGAACGAACCCGTCGCGGACGACCCGGAACAGTGGAACCGGCTCGTGAACAAGATGGTTGCCGTGATCCGGGAACTGGAGCCGAAGCGCAAGATCATAGTTGGCTCCAATATGTGGCAGTCCGTGTTCACCTTCGACGAACTGCGTATCCCGGAAAACGACCCTGATGTCATCCTTAGCTTCCACTACTACCATCCGATGATCCTGACTCATTACCGCGCTTCCTGGACCCGGGCCGGAGATTACACGGGGCCGGTGAACTACCCAGGCCGCCTGGCGCCGGAAGCCGAGTTGGAGTCGCTTGAGCCGGGCCTCAAGTCCGCGTTGGTTCCGGAGAACCGTTTCGTTTTTGACCGCTCCACGACGGCCGAACTCATCGAAGGACCGCTCGCGGCGGCCCGAAAGTACGGCCTGCCACTCTACTCCGGCGAGTGGGGAGTCATCGACAAGGCGCCCGCGGGTCCGCGAATGCGGTGGTATGAGGACACGCGCTCGGTTTTCGAGGAGAACGGCATCGGCTGGGCGACGTGGGACTACAAAGGGGGCTTCGGCCTCTTCAAGGACGGGCGGCCGGTCACGAGCCTGATCAAAGCTCTCGGATTGCAGCCAGGCTGACCGTCCGCTGCCAGCGTCAGAAATGCTCCCGCAAGCTGGTGAAGCTATCCACTATCAGCAGTCTGCCGTCGTTGCCGTCCACGGGCTCTTTCTCGAGATGCCAGGTGCGCTCATGCGGAACGTAGACCGCCCCGATTCCCGCCGCGAGCGCGGGCCGAATGTCCGACTTCGGGGAATTTCCGACCATCCACGTGCGCGCCGGGTCGAGGTTGCGCTCGGCCGCCAATCTCCGATATGTTGCTTCGTCCTTCTCCTTAACGATCTCAGTGTGGCCGAAAAACACGCCGAGGCCCGAACGATCGATCTTCAGTTTCTGCTCTTCTGGATGCCCCTTAGTAAACAGCGTGAGATCGTGGCGTGCGCAGAGGTACTCAAGGGTCTCGCGGACCCCGTCGATCACCTCGATCGGCTTCTCCATAATCCGTTCGGCCATACCCATGACACGGGTCAGATCTTCAGTCCTGATGTGCCGCTCCGCAAGGCGGACGTAACACTGCCGCATATTCCGGCCGAAGTTCAGGGAGCCGTAGCCGTGGACTTTGATGTTCACGAGTTCAATCTCGTCCAGGATGGCTCGAATCTCTTCCGCCGACAGGCTGGAATGGCCAATGAATTCGACGAACTCGGCGAAGGCCTCTTCGAAGTACTTGTTGTTTTCCCAGAGAGTGTCGTCGGCGTCAATCAGAAGGAACTGTCGCATGGCGAGGACTACTCGACCACCGAGTGAGGGCCATGACCGTTGGTGGGGGCGACGGACTTGATGTGTTCGATATATTTCTGCAGCTTGATGTGCTGCGGGATAAACTCCGCGAGAAGCTGGATGCGCTCGGCTTCCGAGCGGCTCACCAGTAGACGCTGCCGGAACGCGACGTCCGGGATGGCCTGGGCGAGTTGAAAACTTAGCTGTGGATCCTGCCATTTCGGCTCGGCGGTCTCCAGGGTCCGGGACGAGGCACGTAGCTCGGTGTAACCTTTTAGGGCTTGTTTCGCGACCTCGGGAGAGGCCGCTTCCGTTTCTTCGTCGTTGAAGAAGTTCACTGCGCCTCGCAGATAGGATTTTTCGCTGTCCAAGTCAAGGATCTCGAAGCGCCGCATGCCAACGACGACGATATCCAGCCTCCCGTCGGGATAACGCTCGGTTACTTCCTCGATGATGCCGGTGCAACCTACATCGGCAATGTCCTTCTCCGCGGATAGAACTACTCCAAACTCCGTTTTGTCGCGGATCGCCTCGCCGATCATCTCCTTGTATCTGTCTTCGAAGATATGGAGGGGTAGCTGGGTCCTGGGAAACAGGACAACGGGCAGCGGAAAAAGTGGCAGTAGAGCCGGCTGCATACCTTTATTATCTCCATGTTGGAAGGCGAACCGCCGGCAGATGTGGTTATTCTGGAATCTCACACTTGCGGCGCGGCGGCAGGCGCGCGCAGAACATTATGAAACTTCAGGGAAAGACAGTACTCATTACAGGCGCTTCGGCCGGCATTGGCGCGGCGTGCGCGGCGGCGTTCCGGGGCCGCGGGGCCAATATCTCGGTGGTGGCAAGGTCCCGGGATAAGCTGGAACAGGTGGCCGGCGGCGGTGCGGTCGTTACCGCCGGAGATCTGACCGATCCCGCCGTACGCGAGCGATGCGTCCAAAACACCCTCGACCGCTTTGGCGCCATTGACGTTCTCGTTAACAACGCCGGCATCGGCCTCTATGTTCCAAGTTGGCGGGCAGACGAGGCCGAAACGCGCGCCGTGATTGAACTCAACCTGATGACTCCGCTGGCGATGATTCGGCTGGTTGCCCCGCACATGGTGCAGCGGGGCAGCGGGATGATTGTTAACGTTGGCTCCATCGCCGGCAAAGTGACGCTTCCGTGGATGACCATATACTCGGCCTCAAAGTATGCTCTAGCCTCATTGAGTGACGGACTGCGGCTCGAACTGAAGCACGCCGGTGTCAAGACAATGACCGTGTGTCCGGGATACGTCAAAACCGGCTTCCATTCACACACGCTTGGCGGCGAGGTTCCGCCTTCGATTCAGCGATCCAAGAAATTTGCGATAACGCCGGAACACTGTGCGGAGAGGATTGTCGCCGGAGTGGAAAAGGAAAAGCGGACCGTGATGACCCCGAGGGCTGGGTGGCTACTCGTCGCGGTAGCGCGCATACTGCCTGGGTTGGTGGACGCGCAGCTTCATCGGATGTATCGTAGTGCTGAGAACGGCTAGCGTTGACTGCCGCGCCTGCTTTGCGCCCGGAGGTGCAAGATGATTCTGAAGCTAAAACGCACACCCGGCATCTATCTGGTCGGCTTTATGGCTTCTGGGAAAACGACCGTCGGAAAGATGCTTGCCGAGGAGCTTGGCTGGCGATTCGTTGACATCGACGACGACATCGTGGCGAAGGCGCAGTGTTCCATTCCAGAGATATTCGAGCACAGCGGCGAAAAAGAGTTCCGCCGCATCGAGCACTCCGCCATTGAAGACCGCGTCCGCACCATCGAGCAGGGCCGCCCTACTGTCATGGCGCTCGGCGGGGGAGCCTTTGCTCAAGACGACAATTATGCCTTGCTCGCCCCCAACGGAGTCTCGATCTGGCTGGATCCCCCGCTCGACACCCTGAAGGCAAGGGTCGCGGAGGACGCGAACCGTCCGCTGGCGCGCGACCCGGAGAAGTTTGAAGAACTTTATAACTCCCGCCGCCCCGCCTACGAGCGAGCGGATCACCGGATTGAAATCAAGGGAGACGACCCGGAGCCGGTCGTAAAAGCGATTCTGGCTCTGTCCATTTTTGAATCATGACTGAAGCGACATTGCGGCGTCACGCCCGCTCCATATTTAAGGCCGCTCTCAAGGCCGCCGACCCATTCCAGGCTGTCCTGCGCCATATCGAAGTTCGTGACGGCGTTTTATACGCCGGACGAAAGCAGTACCCGCTGGACAACTACAAACGGATTTTAGTGCTCGGCGCCGGCAAGGCCAGCGCCGCTATGGCGAAAGCTGTCGAGCGCACGCTTGGGCGCCGTGTCACCGGCGGACTCGTGAACGTGAAGTACGGACACCTTGCCCGGCTCAAGCGGGTGGAACTGAACGAGTGCGGCCATCCGGTACCCGATCAGGCGGGTGTTGCCGGCGGCGCGCGAATCGCGCAGATGGCCTCCGAGGCTGGCGAAGGCGATTTAATAGTCTGCGTGATGTCGGGTGGCGGATCCGCCTTGCTCCCTCTGCCGGCCTCGCCGGTGACCCTGGACGAGAAACAGGAAACCACCCGTCTCCTGCTCGAATGCGGCGCGTCCATCCATGAAATCAACGCCGTCAGAAAACACATCTCGGGTATCAAAGGCGGCCAGCTCTCACGGCTGGCGTGGCCCGCAACGGTCATCTGCCTCATGCTCTCCGACGTGATTGGCGATGACTTGGATGTCATCGCTTCCGGGCCGACCGCTCCGGACAGCTCCACATTCGCCCGTGCCAAGGCGATCCTCGATCACTACAAGATCCACGGGAAAACCCCAGCCGCGGTTCGTGAGCGGATCGAGAAAGGGATCGCGGGCGAAATAGCCGACACTCCGAAAGAAGGCGCCGCGGAGCTCTCCCATACACAGAACCTGGTGGTTGGAAGCAACCGCTTGGCGGCCGATGCGGCGGCGATCCGGGCTAAGGAACTCGGATTTCGCACGCTCCTGCTTTCCACCTATATCGAGGGCGAGACCAAGGATGTGGCACGGGTCCACGCCGCTATCGCCAAGGAGATCCACTCCTCCGGACGGCCGTTGAAAGCGCCGGCATGTGTCATCACCGGCGGTGAAACGACGGTCACCATCCGCGGCCGCGGGCTGGGCGGCCGGAACCAGGAGTTTGCGCTTGCGGCGGCGATCGACATCGACGGCTTGCCGCGAACCGTAATCCTCAGCGGAGGGACGGATGGAAGCGACGGCCCGACCGATGCCGCCGGAGCGATCGCGGACGGCCGCACCGCGTTACGGGCCCGGCAGAAAGGTCTCGATCCGGTTGCGTTTCTCGGCAACAACGACTCTTATCACTTCTTCGAGCCGCTAGGGGATCTGCTGAAGACCGGTCCTACCAACACCAATGTGATGGATCTCCGCATCGTTCTGGTGGGATAGCCGGAATCGAGAATGGCCAAGGGTACGCGGCGCTTCTTTTCCGGCGCTACGCCGAAGTGGTCTCGAGGCTCCGCGGAGCGGGGTCGCCGCCCGTGCCGGTGGCCCTCACGGTAATATTTCCGCGCTTTGTTTTTAGTAAGATGAATGGTTCTTTGCCGGTGGGGCCGGTCATCTTAGCGCCGCGCTCCCCGGCCGGTTCCAGCGCCAAGGAATCGCCGAACTCGTTCACCACTTCTCCGTTTTCTGTTTCCGCCAATAGGCCAAAAGAGGCCGGCGTTGGAACTGAGAGCATGATGTCGCCGGCTTTCAGATCGACGGTAATCCGGGCGAGTGGCGCGGAGCCCGGGCGGAGCTCAACATCCCCCCGGTCGATCTCCATCGAGAGAGTACCGCTGAAGTCCGAAAGATTGACATCCCTTGAACTTGTCTTTAGGGTGATTGGTCCGACCAAGCCCTCGGCGGTAAGGTCTCCCAGCGCCATGCGAATCCTTCCGGGCGTCTGCTCGACACGAAATTCCGTGCGCTTGCTTTCGAAGACCAGCGGCTTCGAAAGCTTCCTCATGATCAGTTCCCCGGAGTAGGAACCGTTGATGGTGACCAGGCCCTCGATGCCTTCGAGCTCGATATCCTCGCCCCGGCCGCTGATGGCCGCCGAGCCGGCGAGGCTGACGATGCGCACGATGTCACTCCGGCGCAGCTCGATGCGGGCGTCGCCGCCGATGCCCATGAGCCGGACACCCGCTTTGTCGCTGTTCACATCGACATTGCCAGTGATGTTTGATATGTCAAAGTCACCATTGCGTCCCCGGCCCTCGACCGAACTGCCTTTCGGCACCACCACGTCGAGATCCGAGGTGATTCTCGCGGCGCCGGCCGCCTGGGCGTGATTCGTCCGGATTGTGATCTGGTCGCCCTGCCGTAGCACCTCCAGCGGACACTTCTCGTTTGTCCGCCCGGCCTCGGACTCATCGAACGCGCGGACAGTGGTGCGACCCTCCACTACGACCTCGGCGGCATCGCCGCCTACCACCCGGACGTTGCCATGTAGGTTCTCGATGAAGATGCGAGGCGACTCACCGGCTGCCTCTCGGGCCGACAGCGGGAAGTCGAACGCCTCACCGAATATTTCCAGCCCGCGCATTGTGATGCGGGCGCTCGGCCACTTTGTCCGTGCATAGTCCGTGCTGGCTCCAACCAGGCAAATCAGAACAACAATCGCCCATTCGCCGCCCGTGATTCCAGCGTGCGGCAACGGCTGTGACCGTGCGGCGGACACCAGCAGCTCCACGGTGCGCAACAGCCCCCAGCCGACCAGGACAAACGGCCAATACCTCGCCGCAAGATCAAGCAAGGAAAACTCCGGATTGAGGTTGTTGAACAGCAGAACCACGCCTAGCGCGATCAGCAGAAACGGACCGACGAGTGAACCCCGGCGCATGTTTTTATCCCCCCATCCTTGCCCGGCCTACCGCCGAGCGCTCCAGCAACTTCAGCACACCGAAGATGATAATCAGCACGGGCCAGGTGCGGCTGAAGCCCATTTGGCCGAAATGATCCAGAACGAACAACAGACCCACTGCGATCAGCATCAGCGGTCCGCGGACGGCGACTATCAGTGGCGCTCCTGGTGCATTCATCTCGCGTGCCCTTACCTTTCCCCTGGCGTCCCGGTGGAGCGCCGCGAGTAAAGCAGCCATGCGCCCAGGGCAATCAGCAGCACCGGCCAGAACCGAATCACCTGGTACAACTCGATGACCCCCAGGTTGAGCAGCAGGAAGAATGCGCCGCCGGCAATCAGGATTACCGGGCCAACCAGGGAACCGGCCTGCGATTTGAGCGGAATCAAGCTTGAAAACTCGTCCACCGGTTCGCCTCGCTGCCGCTTCTTGGCTGTGTGGAACGCCTCGAACGGCATGTAGAATATCCACGCCGCGAGCAGCAGTGAAAAAAGCGGGACCATTCCGCTGGCGCCCGATTCAATGATGCTGATGATGAGCCCGAAGACAACCACATGCACCAGGCCCTTCGCGTACTGGCCGTTGTAGATGGCGCCGACTCCGGGAATGAGTCCCAACAGAAAAGCCAAGCCGGGAGAGACGTCGTTCGTTACGGCTGATGGCGGTCTAGCCCAGTCCGAATCGGTCGGCGGCGGAGGAGCCACACCGGGCGGCGAGGCGGCAGGATTGTGCTCCGGGCAATAGATAACCCCGGAGACTTGCCGTACCGCGGACTCCGGCAGGCCTGTCCCGCAGACGCGGCAGTAACCGGCGATCGGGGGAGGCTCCGCAGGGCGGGGCTCCACGCGATCAGCTTGCGGCTCCTGGCTCGCATTCAGTTCGTTCCGCTCGTCTTCCCCATTCATTTCACTTCACTCCTTCGGCTTTCGTCGTCTACCCCGTCCGTCGATTCCGGTGGAAGGCCCGATCGCCCTGCGGGCTCCTGGCCTCTCTCCGGCTGTTCCGCTGATGCCTCGTTTTCGGTCCACTCCGCGAGCCGGCTCTGGACCTCATACACGACGCGGAGACTCTCGTAGTACTTCACGACGCGATCCCAAACTCGGTGCACTCGGTCATCCACGGTCAGCCAGACGTTCGCGGGGTGCAGATCCTCGGGCTTCAACTGCCGCTCGGGAATTCCCGCGAACTTCGCCAGGAGGGAAAAGGAGAGAATCGTCATCGCCATTCCCATCGCGAACCTGGGCTGCAACACAGGCTCCAGCCAGCGCCCGAACAGTCCCGGAAGCCAACCCGGCTTCTTCTCCGGCCGGCGGGAGGGAGTCTGATACAGAATCCGCGTGATCAGTTCGTCTGGAGCCTCCACCGGCTCTGCCTTTGCCGCGAACGCAATCGCCGAGCTGATGTCCCGGGCAAATTGCGCACAAGTAGCGCACTCGGCGAGATGCTTCTCCACGGCGGCGCGCTGGCCGCTTGGGAGGGTCCCGTCGACGTAGTCGCAGAGCAGAGTTTCGAGTTCTGCACACGTCATGGCGCTACTCCTTCCCGCGGAGGTATCAAACCACTACCTTCTGCCTCCGCAATACACGGGCGAGTTCCGCCCGTCCGCGGTTCAGCCGGGACTTGACGGTACCCTCCGGCACCTTCAACACCCTGGCCATTTCCTTGTACTCCATCTCCTCCAGGTCCCGCAAAATCACCACTTCGCGCAGATCCGGGGAAAGCCGCTGCAAAGCCCATTGCAGCATTTCTCCGGCCTCCCGGCCCGCCAGCATGGCGTCGGCGCGCGAAGTTATCGACCCGCTTTCCTCAAGCATGGGAAGCTGATCCTCGATCGAGTCGGTCGACCGGTCCATCTTGCTCCGGCGATAGTGATCGATCAGGAGGTTACGGGTGAGGCGCGTGAGCCAAACGCCAAAGCTTCCCTCCGCCGGCCGGTAACTTCTCAAGCTGCGAAACACTCGCAGGAATACCTCCTGCGCAATGTCTTGCGCGTCGGTCGGGCTGTTCGTAAATCGATAGCAGATCGAATAGACACGCCGGGTGTGAGTGCGAACGAGATCTTCCCACGCGGTCTCGTCGCCCTTCAGGCACCGCTCAACTAATCTGGCGTCCGGGTTCAATCGCTCCCCCGTCTGTGCGCGGCGATCCGGCGAGGAAAACGCAGGAGCCCTGCCGCCGGTGGTTCCCGGCATTGTGATCTGCGCTAGTGCTGCAACCGCCGCCATTTCTCAACCTTGGAGACCACCTGGGAGCCGTCTCGACCATGAAACATTCGGTTGAACCGTCCAGTTTCGCCTTCCAGTATGAGAAACGAAGACTTATCATAAAAAGTTCACTGAATGGGAACCCGGGTTCGGGACAACACAGTGCAGTACCTCATCATGAGCCAGCCGTTCGCATATCGCAAATACCCCGGGAGACATTCAGTCCATCATTCTAGTCTTTTCAGTGAATCCAAGGGTTGGCGGCAGACGCACATCCTGAAGGTAGTACCTTGTCTCCGAAGGAGGCGTTACGTCTGAGCCACCCAGAACTCACCGTCTTCGTTGGGTAGCGCTGATAGGTCTCCTGGCGGCAGCCGTGATCTTCCTGGGCTTCCGTTGGAGAGACACTGGGTTCGAGTGGGAGCGGTTTGCAACTACCTTCCGCGAGTTGCAGTGGCCTTGGGTAGCGGCTGCCACTTTTTTCGCACTGCTCACATATCCCGGACGGGCTCTTCGATGGAAGGTGTTGATCCGCGGCGTCAAACCCGATGCCGGCACATGGGCGCTGACGAAGTGGACGACCATCGGATTCGCCGCGATCTTCTTTTTCGGCCGCGCGGGGGAGCTGGTGCGCCCATACCTGATTTCGACGCGCGAGGGTGTCTCGTTTTCGTCCCAGGTTGCCGCCTGGGTGCTCGAGAGACTTTGTGACATGTTGTTAGCGCTGCTGCTCTTCGGCGCTGCGCTCACGCTTGTCGAGGCCTCCGGTCTGGTTCCCGGATCCAAGCTGAGTTGGGTTCTCGAAACCGGGGGGTACTCCGCCGGCGCATTGGCTTTGATCTGCCTTGGCGTTCTCGTGGTCTTTGCGTTGTGGGGTGAGGCCATGGAGCGGCGGCTCCTGGATGCCCTTGCCTTTCTCTCCGATGATCTGGTCGCGAGGGCCGCGAGCATCACCAGCGCCTTTCGGCAGGGCATGGAAGCGCACGGGCGCCCAGGAGCCGCTTTTCTCCTCGTCTTCTACAGCTTTGGCGAATGGGTGCTGATTGTAGCCAGTTGCCAGTGTCTGTTCCGCGGGTATCCGCCCACGCAACATCTCGGTCTAGCGGAAACCGTGATATACGTGGGCTTCGCGATCTTCGGCTCGCTGATTCAGATACCGGGGGTCGGCGGTGGGGCACAAGTAGTGTCGGTGATCGTCCTTACCGAGGTATTCGGACTTCCGATCGAGCCAGCGAGCGGCGCCGCGCTGCTGCTTTGGGGAATCTCGGTGCTTGCTGTAGTACCGCTAGGGTCCGTGCTCGCCCTGGCAGAAGGTTTGAACCTCCGTAAACTTCGGAGTATAGAAGAAGAAGAGGTCCATCTGTGACTTGCCCCTTTTGTGGATACCGTCAGGATCGGGTGATCGACTCCCGGGAAAGCAAAGAAGGAGACCTGATCCGCCGCCGGCGCCAGTGCCTTTCGTGTGAAAGGCGATTCACCACCTATGAGCGAATCGACGAGATACCATACATGGTGGTTAAGAAAGACGGACGCCGCGAGAAATTCGATCGCCAGAAAGTCTTGAACGGGCTGCTGCGAGCTTGTGAGAAACGCCCGATCAGCATGACAAGGCTCGCGGAACTTGTGGACCTAGTGGAGCAGCGGCTGTCCGACAGCGGCGACCGCGAGATCACTACTACAGAAATAGGAGAAATGCTGATCGATCGGCTCAAGACCCTGGATAAGATTGCCTATGTGCGGTTTGCCTCAGTTTATCGCGACTTCCAGGACGTGGAGGCATTCTTCTCCGAGTTGGAGGATCTGAACGACCGGAAAAGCTGACAGGCCTTCACTTCTTTCATTTCAAAAGGCTTAGCCAGGGATGGTTGCTCTTTGCAGCGTCCAGCGCGGATCGTCCATCCCTCGCAGTCACCATAAAATCAAGCAACCGAAACACCTCCGCAACATCATTTGAAGTAACTCTTAACTTCCGGTGAGCTTGGTGCTATACTTGGGAGGTACGGCCGGAGTGGTGCGGGTGGAGATCTGTGTATCAACCAGAACCGGGGCGCGTTGCAGAGTCGATGCGCGCCTTAGGCTGGACCATGTAGGTGACCTTCGTGGATCGATTCGACGACCAATCATTCAGTAATGACCGGAATCAGCCATTGAATCTTCCGTTTGACGAGGATGCGAATTACTTCCATCCGGAGGAGGTGCACGACGCTGATGAGCAGGCCACTCCGCAAGACGAGTCTATCTACACCGATGACCCGGTTCGCGTATACCTGCGTGAGATGGGTTCGGTTCCCCTGCTAACCCGGAAGGGCGAAGTCGGCTTGGCGCGGAAGATGGAACGCGGGAAGGACCGCATGCAGAAAGCCATCAGCCGTTCCCCAATGATCCAGGAAATGGTGTTCGATTTCGCCGATCAGATTCGTAAGGGTGTGGAGGATATCGACTCCTATGTGGAGGTGGGCGCCGATGCCGAAGAAAGCCAGGATTCTATCGATAAGCGGCGAGAGCTCATCCGGCAGCGGTTCCTTGAACTACAGGTGCAGCAGAAGCGGCAGAAGCAAATACTGGACAAACTCGAGAGCATTCCCGCCAACAATCGCAAGATACGCCGCCGCTGGAGCGGAAAGCTTGCCCGCAGCCGGATAGAGATTTCCCAGACCATCCGCGAGACTCCGTTTCAGCCCTATTTTTGGAAACACTTCGAGCAGGAGATCGAACGATCGGCCGAAGAACTTTCTCATCTTGATGCTGAACTGCGCCGCGTCGAGGAGCGCGGGGGGCCCAATGCGCAGAGCCGCACCCGCGAGTTGAAGCGGGAGATTCGCAAGCGCGAGGCCGCCGCGGGCGCGTCGCTCTCCGAAATGCGCCACACCGTGACGATGATCCGGCAGGGAGCAATAGAGGCAGAGCGGGCGAAGAAGGATCTAGTGGAAGCCAACCTCCGGCTGGTAGTTTCCGTTGCCAAGAAGTACGTCAATCGTGGCCTCCACCTGCTGGATCTGATTCAGGAAGGCAACATTGGCCTGATGCGGGCGGCTGACAAGTTCGAGTATCGCCGCGGCTACAAGTTTTCTACGTATGCGACTTGGTGGATCCGCCAGGCGATCACACGGGCGATTGCGGACCAGTCCCGGACGATCCGCATCCCGGTCCACATGAACGAGAGCATGAACAAGTTCCTGCGGGCGACCCGCGAACTCGAAAAGGAGCTTGGCCGGGCTCCCACCAATCAAGACATCAGCCGCCGCATGGATATTCCGGTGGAGAAGGTACAGAAGCTCAAGACGATTTCCCGCGACCCGGTATCTTTGGAAACCCCGGTGGGCCGCGACGGAGAATCGGCTCTCGGAGACCTGATCGAGGACAAATGGGTGGGCTCGCCGGTGGATACGGTGATTGATACCAATGTTCGCGACGAAACCGCCAACATCCTAAAGACTCTCTCACCAAAAGAAGAGAAGGTCATTCGCCTGCGATTCGGAATTGGATGCGAGCGTGAGCATACTCTCGAGGAAATCGGTCAAGAATTCGATGTCACCCGCGAGAGGATTCGCCAGATCGAGGCCAAAGCGTTGCGCCAACTTCGCTCCCCGGAACGGGCCCGGCATCTGCGCGCCCTGCTCGCTGCAAGATAGCTTTTCTTCTCCTGGTTAGCCGGGGTGGCTCCCTCTGCCCCGGCCTTCTTCTCCGGACACCATCTTAGCCCGCGAAACGCCCGAATCCTTATCGGCAGGTGCATCATCTCACAGGTGGTGGCGCTTACAACCCAGTTTCCTCATTCTTGACAGGGAAACTCGTGATTACTAAAATAGATTCAGGGCGAGGACTGGGAGCCGAACTCTCCGCGGTAAGTCTATTTTCCAATGGCACTGGCAACTCCAATTTCTTTGCAGCGACCTGAGACGTCAATTCTCGCCCACGTCGGGAATACGCCGCTCCTCAGGCTCGGCGCGGCAATCGCGGACCTCGAAGGTGTGGAGATCTACGCCAAAGCCGAGTACTTCAATCCGGCGGGCTCGGTCAAGGACAGACCTGCTCTGAACATGATCCTCGACGGCGAGCAGACGGGCAAACTCTATGGTGACCGTATTCTGCTCGATGCCACCAGCGGAAACACCGGCATCGCCTACGCAATGATCGGCGCGGTCAAAGGTTTCAAAGTCCGGCTCTGTATTCCCGAGAATGCCTCCGCGGAACGCAAGAGGATGTTGAAAGCGTACGGCGCCGAGTTGATTTTCACTGACCCGGCAGAGGGATCGGACGGAGCGATCCGGAAGTGTCGCGAAATCTACGAATCGGACCCGGACCGGTACTTCTACCCGGACCAATACGGCAATCCGGCGAACTGGCGTGCGCACTATGCGACAACGGCGGTTGAAATCATCGAACAAACCGCAGGCCGCATCACGCACTTCGTCACTTCAATGGGTACCAGCGGCACATTCATGGGTGTCACTCGCCGCCTGCGCAAAGAGATCCCGGGAATTACGTGCATTTCGGCCCAGCCTTCATCCGGATTCCACGGCCTCGAGGGCCTGAAGCATATGCCGACGGCTCTGGTACCGTCGATCTACGACAAGAATCTGGCCGATGACAACGTCTGGATCGAGACTGAGGACGCCTACCGGATGGTTCGCCGGCTCGCCCGGGAAGAAGGCCTCCTGGTCGGGCTTTCCTCGGGGGCAAATGTGACGGCCGCCCGTGAGGTTGCGCGCCGGCTTATCGAGGCCGGCAGGACCGGCGTGATTGTTACTGTCCTTTGCGATGGCGCGGACAAGTATCTCAGCGAGAGTTTCTGGAATGATCCGGATTGAGGATACTGCCTGGAACGAGATGCTGCGGCACGCCCGGGCGAAGTACCCAAACGAATGCTGCGGGGCCATGGTGGGCGTAATCGACGGAACTGAGAAAACCGTGAAGACTGCAGTGCCCATGGAGAATGCGTTCAATGGCTCCCAGCGTGACCGGTATGAGCTACGGCCCGAGGATTTGCTGCAGGCCGACAAGGAAGCGCGCAATCGGGGGATGGACCTGATAGGCATTTTTCACTCTCATCCGGATTGCGACGCCTACTTCTCGGAGACCGACTTGAAGAATTCCTGCCCCTGGTACTCATTTGTGGTCCTCTCGATCAAGGATGGCGAGTTTGATCACGCGAACAGCTTCTTGCCGAACCAGGATCAAACAGCGGCGGAAGCCGAAAGCATCGAATATCCGAACTGAACCAAGGACCTGACTATGGCAAAAGTATTGATTCCTACTCCATTGCGGCAGTACGCCGGGAAGAATGACACCGTTGAGCTGCCAGGCTCTACCGTCGGCGAGGTGTTGACGGCGCTGACGAACCAGCACGAGGAACTCCGCCGTCACCTCTACGGCGACGAAGGCAAGCTGCGCAGCTTCGTAAACATCTACGTCAACGACGAGGACATTCGCTACCTCGATAAGGAAGGCACTGCCGTCAAGGACGGAGACACCGTATCCATCGTTCCCAGCATCGCGGGAGGAAGCCATGGCGACTGACGTCCACGCGCCACCAACCAGCCTGACCAATGAGGAGATCCTCCGCTACAGCCGGCATCTCATCATGCCGGAAGTGGCCATGGAAGGCCAACTCAAGCTGAAACGGGCGAAAGTGCTAATGGTAGGTACCGGAGGGCTGGGCGCTCCACTCGGACTCTATCTCGCCGCCGCGGGCGTAGGGAAGATCGGCATCGTCGACTTCGACGTGGTCGATTTTACGAATTTGCAGCGGCAGGTCATCCATGGTACCAGCGACGTCGGCCGCAAGAAGTTGGATTCCGCGGCGGACCGGATGAACGAGATCAACCCGAACGTCGAAATCGTGAAGTACGGCGTGGCGCTCACCAGCGAAAATGCCCTCGATATCCTGAAGGACTACGATATCGTCGTTGACGGCACGGACAACTTCCCCACCCGCTACCTGGTTAACGATGCTTGCGTCCTGCTCGGCAAGCCCAATGTTTACGGGTCGATCTTTCGTTTCGAGGGTCAGGCCACGGTCTTCGCCCACGGGGACGGCCCCTGCTATCGCTGCCTGTATCCGGAGCCGCCCCCGCCCGGACTGGTACCGAGCTGCGCGGAAGGCGGGGTGCTCGGCATCCTGCCCGGAACGATTGGTGTAATCCAGGCGACAGAAACCGTGAAGTTGATTCTCGGCGCCGGCGAGACCCTTGCCGGGCGCCTACTGCTTTACGACGCCCTCGCCATGCGTTTCCGCGAACTGAAACTGCGCCGGAATCCCGAATGCCCGGTTTGCGGCGATTCCCCGACGATCAAGGAACTGATCGATTACCACCAGTTCTGCGGTGTCCCCCAAGATGAAGAAGAAGTGGCTCCCACCGCCTTCGATATCGATCCAGCAGACGTCAAAGCCCGGCTGGACCGGGGCGACCGGCTGGTCTTACTCGACGTCCGTGAGCCCCATGAACTGCAGATCTGCCAGCTCCCGGTATTCAAGTCCATCCCGCTCCGCGAACTTCCCAGCAGGATTCACGAGCTCGACACAGCGGACGAAATCGTCGCTGTCTGCAAGGTGGGAATGCGCAGCGCGCGCGCCGTTCAGTTCTTGCGGCAGTCCGGTTTTGGCAAGGTGAAGAACATGACCGGCGGAACGAACCTATGGGCCGAAAAGGTCGACCCCTCCATGCCGCGTTACTAGCACTTCCCGACGGTCCGCCGCGACATGCTAGCGGCGGACTCCCATCTCCCGCTCCAATCGTTCGACCATGTCCCGCGGGCCTGGCTGATCAGGGGCCAGCCTGACCAGTTCCCAGGCGTATTTGAGCGCCAAATCCAGTCTCCTTTGCTGAACATAGAAAATGACCAGGGCGTTCACGATCGCCGGATCGTTGGGCTGAGCCTCGTGCGCTTTTAGCAGTTCCTGCTCCGCCTCGCCGCGCCGCCCCAGGTGTTGCAGCGCCAGAGCGTAGTTGTATCGCACCCGGGCACGGCTGGGCATCAGCTCGGCCGCCTGCCGGAGGCTCCGCGCCGCGTCTTCAAGACGGTTCTCTTCGGCCAGCAAAAGTCCAAGCGAGTATCTCAGCTCGCCGTTGTCGGGCGACTGGCGGATAGCCGCGCGCAAAACCTCTTCCGCCTCGGTGTTTCGGCCAAGTTGGTTGTAAAGGGTCGCCAGGTTCAACTGCGCCGGGAGAAAGCCCGGGTCGATATCGAGGGCGGAACGGTAGCTCTCGATCGCCTGCTCGTACTCTCCCATGGACGCGGCTACGATGCCCAGATTTTGATGCGCTCCAGGGGTGTCCGTGTTGGCGAGTTGGGTCTCCCGATACTCCTCGATGGCCGATTCAAACGCCTCCCGCTGCTCGCCGTCGAAATACTCGACAGGTACAGAAGCCAGCACCCGCGCGGCCTCCATCCTGACCGCGCGGATCGGATCCGATAGCAGCGGTGCAACGGCTGGCACCCGGTCTTCCGGCGGAAGCCGGTCCAACCCACCGGCCGCGGTCGTCCGCACCAGCGGGTCGTGATCCTGGGCCAGTTTTGCGATCACCGGTGTTGCTTCGGGGCCCTGACGCTGGAGCAACTCGCCGGCGGTCGCCCGGACGATGTCCGGCTGAGTCAGATCCATGGCGAGAGAGGACAAGTCCCCTACCGCTTCCGGATCAGCGGAGCGTCCGGCGGCTAATGCCGAGGCGTATTCGGGTCCTCCTCGGTCGTCTCCATACCAGCGTACGACAGCCTCGGCGGCCCATTGGGAACTCTTGTCAGCATGGCAGTCATTGCAGGTGTTCGGGACCCCAAGTTTCACCGAGAGATCCGGGCGAGGCACCCTGAAGCTATGGTCGCTCCTTGGGTCGACCACCATATAGGTACGCTCGGGCATATGGCAAGCGGCGCACTGCGCGCCTGTGCTGCCCGGCTGGTGGTGATGGTGGTTGGGCGTGTCGTATTCCTTCTTCTGCAAAGTGGGAAACCGCGACGGGGCGTCCGTCTGGTGACATTCCACGCAGAGCGCGTTGCCTGCCGCAATCCGGTTGAGGCTATGCGGATTGTGGCAGTCGGAGCAGCGAACACCCCTCCGGTACATCTTGCTCTGCAGGAAGGAACCGTAGACGTAGACCTCGTCCAGGATCTGGCCGTCGGGATGATACAGCCCTTCCCTCAGGGTCGCCGCCTGGAAATTGTCCATGAAAGCTTGGCCGTGGACATCATTAGGGCTGGTCTGGTGCCGTCGCGAATGGCAGCGCGCGCACTGATCCACCTCGTAGCGCGAATCACCCGCCGCGAAGTCCACCACGAGCTTATCTTCGCCAGGCCTCGGCTCATAATCCTCTGGCAGCCCACGCGCCCAATGGACGTGCTCGGCCCCCGGTCCGTGACAGGCCTGGCAACTGACGTTGATTTCGTCCCAGGCCGTCTGGTAGGTCTTCGTCTTCGGATCGTAGTTCTTGCGCAGGTTCGTCGAATGGCATTCGGCGCACATTAAGTTCCAGCGCTGCGTCCAAGCGGTCCAGTGCAAAGAGTCGTCGTGGCGGATGCGCTCGTCCTGATACAGATGAAACCAGCGCTCTTTCCCGGTATCCCAGGCGATGGTCAGGCATTGTAGCCGTCCGCCCGGAAACTCGATCAGGTACTGTTGGAGGGGTTCGTAGCCAAACGTGTATTTGATCTCAAAGTTGGAGTGCTCGCCGTCCGGACCCTCGGTGTTGACCATGAACCGGCCGTCCTGCCTGAAGAACCGGCTCTCGACTCCGAAGTGTGTGAAGGTCGTGTTGTTAAAGTCGGCGCGTACGGTCTCTTCATTGGCGGGCTGCATCGCGAGGTCGTGGTGAGAGCGTTCCCACAGCCGAAACTCCTCCTCGTGGCACTCGGCGCACTCGGCGTTCTCCACGAATGCGATGCCCTCCGCCCCGGGCGCTCTTTCCTGCCGAGGCCAATCGCCGCCACCGCCACAACCGGCCGCCGCAATCACGAGAATCGCCGCCGCCGCCCTTCTCATCGGAGGGCCTCCACGGCGGCGTGATGATTCACCGGTCCCGATCCCCGGCCCAGGCCGGGGGCCGAGGCAATTGCCGCGGAAATGAACTTCTTCGCGACTTGCACGGCGTCAGGAAGCGCGAAGCCAAGAGCGAGAGCAGCAGTGATTGCCGCCGAGTACGTACATCCAGTCCCGTGGGTATGCCTCGTTTTGATACGGGGGGAGGAATACTCAAACCACTTGCCGCCCGCATAGAGGATATCCGTCGCCGCGCCTTCGGAATGCCCGCCCTTCACCAATACCGCGCGGGCGCCGGAACGGTGGATTGCCAGAGCGGCCGCCCGCATTTCTTCTTTGTTGCGCACCGGAAGTCCGCTCAATGCCTCCGCCTCCGGAATATTCGGCGTTACCAGAGCGGCATACGGCATCAGTCGTACCTGCAGAATAGTTTTGGCGGCCTCGGAGATGAGCAACGCTCCATGTTTGCTGACCATCACCGGATCGACGACGAGTGGAAACGAAAACCGTTCCGCCGCAGTTGCCACCGCCGCGACTACGCTTTCGTTGCCCAGCGCGCCGGTTTTTGCCGCGGCTGGGGGTATGTCGGACAGGACGGCGTGAATCTGCTCGGTAACGAACTCCGGAGTCAGGACCTCGACTCTGTCCACGCGAGTCGTATTCTGCACTGTCAGCAGCGTGATCACGGTTTCTCCGTACACGCCAAACTGATGAAAGGTTTTTAGATCGGCTTGGATCCCCGCCCCTCCGCTAGGGTCCGAGCCGGCAATGGTCAGCGCCACCGGCATCATGTCTTTATTAGACCACCCAGTCCGAGGACACCTGAGAAGGCCGCGCTGGGCCAGAACTGAGAGCGGCTTCTAGCGAAACTCGATCCGGTGTTCGGCTCCGGGACCAACGGTATTGGTGAACTGCACGTCGACGGCGCCAAGTAACGACACGTCTCCCGCCACGGGAAACTCCGCTGTGAGCGCAAAGAGGCCGCCGATCTGGGTTCGGGAATAATGCCCCCGGAACTCGTTAGCCACGCTGGCGATGATCGGCCGGGCCGTTAGCTTCGTTTTGTTCCTGTTATGGAATTGGAAGGAGACGCTCTCGACATTCAATGTGTTGTCGAATCCCGTGATTCGCAAGGCGATGCCGGTATCGGTCCGGCTCCAGGTGGCGGTATCGATCACGGCAGGCGCTGGTGGCAGCGTGACGGCGGCTTCCCGAGTCTGGTCGCCCAGCGCCGCCGCGAAGCGAATCTCGCCGGCAGTAGTGCCCGTCTGGAACCATGCTGCCTGCTCTCCTTCGAACCGCGCCTCCCGCTCACCTTTCTCCACGGTCAGCGTCATCGTCCGCTGCCCGTTGACGAACAGTACCCCGGGGTCGTCTCCCGCATCGCTGAGCGCGGGCAGAAAAGACATCTGCAACTGCCCTGTTCCCGCCGCCGGGGCCGGCTCCGTCAGTCTGATCCGCAGCGAGGACTGCTCGCCGCTCACGAGGGCGTTCGACTCGAGCAGGATCTCCAGGGCTGGGAACGGCGGGTCCAATCCGACGCCCTCCATGATGAAGCGGCGGTCATTCACGTCCAAGACGGTCTGCCGCACGCCGGACGAAGACGGAGCAAACGTGACCTCGAAGGTGACGCTCTGGCCGGGCCCAATTGTCGCGGGCAAGGACGGCGCTCCCTGGAGCAGGAATTCACTGCCTTCCAGGCTCAACAGCTCCAAATCCAGTCCTTGATGCGAAGGATTAAGGAGCGCGAAGGAGCGGACGGCCGTCACGCCCTGCCTCACCCGGCCAAAAATTACCGGGACGCCGGCTGTCACCTCCTCGAACAGACCGCCTTCATCGACGGAAAGCGAAAGTGACGCCGCGGCCGAAGCGAGCAGCACGACGTAGTTATCGTTGAACCGCAGCGTCCCGCTATAAGAGCCGTGCCCTGAAGGTGCGAAACGAACCCGAAAATCGACGTTTCCGCCCGGCGCGATGATGAAAGGCAGCGTCGGGTTCGCCCGTAGGAAGAATCCGATGCCGGTGACTCGCAAGCGCTCCAACGTGATCGTCGCCGCGCCCGTATTGCGGATTCGCAGCGGGACTTCGACCTGTTCGCCAGCCGGCGCCTCGCCCATGTTCAGGAGATCCCCGACCGGTTCCTCCAAGCCGGGACCTGGAATGCTCAGAAGTTGCAGTTGCCCGAACATGCACAACGAGCTGACACAAATGAGAAGAGCAAGCCGGCGTATCACCGCGTCACCTCCGGCAGGAAGTCGAGGCGGGGCGCTGTTCCGTCAACCCAAAGCAGAAGATTCCTCCGTTCTCCGCGCAAGACGACGGCGCCGGCGCCCGCCGGTTCCAGGCTCCGGACGGGAAAGGGCAGGCGGATTCTGAACTCATCACCCAAGGCCGAGCGCAGTGCGGCCTCCTCTCCGTCCATGTAGAGGATTCTCCTATCCGATAGAGCAAGGACGGGTTCGGCCACTCCCGGTAGCTGGGTCTCGCGAAGAACCATGCCCGTTTGCGCGGAAACAGTCACGCTCCAGATTTGTCCTTCCCGCCGCACCAGGAAAACCGGCGCCCCGATCAGCGATGCGCCTGCAACCACGCCGTCAAATGTGAGCGGGAGATTGTTCCATTGGCCGCCGCGCCGCAGCCATGCCGCGTGTTCCACGGGGAAGTAGAGAAGATCGGGACAGCCTTCACGGGAGAACCCGGTAATCACTGGTCCTGCCGGGGCTGCAAAGCGCTCTTCAAGACTGCCGCGTTCGGTGAGTACCTGCAATTCGCCCCCAGTCTTCAGAATCCCGCCGCCACGGGAAAACGCGGCGGAGACCACTCCATCGCCCAGGTCACCCTCGAGCAGTAGGTTTCCACGAACACCCACAAGCCGCCGCAAGTTATTGTTTCCGTCGCGAACAAACCCAATTTCCGGCGCGCCAAGGCCACTTTCAGCTGTTAGCACAGCGGCAAAGGCGAGCGTGATTGTCCCTGATAACAGAAGGGTATTCATGGCTTTCCAATCGTGATAGTTGGCGCCCCGACTTGTACCGGAGGACCTTCGACAACGGCCCCGGAGCCTGGCGCCGGAGCGGCAGGCACGGCGCCGCCGCCGGAGAGGCCGAGGACGAGTCCTCCCGCCGCCGCTCCCGCCGCAATTACGGCAATGGCAAGCCACTTACCGCGTGGTTTCGACACGGAGGCCAGCTTCTGAGCGCTTTCTTCTGATGCGCGGTCCACGGTTTGAATATGTTGGGTAGCCAGCGTTCCGGCCCGGGTCTGGCCCTTCATGGCTGTGATCCGGATGCGCGCCGTTCCCGTTTCCCGCCCCCAGCGTATGCCTCGCACGGATGCCCGGCCGTCCTTTCCGGTCGTGAGGACCTCGGTGGAAAGGCCGCTGGCGAAGATGCCGGCGGGGCCGTTTGAAGGCATCAGGAAGGTGACGGCAACCGCCGGGACGGGGCGCCCGGTCGCGTCCGTCACCTGCACGGTTAACGGAGACTTCGACCTTTCCCCGGCCTGGTGTACCGCACCGTCGCCCTCGATCACCCTCAGATTGAGCAACAGCGGCCCTCCGCCGGATACGTGGACTTCCCCATCGGCTCTCAGCGCGCCGGGGAGAAGAACGGACGCCGCCAGCAGCGCGGAGATAACCGCTCCCGAAAACATACCGACACTCATGACAACTTGCATATGTGCACCAAGACTCTGGCAGCCACGCGGAGCGAATATGGGGCAGGCGATATCGACCGTTACGGGGTGGCTGACAAATCGCCTCCCCTCAGGCGACGCTACGAGATTTCGGAGTGCTCTCTAATCAATCTACAGTGCCTGCCGCAGGAGCACGGAGGTCACATTATCCGGACCGCCGGCCGCGCGCGCGGCTTCAATGAGTAAGTGGCACTGATCTTCTAAAGATTTCTCACTACTTAGCGCTTCAGCAATAATTTGTTCGGCTACCACTCCGTGCAGGCCGTCGCTGCACAGTAGGAAGGAGTCTCCCTCTGAGGGAGATACTGTGTACTGATTCACCTTGAGGGAGTTCGTGGCGCCGATCGCCATCGTGAGAACGTGCCGGTAGGGGTGACTGCGCAGCTTCTCCTCGTTCAGCCCCAATTTGACTCCGACCTCTTGAACCCAGGTCTGATCCACCGTCACCAATTCCAGCGACCGGTTCGCCGCCCGGTAACAGCGGCTGTCTCCGACACTCGCGATCTCCAGCGTGTGATTGCACTCCAGAGCGGCAACCAGCGTGGTCCCCATGCCTTCCATGGAACGGTTCGAGGTGGCCAGTTCCCTGACCCGGCGATTGGCTTCGTGGAAAGCAAGGTTCAGCACCGATGCGTCGCGCACGCCCGATCCCCGGACAACTTCGGCGACGGTTTCGGCCGCAAGGCTGGACGCTCTTTCCCCTGCCTGTGCTCCACCCATCCCATCGGCGACGAGATATAGTCCCAGTTCCGGGTAGATCAGAAAACAATCTTCGTTATTTTGACGGACACACCCTGGATCGGTGAGCCCGAAAGCTTCCAACATTAGCTCTGTCGATTATAGCTGCTATCGGAGGAAAGCGAGTGGCGGAGTCGGGAACTACTGCGCCATCTGGCCCGCCGCGTTCAAGTCCGCCAGCCGGGACTCCGGGCCGAAGACCATCTTGAGACGCTCGAGTCCCTGCCCACTCAAGTCTCCCCGCCGCGGACCACGGCCGTGCTCGCAGCGCTCCAGCAACTTCGCTGCGTCAATGTCGCTGGGCTCCAATTTGAGTGCGGCGGCGAATCGCTCTTTCGCGCTATCCAGATCTCCCTGCCGCCAGAGCAGATAGCCGATATTGAAGTGATAGTCGGCGTCGCCGGGTTCGCGATCAAGCGCCCATTCAAGACTCTCAATGGCAGCCTGCGGAATCCCCTCCTTGAACTGTGCCAACGCAAGATTGTTATACACGGACGGCACGGGAACCGAAGCCGCCACCATTTCGAAGGCCGCCAACGATCCAGCATAGTCTCCCGAAGAGTACCGGCAGAGGCCGAGCAAGAAGTTGGCTTCCAGGTAGTGGGAATTAGTAGGCTGCACTCTCTCGAGCCACTGCGCCGCGGCCCGGTAGTTGCCGTCTTCCCAGTGCATCCGCCCGAGCTGAAACGAAGGCTGGGAGAATTCCGGTTCAAGGTTAACGGCCAAGGTGAAAAGGCGATGCTTCTGGTCGAGGTCGGGCGCCAACAGCCCACGGATGTAGTTCTCTATTGCGTCAATCCGGATAGGCGGCAGGTTTTCAAGATACTCCTCCTCGGCCGGGGACTTGTCCGGCGCTACGCTTCTTAGAATCCGCCATGCCAGCAGCGACTGCAGCCGCGACAAGTCCGCCATTCGCCCGGAAGCTTCCCACTCCGGACCAGCCATTGTTCGCTCGATGTCGATGCTTGCTCCCCTAATTGAGAGGGCTTTCTCCGGGGGGGGCTGAGACGCATCTCCAGAGATTTCGAAGCGGCCGTGGACCACGAACTCCGCTCCCGATTCGACGCCAAGCGTCATCAGCGAGGCCTTGGTCAGCCGGCCCGCCGGACGAATTTGAAGATTATGGGCTGCGTATTCCCAATCCTCCCGGCTTACAACGGGCAGGTCGTAGGATCCAAGCGCTTCGCGTATCGTTTCCGCAATGCTTTCGCCAATCCAATCGAGATCGGGCCGCTGGGAGGCATTCTCGAAGGGAACCACCAAATAAGTCCCAGCGCCGGGCAACGCGGTAGCAAGCCCTATCCAGGCGGGAATGAGGGCCAGGAGCCGTCTCATTTGCTAAGTCTATCAAACGGCTCCCGGAAAGACCTCTCTCGAGCGGCTAACGGCTAGTTAAATACCAGCTTGGTATCGGTGCCGCCCAACCGGATCTCGCTTATGCGATACTTCCCGTCACCGTTGTCGTATCGCACTATCGTGGTCTTGTTCTTTTCGCCAGTGCTCTCAACTTTGACATCCGCTTCGACCTTCTTGCGGCCCTGCTGAATTACCACACGGCTGTCCTCGATCATTAACTTGCAGTCGCCGGTCCGAAGCTCGGTTTCCCCGACAAAGGACGGATAGAAGAGTGTTACCTTGTGGCTTTCCGCGGCGGCCGCGGCTGCGAGGGCAAGAAAAACGGTTCCAAACACCAGTAGTAGGGTTCTCATTTCCCCAGTTTGCTCCTTATGTCTTCAATGATTGAGCAGGATGGTTACCTGCCCGTCCATGGAAAACCCGCTGTTGAACGCCGGAAGGCGTTTGGACCCGGGCTTCCTACCATGCCGCGGTGAACCACTATCGGCCCCGCGGCTGTTCGGTCCATCGGTATAGACGAAGATGTATCCGAAATGTTCCGTCGGTTTGAACAGAAAATCAGCGAAACCGGGAGAGATATTCCGCCGCCGTCGCCATCAAGCGTGACTGTGTTTCCTCGGAATCCCCAAAGCCCTTCAGCCAGACAGCATTGGACTCACGGCGAAACCACGTCCACTGGCGCTTGGCGTAGCGGCGAGTGTCGCGGCGAGTGGATTCAATTGCCTCCGGCACGGAGATCTCCCCTTGAATCACCTGGATCGCCTGCCGGTACCCGAGCGACTCAAACGGCTTGCACTCAGCGGAATAACCGCGCCGCATGATTTCGCGCACTTCGTCGATCAAGCCGCGGGCGAACATCGCGGTAGCCCGGCGGTCAAGCCGTTTATAGAGTTCGTCCCGCGGTGGATCCAATACGATCTTCAGAGTGCGGAACCCGCGCAGCTCCTCGCGTCCGGACTTATGGAGCACTGACAAAGGCCTCTGGGCGAGCAGGCAAACCTCTGCTGCCCGCACCAGTTTTTTTGTGTCATTTGCGTGAATGCGGGCCGATGCCTCGGGGTCCGCACAGCGCAAGAACCGGTGGAGGATTCCGGGCCGCCGCCGTTCCCGTTCCACCAGGGCCCTACGCAGTCCCTCGTCGCGCGCGGGCCCCGGGAAAAGTCCTTCCGTGAGAGCTTTCAGGTAGAAGCCGGTCCCGCCCACTACAACAGGTAGCCGGCCGGCTTCCGAAATGGACCGGACGATGGGCCGCGCCCGGCGCACGTACTCGCCGGCGCTGAATTCCTCATCCGGGTTCAGGAGATCCATCAGGTGGTGCGGGACGCCTGCCCGCTCCTCCGGCGCTAGTTTGGCCGTGCCGATGTCTAGGTACCGGTAGATCTGCAGGGAGTCGCAATTGACGACCTCGATCGGCCACCGCCGTGCGAGCGCGAGCGCGCTCTCGCTCTTGCCGGAGCCGGTGGGGCCGGCGATGGCGATTAGCGGTCGCTCGCTTCGTGCTACAGGCTGTGACAATGGCCTCCCTTAGCCGGTTGGTGGACGGTCTCATCCCCGCCTGGCGAGCATTCGCGGCGGCTCAACGGGGTCCTGCCCAGCTACTGGCAGGTGAACTCCTGAGAATCCGAAACACAGTTGTACCTTACGGTCCACCTGAAAGCATCCAACAACATATAACAAAAGAAGGCGGAACGCGCCGCCGCATAGTAGAATCAGATATATACTGGACAATGAAGGGATTTCGACCTCGGGCGGGGTTCGCGGCCTGGGGGAGCAAAACCGGGTCGATCCGATGACCAAAATTTACCGTTCGCTGTATCTCATTATGTTTGCCCTGGTCAGTGCGCCTGGGGTGGCTGTCGCCCAGGACGAGGCGCCGGCAGAGCCCGCGCGCGATGTCGACAAGGCCTCGGCTTACTACAACTTCGCCCTCGGACACCTATACTCCGAACTGGCAGGAGCCTACGGGAACAAAGGCAACTTCGTGGACAAGGCGATCGACGCCTACCGGCAGGCGATGGAGGCCGATCCCGACGCGTCGTTCTTGAGCGAGGAACTCTCTGACCTGTACATCCAAGCCGGGCGGTTGCGAGAGGCTGTTCAAGACGCTGAGTCCACTCTGAAGAAAGATCCGAATGACGTCAATGCGCGACGTATCTTGGCCAGGATCTACACCAGGCTAATCGGTGACTCCCGGGGCGGCAGCGTCAACGCGGAGATGCTCACCAAAGCGACTGAGCAATACGAGAAGATCACCGAACTGCGGCCGGAAAATGAGAAGAACTGGTTGGCGCTTGGTTGGCTGTACCGGCTTGACCAACAACTTGTCAAGGCCGAGGACGCTTACAAGAAAGCTCTCGAACTTGACGCGGAGAACGAGGATGCCTTGGTTGGGCTCGCACAGGTCTACTCGAGTCTCGGCGATACGCCGAGGTCTGCGGAGTTGCTTCAAAAGGTCGTCGGAAAGAACCCGTCGGCCCGCACCGTCGCATTCCTAGCGCAAACCTATGAATCGATGAAGGAGTATGATCTGGCGGCGGAGTCTTACCGCCAGGCGCTTGAGCTTTCCCCCGGGAATACCGAGGTGAAGCGCGCCTACGCCCAGAGTCTCCTGATGGCGGGCAAAACCGATGAGGCGTTGGATGTGTTTGCCGAGTTGGCCGAAGAGGATCCGCGCGACTATGACTCGCTCCTCCGGCTTTCTCAGATTCATCGGCAGAGAGGGCGTTTGGCGGATGCGCGGGAGGCGCTCGACGCAGCCAAGGAGATATCGCCTGGCAATCTGGAGATCCAATATACGGACGTGAACCTCCTTGAGGCCGAAGGCAAGTCGGAAGAAGCAATCGCCGAACTCAAGGAAATCCTGGCTTCAACCCAGCGCATATCCTACAGCCGCAGCGAACGAGAGAACCGGTCGATTTTTCTTGAGCGGCTCGGTTTGATGTATCGCAACACGCAGCAGTACGACAAGGCAGTGGAAATCTTCCAGGAACTCGCGCAACTGGACCCCGAGAGAGCCCCGCGCGTGGCGGCGCAGATCGCGGACACGTACCGTCAAGGGCGCCGGTTCGAGGAGGCGTTTGAAACGATTGACGCCGCTCATCAAGAGCACCCCAATGACGAGATGGTCGGGATCATCCGGGCCACTGTGCTCGCGGATCTTGGACGCTCCGATGAAGCTATTGCCGCAATTCGCGAGGTTACCGGCGATGAGAAAGAGCGGGAGGATTACCTCACCGAGGCGCAGATTTACGAAAAGACCAAACGCTTTGACCTGATGGATGAGGCGCTCGCGGCGGCCCTAGAGCTCTCGAATTCTAACGAGGACAAGTCCGTGGTTCTCTTTATGCGCGGAGCAATGTTTGAGCGCCAGAAGCGATATGCTGAAGCCGAAACCGAGTTCCGTCGCGTGCTCGCCATCGACGAAGACAACTCGTCGGCGATGAATTACCTGGGCTATATGTTCGCTGACCGGGACGAAAATCTTGACGAAGCATTGGAACTGATCCAAAAGGCTCTCGAGTACGAGCCGAACAATGGAGCCTATCTCGACAGCCTCGGGTGGGTCTACTATCGCCTGGAGCGCTACAACGAAGCTCTGGACTACCTGCACCGAGCGGCCGAGACGATCTCAAATGATCCCGTCATTCATGATCATCTTGGGGATGTCTACGCCAAGCTTGGACGGCTTGCGGAAGCTATTACCCAATGGAAACGCTCACTCGATGAATGGGACGCCAGTCCGGCCGGAGAACGGGATCAGGCCCAGATCGAAAAGGTCCAGAAGAAGCTCGAGGGAGCTCAGGTCAGGCTCGCCAAAGAAAGCTCCACCGTTCAAACTAAACAGCCATAGTCCGCGCCAGAGTCTTGGGGTGTCCCAAGAGAGATATTCGTAACGTCGGCAAGATCTTCCGCCAGGCGGGCGGCTCTTTCGCCTCCCTCTCAAACTGCAATCTGGACCGTTTCACGAGTCGCATCGCACTACAAGTCCCTCTTTGGCGGTCTCGTACTCGTAAAGTAGTCCGGGCAGTCCATTCGAGGCGCTCCCAAGCGTCGCCCTCAGTTTCCTCGCATGGCCGGGATCCTTTGCCAGCAGCATCAGGAACCCCCCTCCCCCCGCGCCGGCAAGCTTCACTCCCGACAGGTGCGGCCTTATTGTGTCGAGAATGGCATCGATGGGGGCGTTCGTGGTGTGTGGGTCCAGAATCTGATTATGCTCCCAGTGACGGTCTAGCAATGAGCCGAGGTATTCCCACTCACCCTCCTTCATTGCGAAACTCATCTCCACGGCCAGCGTCTTGATGCTGTGCAACACCTGCAGGGTAGACGCTTCCCGCGCGAGGTATCCGCCAACCACCTGTGAAAGCAAATCCTTAGCCACGCGGCGGATGCCGGTGTAGTACAGGACGAACCTGCCCTGGAACTCACGGCGGCGGCTCTCCGTCCATGCGAGTGGTTGCACCCGAAGCCGCTGGCGTAACCCCGGGCCTGTGCTCACCAGCTTGGCGTCCGGGAAGATGCCGCCGGCTTGGTCCTGCCATCCGCCGCCGGTTGTGAGCATCTGTTCCAGCCGCATCACATAGTCGCTGAGCTCCAGGTTGCTCATCTCCACGCCGCTAAAGCCGGCCAGCGCCCGGAGGATTGCCGAGGCCAGGATGCTGCTGGTCCCAAGCCCGGAACCCATGGGTAAGTCGACGTCCGTTTCCACTTCAATCCCTCCGCCCAGGCTCTCCAGGCGGCTGGCCAGGACTTCGGCGCCTTCCCCGATGCCGAAGAGACGCAGGGCTGCCAGCGGGACGGCCAGTGGGGAGCCTGGACCGAGGTCGACGAGCAGCTCTTCCATGGTTCGAATCTCTGCCGGCTTCTCGCCAGCGCCGGCGATACACCGTATGAGGGGCTCGTCCAATCGCCGGACGGTCGCTCTTATCGGGCGCCTGCCGTTCAACGTGACCGCCATGTTAAATACGGCGCCTCCCCAGTCCAGGCAGAACGGCGGTGTGTCGGACCAGCCTCCTCCGAAGTCGATGCGTGCTGGCGCGGATACCTCCACCACACTCTGCCGCCAGCCACTCAGTTGAATGGATTCCCGGTCCTGGCAACCCGAGTCCACGGCGTTCCGAACGCAGCGAAACGCCGTGCCGTGCGCTGCCCCGGCCTCGGTTTCCAACCCCGCCTGGCCGAAAAACAGGCTCGCCTGAAAATGACGGCTTGCGGCCTCAGTGGGGCTTTCATTTTCCAAGCTGATTCCTTGAGCCTGAAGTGTTTCTCCCGCCTCGGCCAGCGCCGCAATGCCCGGAGAACGGGCCAACAGCGGCCGCACATCCGTCCCCGATTCCGCAAGGGCGACCGCAGTCAGCCTCCAGTTGGCCTGCAACCGCCGGGCACGTGCATCAGCCAGTGCTTCGGTGTCTGCCCAGAGAGCGCTTTCGGCCAAAGAGAGCCGGTCCGAACTCTGCCATTCGGAGAAACTAAACGCGGCGTCCAGTCCCATAAGCCACCGCGCGGCGCGCCAACTCCACTCCGGAGAGCCGATCGGGAACAGACGCGCATTCCAAAGCCGGCGCTCGCCAACTGGGATTCCACCCCACACCATTTCCGGATCCATCCCGAACTCATCGAGAATCGCCATCATCGGCCGGCCAAACCAGGTCGCTCCGCCCGATGACGCCTCCGACTTCGGATCGTCACCGACCCCGTAGACCCGGATCACAACGCCTCGCGGTCCTCCCTCGGGCCTCACTGGCGCCTGATGAACCACTGTTTCGTCAGGCGCCTCCACCGGGTCAGGAATATCAATCAGCCCGTGCAGGATGGAACCGCGGCCGGCGCGGGCGCGCTGCTTCAAATAGCACTCGATGGCGATCGAACCGCTCCCGAGTTCAGCTCCCGCCGCGAATACGCTGTCCACTACGACGCCGGCCGAACTGACGCCCGGCGGGCTCACCGAGCCGAGCCTCTGCTGTGCCGTGTAGAGTTCCCGGAAGCTGCTTTCGCCTGTCATCAGACGCAGGAAGTGAGACGTAGTTCCAACGTGGGTGAAATCGCCATCCACCAGGGAGCACCAGAACGGCGTCCCGCCGAAAGAGTCCCGGACGATTCGCAGGCGTTCGTCGCCGCCGGCCGGTCCCGCCTCCCCGGTCAGCGCGAACGTGATGTCCTCGTAGAGATCGATGAACGGGCGGTCGCCCGGGCCGGAGCCGAGCACTCCGTCACCGAGAACAACTCCACGAGGACCGGACTGAACTCCGGCCAGCCGCGCCAGGAGAGCCGCGGACTTCGGGTCGAAACGAATCAAGCCGGCATCGAGAGCGACCTTGCTGTCAGGCAGCAGTCCGCCCGCTGCACGCACTTCGGCAAGTGATGGCTTCTGCAGGAAACTATAGACGCGGCCGTCATCGCCGAGAACATAGACTCCATGCTGGCTGCCAATTTCCACCGGTTGCCGCATCGCGACGCCACAGACTCCCGGCCGGCGCCAGTCGAGCTGTTGCGGTGGGAAAGTGAGGATCACGTCGCCGGAGGAAACCAGCAGCCCACCCTCCATCTGTTGTGCCCACCCCGTCGAGAGCGCCAGCGTCTCGTCGAAAACCGTGCTCACCTCGCCCCACGGAGTTTTCACCGGAAGCGCGCTGAAGAGCTTTCCCGAGAGCGAGTATTCGGGAAGCCGGCGCGAATCTCCTCCGGAGTGGATCACCAAGGTTCGCTGCCGGTTCCACCATGTTTCGAGCTCCTCGCCGGGCCGCGGCGGAAATCGCCTGGCGAGGGCGCGTAGCGCGTTCAATGTGGCTCCGCCGCTCCCAATTCGTTCATCGTCGAGATCGGGAACAACGAGATAGAGCGTCTCCGCCGGGAGCGTCCCAGCATCTTTTCGCCGCTGGATTTCCGTCTCATAGCGCCTCGCCTGACCAGCGGAGCTAGCCGTCACGATAACCGCCGTCCACCAGCCGGCAGCCGCGGGATTGGTGACCTGCCTGACGTAGGCACGGCGCGCGTTCTGGGCGATCTCAGATAGGTTCGGATGCGCTGGTATGGAAGACATAAGCAATTGAGCGGCGGCGGCCGCCAGAAGTCATGTTAGCGCGTGCCGGCGCCACTTCTGTAGCCCTGGGCTGGCAAAACCCCTTACAATGGTTGCAATCTGGAGTATTTCCATGGAACTGGACAGCTACAAGATCACTCAGGGAAGAGACCGCGCGGGCGCCCGCGCCATGCTGAAGGCTATCGGCTTCACAGACGACGACCTGAAGAAGCCGATCATCGGTGTGGCCAACACCTGGATCGAGACAATGCCCTGCAACTACAACCTTCGCGATTTCGCGGTCAAGGTGAAAGACGGGATTCGCGCCGCCGGGGGCACTCCGATGGAGTTCAACACCATCGCCATCAGCGATGGCGTCACCATGGGCACCGAAGGCATGAAGGCATCCCTGGTGAGCCGGGACCTCATTGCCGATTCCATCGAACTGCTCGTGCGCGGGCATATGTTCGATGGGGTTGTCGCCCTCGTCGCCTGTGACAAAACGATCCCGGGCGCCGCTATGGCCCTGCTCCGGCTCAACGTGCCCGGCGTGGTCATGTACGGAGGCTCTATCATGCCCGGCCGCCACAAGGGCCAGGACATCACGCTTCAGGATGTTTACGAAGCGATTGGCGCGAACGCGGCCGGGAAGATTTCCGATGATGAGTTACTGGAGCTCGAGAACGAGGCGTGTCCCGGCGCGGGAGCCTGCGGAGGACAGTTCACCGCAAATACCATGGCCACGGTGATGGAAATTATCGGGCTTTCCCCCTTCGGCAGCGCCTCGGTTCCTCAGGTTGATCCGCGCAAGGACAACGTTGCCCACCGCTGCGGAGAGGTTGCCGTCGAGGCAGTGCGGGAGAACCGCCGCCCCCGCGATATCGTCACTCGCGCCGCCTTCGAGAACGCCATCGCTTCCATCGCCGCCACCGGCGGATCCACGAATTCCGTGCTGCATCTGCTCGCCATGGCCAGAGAGGCGGAGGTCCCGCTTGCCATCGATGACTTCCAGACGGTGAGCAATCGCACGCCGCTTCTGGTGGACCTGAAACCCGCGGGAAAGTATGTCGCGGTGGATGTCGATAAGGCAGGCGGCATCCCGGTTATCGCCAAGCGTTTGCTCGACGGCGGGTACATCGACGGTTCTGCTCTCACGGTTACCGGCCGGACCGTCGCGGAAGAAGCGGCGGCGGCGGTCGAAACCGAGGGTCAAAAGGTGATCCGCCCGCTCTCGGATCCCATCAAGCCCAGTGGAGGACTGGTTGTTCTCAAGGGCAACCTCGCTCCAGAGGGTTGCGTGATCAAGGTGACCGGCATCAAGCGCAAAGGGCACACCGGACCGGCCAGGATATTTGACCGGGAAGAAGACGCCATGGCCGCGGTCACGCGGGGCCAAATCAAGGCTGGGGATGTCGTGGTAATCCGGTGCGAGGGACCAAAGGGAGGCCCTGGGATGCGTGAAATGCTGGGGGTCACCGGGGCCATTGTGGGCGCGGGCCTCGGAGAAGAAGTCGCGCTAGTTACCGACGGCCGGTTCAGCGGCGCCACCCGCGGCTTCATGATTGGTCACGTTGCACCGGAAGCGTTTGACGGAGGGGCGATCGGGCTGCTCGCCGAAGGGGATACGATCGAAATCGATCTTCATTCCCGCAATATTTCAGTTCGTCTGAGCGATGAAGAACTCGCCGGCAGGCGAGCCCGGTGGCAAGCCCCGAAGCCCAACTACACCACGGGAGTGTACGCGAAGTACATCAAAACGGTATCTTCTGCGGCGGAAGGCGCTATCACCAGCGGAGCCTGAGGAAAAGAAGGTGAAGCGGGAGCTAGTTTGCCCCCGCTGATACGGGTTCGTTATCCGACGTGAGGCTCGATCATCCGCTGGACGTCGGACTTGCCCACGGCGCCGACCTTCTGCTCCACGACCTGCCCGCCCTTGAAGAGAAGCAGCGTCGGGATGCCGCGAATGCTGAAGCGTTGCGCGGTGCCCTGGTTCTGATCCACGTTTAGCTTGCCGACTTTCAACTTGCCGGCATACTCCTCGGCAATGGCGTCAACGGTCGGGGCCATCATCCGGCACGGGCCGCACCACTCCGCCCAAAAGTCCACCAGGACTGGTACGTCTGCGTTGATTACATCCTGGTCGAAGGCGGCATCTGTGAAGTTAAGGGTATTCTCGGAAGCCATAGAATCTCCTGTTTAATTGTGACGGTAAGTCGACCCCTGCGTCTACTCACCGTCCTTGGCCGAACGGCTCCACAGTAGGTCCACTATACATGATGACGAATTCGCTACCAAGGATTCAAGCGCGCCGCCACGCCCGGCCCACGGTTTTCAAGGCGCCGCTTCTTTCGCGGTACGATGGCAGTACGGGAGTGAATCGTGATCGTCCGGGTGCTGGTGTCCATTCTGATGTTCCCCAACGGACCCTTCTGGGAGGCTTTACCTCCGGGCGAATGGACCGGCGGCCAAATTGCAGCGCTGCTTGCCGAATCGCCGTGGGTTAGTTCCCAAGAAGGGGCTCACATCTTTCTGGCCAGCGCGAAGCCGATACGCGAGGCCGAGATTGAGCGCTGGACACGGCGCCAACCAGAAGACGAACTCGCCGCTCAGGAATATACCGAAAGCAGCGAGTACATCGAGTTTATCCGGGACAACGCGGACGACTATATCGTACTGGCCGTCCACATCCCTTACCCACAGTATTTACTGTCGCCAAAGGACACAAAGGCAATGGAAAACAGATGCTTCCTGGTGACCGGCGGGAAGAGGCACAAGCTCGTGGGGCACTTCCCTCCCACGCCTGGCGACCGATACCTCAGACTGGTGTTTCCCCGGTTGATTGATCCGTCCACTCGTGAATTCCACTTCCGGCTCTATGTACCAGGGGTACCGAATCCCTACCGGAGAGTTGAGTTCCTTACCGAGAACCTGACGTACCACGGGCATCCGGAATGGTGAAAGGGCAGGCCCGCGGAGCCTGCCCTTCTGATGCCGGAAACGATGAGAGCTAGATGCCCGTTCCGGGCTTGAGGATCTCGTCCACCTTGTCGAGACCCATCTCTTCGATTTCTTTCATGTAGACGCGGCGGCCTTCATCCATGGCGAGGTTTGAAAGAATCACCGCGTTGGAATCGGCCAGCCCCACCTCCAGGTCGGCCAGGGGGCGCTTTCCGGTGCGCACCGATTCAAAGAATCCAAGCAATTCGGTGTCTACCGGATTGCGTTCCTCGGGCACCATTACGCCCTTCTGGTAGAGCCACATCCTGGCGTACTTCATCTCGCGGGAAAGGAAGGACTCCTCGCCCGTGATCTGGTCCTCTTCGAATATCAGCGGCAGTCCGCGCGCGCCTTTTCCGGTGCTCTCCATGGTGGCGCCGGCGATCACCGGTTCCTTTTTCTCGGCGGCTTCCTCGGCTTTCTCGACCTCTTCCGGACGCGGCTCATAGAACCACATCCCGATCGTCGGCTCCTGGTCGCTTCCCACCGTGATGTGGATGGTTCCGTCAGTGCCCATGATGATCTCGCCGAACTCCGTCCTTTCGCCGTGGAACAGCGACAGATGGTTGTTCGTGCAGATCGAGGAGTACATTAACTTGCGGCCTCTCGGGTAATCGTAGATGAGCTGAATGTTGTCGTATACGTCGCGCCCATCGTGCATGAAATCCAACCCGCCGACGCCAACCACGAATTCGGGCTCCATCCCGAACATCCAGGAGGCCACGTCAATTTGGTGGGAAGCCAACTCGGCGGTCAGGCCTCCGGAGTACTCGCGGAAGAGCCGCCAGTTGCGTTCGCGCTGCCGTTCCGGGTACTGTTTCATCCGCCAACCGGGGTTCCGGTGCCACTGCCCGCGCACGTGGGTTACCTCACCAAGGACTCCCTTCTCGATCATCTGTTTCGCCGTCTGGTAAAAGCGGCTGTAGCGTCGTTGCAGGCCTGTTTGCAACACCTGTTTTGGGTGCTCTTCGCACAACCTGCTCAGCGCGTGGCCCTCTTCCGGCCGAAACACCAGGCTCTTCTCGCAGAACACGTGCTTGCCGGCCAGCAATGCGTCGCGAGTTACCGGGAAGTGCAAAAAGAGGGGAACGGTGACCAGGACTGCGTCAACGTCCGGAAGCGCCAGGACCTCACGGTAGTCCTTGAACGGCTTTGGATTATCCTTCGACGTTTCGACAGCCCCGTCAAGCTGCTCCTGCACGATATCGCATACCGCCACGCACCGGCCGCCGTCGAGGCCATTCAAGTGACGCAACAGGTAAGTGCCGCGGCCGCCTGTGCCGATGACGGCGTAGTTGACGATCTCATTGGCCGCCTTCACCTTTTGAATCGCCGGAGCTCCGTGCAGCTTCTTCGCCGCGGCTACGGCTGCAGCCGCGCTGGCCATCTTCATCACATCGCGGCGAGTGACATCATGCGAGTCGGACATAGGTACACCTTTCTCCATCAGACGAATTCCTCAGGAACCTTAATTAGAAGTCTATCGGGTTCCGAAAGTAGTTTGCAAACCAATCAGACAGCCTCGTCGCCCTGGCGTCCGATTTCACAATTGTAAGCCCAAACGGCCCCGCACGCCCGGCGGATATTCTTGCCGCGATCGAAGCAGGACCGGTTTGCTACGATGTGATTGAGTCCTCTCAATGTTCGCCAAGGTCAAACAGTTCTTCAGCTACGTGATCCCCGGAGTCATCCGGCCTCTGCGCGTATTGTGGAACGAGGTGATTGGCTTCGTCTTCCTCGCCCTGGCCGTGTGGGCCATCCCGTCAAGCCTGCGAGCCTACCGTGAGTACAGCGCCAACGGAGACGCCGACAGCCTTTTCCGCGTCGTCCTCGCGGCTCTGTTCGCCGCCCTCATGATCTGGTTTGGCGTTGGCAGTTTCCTGCGCGCCCGCAAACTCTCTAAGTCGTAGCCTGACTTCCTTCGTGGGCGCTTGATCGCCATCGCCCCGCTCTCCGGTACACACGATCGGCTCAGCGCTCCAGTGGATCCTCCACCGTGGGAGGCGTTGCCGCTATTAGCCGCCCCAACTCCGGCTCCACCTCCTCCATCCGCCGCTTCATCTCCCAGGCTACGCGGCGGTAGCTGAAGTGGCCCTTTACCCCACTCCGCAGCTTGCTGATGTACTCCGCCTCGGCAAAGTCCATTTTGAAGAGGAAGCGGGCCCTGGTGGCAAACGGAAGCAAGTATTGGGCAGCCGGCTGCGGCAGAGACCGGGAGCTGGTAAGCGCTGAGTCGATCGCCGCCGCGTAGATCTCGCTGAAGCCGGTCTCCGCGAGTACGGCCGGAGTTTCGTATCCGAGCTCTCCAGTGTACGCCTGGCGGAACTGGTGGCAGCGGCGGTGCCGGTGCAAGTCGCGGTAGGCCCCGATGTCCATCACTATGTCGTAGGCGTATGGGCCGCCCCGAAACGCACGGAGCAGTTCGTCGCGGCGCTTGCGGGAACGGCAGGCGAGGTCGATCACCTCCGCCCGGCGAGCCTCGCTCCACTCCGCCGCCATGGTGTAGAGCGCGCGGTATGGGCGGTTGGTCAGCGGATAGAGAAGGGAGGCCACGACGTCTGCTGGCACGTGGTCGGCGCGAACCAGGTCCACGTCGGGCAGATCGAGTTCCACCGGCGCGGGGAGGTTCTCCTCTGCCCACCGCGATAGATCCGTCCGGGTCGCGATCAAGTATTCGTCGGGGTGCAGGTGCCTCGCCAGGGTAGGGGCCACAGGTTCGTGGACGGAGGACTCGTCCCAATTACAGTCCGGCCCGGTCGAGCAGGTCCGTCCGATTTCATCCGCAAGTCCCCGGCACTCGCCATACTCGCTGGCCTTCAAACGCCGCACCTGCCTCTCCAGCGTTCGGATGCTGGTCACCTGCCCCACATTCGTCGGGATCCCCCAGAAAAGCAGATACCGGGCGACATCGAAGGCCCGCGCCCGGAGGTTGCGTTCATATGCGCTCTGTTTCATCTCCGCCGGCCGGGAAAGCTTTGCGCACAGGTGCTCGAACACCCCCTGATGGACATGACTGTAGGCCTCGAGCAGACGCCGCGCGGCCGCGGCGTATACGTCCGCATCCTTTTCGTTGCATTCCGGCGGCGTCACAAATCCACACGTCGAGAAGTCCTGATACCGCGACGAGCGTGCCTGTCCGTCCCAAAGCTGCTCGTCCTCCACCTCGGTCGCGGCAAGTTCGGAGATCCCCTCGAATGACAGCGCGACGTGTCCAAGATCCGCGATCGAGGCATGGCCATACTGAAAGTAAAAACTTTCGAGGAACTTCGTCGAGTCATGGGATTTCACCCATGCCACAGATTCGCTGATGGTATCCGGCGACCGGCTATAGCGCGCCAGCGCGTAAGCCGATTTTTCCGGCGGCATCGGCCCGACGCTGAAGACCCGTTTCCGATTCGGTTGTGACAAGGGCGCTCCCTCCCCGCCATCCCCGCCTCCTACCGCTGGGGTGGCGGTGGAAAAAGGTTATGATAACCAAGTTCATGAGAATCCGTATTAGCCGGCTTCGCCGCGGCGCCGTTCTACCGTGTTACGCCCACGGTCCCGAAGAGGACGCCGG
The DNA here is from genome assembly GCA_964468205.1 of uncultured Solibacteraceae bacterium. Lineage (GTDB taxonomy): Bacteria > Acidobacteriota > Terriglobia > Bryobacterales > Bryobacteraceae > CAWELS01. The sequence goes on along the minus strand of CAYXVG010000012.1, from coordinate 50,813 downwards.
CATGGATCTCTGCGCCGTGGAAGCCGTACGGCTGGAGCCTGGTGTTCCGCAAGCGGTCCCCACTGGGCTCGCCGTGGAGTTGCCGGCCGGATTCGAAGCTCAGGTGCGGCCGCGTAGCGGGCTGGCGCTGAAGCATGCGATCACCCTGCCCAACGCGCCCGGAACCATCGACCCCGGCTACCGCGGGGAAGTCAAGGTGATTCTCCTGAACTGCGGCCACGAAACCTATCAAGTGTCCGCTGGAGACCGCATCGCCCAACTGGTTGTCGCCCGTTACGAGCCGGTCGAGTGGGAGGAGGCCCCGCTCAATGAATCCACACGCGGCTCCGGCGGTTTCGGTTCATCCGGCCGTTGACTATTGACGCCAGGTGCCAATCTCAAACGAGAAGCTTTCGCCCAGATAGACGCGCTTCACCTCTGGATCGCTGCCCAGCTCTTCCGGGCTCCCCGCGCGGAAAATCCTGCCGTTGTTGATGATGTAGGCCCGGTCGGTCACCGCCAGCGTCTCCCTCACGTTGTGATCAGTTACCAGAATCCCGATGCCAGAGCGTTTGAGCTCGGAGATGATTTTTTGAAGCTCCAGCACCTGGATCGGATCGATTCCGGAGAAAGGCTCGTCGAGCAGCAGGAAGCTCGGGCTGATCACAAGAGAACGGGCGATCTCAACGCGCCGGCGCTCGCCGCCCGAGAGCGAGTAGCCTCGATTCCGCCGCACAGTTTCGAGGCCGAGTTCTTCGATGAGCTCCTCCATTCGTTCACGCCGTTCGTGCCGGCTCAACGGCATGCTCTCGAGAATCGCCATCAGATTCTCTTCCACGGTGAGCTTGCGGAATACGGAAGGTTCCTGGGGCAGATAGCTGATCCCGCGCCTTGCCCGCTGGTACATCGGTTGTGATGTGATGTCCGCCCCGTCCAGCAGCACCTTCCCGGAATCCGGGCTGATCAGCCCCACAATCATGTAGAAGGATGTCGTTTTGCCCGCGCCGTTTGGTCCGAGCAGGCCCACCACCTCGCCCTGCACCACCTTGACGCTGACATCGTCAACTACCTTGCGGCCACGGTAGGCTTTGGAAATCTCAGCGGTTTCGAGGATCCTCATCAATATCCCAGCAGGGGAACGCCACGGCGCCGGCCTATCGCTCGATAAGCTAGCGCTGCCGGATTCTGCTTACCGCCGGCCGGCTGTCGGCGCCATCAACCAGCAGGCTATCATTGCGCGCATAATAGGTCAATCGGCTTCCCTGCGTAGTCCCGCCTTCGTTGTCCACCATCTGCGGGCGGCCGCCGGTAAGCACAAGCCGCTCGTCGGCGAGATAGTACTCTGCGTGTTCCGCGAACCCTTGGCGTTTGCGGCCAGCGGCGCTCTGCGTGATTCGAACGTCTCCGTCGGCGATCGCCTTATCGAGGGAGTTCCCACTGCCCGCCTCGCCCTCCGTGTCCGGCCGGCGAAAATACGCACGCAATTCCGCGCTTCTCATTTGGAGCCCCGTCTGAGTCAGGTGCACGCCACCTTTGTAGTGGGCCAGCCGGTGTTCGTCCAGATATGTCAACTCCGCGGCCGACACCACGACAAATCCGCCGGGATGGCTTCCCGTCGAATCCATCCCGGAAGACCGCCGCACCGGGAACTGCGTCTTCACCTCTCCATACGCCTGCAGCGAGCCGTGCGCGCGATCGATCTCCACACGCTCGGCCAGTAGACGGTCCGCTCCCTGCCACAGCACCACGTCTCCTTCATAGGCGATGAAGCTTCCGTCCGAGTTCGCGATCATGTTCTCCGCGGTGGCATGCATGGGTTCGCTTGCACCAAGGATGCCGTTGCCGGCTTCCATAGCGTCCCCCGGCAGGCGCGTCGAGCTGACCCCACCTTTCGCTGAGAGCCGCTTCTGCTTCTCATCCAAGATAATCTCCGCCGCCGCTGTGGAACCCTCTGCGTTCCACACACGTGCGCCGCCGCTCAGATGAATCAGGTCGCCGGGGAGATGAAAAACGGCGCGGCTGGCCTTTGCCTGTTGTGGGCCCTCTTCGTAACGGAAATTGCCCCACTGCTCCAAGCGCTCCGCCGCGCCGCTGTCACTAAACTCGATGACCATTCCATCGCTCCAAGTGAGCGCGGGCGGCTCTTCCCCACCGGGCGCTTCGGTCCGGGTCCTTACGTCGATGCCTTGAAACTCCTCCAGTTTGTTCCGCGGCCCATATTTCATCTTGATTCGAAAGGCCTCCAGGCGGCGGTAGCGCTGGTCCGGCGTGGCCGGGAGAAATTCAACCGTACCCGGTTCATGTGTCTCAATCAGCTCGATTTCCTCGCCGCCGGGCCTCATGATAGTCTTGATCGTCTCGCTGGCCAGGACTCGTGCGGGTTTCGGAAGCTCAGCGCCGGGCATTGATCGCGATTCCATCCTGGCATTGCCCAATGCCAGGGCGTCCGCCAGTTCGTTCTCGCCGCCATCGGGTCGGAACGCCAGAAACATCTGATTCGAGGTCACGACGGTTTCCGAGCCATCGCCCGTGGAAATGATCTCGGCATTGCCATCTCCGGTCACGCGCTCGAGAGCGACGGCCGGAGTAAACTCGAGCGTCATTCCGTCGGCTGCGAATTCCACCGTTTTCGTTGCCCCGGCTGACCGGCCCCGGGCCCTCTGCGCCACCACCCGGCGGATCGCGCTTTCATTCAGCTCAACCACGCTATCGGCCGCTTCAATCTCCAATTCGCCCCTCCGGAAACGAGACCACGGCGAAAGGTAAACCTTGGAATGCTGTTCCTTGTAAACCAGCTCTCCAGCTTCCACGATAATCGGCTCGTCTCCCGGGCTCTGACCAAACCATTCCAAATGTACTTCACTGTGCATCCGGAGGTCGCCCCACCCGGGATCGTAGGAGGCGCCGACCGACCAGCCTCGCCCCCGCGGGAACCGGAACCGAGTCGGTTTGTCCGTGGTGGCTTTGCCGAATTCCGTGTCAAAACGCACCCCGGAAGACTCAATCACCATCAACTCCGCTTCCGAAGCGCCCTCACCTTCCGGCACATCCAGCGTAATCTCGACGTCACCTTCCGAAAAGAGCGCGTGCGCTGCGATGTTGTAGGTGGCCAAGGCGCTGCGCACCCGGTCGTAGCCGCCTGGCTGGAAAATCCGCAACTCGACACCCGTGAGCTCGAACTCCGAAGGTTGGCGAATCTGCCGCATCTTCTCCGCGCGGATCTCCACTACCGGACGCTGTCCGTCATATTCGGTGTGGATCCAGAGATCGCTTGTGGCCGTGATGTTTGGCGGCAATTCGGGCGGCGGCGGAGGAGATTCGCGTGCCAGGCGCGCCCGCTGCAGATAATAGGAACTGCCGACAGCCCCCAATACGATCGTGATCGCGAGGAGCAGAAGCCAACGAAAACCTCGCATGCTGCCTTCAGAATATCAGAGTGCCTCTGGCGGCCCCTCGTCTTCTTGCTCCGATCCCTCCAACTCGCCCGCCTGTTCGGCGTAGCGGCGGAGAACGCGGATCGAAGTGGCCGCCGCGAAGCCGGCGTATCGTAGCCGCCGGTAGGCTCCTGCCAGGTGTTTCGGCTCGGCCAGATACTCGGCTAGTGGAACGCCGCGAATCTTCCGCCGCAGGAACGCCTCAATCAGTTCCACCTCGTCGGTGCCGGCGAACACGGAATCGACTACTTCGGACGCCAGGGCGGCCGCCACGCCCTTCTGCCTGAGGTCGCGCACCACGCGCAGACGGCCCTGCCCCTGGTTTTCGAAACGCGACGCCGCGAACGCCTCCGCGAAGCGGCGGTCGTCAAGAAGTTCGGCCTCCTGCAGTCGTTCCATCACCCTTTTGATGCTCCTGGAATCCGCCGCCTTCTTCGCTAGCTTGGCCCGCAGCTCGCTCGCCGAATGCGCCCGGCCGGACAGCAGCCGCAAGGCGTAGTTCCACAGATCTGGTTCTTCCAGCCGCTGCGAACCGCGGCGCTGCTTACTTGCTCCCATGTCTCAAAAGTGGCGAATCCGGTTCCGCTTTCTCGTCGGCCAACTCAAAGCCGCCTTTCCGAGCGGGCAACTCTAATGGTATCGTCAAATACTGAAGTACACTGTTAGTCAGAAAGGGACGCATCATGGAGGAAAGCAACAAATTGTCATATTTCTTTCTGGGGATGGGGATCGGAGTTGCGATTGGCATCCTTTTCGCACCGAAGTCCGGTGAGGAGACCCGCCGCGTGATCCGCGACAAGGCGGACGAAAGCCGCGGCTACGTCAAACAACGGGCCGACGAAGTACGTACCCAGGCCACCGGCGCTGTGGAACGCGGCAAGGACGTCATTAGCAAACAGCGCGATCACCTCTCCGCCGCTGTCGAAGCCGGTAAGAGCGCATATCGCGAAGCTGTGGAAAAGCCGCCTTCGCCCGCGCAGGAGTCCGACGCAAAGGGTTTCTAGCCCGTCACGTCTCTGGAGAAAATGCCAGAAAACTCAGCAGTCTTCTATCTCTTGGTGGTCTTTGTTGGCCTCGCCGCCATTGCTTTCGCCGCTCAAGCGGTCGCCCTGATCATGATCGCACGGAGTACCAGGGACCTCCGGGAGCAACTTCAACAACTCCGCCCGAAAGCGGCCGACATCCTCGATCAAGCCGGCGATACTGTCACCGAGACCCGGAAACAGCTAACGGCCATAACCGCGAAGGCCAATCAAATCCTGGATACAACGACCACTCAGGTTAAGCAAACCGATGCATTTTTGACTGATGCCACGGTCCGCGCCCGGGCACAATTGGACCGCGTGGAACTCGTTCTCGACGACTCTATTACCCGCGTCCATGAAACTGTGATGATCCTCAACGACGGTGTTCTGCGGCCCGTCCGCCAGGTAAGCGGTGTCGTCGCCGGCGTCCGGGCCGCCCTGGAGTTTTTTGGCCGCGGTCAACGTCCCAACGTCTCGCAGGCCACCACTGACGAGGAAATGTTTATTTAGGCGGCATGGCGGGTCCCGCTCCGTCATCTCCGCCTGAGGCCGCCTATGGTTGATATTCACAGCCATATTCTCCCTGGTCTCGACGACGGGTCTCCCAATATCGAAGCGAGCATGGCGATGCTCAAGATCGCCGCGGATTCCGGAACCACTGACATCGTGGCGACTCCCCACGCGAACCTTGAGTACGCTTTCGATCCTGATCAGATCACCAGTTGTATCCAGGAACTCGCCGCCAAGCCCGGCCCGGCGCCTCGGATCCACCGCGGATGCGACTTTCACCTCTCCTACGACAACATCCAGGACGCTCTTGAGAACCCTACGAAATACACCATCAACCACAAAAGCTACTTACTGGTCGAATTCTCTGATCTGCTGATCCTCAAGAATACCAGCGACATCTTTGATCGACTCATGAACGCCGGCATGATTCCGATCATCACCCACCCGGAACGAAACTGGCTCCTCCAGCAGCGCCTCGCCGCGCTCGAAGAATGGGTCTCCCAGGGTGTCTTGCTACAGATCACGGCCCTCTCATTCACTGACCGTTTTGGCCGCGCCGCGAAAAAGTTCAGTGAAACCCTGATCGAGCGCGGCCTGGTCCATTTCATCGCCAGCGACGCTCACGATCCGGAAGATCGCACGCCTCAAATGAACGACATCTATGAACTGATCTCTCGTCACTACGGTGAGGAGTGGGCCGAACATCTATTCGTCACCAATCCGCGCGCCACCCTCACCGGCGATCCCCTCGCGGAACCTCCCAGCGTCCCGTCCAAACCTCGTAAGTGGTACCAACTCTGGTAGGTTGTAACGTCCGGACCCTGCTAAACTGCTAGTGGCGCCATGCTTGCCACTGCGAGATTTCTGGGGGTCTTTGGCAGTCTGCTTTTCCTCGCCTCCGCGCTGGCGGGGGAGACTCATCGCGTCAAAGCTGCCGGCCGCTGGTATCCGGGCAACGCCGCAGAGCTGAGTATGCTGCTCGACCGGGCGTTCGAGCACGCCCGGAAGCGCGCCGGTGGAACACCGCGCCGCAAGCAACTTCGCGCGCTCATCGTTCCCCACGCCGGTCTCGAATACTCCGGGGTCGTCACCGCCTCGGCGTACCGCCTGGTCAACCCGCCGCGGAATATCATTCTCCTTGCTTTCAGCCACCGCGGTGGCATTGACGGGATCGCCGCGCCTTCGCCGGATGCCTATGAGACGCCGCTCGGCGCGATCCCGGTGAACCGCGACGTCCAGGAAGCGCTCGGTTTCCCGATGCTTGAGGGCGATCCGGTAGCCGACCATTCCCTCGAAAACCAGCTTCCCTTTCTTCAGCGCGTCGCCCCCGAGGCCACGCTCACTCCTCTCTATGTCGGCAATCTGTCTGGCAGCGCCCTCTCCTCCACCGCTGCCCGGCTCGCCGCCCGCGTCCGGAAGGGTGACCTGCTCATCGCGTCCTCCGACTTCACCCATTACGGCGAATCCTACGGCTACACGCCGTTCCCGCCGGATGTTCCGGAACTCCGCGACAAGCTTTACGCTCTGGCACAGACCTCTTTCGAGCAAATCGGGGCCATCGAGGTGGGCGCCTTTGACGATCACTTGACGCAGACCGGTGACACAATATGCGGCCGGGATCCCATCCGCCTACTACTGGCCACGCTGGCCGCTCTCGACGAGGACATCTATTTGAACGTCGCGGACTTTTTCACCTCTGGTGATCTCCTCCGCGACTTCTCCAACAGCGTGGGCTACGGCGCTCTCGCCTTCTACCCAGCCGGAGCGTACCACGTCCCTCCGGATGACCAGATCCGCCTCCTCGCCAGCGCTCGGTCGGAACTCGACCGCTTTCTCGGCGGAGGGGACGGGGAAACAACCGCCGTTCCCGCTGTCCGCCACACCGCCGAACTCCAGCAGCGCACCGGAGTCTTCGTCACCGTGAGGAAGAAGAGCGAACTCCGCGGCTGCCTCGGGGAAATTGCCCCTCGCAAGCCGCTCTGGGACCTCGTCGCAGACCGCACTCTCGCTGCCTCATCCGACTCCCGCTTCGAACCCCTCACCCCGGATGACAGGCCACTCTCGCTCGAAATCTCCCTACTCACTCCACTTAAGCGCATCCGCTCCTGGCGAAACTTCCGGATTGGTTATGGAACTGCCCTCAGCATGAACGGAAAAAGTGGCATGCTGCTTCCGCAACTCGCCGCTGAATTCGGCTGGAATGAACAGCAGCTCCTCGAGAACCTCTGCCTGAAGGCCGGCCTCCCGCCAGACGCCTACAAATCTCCCGACGCCCGCCTCTACATCTACCAGGCTCAAGTCTTCCGCGAGGAGTAACCGGCTCCTCCCGCCAGTATTCCCCGTACTGATTCGCCGCGTACGATCTTGCTCTCCACGTACCCTCGGTACCGATACACTGAAAGTGTGAAGAGGGTGCTCTGGATCCTGGCGCTGCTGCCGGCGCTCTATGCTGGGGAGTCATCCCCTGCCGCCCTCGCCGAACGTATTAGCGCCGCCGGCCTTAACCCCGGCGAATGCTACCGGGTCCGGGATCTATTCCTCGGCAAGGAAGACATCCGTATTTACTTTACCGAGGGCTTCATCATCTTTGGCAACGAAGTGGATGGCCGGCGCCGCTCGGCGGTCTTCTCCGGGGATATCGATGGCGGTGACGGCGAAGTGATTGTCATGCCCCCGCACCGGAGTGAGCGTCTCTCGCTCGCCACCTTCACCGAGTCTCCCAACCTGAACGAACACTTCAGCCTCGCCCTCATGATATTCAGCGACAGCACCGCCGAGGCGCTCGAAAGGGCTGTTCAAGCCCAGCCCCGCATTCGCAAGAGCCCGGAGCGCGGCGCTCTGCTCGCTGACCAGTGGAACTCCACCGTCAGCAACCTCTCACGCAGCTTTGGCACCCGCCTGGTCTACGACGCGATGGCCAATCGCCCTCCCGAAGCCGGGTTCTTCTACGCCGCAATCCAGGGAAATCGGCGGGGAAATTTCGATGTCGTTTACGACCCCACCGCTCCCGAGCAGGTCCAGGTTGGCCAGGTGAAGTTTCGTGACAACCGTCCTTTCTTTAACGTCTGGACCAGCTTTGTCTCCCGCTCGTTTCGCAACGGCGCTCGTGAGCCCTTCCGGTCCGGATACCAACTCTCCGACTACGTGATCGACGCCACGCTCGACCGCAATCTTTCCCTTACCGCCAGCACCCGTACGAAGCTGACGGTCACCGGCGAGCCAGTGGGCGTAATGTTCTTCGATGTGTCGCCGCAGGTGAAGATTACGGGCGTGGAAGTCAACGGACAACCCGCTGAAGTGTGGCAGCGGGACTCGCTCCGCGCAAACCTCTTCGGCGGCCGGTCCGGGCTCTTTCTGGTAGCCGCTCCCCAACCCCTTGCCGCAGGTGTTCATGAGATCCGTTTCGAGCACGATGGCAATGTTGTCCGGCAAGCCGGAAACGGGGTTTATTTTGTCGGCGCGCGTGCCCACTGGTACCCCTCTCACGGCTCGGATTTCGCCCACTTCGATATCACCTTCCGCTACCCGCGCGGGATCAACTTGGTCTTCACCGGCGAGGTCTTGGAGGAGAACTCCGGCGAAGAGTGGCAGGTAACCAGGCGCCGCACCCGCAACCCGATTCGGCTGGCCGGCTTCAATGTCGGCGAATATAAGCACATCCGCAAGGAAGAAGATGGCTTCGCCATCGAGGTCTACGCGAATACCCGCGTGGAAGATGCGCTCAGGCCCCAGCGGCGCGTGGTCATGATGCCGCGCCGCGACCTGTCCAACCCGCGCCGCCGGGGGCAGCTTCCCGAACTGGCGCCCGTCACAACCGAGGTCCCGCCCCCCGACCCGTCCGCGCGCCTCGAGGAGTTCGCCGAGGAGGTCGCCCGAGCCTTTCGGTTTATGGCCGAGCATTTCGGACCTCCTCCTACTGACACCCTGATGGTCTCGCCCATACCCGGCGCCTTCGGGCAAGGATTCCCCGGACTTCTGTATCTCTCCACCATGTCGTATCTCGCTCCGGAGGACCGGCCCGAGGCCGTGCGCTCCGCCTATCAGGAATACTTCTTCTCGGCAATTCTCCACGCGCACGAAACCGCCCATCAGTGGTGGGGCAATACTGTCACGACCACCAACTATCAGGACACTTGGCTGATGGAGGCGCTCGCCAACTACTCCGCCCTTATGCTTCTCGAAGAGCACCGGGGTCCCGAAGCGCTCCAAGCGGTGCTTGACCAGTACCGCACCCACCTACTCACGCCAAATGCAGACGGCGACACGCTCGAATCGGCCGGACCCATTAGCTGGGGCCCCCGGCTGGACTCGTCCAGGGCCACAGCTTTCCGGGTCATCACCTACGAGAAGGGCTCGTGGATCATCCACATGCTGCGCAGGCGGCTCGGCGACGAGGCTTTCCTGAAGATGCTGGGAGACCTGTGCAGGAACTTCCGGTTCCAGTCGATCACGACGGACGACTTCCGCCGCCACGCCGCCGCCTATCTACCCGCGGGCCTGCAGGACCGGAACCTCGAATACTTTTTTGACCAGTGGGTCTTCGATATCGGTATACCGGAACTCCGCTGCGAACACCGGGTGCGCGGCAATCCTCCCCGGGTTCGGGTGACCGGCAGCATTCGCCAGAGTGGCGTGCCGGAGTATTTCAGCGCGCTCGTTCCCGTCGAGATCCGCCTCCCCGGCGGCGAGGTGATCCACCGCTGGCTGCAGACCTCCGAGGAGCCCGCCACCTTCGACTTCACACTTCCGGAGAAGCCGGAGGCTGTGGTCTTCAATCCCGGCGAAGGCGTTCTTTGCATCCGGAAATAGCGCACGTTTCCAGCTTCCGCACTGCCGCCTCGCGTGTGCCGTGCCACCTCGACGCCATACCTCCCATCTCCGCTAAGTTAAATTAGCCGTAATGCTCGCCCTCAACCACGATTCCCGCGCCGCGCTCTGGCGCCGCCTGATCGAGATCGTCGAAGACTATATCGAACGTGTGCCCTCAGCCCCGGTCACGCCGCCCATGGAGCCGGAGAAGATCCGGGAAATACTGCGTCCCCTTAACTTCGATGCCGCTTGGGAGCCGGCCGCCGCGCTGGATTTCGCGGCCCGGAACCTTTGGCGCTACCAAACTCACACCCCTCACCCGCGCTACTATGGCCTCTTCAACCCCGCGCCCGCTTCCATGGGCATCGCGGCCGACACCCTCGTTGCGGCCTTCAATCCGCAAATCGCCGCCTGGGCGCATAGCCCTTTCGCCGCCGAAGTGGAGGCTCACCTGGTCCGCGCCTTTGGAGTCAAATTCGGTTTTCCCGCCGCCTCTATTGATGGCGTTTTCTGCTCCGGCGGCGCCGAAGCCAATCACACCGCCGTGCTAACCGCCCTCAACCACGCTTTCCCGGACTACGCGAGTCGCGGTGTCCGCGCCCTTCCGGCACAGCCCGCGCTGTATGTTGCCGAGGAAAGCCACCACTCGCTGATCAAGGCTGCCCGCGTTTCCGGCATCGGGCTGGCGGCTGTTCGCAAAGTGCCTGTCAATTCCGCCCTGCAAATGGACCCCGGCGCCCTCCGCACCATGATTGCCGCCGACCGCCGGAATGGCTTCGCTCCGTTTCTGGTCGCGGCGACGGCCGGAACCACTAACGCCGGCGTCGTCGACGGCCTCCCCGCTATCTCCGCGGTCGCAGCCGACGAGAGCCTCTGGTACCACGTTGACGCCGCCTGGGGCGGCGCCGCTGTGTTTTCCCCGCGGACACGCCACATCCTCGACGGCATCGACCGCGCGGACTCCATCACCTTCGACGCCCATAAGTGGCTCTCCGCCCCCATGGGCGCCGGAATCTACCTTACCCGGCACGCAGGCATCCTTACCGAAACCTTCAGCACCCCCACCGCTTACATGCCCCGAGAGGCCGCCGGTCTCGACATCACTGACCCCCATCTCCACTCCATCCAATGGTCCCGCCGGTTTATCGGTCTGAAGGTCTTCCTTTCGCTGCTGGTGGCGGGTTGGGACGGCTACGCCGCCGTCATCGAGCGCATGACCGGTTTGGGCAACCTCCTCCGCTCCGAACTCAAGCAGCACGGTTGGGAAGTTGTCAACCGCACTCCCCTTCCGGTTGTATGCTTCCTTCGTCCCGGCGCCGATCCCGAAGCCGTGGTCCGCTCCGTCGTTACCTCCGGCGAAGCCTGGATCTCCACCACCAGCGTCGCCGGCCGTACCGTCATCCGCGCCTGCATCACGAATTACAAGACGGCCCGCAGTGATGTTCGCGCCCTCCTCGCCTCTCTGTCGCGAGCATTGCCGCGGGAGCCGAGGGAGAGCGCAAGCGTTTAGCCCTGACCCGAGGGCTGGGAAGTGCGGGCGTCCCGAAACTCGATGTAGCGGAGTAAAAGATCCCGCAACAACATCGCCGGTATCATGCCTCCGAGCATGCCGGCGAGCATGGCCAAATGCATTCCCGCAAAATGACTCCCTATCGCGTGAGCCAGTGGCATGGCCCAAAATGTGTGAGCCGCGAACATCCCGAGCAGCATGCCCAGTACATCGATCGCTACGGCCGGAATCACCGCGGGGGAACGGCGCACAGGGGCGATACAACGGCTGAAGGCGACTCCCGGCGGAACCGCGAAGAGCAGCATCAGACCGGTCATCCAACTCACTAGACCCATTTGGTGGTGATGCTGATGGGTCACCGCCGCCGCGCTCGCCGGAAAGCCCATGTCGATCCAGCCTCCGATCATCATGCCGAGTCCGCCAAACCCTCCCATCAGGAGCAGCATGTCAAAGTGTGCGAGCAGCCGCCGGCGCGCCAGCCACGCTTGATGCGAGGCGAGCGTCACGAATCCGGCCACTAGTAACCACTGCAGGCGCGTCCCGTCGGGCGCCCACAATCCCAGCCACAAGCCCTGAGCGCCCGCTGTCCCTGCAAGCGCGATGGCAATTATGTAGTCGATACGACGATTCTTCATGAAACGGTCTCCTCCTCCGGCAGCAAGCGGCTCGCCCGCCAGGATACGAACAAGCTCGAGCAGATCATTACGATCGCCGCTGTCACGGGATGCAACATTCCTGCCGCGGCAATGGTGATCCCCAGCGAGTTGTAGCCGGCCGCAAACAGCAGGTTCGTTCGCGCGACCGATAGCGCCTGCCGGCATTCCCCGATGGCCCTGGGAATCAGGCGCAGGTCGTCGCCATTCATCACTGCGCTCGCAACTCCGGCGGCCAGAGGCGCACTTTCCCTCACGGCGATGCTCGCGTGACTGGCGGCCATGGCTCCGGAGTCATTGAGGCCGTCCCCCACGAACAGAACCCGCCGGCCCTGTTTTTCCAGCCGTTCAACGAGCCGCTTCTTTTCCGTGGGCCGGAGCGAGGCGTACCGCTCGTCGGCTGGCGTCTGATTGGCCCGCGCCGGGGAGTCTCCGGTGGCGACGATGCGGTGAAGCCCCAGAAGCTTGAACTCCGCGAGTGCCGGTCCGGCGCTCGGGTGCAGCCGCTCCGAAATCAGAGCGCGGGCAGCTTCCTGGCCGTCTACCGCAACCTCGATCCGGCGAAACGGCTCATCCCCGCTTTCATCCGCCAGGCCAACTGTCAGATCCCAGTTCCGCCCGCTCCCCTCCCGGCTGAGCTGCGCGCGGAATCCGCGGCCCGCTACCAGCGTCAGTTGCTCAACTTGAAAAGGATTTCTAATACCCGCGTCGAAGTGCTCAAAAGCCGCCGCCAACGGGTGATTGCTGGCCCGTTCCGCCGCCGCCAGCATCAACTCCAAATCCCGTTCTTCGAGTCCGGACACGGGCCGGAAGTGGAATTCCTCGAGCGTGTGCGAATCTGTCTCGGTAAGCGTGCCCGTTTTGTCCAGCACCACGCAGTCGGCGCTGGCCAACCGCTCCACCGTCTCCCCGCCGCGGACGTCCAGGCCCAGCGCGGAAAGCCGCCGCCGCGCCGCCCAGAATGCCAGCGGCGTGGCGAAGCCCATCGCGCACGGACATGCCACCACCAAGACCGACAGAGCATGCATCAATGCCGTCTCCTGGTTCGCCGCCAGTGACCATCCGCCATAGGTGAAAACAGCCGCCGAGAGTACCACCGGCGCGAACCAATGCGCCAGCCTGTCCGCGGCCCGCTCGATCGCTCCGGCTGCGCCGAGCGACTGCCCGACCTCGTCGAGAAGCCTCGCTTTCTCGCTCTCCGCGGCCGCTGCCGTCACGCGGACGCGAATCAGGCCGTCAACCGGATGTGTACCCGCTAGCGCCCGGTCCCCGGGCTTTCTATTACGCAGAAATGCTTCGCCCGTCAGCGGCGTCTCCCGTAAACAAGCTTCCCCGGACACGATGACACCATCCGCCGGCACGCCCTCGCCAGGCTTCACTGTCACCACGTCGCCTGGTGACAATTGCGAGACCGGACGAATCTCCGTCGCCCCCCTGTCTGTGACCACCTCGCAGACCTCTTCGCGACGCTCGCGGGTCAACGCCTCCAGCGCCGCCTCCTGGGAGCGCGAGACCAACTGCCGGCCCAGCGCGTACACCACCAACAGGATGGCGACCACCTCATAGTAGACGGGGCCCTCTCCCCGAACCGTGGAAATCACTGACTGCGCGAAGGCGCCGCCGGAGCCGAGCAGAAACAGTGCTTCGATCGTGATCCTCCTCCTCCGCAGTTCCCGGCAAGCGTTCCGCAGCAGACCGGAGCCCACCACCGCTCCCGTGAGGAGCGTGGCGGCCAGCAGCCCAGTGTGCAGCGCCATCCGTTCCCGGGGAGTCACCTCGGAAACGTTCACGGATAGCGAGAACGTCATCACGTTCATCGCTATGAAGGCGCCAATCGCGATCCGCACCCAGGGCCAGACGTTCCGCGCCTCGAAAGGAGCCGAACAGGCCTCGCACCTCAGCGGTGCGGTTGCGCCGCGCTGTGCTACTTCGTTCATGGCAAGCTGAGTCTACTCCGCGGTCCGCCGGCCGTCGTTGGCCTCGATCTCCAGCAGTTCGTCTGCGGTCCAGTGCTCTGTCCGCCCGCTCTCTGTCTCGCGGATCGCCGACACGGTTTCCGTGGACACCGGATCCGCCTCATTCCCCCAAGACGACCGGGTATAGGTCAGCACCGCCGCTATCTGCTCGTCACTCAATTGGTTCCACGCCGGCATCTCGCCGTTGTAAGTGACTCCGTTTACCTCGAGCGGACCTTCCAAACCGTGCAGCAGGATTCGCACCAGAACCTCCTTCGAACCCGTTACCCAACTCGATCCGGCCAAGGGTGGGTACACCCCGCCGACGCCGCTCCCGTCAGGCTGGTGGCAGCTCGAGCAGTTGTTGTACACGCGCTTGCCGAGCACCATCGGGTCCGGGGGGGGAGCCGTTTCCTGCTCGCCCGCCACGGGTCCGGACTGTCTCGGGCTCTCGGTGAAAATGTCGGCCCGGAATGCTCCTGCGTTCGACGCGATGTAGTAACCGGCCCAGCCGGCCAGCGTGAAGTAGATGAGCATCAGCCAGACCGGGGTCGGCTCGAAACCGTCCTTCGGCTCCGCCATCTCCCGCATGATCGGGTGGTGCATCGGGATGATGTCCGGCTTGCTGCGCTCCTCCTGTTCCAGCTTCCTCCGCGCGTCTTGCTCGTCTGACTTGCTCACGGCGCCTCCGGCAACGGATAACCGCGGTCGAGGCTCAACAGATACTCCACCAGTTGAACCGCCCGGTCTTTCGGCACGATCCAAGTTGGCTCCTCTGCCCACTCGTCCGGCAATTGCACGGCCGCATTCGGCGGTCGGTCCGGATTCTTCAGTGTTTCGAAGAGAAACGGATACTCCGGCATAATCGACCCCGGCGAAGTGATGTGCGGCTTATACAGATGCAGGTAATGCCACTCCTGGCTGGGCTGCCTGGCTCCGATGTTGGACAGGTCGGGACCTGTCCGCATCGTGCCCATCAGCGGTGGCGCATCGTGCAGGTAATCGCGGGCGACAGTGCGCCGCATTCCCCACCCGCGGTCGATATCGGCCCCGAAACCCTCCGGCCGCACCTGCTGTGAATGGCAGTACATACAACCGAGATCGATGTACACCTCGCGGCCAAGCGCCACGTTCCCAGCCGGCCGGACCGGCCACTCCTGACCCGATTCGTCGGTGTGCTGCGCCAGTTCCCTGTACTGCCAGTTCGGAATCAGCACGAGCCCCGCCAAGGAAATCATCACGGTTGCCAGAATCCCTGCCGCGAGCAGCGTGACGCGATTCATGACGCCACCTCCCGTAGACGTCCCGTCGGACGCCTCCCGAGCAGCGTTGGCCCTTTCATCAAAGCGCCGCGGCGCCGGATCATCTTCCATGCGAGTACGGCAAAGGCTACGTGTCCAACCGTCAGCAGAACGCCGGCCACCGACCGCGAGTAGAGATAGGGAATCATCTCCCCCACGATGTCGAGAAACGGGATGTCCGGGTTATTCATCATCCGTCCCTGAGTCACACCGCCCCAGGTGAGCCCGATCCAGTACATTGCCATCCCCGCCGCCGTCGTCCAGAAGTGCAGCCTGATCAGTCCCGCCGAGTGCCACTCGGAGCTGAGCAGCCGCGGCATGATGTAGTACATGGCCCCGAACATCGTCATCGTGAAGAATGAATAGACCCCCAAATGGGCGTGTGCAATTGTGTAGTGAGTGAAATGAGTAACCTCGTTCACCGTGCGCAGCGACGTCAGTGATCCCTGTACGCTCACTGCCGTGTACGACATTGCCCCGAATACAACGAAACGCAACGTCGGCGATACCTTCAGCTTTGAGAAGTGGCCCACCATGGTGAGGTGATGGTTCACTGCCACCGTAATCACCGGCACGAACATCATCACGCTCCCGGCGATTCCCACCGTCACCAACCACGCCGGAAGGGGGCCGCCGATGAGATGGTGGGTGCCCGCCCAATTGTAGAAGATCGCCAGCGTCCAAAAGCCGAGCAACGAAAGATGATAGCTGTGCACCGGGCGCCCCAGCACCTTCGGGATGAGGTAGTATGCCGTGGCGAGGCCGATTGGCGTGAACCACAGCCCGAGCACATTGTGGGCGAACCACCAGTTCGAGGCGGCCTTCACCACGCCCACGCTCGCCGGCGTGAAGATCATCAAAATCGCCAGACTATACAGAAACGGAAACCAGAGGATTGCACCAAAGAGATACCACTGCGAAACATATGTGTGTTTCACCTGCCGGGCCACGAACATCTTCACCGAGGCGGCAATCATCACGGCTATGCAGAACGCGAAGTAACCCAAGGTGTGCGGCGGAAATTCCAACCACTCGACGCTCGTTCCATTGCCCGCCAGGATGTTGATCGTTCCATAAGCCACCGCGAAGTTCCAGACCCCGGCCGTCGCCGGCAACAGCAGGGGAAACGGAAGTCGGACCCTCGAGAGCCGCGCCTGCAACCAGAGCAGCGTGCCCACGCCGGCCATCGATCCCCACCCATAGATCATCGTCGCCAAGTGCGCCGGGCGCACCCGGCCGAATGTCAACCATTCCGCCCCACTCAGAAAGTCCGGGGTGTGGAGCTTCACTGAGGCAAGCAGCGCGAGCGCACTGCCGGTGAGCAGCCAGAACACGGCACTTGCGTAGTACCAAACCACGGTCCGGCGCGCTGAACGGTCGATCTGAACCCGCGAGAGCCGTTCTCTTTTTTCGTCGGTCGACTCTCCGGGCGTCAACTCGTCCGTCAAGACGAACCTCCTCTCGATTCCTTTCTGCTGTCGGGAAACGAATCGGTCATCTCGCCGACTGGCTCCTCCTCATCGAAGATGCTGGCCGCCCCGTCCCGGAAATCATCGAATTGCCCCGTCCGGATGGCCCAAGCGAGCGCCAGAATGGCCAGTGCTCCGAGAACTAAGGCGGTGCCAAAGACGGCAATCAGAAGCTGGGTCATGGAAATCACCCCTCATCCCATCAAGATGCCAGCCTATCAGAAATGTCACATTATGTCCCCTCTTTCTAAATCGATATCTGAGCTGCCTGGACCTGCAAAATCGGAGACGATGGATTGGATGAAACGAACCCCTCATAACTGTGCCCTTGCACTGTTCGCATCCGTGGCCTGCATCCTGCTCGCCTGCGGCGCTCTTGAAACACCGCCGGACCTCGTACCTGACGAACGAGGAAACTCCCCGAACTACTGGTGTACGTGGTATTCCCAGAATTACTGGATCGGACGCGGCGAAGAGATCACCGGCCTGAGCCGCCTCAGCAACGAGAACGCCCGCGAGGAGCTCAACGAGCAGACCGTCTTCGACGAGGAGGAAGGCTGGGCGGTGACGCTGCTTCCGAAGTCCCGCAAGGACTATTACTTCCTGATCGATCACGGATGGCAAATCAAGGACGATGCCAGGCGCGAACACGGCTTGCCCTTCTTCTCCCTGCAAATCGACCCCGCCGACTTTCCCCGCTATGCCGGCCTGGAACAGCCGGAAGCGCTGCGCCGTTTCAATGAGGATATCCAGGCGCTGGGCTGGCGTGGCCTGGGACTGTGGGTCCGCGGCAACGTATCGGCGGAGGACGCCGAGAGGTTCGTCAAGTGGTCCCGGCATGCGGGCATCGAATACTGGAAGATCGACGGTGGGGACACCACCCATTTCCACTCCTTCCACGCCAAGCAGCAGCACTTCCCGGAACTAGTGCTCGAATATGTCACCGGCGCGAAAGGCCCGCTCAATCCGGATTGGGATAAGGCCGGTTTAAGTGAATACCCGTCGGTCTACGTGGCTGAGCTACAGGCCAGGATGCTCGCGGTGATCCAGCACAGCGACACATTTCGCACCTACGACGCGACGCCGCTGCTGGTCACCTCCACGACCCTCCGGCGCACCCATGACATTCTTCGGCAGACACACGGCCAGCCCAAATACCGCGCCATCCTCAACCTTCAAGACGACGTGAACGCCGCCGCCGCGCTCGGCTGTCTGGCCGCTGTAAAACGGCATCCAAATTACGGCGAACGCACCTTCAAGGGCGAGGACCTCCACTATCAGATTCGCGGCAAGCGCATGATCCAGAAACGCATGGACGAAGCGGAGCGATTCGCACTCTGGCAGCGCATCGCCCCGGCCTTCCCGGCTGGCGAAGGAACGTATCTGGCCTCCGGCGAGGAATTGGTCGATTCGTTCCCCTATGTTGAAGGCGATACTTGGCACACGGACACGTGGGGGAAGACCGTCTACCAGAGCGCGCCCGCCGTGATGGCTCGCAACATGGCGTTGCCCGAGGTGGAGATTGAAGGGCTTCCGCCGTTTGTCATGGCCAGTACGTTCCCGAACGGATCTGTCGCCGTCGCGACCGAGGGGCGGGTGCAGCCGGACAACGGCTGGTTCCATCCGCGCGCCCGGGTCACCGTGGAACTGAGTGACCCTGCGAAACCCGTCGGAGTCTTCGGGCACTACGCGGCGCTCGTGCTCAGATTCAAAGAGGAGACCGCCCGCCCCGCCAAGGTCTGGGCCCAGGACCTTCTGGCGGACACGGCTGACGATATCACAGCGGATGTCCTGTTTGAAGCGAATACGCTCGTGATCCCGGGCGAACTGATTGACCGGGTCGGAACATCGGCGGGCAGCGGGGGAGATATCTCAGTTCCGGGGTTGCTGCTCAGGATCGCGCACTAGGCGCGGCTCCGCCGGTTGGGATGGCTGCTACATGGCGCGGAGCCACTCGGCCAATGTGGAGCCCGTCTCCGCCCCCGGAACCCCGCACCGTAGCGCGAAACGTTCCTCGGCGTTGTGAACCCGGTAAACGCTCCGGCTCCAGTCGAATTCTCGCTCTGCGTCCGCTTCGCTGGCGGGCCGTCGCTGTGCGTCTTCCGGGTTCACCATCAAGCAATCTCGTGGTGCAATGGCGGCGAGCAGGTCGCGGATTTCATAGGCGCCGATCACCCCGGGCAGGAACGTGCTGAACGGCTGCCTGCACCGGGTGTCCTCGATCAAGGAACGGTACGACACCATTGCCCCAATTGCCGCCACCCGGCGTATGCGCGGCTCGAGCACCGCCGCATACGCACCGAGCAATCCTCCGGCGCCCACGCCAACAAGTGTCCATTCGTCTTCATCCGCCACCTCCGGCGCCGTGACGAGGAGATCCCGCAGTCGCTGGCCAAAAAGCGGGCGCCCTAGCTCGAAGGAACGGTAGGTGAAGAAATCCTCCCAGGAGAAACCAACTCTCTTTTCCGGCATGTGCGGGCGGGTCTCTCCCCAACCGCGAACGTCGATTCCGGTGACGCGAAAACCGGACCGGACCAGCGGGTCAATGACATTGGCCATGAGAGCCGGGTCGTCCTTGCCGGACTCCGCGACGAGCAGCACGGCTGGCCCTGGCGGGGAACCGAACACGCGGCGTGGCACGTATATGCCCTCCTCCGGCCGTGAGAGATTGAGCCGGGTGACCCGCTGTGAGAGTTCCGCGATCTCCCGCCGGTATACTTCAGCCTGTCCCGGCGTCCTCGGCAACGTGCGGCGCGGGGCAATCTCGCGAGCGAGTTTCCGATTCAGGGTAAAAACGGTTTCCCCGCCCACGGAAGTGGCGACCTGGCCGGATGATGTGCATTGGAGCTCTTCATCGGTCGAGATGTCGGCAGCCTCCTCCCAAATACTCTCCTCGCTGCCCTTGAGCCATCGTGCCAGCCATGAGGCTGCGCCTTCGCGAAGCTCCCGGTTTAGGCCATGGCGGTCATCAGTTTCCACCATGCGGACCTTGTCAACTGCGTTGAGCCGGCGGTATACCGGCTGGATTTCGGCGAATGTACGGCGGGCGCCCGCGATCGGAACATAGTCCTGAATGGCGGATCCGATCAGAAGCGGCCGTGGGGCGACCGCCGACAAGAGCTCCGGGTGGTCGATATTCCACCCGAGCGTGCGGCTCAGGATCTGCTCCGGATCCGCTATCAACAGGGCCTCTGTTTTGTCGCGGAAGGTGGCCACCGCGCACATCGGCACGGCCGCCTTGATCCGTGTCTCGACTGGCGCCAACTGGAGGGTTTCCATCCCGCCCCCGGAGTTTCCGGCGCACCCGATTCGTTCCGCATCAACGTCGGCGCGCGTCTCGAGGTAGTCGATGGCCCGCATGGCGTCCCAAACGCGATACTGCATGAGGTTGATACCGAGCAGATAGCACTGGCGGCCGAGTACGTGATGTTCCCCCGTTCCGTTGCCGGCCTCGGACGCGTTCTTGGCCGGATCCCAGAGCTGCAGCCGCTCTCCTTGGCCAACGGGGTCCCAGGTGAAAACGACAAACCCGTTCCGGGCGAGCAGGATGCAGAAACGCTGGTACGATTCGGCGGCCTTTCCGTTTGCCGAGTGGCCACACGGGAAGATGACGGCCGGGAGTCTACCGGAAACCTCCTTCGGACGGTAGAGGTTCGCCGTGACATGGAATTCCGGGCGGCTCTCGAAGGTGAGCTTCTCAATCATGAAATCGCGGCGGTCAACCGAGCCGGTCGGCCTGGGGTTCAGCGGCGTCCGCTCCCGCGGCAGCCCGCCCCACATCCCCCTCAGGCGGCGCCGCACTCTCCGGCGGAAAACCCGGATCTCCCCCGGCGTTTCGAGTGACTCCAGTATCTTGCGCCGCCTCCCGTCCGCTTCCTGCAGGACGGCGGTCATGTAGTCCCACATCATGGAGCCGCTGCCGGCGGGCTCCGCGCCTCGAATCGCCAGCGGCGCGAAAGAAACAATGAGGAATCCGCGGCGTGTATTCACGGTCGTGCGCCTCCCACTACTCCCGCTCAATTCTACCTCCTATCCCACGGCTGGGCGGTCCATCTGACCCTAATGCCGGTTTTCTGACCCGTCTGTGGGCCAAACGCGGATCCACGGCGCGTAATTGTTCGCGATTCGGTTTTTGGAGATTGCTTCTTCAGGGTTACAATTGACACGGACCTCCGCCACCAGCGCGGTTGTCAATTCTGTCCGGGAGGCGCCGCAATGAGCAGGACCGTAAAGTTGAAAGATCAAACCGAAGTGGTCATCCGTCCCATGGCGAGCGATGATCTCGAAGACTCCCTTGCCTTCTTCCGCGAGCTTCCTGCGGAAGACAGAATTTTTCTCCGGCGGAATGTCACTGATCGTGATGTTGTCGAAGAGCGAATACGGGAAATCGAGAAAGGAACCGCGAAGAGGCTGATTGCGCTCTTTGGCGGCAAGATCGTCGCCGACGCCACCATCGAGCTTTCTGATCACGGCTGGGAGGACCATGTAGCCGAGTTGAGGCTGGTTGTTGCGCGGCCCTTCCAGCGGAAAGGCCTGGGCATGCTTCTGGCCCACGAGCTTTTCCATCTTGCCGCCAGCGAGGGAGTCGAAGAGATCGTGGTCCGAATGATGCGGCCTCAGATCGCCGCGCAAAGCATCTTCCGCAAACTGGGCTTCCGCGAGGAGCTGCTGCTTGCCGATTTTGTTAAAGACCGGGAGGGAACGAAACGCGACCTCATCCTCATGCGCTGTAACCTCAAGGATCTCTGGAAGCAGCTAGAGGACTACTACTCCGAATGGGACACGCGCGGGGGACGAGCGTGAGGTCCGCTTCCTGGCAGGCACGACAGAGGTTTGGCAGTCCAGCCACTAATGTGTACCCGTTCTCGGGTTGTGGTACACTTGAAGCTGAACGTTGAATATCCCTCCAATTGTCTGAACACCCCAACACATCGGCAATGAACCTGATGAAACGGTACGTCTTCAAGCAATGCGGCAGAATCTTCATCGCTCGAACCAAAGGAAAGAGGAAACATGAGAGAACAAGGAACAGTAAAGTGGTTTAACGCCGAAAAAGGCTACGGGTTCATCCAGCGCGACAGCGGCGACGATGTGTTTGTGCACTACAGTTCGATTCAGGGCGACGGATATCGCTCTTTGGACGAAGGCTCCCGCGTCTCGTTCGTCGTTGAGACCGGCCAAAAAGGCCTCCAGGCCGCCGAGGTTGAGCTCGTCTAGCTGACCTCCGCCAAATTCTAGAGCATTCTAAGGCCCCCGCCGGAGAGCGGGGGCCTTAAATCGAGCCTTAAATCGGGGACAGCCTGCGCGTTTTCCATGAGCCCGGGCCGCCTTACACGCGCCGGATGGACTCAGCCAGGAATCCGTGATCCTGAGATACAAACATCCACGCAGCCCCCGCGGGAGGCATCTTGTTGACCTCTTCCTCGACGGGGCCGCGCTGTTGGTCTCTGCAACGTAGCCGCCACGTCCCATCGCGATCTTGCTCCCAGAGCATATACCTGAATCTGTCCAGTCTCATTGCTCTTCCCCCTCCCATTCGCCGCCTGAACGACGCGGTTTGAGCGCTTCGAATCTACTCCGGCATTCGCTCCGCGTTGACCGTAACCGGAACGCCCTTCGTCACCGAATCGAAGACAGGCGAGAAGGTCGGCCCCAGACGGTACAGCTCTTCCAGTTCTTCATCAGTAACATCCGCTTTGATCTTGAAGTTCATGCGGATGCCCTGATAGCCGTTCCGGACGTTCTTGTCGATCCCGAGGAAACCGCGCAAGTCGATGTCGCCCTGTACGGTGGATTCCAGCTCTTCGATCTCGATGCCCTTGGCCGCGGCGTGGTAGACCATTGCAGTCGTCACACAGGCCGCCAGAGCCTTCAGCAAATACTCGACCGGGTTTGCGCCCTTATCCCTGCCCAGCAGGACAGGCGGCTCATCGGCATCCAAAACGAAAGCCTTCTCGCGGTCATTTGTCTCGCCCGCGCCGTAGAAGCTCTTGATAGTCGAGCGGTTATGCCCTCCGTCAATCCAGTTGTTGCGGAGACTGAACTTGAATTTCGCAATCCCCGGCGTGGCCTTGACGGCCTCGATGGTCTGAAAGAGTTCGTCAACCGCGACTCCGTTGATCAATTTCGTCGATGCAGTTTGTGCCATTTCGTTTTCCTCCTGGTTACTGAAATTTCTTGCCCTTCTACTAACACCCTGCGAAAACCACCTCCCATACCCGACATCAAACCCGGGGACAGGCCGCGTGTTCCCCACGAATGTCGGCCCCCGCCGGGACGCAGCGTTCATTTCTGGCAAGGCCGGCCCTTCCGCAGCACGAAAACGCGGACGGTCAACGGCAGCATTGGGAAACGCGCAGCCTGTCCCAGGCTTATGGGACCCACAAAATCCGCGTTCAGTCGCGCCTCCCGCACCCGCCCCTGCGCTATCATTCAATTTCGATGGATCCGCACGAAGCCGCAGAACCGCCCGAGCTCAAAGCCACGGTCCTTATTGTTTCTTTCAACTGTCTGCCTGCCCTCCGGCGCTGCCTGGAAGCGCTCGAAGCCGCCGAACAGCGTGAAACCTTCGAGATCCGCACCGTCGACTGCGGCTCCACCGACGGTAGCGGACAAGTCGATGACGAGTTCCCGGATATCGCCGTGCTGCGCCTCCCCCGCAACTTCGGCCGCACAAAAGCGCGCAACATCGGGGCCCGCTCCGCCAAGGGCAAGTACCTATTTCTTATCGAGCCCGACGTAATTGTCGAGCCAGCTACCATCGCCCGTCTCGCCGCTTACCTCGACGCCACGCTCGAGGCTGTCGCCGCTGCCCCGCTATTAGTCACCGCCGAGGGCGATCCAGTCTCCCGGTGCGGCCCGCTTCCCCTTCCCGCCGCCCTCTATGACGGTTGGACCACCGGGGCGCCTTGGTACGCCGTAAACCCGCAAATCCAGCCCCACGGGAACGATCCCGTCGACGTCGAATGCCCCGACCCCGGCGCCGTGATGGCCCGCCTCCATGCCGTAAAAGGCATGAACTACTTTGACGAGCGCTACGGCCAGTTCGGCTCCGATCTCGATTTCTTTACCCAGGCATTCAAGGCGTCTAAACGTATCTCTGTCCTTCCCGCGGTGCGAGCGCAATGCCGCCGCGGCGCTGACCTCTGGACTCCCTCTTCCACTGCGGCCCAAACCACCCTGTCCGCCGACTATGCCGTCGGCATCGCCGCCTACACCAGTAAGCACTACGGCTGGGCCGCCGGTTTCCGCATCCGTCTCCGTATGATCTTCCGCTCTCTCCTACACTTCCAATTCGGCCTCCTCAGCCAGATTCTGAACGGGCAGAAGATCGACGGTTCTCAATTCACCCCGTAAACACGAACACCCACAGTCTTCGTGCCAGCACTTTCTTTTAAATCAATCGCTTACTGGCATCTATGCCATCTTGTCCGTGCTGTGCGAGGCTATAGCTTTTAGGGCGCGCCTCAGGTCTGCTGGACGGGGGTTGGCACCGGCCTCGGCCGCCGCAACGCAGTCAGCAGGATCGATGTTTGCCAACCGAATACTCTCCCCGGCGCGGAACAGAAACCGCCGCTCTCTAGCCATCCCGCACACCAGCGCTCTTCGGTTCGCCGGAAAGGGGCCAAGAGAGAAAAGCGGAAATTCTCCAACGAGGCCACGGGCGGCCTAACAGGCTTATTATCAATAGTTAAGCGGCAAGTTTTTTGCCTCTTCTTCGCCTTGTTTCTGGTGGCCGAAGCACCCGAGCGTCTCCTGAAAACTCCCTGCTCTCGGCGGGTTCCCGGTCTCGCTGCGGTCCCGGTACTCGCGGTTCGAGAATTGGCTGGCAGTCTTCCTTCGGTCCCTCGCAGGTCCGGGCCTCTCACCCGTGGTGGCTCGGGAAGGCAGGCCGGCCGATCACTGTGCCCGGCATCTCAATTTCTGGCGGCCCGGACGTGGCCACCCCTCAGCTCCAGTAGCTCCGGTCCAGGCTCCGGTACTGCACCGCCTCGGCCACGTGCTTGGCCGAGACACTCTCTGCGCCCGCAAGGTCGGCTATGGTGCGCGCCACTTTCAGGATCCGGTCGTGCGCCCGGGCCGACAGCCCCATCCGGCGGACCGCCATCTCGAGCGTCCGCTCGCCGGCGGCGTCCAGCGCGCTCAGCTTGCGAAGTTGCGCGTGCGGGATGTGAGCATTGTAGAAGCCGCGCCGCCGTTGCGCCTCGCGCGCCGCCAGCACGCGGCCGCGCATCTGATCCGACGTCACGCCGTCGCCCGCCCCCCGCAACTCCTTGTACGCGACCGCCGGCACCTCGATGTGTAGGTCAATCCGGTCGAGCAGCGGCCCGCTGATCTTCCCCAGGTACCGTTGGATAATCGCCCCCGTGCAACGGCATTCGCGCGTGGAGTCGCCATAATAGCCGCACGGACAGGGATTCATCGCCGTCACCAGCATGAACTTCGCCGGGAACGACAGCGTCATGTTGGCCCGCGCGATGGTGACCGAGTTGTCCTCCAGCGGCTGGCGCAGCAGTTCCAAAACGTTTCGGTTGAACTCGGGTAGCTCATCGAGGAACAGGACGCCGTTGTGCGCCAGGCTCACCTCGCCGGGACGAGGCGTTCCGGCCCCGCCGCCCAGCAGCCCCGCATCGGACACCTTGTGATGGGGAGCGCGAAAGGGGCGCGCCGCCACCAGCCCCGATCCCCTCGCGAGCAGCCCGGCCACGCTGTGAATCTTCGTCGTCTCCAGCGCCTCCTCGAAGGTCAGCGGCGGCAGCACCGCGGCCATCCGCTTCGCCAGCATCGTCTTGCCACTGCCAGGAGGCCCAATCATGAGAGCATTATGGGATCCTGCGGCGGCCACCTCCAGCGCTCGCTTGGCCGCCGTTTGGCCGAATACGTCCCGAAAATCCGGCGCGTCCGCCGCCGCGTCCGGGACAGCGACAGCGCCGTTCCGGACTGGTGAGTGCTGTTCTGGATCGTTAAGCAGGCTGACTACCTCCGCCAGGTGATCCACTCCGTAAACATGAACCCCGTCCACCACCGCTGCTTCCGCCGCGTTGTCTTTCGGGACGATCAGGTTGCGAATCCCCTTCCGGCGGGCGCAGACGGCAATCGGCAGCGTCCCGCGCACCGCGCGGATCGAGCCGTCCAGCGACAACTCTCCCGCCGCCAAGTGTTGCTCGCTCGCCTTCACCACCCCCATCGCGCCGAGGATTCCCAGCGCCATCGGCAGGTCAAATCCCGCCCCTTCCTTGCGCACGTTCGCCGGCGCCAGATTGATCGTGACGGACTTCGCCGGGTACCCGAAGCCCGAATTCATTAGCGCGGACTTGATGCGCTCCCGGCTCTCCCGCACCGCCGTGTCCGGCATCCCAACCGTAATGAAATCCCGCCCCGAGCCTGGATACATGTCCACCTCGACATCAATCAGGTGGGCGTCAATCCCGAAAACGGCGGCACTGCGGGTACGAAAGAGCACGTCATGAACACAGTGGACGAGCGCCGGTGGAGTTCTCACCGGAGATTGACGCCGCTCGCCCGCCCGCGCCCCCGGCTTCCCTTCCGCGCGTCTTCTTTGCCTCTGCGCGCAGGCCGCC
Organism: uncultured Solibacteraceae bacterium; assembly: GCA_964468205.1. Taxonomy (GTDB): domain Bacteria; phylum Acidobacteriota; class Terriglobia; order Bryobacterales; family Bryobacteraceae; genus CAWELS01. The sequence goes on along the minus strand of CAYXVG010000012.1, from coordinate 24,587 downwards.
GGCGGAAAGAGAGAGCTTACAAGCTCACAACCTCGTGCTTCTTGACCCATCCCGGGTCAAAGTCGACCCCGAATCCCGGACCCGTCGGGACTTTGATCTTCCCGTCGGCCACCTGCAAGGGCGATGTCTTGCATTCGAACTCCACGTGCGTCTGCAACCCTTTGAATTCGTGGTGCTCGCCGGCGTTTGGCACGGCCGACACAAAATGAATGTTGTAAAGGTACCCCAGCCCGCCGCCGGACATGTGGGGAATGATGCTTTTCCCAAACGCCGCCGCCATGCGCGCAACTTTCATTGACCGGATCAATCCGCCAAAGTAGTAGTTGTCCGGCTGCACGATGTCAATGCCGTCGTTGGCGAGAAGCCAGCGAAACCCGTAGAAGCTATAGTCCTGCTCGCCGTTGGCAATCGGCAACGTAAGCGCGTCGGAGACTTGTTTGATCTCCTCGAGATGGTCGAACATCACCGGCTCTTCAAAGTACCGGTAGTTATACTCCTCCAGAAGCCTGCCGACGCGGATTGCCTCCGGCGCCGTATAGAAGCCGTTCGAATCGGCATAAAGCGCCTTGTCCTCTCCGAACGTCTCACGCACCAGCGGGATCATCTTCTCGGTTCGTCCTGGAGGGCCCTCTGCATACATGTCCCTGGTCATGAACATGAGCCCGCCGATCTTGATCTTGAGCGCATGCGCGTCATAGCTCGCGACGGCCTTCTTGATGAGTTCGATCGATTCCTCTACTGGCTTCTCCCGCCATTCGGTCGCCACGTAAACAGCAACTTCGGGATTGTGGATCTCTCCGATCAACTCGCCCACGGGTTTATTGGCGATGCGGCCCAGCATGTCGAGAATGGCGAACTCGATCGTAGCCAGCGGCAGGCCGAGGGTGATGCCACTGTACCGGAAATTGAAGCCATAGACATAGACCCTGTCCAGAATCAGATCCAACTCGCGTGCGTCCTTCCCAAGAAAGAAAGGCTGCAGGTTGTGAAGGAAAATCGGGAACAGAGTCCGCATGCCGTTGTGGGCGACGGATATGCCCTCGGCTCCATCGCGGGAACGCACCCGGCAGATAAAACGGTTCTTCATTCGAAGCAATTCGACCGTTTCGATGATGACCGGTTCGGCGAAAAGCTCCTTCTTCAGCACGGGTTGTTTCACTACCTCGTCGAGTATCTGATACCGGGGATTTACTGCCGGTGAAGACGGATCGGCCGGCGCGGATTCCGAGGTTCCAGAGCGGCCGGAGCAGGAAGTTAACGGCAAGGAGGCCAAGCCTCCGCCAAGTGCGGTTGAGACGAATTTGCGGCGACTGGCTTTCATGGGTCGAAGCTCCTGGTTTCAATAGTACGCAGCCTGAATGCATTGTACTTGGCCGGACGCCGGCCCGGCAGCCTAGACCTGTTGCCAATCCGCGCTCAGACCCAGCGCGGGACGCCTCGCTCTACCACGTCGCTTGTACCCGCGCGTTTCTCCGCCAACGGCTGCGCCGCCGCTACTCCACCTGGAAAGTCGCTGTTTCCTCGTACGTCTGTTCGCCGATCTTATCCGTAACCGTGACAACGATTGTGTATTCGCCGGGCGTCAGATCCTTGGTGAGGTTCAGGCTGAGGCCGCCCTGCACGAGGCGCTGCGGGTAGAAGGACTCTTGCTCCTCGTCGGCCGCCACAGGCTGTTCGAAGAGCGTCGCGCCGCTGGCGCGGAGCACCTTGATTCCGTAAGCGACGGCGAATCGGTTGCCGTCGCCGAACTCGTAACCGGTAATCTCAAAGCGCGCCCAGACTGTATCTCCCGGCCGGTACACCGCCGGCCGCATCGGCTGCATCGACGTCTCGGAGCGATAGAATTTGAAATTGTGGACCACCAGCGTATCACTCGGCTCAATGTCACGGCCTCTGATGCGGAAGTCCACTTCCTCCTCCACGCTGGTCTTGCCCATCCGGTCCTCCACGCCAATCGTCAGCGTGTATTCGCCGGTGGGAGCCGAGACGGGAACCTGCGCATCCCAGCGCGCCATCGGCATCCACTTCTGCTTCTTGTCCTGCGGCGTCAACACCCCGGCGAGAGCTCCGGCGGCTGGCCTGACCAACTCGATCCCTTCTGGATCCTCGAGCTTGATGGTGTATTGAAGCTGGTACCGGTCCTCGTCATCAACTTCGGTGGTCTCGAATCCGCTGACGCGAAACGTGACAAAGATTGTGTCGCCGGGATAGTATTCGAAACTGGACGGAATGCCGGGCCCGCCGTCATACTGGTGAAGCGTCGCGTTCACCACCGCGAGTTCCTGCGCCGGCGCCACGCCAATGGCGAGCAGCGCAAGCGTCAGTATTACACCGGATAAGATACGCATCACGTTATCTCTTACAGTGCCCCGGGGTCGGAAGGATCGGTCCGGCCCGGGGTGGTGATCGTAAGCGGCATCTCGATCAAAGCGGTCTTCTCGGTTTCGAGATCGCCGCAGTCGGTCACCCGCAGGTTGTAGTCGCCGGAGGGAACGTCGAATACGATCGCTCCCTGCAAGGTGGATGCCGGCTCCAGAATGCGCAGCGGACCCAGCCAGCCGGGAACCCCACGCACTTCGCTGAGTTCCAAATGAGACTCCCCAGCGTGATCCTCAACACTGAGCAGCGGAACCGCTACCTGCTGGTTTCCCGAGTTGGTGATGGTCAGCCTCACAAGCAAAAACTTCTCTTCCGGCAGCATGGCGTCAACCGGCCCCCCGATTTGCGTGTGCCACTCGGTCTCCAAAACGTTGTAGACCACGGGACCCACCGTGGTCAGCTCGCCCATCTGGTGTACCGGGGTCCCGACGCCACCCATCGAGCAGCCAGACAGCAGCACAAGAGTCAAGGTCGGCAAGAGAAATCTTAGTTTCGTCATCGTCCACGATATTAAACAAGAGGTTGCCGGTTGGCAAATTCGATCTGCGCCAGGGTCCCTGTTACCATTAGACTCAAGATCAATGCGCTGGGAAAAGGGGGCTCGTTTTCCGTCCGAGTATTCATGCGGCTCCGACCGGGTTACCGGAGCCCGAATTCATCAGATCACTGCCCATCCATCCATCAACCACGCGACCTACTTCCTTCAGAGTTCTTTCTACCCGGATGGCGAAGCGCTGATCTTCATCTCCAACCGCGGCGGATCCTGGCAGCTTTTCGAGCTCAGCGTTTTTCCCGGGGGTGAGATCCGGCAGCTCACTGATGCGGAGGCCATTCATCCGTTCTCCCCCGCCATTCATCCTGACGGCCAAGGCATCTTCTTCGTGCGCGGCGGCGCTATCTGGCGGCTCGATCGAGCCACGCTGCGGGAAACACTGGTGATCGAGTTCCCCGGAGCGCAATTGGGCGAACCCTCGCTTGATCCTCAAGGCCAGTGGATTGCCGCGGCCGCGAGGCGGGGCGCCGCGAATGGCATCGTCCGCGGCCGCGCTGATGGCACCGGATGGGACTTCCTGCCGTTCCCCCGAACGGTGATTCACCCGCAGTTCCATCCGCTGGAGCCCGAATGGATCGAGTTCGCCGGCGATCCGGCCCCGCGCATGCATAGGATTCGCCGCGACGGCGCCGGACTCGAGTGCCTGTACGAGCACGGCAACGACGAGTTCGTCGTCCACGAGACCTTCCTCGGCTTGACCGGCGACATCGTCTATACGGTTTGGCCCTTCGCGCTGCGCCGCCTGGAGTGGACGGCCGGTAATCATTCCACCATCGCCGAGTGCAACGCCTGGCACATCACCCCAAGCCGGAGCGGTTCGCACGTCGTGTGCGATACCAACCACCCGGACGAAGGCATCTTCCTCATCGACGCCAGTACCGGCCAACGCCGTCTGGTCTGCCTCTCGGAGGCCAGCAACAGGGGATCCCAGTGGAAAACCTCCCGCTACGCCTTGGCCGATGACTTCGCCGCCGCACGAAGCGCGGCCGGCAGCGGCGCGCTGAGTTGGATGGAAGTCGCCACCGACACCGTGTACGGCCCTCAGTGGACCCATCCACACCCTTCGTTCTCCCCGTGCGAGTCCCGGGTCGTCTTCACCAGCGACAAAACCGGCCATCCCCAGGTCTACGCCGCCGAATTAGAACCTCCGCCCAGCGGAAGCGGGCCGCTCAATCCAGCTTCGTCCGGAGCAGTTCGTTGACCGCCTTCGGATTCGCCTGCCCCCGCGTCGCCTTCATCACCTGGCCAACGAAAAACCCAATCACGGACTTCTTCCCGCCGCGGTACTGTTCCACCTGCTTCGGGCTGTTGGCGATCACCTCGTCGACAGTCTTCTCCAGTTCCCCGCCTCCCATCACCTTTAGTCCCTCCCGCTCGACGATCGCCGCAGGGACTTCCCCGGTCTCGTACATCTTCGGGAAGACCTGCTTGGCAAGCTTGCCGGTGAGTTCGCCCGTGCCAACCAGGCGTACCAATTCGCCCAGATGCTCGGGCGGAACCGGGGATTCCGTGATCTCCTTGCCGTCTGACTTGAGCCGCGCCGCCAACTCGCCCTGAACCCACTTGGCCGCCTCCTCCGGGCTTCCCGACGCGGCGGCAACCTTCTCGAAGTACTCCGCCAGCGGCCGGGTCGAGGTCAGAACCTCGGCGTCATAATCGCGCAATCCCAGTTCCTCCATAAAACGGGCGCGCTTCTGCCGCGGCAGCTCCGGCATCGCGGAGCGGATCTCGTCCAGCCAGGACGCGCTCACCTTCAGCGGAAGTAGATCCGGTTCGGGGAAATACCGGTAGTCGTGCGCATGCTCCTTGCTGCGCATTCCGGCGGTCTCGCCAGTGTCCGGGTTGTAAAGCCGAGTTTCCTGAAGAATCTCTCCTCCGGATTCGAGGATCGCCACCTGCCGTGCAATCTCGTAGTCCAGCGCTTCCCGCAAGAAACGGAACGAATTCAGGTTCTTCACTTCGGCCTTGGTCCCAAACTGCCCGGCGCCCTTGAGCCGCACCGAAACGTTGGCATCGCAGCGAAGCTGGCCCTTTTCCATGTCGCAGGTGGAGACTTCCACGAACTGGAGAATCTGCTTCAGCTCGGTGAGGTAGGCGTAAGCCTCTTCGGAACTCCGCATATCCGGTTCGCTGACGATCTCGATGAGCGGAGCTCCGGTCCGGTTGAGATCGACGTAGGTGTACCGCTTCGAATCGCTGAAGCCTTCATGCAGACTCTTGCCGGCGTCGTCCTCCATATGCACACGGGTGATGCCCAGCCGCCGTTCCTCGCCGTTCACTTTCACATCCAGATGGCCATGTTCGGCCAGCGGCAGATCGTACTGGGAAATCTGATAGCCCTTGGGCAGGTCCGGGTAGAAGTAGTTCTTCCGCGCCATGCGCGAAGCTGGATTCACCGTGCAGTTCAGCGCCAGTGAGGCCTCGACGGCCATCTCCACGGCCTTCCTGTTCATCACCGGCAGCGCCCCGGGCATTCCCAGGCATACTGGACAGACATTCGTGTTCGGCTCATCGCCAAACGTGATGGGGCACGCGCAGAAGATCTTGGTCTGCGTTCCAAGCTGCACGTGAACCTCGAGGCCGATCACCGGTTCGTACTTTGCGATCTGCTCCGAAGAAGCCAGGGCAAGGGCGGACATAGAACCCATTATAGGAGGGCTACCGCGCAGCGGACGAAACTTCCGCGCTCGCCCTACATGGTGTCTTCGCTCTCCGGCGTGCGGCTGAGCTTCCAGAGAATCTGTCGGATCATGCCCTGCCAAACCTCGGCATCCTTCGCGTTCAGCGCCATCCGCCGGACCATCCGCCTGAGCTTCTCCGTGGTGACTTCCTCATGTTGCGGCTTCACGTAGCCGGAGACTTCCAAAGCCTCGAACAGTAGGGAGCTTAGGCGCTCCAGGTCGTCCGCTCTGGCCGGTTTACTCGGCAGCGGATCAAGTTTTGCGGCCTGTGGGCTACGCATTATTTCATAGAGACAGATCGCTACCGCCTGCCCCAGGTTCATGGAGCCGTGTTCCCGGCGCGACGGTATGCGCAGTAGCCAATGGCAGTGGCTGAGATCCTCGTTGCCTAGCCCATATTTCTCGCTGCCGAACAAAAGGGCGGCCGGACCACCGGCAAGGCTCTCCCGTATCAACTCTCCCGCCAGTTCCAAACGCCGCAGCGGATGCTGTAATTCCCGCTCTCCCACCGCGCTCGTGCCAACCACCAGGCCGCAGTCGGCCACAGCTTCCGGCGTGCTCGAGAAAACCTCGGCTTTGTCCAGCACGTGCCCGGCGTGCACCGCCGACCTGGCATTCCGGAAGGCGACGTCATAAGGTTTGACGAGGCGCAGGCGCGTAAAACCCAGATTGCTCATCGCCCGCGCCGCCGCGCCGATGTTCAGCGGATTCCGGGGAGAAACCAGCACCACACGAAGCTCGTCCAGCGGAAGACGGTCCGCTTCCACTGGCGCTACTGGACTCTTCTTGCTCAAATCAGAAGCTTAGCAAGCGCCCGGAATCTCCAGGGCTCCCTGTCTTGCGGGGCTCTCCAGCCTGGGAGCTTACTCGTCCGGCGTCTCGGCGGCAGTGGCGCCCTCGCTTGCCTCCTCGGCCGCTTCGGGACCCGCGGCCTCGGCCTCCGCAAGGATCTGTTCCGCTTCCCTGCGATACTTCTTCGGAACCTTCACCACAAACCGCAGGTTTGGATACTGAGGCGGTCTGATAAACACGTTCGGGACGCCGTTGGCGTCCAGGACGTTCCGGATGCCGAGCGCCTCCACCTCGGCGGTCGCCCCGACCGCGCTGAACAGCGTCTCGAGATCCATGGAGTGCGACGGGTCGCCTTCCTCCCGGCGCTCGTCCTCGAATTTCGTCAACAGTTCGTCGGCCCGGTTCGACTGATCCTCGGGAACCTTCACCACGAACGCGCCCTGAGGCACTTCCGGCTCGCTGTCATCGAGCAGGATGGGGGCCAAGCCTGCTTCCTCCAGTACGCCGTAGACTTCGTTTGCTTCATCCTCGGCCGAGGAATCCATTGATCGGAAGACTGTAACCAGATTTTGATCCGCACCCATGCATCGAGAATAGCACCAACTTAACGGGTCTCCACCTTCTGCTGGCACGTGAATTGGCAGCGGATATCTCCAAGCTCCGATACAATAATCGGCTGGAGGATCAGGATTCATGTCCGGAGAAAATTCATCAAGACTCGCCTGGTTTCTTATCGGCGCGGCCATCGGCGGCGCCGTGGCTTTCCTTTACGCGCCGCAGTCCGGGGAACAGACCCGCCAACAGATCGGCCGCAAGGCTGGAGAGGGCCGCGAAGCGCTTGCCGGCTCAGGCAGAGAGTTCATTGATCGTGGGCGCCAACTCTATGACAAAGGCCGGCAGATCGCCGATGAGGCCGCGGATATGTTCGACAGCGGCCGGAAGCTCGTACAGGGGTAGTACTCAAAATGCCCAAATCCGTGGATCTCAAGTCGCTGCCGGAGTTCAAGAACGAACCGTGGTCCGATTTCTCCACCGACGGGAACCGTCGAGCGATGGAGGCCGCTCTTGCCCATGTCCGCTCGCAGTTCGGGCGCGAGTTCGACCTGCTGGTGGCCGGCGAGCGTGTCAAGTCGGGGCAAACCTTCCATTCAACCAACCCTTCCCGTCCGGGCGAAGTAGTCGGCGTCTTGCAGAAAGCGACGCCTGAGCTGGCCGCCAAGGCCATTGAGTCCGCCCATGCCTACTTCAAGGAATGGAGCCTTGTTCCGGCCGGAGAACGCGCGGCGATGCTTGTCAAACTGGCCGGGATCATCCGTGACCGGAAGTTCGAGTTCGACGCATGGCAGGTGTATGAGGCGGGGAAAACTTGGATCGAGGCGGACGCCGATGTGTCCGAGGCCATCGACTTCTGCGAGTACTACGCCCGCGAGGCTCTCCGCTACGATTCTCCGCCCCCGCTCCCGCAACTCCCGGGCGAGCGCGACGAATTGCGCTACATCCCGCTTGGCGTTGGAGTGGTGATCCCGCCGTGGAACTTCCCCCTTGCCATCATGCTCGGTATCACCACCTCCGCGCTCGTCGCCGGCAATACCGTGGTGCTGAAGCCTTCAAGCGACACGCCGGTGAACGCCGCCGTCTTCTTAGACGCCCTGCTCGAAGCCGGTTTCCCAGCGCGGTGCATCAACTTCGTACCCGGCAGCGGTGGAGAGATCGGAGACCTTCTGGTCGAGCATCCCAAAACCCGGTTCATCTCATTTACCGGATCAAAGGAAGTCGGTCTCGGCATCGTGGAGAAAGCGGCCAAGACCCAGCCCGGCCAAATCTGGATCAAGCGGGTGGTCGCCGAAATGGGTGGCAAAGACCCCATCGTGGTCGATTCGGAATGTAACCTCGATGACGCCGTTCAGGGGGTGCTCGTCTCCGCCTTTGGCTTCCAGGGTCAGAAGTGCTCCGCCTGCTCCCGTGCCATTGTCGACGAAAAGGTTTACGAAGAGTTTCTGCAAAAGCTCAAAGCCAAAACCGAGGCGATCCAGGTTGGCCCGTCAGATAACCCGGCCAACTACATGGGACCCGTGATCAACGCCAAGGCAAAAGAAACCATCCTCGAATACATCGAGATCGGTAAGGGGGAAGGCCGTCTCATCACGGGAGGCGAGGCTGTTGAGGCCGAGACCGGCGGATTCTTCATCCAGCCCACGATCATCGCGGACGTGGATGCCAGGGCGCGCATCTTCCAGGAGGAGATCTTCGGCCCTGTGCTCGCCGTCGCCAAGGCGAGGGACTTCGATCATGCGATGGAACTGGCAAACGATACCGAGTACGGACTCACCGGGTCGGTCTACACGAACAACCGTGAGAAGATCGACCGTGCTTCCCGCGAGTTCCACGTCGGCAACCTTTACTTCAATCGGAAATCCACCGGAGCCATGGTGGCCTCGCATCCGTTTGGCGGCTTCAACATGTCCGGCACGGATTCGAAGGCTGGCGGCCCGGACTACCTGCTGCAGTTCCTGCAGGCCAAGTCCATCGGCGAAACGCTGAAGTAGGCTATTCCAGAATCGCGACGGCGCGAATCGGCGCGCCGTCGCGGCCCTTCAGCTTAATCGGGAATCCAACGAACAGGAACGATCCCGGCAGCCCGGTCAGATTCGCCAGCGACTCTGCGATGATCACCCCAGCTCCCAGCAGAATCTTATGCACCTCTTCGAAATCCTCGGCGGGTGATGGAGTGTCCATACCGAGGAGCCGGACGCCGCGGTCGACGATCCACCGCGCGGCCTCCACCGTCAAGGACGGGTGCCCCTTATAGAATTCCGGCCGGCCAAATCGGCTGTCCCAGCCCGTGCGGTAGATTAGCCGTTCACCGAGGTCGAGAGCTTCCGCATGCCGGGCAAGCATCTCCACCGTAATGACTGTGCTCTTGCCGAGGACTCCCTGTGGCGCGAGGTCGATCAGCGCCGCCGGACCGTAGAGCGTCTCGAGCGGAATGCGGTCCACCGTGACGCCATCGCGGACGAAGTGAAACGGAGCGTCCAGATGAGTGCCGTGGTGGGTCCCCATCGCGAAGCGGGTGGTGGCAAAGCCGGATTCCGCGTGAGAGTGGAAAGTCTTGATGCGCGGTGTGGGATCGCCGGGATACGCCGGCTGATCGTCGATCAGCGGATGGGATAGGTCGACCAGTTTCATTGTCTGTCCTTGCGCAGGTCATAGATGTAGATCGAATAGCCGATCCGGGCGTCGGGCTCGCGATCCCGGAACCAGCGGTGCGTGTCTGGTAAGCCATAGACGTCCATCAGAACCGTCGCGCTGATGGCTGCTACCCCATCCAGTTCGCTGGGGTCCCGCTTCCCTAAGGACGCCGAGAGCATATGGTGCGGCCCCAGATAGTAGCTCAGGTCAACCGCCCCAAAATAATCGACGTACAAGTTCTCGATATTGTGTTCCCGCCGATACGCCGCGAGCTTCTTCGCGTCCTGCCCCCAGTCGAGATTGGAGTCCAGCAGATACGCCGGCCCGTTCTCCGGCCCGCCGGCAAAAGTGTTGAAGAACGCCAGATAGTGCGGCGACACGCGCGAGTACTCGTAGACCTGCAGGCCGATCACCAGTATCACGAGTGACCAGGCAGGCTTCCGCACGAGCGCTGCCGCCGCAAGAATGAACACGAATGGGTAGATGGGCAGAATATGCCTCACCCCGAGATTGAGGTTGCTCGACATGCAAAAGAGCATGTATGCGATGGGAGTAATGGTGATGGCGAGCCAGACGAATGAAGTTCGCCGCCATCGGACCAGCAGCCCGCCCGAATGGCGACGCCAGAATAATCCTCCTATGCCGAATGCGAGCAGCAACAGCACCGCGGCCGGCGTTTTCACTCCAAAGGCAACCGGGAAGTAGGCCCAGGAGCCCTTCTGGGTCGTTCGGCCCAGCAAGTAGGTCGGGTGTCCCTCGTGGTTGTGTTCGGCTACCAGATTGAGTCCGAGGAAATAGGGATGAGCCGGAAGGTCCAGAGCGTGCCCCACCTGGTACATCAATTCGCTCGCCAGCGTCTCCCTCTTCATGTAGACCTCCAGCGGCGCGGCTTGCCCGTCGATGAGCACCTGCTTGGATTGTTTCCAGTAGCAGACGAACATCGTCGTCATTCCGAGGGCAAATACCACGGCCATCGACCCGGCAAGCCGGCGGAAGCTGTAGTCCCGGGGCGACTGCCACTTCCGCGCCAGGTAGAGCAGCGGGAGCAAACCGAAGAGAAATATCGTGGAGAACTTGGAGGCCAGCGCGAAACCCAGTGCGATTGCGGCCCAGACAAGATCCAGCCAGTGTTTGGTCAGCAAATAGCGAACCCATGTCACCACCGAAAGGAACATCGTGAGAGTCGCGATCAAGTCTGTCGTCACGTAGCGGCCATGGGCCGTTATGTTCGGATCCAAGGCATAAAGAAGCGCGGCGATTGCCGCCACCGCCGGGCCGAAATTCCGCCGGGTCCACCAGGCGAACACCACGCCCAGCAGCAGCGTCAACGCCATCGTGGGCACGCGGCCAAGCATCAGCAGTTGGTCCGGGGTGAGCCGGTTCCGGTATAGAAAGGCGCCGGCAAACGCTACCGTGTCGCCGTTGTACCAACCTTCATACTCGGTCGGAAGCCTGGGATCAAACGGCAGTAGCGGCAATGCGGCGAGGATTTTCCCAAGGGCCGGGTGCTCCCAGTTGAGCCGGAAATCCCAGGTGGTGATATAGCTGTAGCCGGCCGCCAGATGAACGCTTTCATCCCAGGTCTGGTTCTCCAACCGCGCGGAGGTGAACATCGCCACGCCCATGGCGAAGAACAACAGCAGGATGACAAACCACCAGGAGCGGACGCTCATCGCCGTGCCGGCGCCGCGGGCGCACTCGGTCCCACAACGTAGTAGGGTGTTTGCTCGTCCGGGTCGGGATGGAACCAGCCGGCGGCAGTCTCTGTGACCACCTCGAAGTAGTAGAGCAGGTCCCATTCGGCCGTCAATTCTTCTCCGGGGATCGTGAAGGCGGCGCTCGCAGACGGCGCTTCCAATGTTCGAAACTTCTCCTGAGCGTTTAGCGGGCGGTAATGGAGGCGCACCGTCATGTCCGCGGACGGTGTCGCCCTGAGAATCAGGCTGAGCGGCCTCCCGGGCGTGAAGCTCCGGGGAACCGTGTGTGCGAAGGCGGGCCGGTCCCCATCCGGCTCCGGCAGTCGAGCGGGAATGGGCGGCGGCTTGACGCTCTTCACCAGAATGCCGCTCACTTCCCATTCCTCGGCCGGAAGAACGGCATCGACCACGCCGTTGTTCGCCGTCTCCTGGCGGAAGGTGGCGTTTCCTTCCGGGTAGAGCAGGCTCACGAGGAAATCCCCGGGGCCGGTGCGAACTCGAAATGTCTGCGCTCCTTGGCCCCGAATGTGATCTCCAAATAGGGCGTTCTCGGGCAGGCTGCGCGGAGACCGGTCTGTCGCCCGTAGGATCTCCCTGCTCGCGTCGGCCAGGGCAACCGCATCGCGTTCCCCTTCACTTGCCCAGCCAAACCCTGTCTCCTCGGAGTACAGCGTGGCCGGATTCACCGCGGCGAACCTTGGCTCGATGCTCGAGTGAAGAAACTGCCGGTAGCCGAGACGGCGGGGTTCGGCGCCGAAGTCGAAGCCAAAATCAAACGAACCGAAACGGTCGAGCAGCCATTCGCGCTCGCGAAGAGTCTCGAGGTCGTGTCGCAGGTAGGGGAGCTTGTCCTTCCAATGGCCGAAGTCCTCGGGCCCGAAGGACATATTGGGCGGGTAGAGGCCGCTCGTCAACTCCACGAGTTCCTCCCAGATCGCAGCGCACCGGGCCGCTTCGGACATGGCGGTGTCGAGCGCTTCGCGGGCGGCGGTCTTGTAAAAATATGTCAGCCGCTCGGCCGCGATTTGCCGGTGCGAGTGGAATTCGGCTAAATGAGCCAAAACCTCGAAATCGGGCCGCGTCGCCCGCCATTCCCGATGGTCCTCCGGAACCTTGGCATCCACCGCCACCATCGCTTCCCGGATCGCAGTAGCAGTCCCGGCCAGCCGCTGGGCCGTTTCCCGCGGCATCTGCTTCGCCGAAGGCGTACGGTCAAGACGCAGTTGCACGGCCTCTTCAATGGAGGCGACAAGCCGCTGGTCACTTGGTGGAGCGGCTGCGTAGTAGTCGATCAAACCACCTGGGTTGATCTCGGGCCACATGTACATATTCGGATCTGGCATGTGGACTGCGACGATCTCATTCAGCGTACGGCTCGCTTGCCGGTACGCCTCTGCCGCCTCGGCCGCGGCCTCGCCATAGCGCCTTTCGAACTCGCTGAGCCAGATCCTCTCCGGCGCTCTGGAATTGTAGGTCAGGCGGCCCCAGAGCCGGTAGAAGAGCCAGTAGCGCTCAAATTCCCACTTCCAGAATTCCCTCTCCCGTTCCGTGGCCGCGAAGACGCCCCATTCTCCAGGCCGGTTGCCATATCCCTTCTGAGCCAGCGGCTCGTCGATCTCGAAACCTTGTGTCTCGGAGAGCGAGAGAGTACCGGCGACCCGCTTCACGTAGTCCGGATCGCCCCATAGTAAGAGCCGGTGAGAGCCGAGCGTCCAGATCTCCCAAAAGAATTCATAAGGACGAACCCGGTTGCCATGCAATTCAGGACGCCGACGCAGGAAGTTGATGTAACTGTAGTTCGGAAAGATCTCAGCGGGCTGGTAAGGCCGCCCAAGATGCTCCGCCCAGTACTTCGAGGAGAGCCGTAACGATACCCCTGAGTCGATCGCCGCATTGAGCATCCCCTCGCCCATCAGCCACCCCCGCAGATCCAACTTCACCAGGCGGCCCACTTCGCGGAGGGCTTTGAAGACGTAGTCCCGATAGAATTCGACCTGCCGTTCGGCCGGAATTCCGCTTTCCCAGTTCGTTCGTATCTGTAGACTGCGAATCGCCGGGCAGGCGGCGAGGACACGCTGCAGCGCCGCATGGGAATACGGTCCCAGATTCTTTTCTGTCAGGCCCTCTACCGATCCCGTTTGCCGGCCGTGCTGGATATCGTGCTGCCAGACACCAAGTGTGAAGTCCACCGCGTGGTCGGCGGCGGTCTGCGCGATGTAGCAAAGCGTTTCGAGGTTGCGCTCCTGTTGCTGCCCGGTAATCCCTTCCGCGCGCACCTCGGGAAACTCCGCGAGCGAGAACCAGTACGGGTACGGAGGCGAGAGATAGGCCGTCTGATGACCGAAGACGAGGTTTAGACGGTTGAATCGATTCCGGGCGAGCATTTGGATATACTCCCGCCAGTAGTCGCGGTCGTGGTACCAGCCGTCTTCGAGGTCCCGGTTATGAAGAAACCGCCGGACCCCACGGACCGGAACCTCCGGGCTGCCCCGCTCCGGAGTCAGCCGTCCCAGCCGGCGGATCTGATCGGCCGCGGCCAACAAACCGTACATCAGGCCGCGCAGGTCTCCGCCCTGAATCAGGTACGAGGATATCCGGTAGGTCTCCGGCGCGCCGGTGCTGATTTCGGTTCTGATCTTGGTTTCGAGCCCCTTATCGGCCAGAGCGTCACGGAATTCCCGCAGCCCAAATTCAACCGGCGGAGACTCGCCGCGCACCAAGCCCGTCGCGGCCAGTGAGGCCATCAAGAGCATCATTTTCCAAAATGTCGACACCAGCAATCAATCCTAACAACAGGCGCACCCACGGGACATCGCCGCTACTGGAGCAGGCGGCGAATCCGGAGTAAGGCGTCAGATGCCGGTTCGTAGCCCGGGGCCACGTCACAGGCTTTCTGGAAATACTCCGTGGCCAGATTGAAAGTCTCCTTCGCCAGATAGACGCGGCCGAGGTTGTACCAGGCGAAATGCGGGGTGTCGAAACGTTCGCTTCCGATCGCCTGTTCGAGCCACGGTACCGCTTCATCGGGCCGGCCGAGTTCGATGAGATAGGCGCCGATGTCGTTGTATGGCGTCCCATACCCGGGATCGAGGCCAATCGCCTTCTTGCACTCCGCGATGGCGTCCTCAATGCGGCCTTGATCGCGGTAAGTCCACCCGAGAAAGGTATGCGCTTCGGCGGTTGGCCAGGTGTCGATGGAGCGGCGGGAAAGCTCCGCGGCCAGTTCCAGCTCTCCCTGATTCTGGAGTTCGTAGGCACGTTCCAGCAGGTCTTTCGCCAGGTCGAGCCGTGCATCGCGCATTGCCAATGTTTTACCTGATGTAGGAGCGGCTGGCAAGAGCGCGCTTGCGTCAACCTCTTACAATGGATGGAGATGATTCGCAAAGTACGCAAGGCGGTTTTTCCAGCAGCCGGGCTTGGAACACGTTTCCTTCCAGCCACGAAGGCGCAGCCGAAGGAGATGCTCCCGGTCGTCGACAAGCCTCTCATTCAGTATGGTGTCGAAGAGGCGATTCATTCGGACGTATCAAACATCATTATCATTACTGGCCGCAACAAGAGCAGCATTGAAGACCACTTCGACGTCAGCTTTGAACTGGAAAACGTTCTTGAGTCGAAGGGCAAGACCGAGATGCTCCGGACGGTGCGGAACGTCTCGGACATGATCAATGTGGCCTATGTCCGGCAGAAGGAGGCGCTCGGTCTCGGGCACGCCGTGCTACGGGCGCGGGAACTCGTCGGCCCCGAGGCGTTCGCGGTGGTTCTCTCCGACGACGTTATCGAGGCGGAGACACCGTGCTTGAGACAACTGCTAGATGTTTACGAATTCTTCGGAGCCTCGGTGGTGGCGCTGATGGAGGTCCCGCCAGATGCCGTCTCGGCCTATGGCGTGGTGGATGCCGAGCCCGTGGAACACAATGGAACGAGTGACCGGCTCTACCGCATCCGCAGCCTGGTCGAGAAACCCAAGCCCGCGGACGCGCCATCGAACCTTGCCATCATTGGCCGCTACGTGCTCACTCCTGAGATTTTCGACTCCATCGACTCGGTCGAGCCTGGCGCCGGCGGCGAGATTCAGTTGACAGACGCGCTCCGGCACTTGCTGCGGAACCGGCCAATCTACGGGTTGCGCTTCGAGGGCCGCCGTTACGATGCCGGGGACAAGCTTGGCTTCCTGAAAGCCACGGTGGAATTCGCCTTGCGTCGGCAAGACCTGGGCGACTCGTTTCGAGAGTATCTTAAATCGTTGGACCTGTAATACCCTGGCGGCAACGCTGGAAGCATCGACAAGGAGATGAAATATGGATCGGCGCAGTTTTCTGTCGTATTCAGCCGCAGCCGTGACTTCGGCGGCCACGGCTGCGAAGGCTAAGGCAAACGCGAAGTTCGGCATTGACCTGTTCAGCATCCGCTCGTCAGGTTGGGACGCATTTCAGTATCTCGACTACTGCACGAAGTGGAAAGCCGACGTCGTGCACTTTTCCGAGATCCGGTTTCTTGGCGGGCTCGAAGACGCGCATGTGAAGAAGGTGGGCGACTACGCCCGCAAGCTGGGCATCGAGCTCGAGATCGGCATGACGTCGATCTGCCCGAGCTCTTCGCGCTTCAAGCCGGAAGATGGCACGGCGGAAGAGCAGATCGGCCGCATGCTTCGGGCCGCGGAGTTGGCCGGATCAAAAATCGTGCGGGCGTACCTGGGCGCCATGGCTGATCGGAAGGCGGACATCGGCATCGAAGGCCACATCGAAAACACGGCGAAGGTTTTGCGCGGAGTGCGGTCGCGGGCGCAAGACGCCGGCGTCAAAATCGCCGTCGAGAATCACGCCGGCGACATGCAGGGCCGGGAGTTAAAGATGCTGATTGAGGAAGCCGGAAAGGACTTCGTCGGCGCCTGTGTCGATTCCGGAAACCCGCTTTGGACTCTCGAAGACCCGCACGTGACGTTGGAGACGCTTGCGCCATACGCCCTGACGAGCCATGTTCGAGACAGCCGTGTCTGGCGCAACCCAAAGGGCGCCACGGTGCGCTGGGTCCGCACCGGAGAAGGCAATGTCGAGATCGACCGCTGGATCAAGCGTCTTGTCGAGCTCTGTCCCGGCCTGGCCGTGACGCAGGAGGTGATCGTCACGGGCCCGCGTGAGTTCAACTTCATGGAACCCGACTTCTGGAAGGGCTATGAGAATGTCCGAGCCGCTGAATTCACCCGCTTTCTTGCCTTGGCCGAGGGAGGCACACCCAGCGCCGGTTATCAGGCTCCATCGCAGGAAAACCGTCCGCAGGTGGAAAGGGATGATCTGGAGGCCAGTATGCGCCACGTCAAAGGGGTATTAGCCAGCACATGAGAAGACTGTTTCTGGCGGCAACTTTCACGATAACCGCCGCTTACGGGAGTTTAACCAGTGACGTGCGGAGCGCGGCCGCAGCCGGAGACTACGCCGGCGCCGAGAAGCTGGTTGCGGCGCACCAGAACGAATATGGAACTGACTCCGAATTGGCGGCGGCGGTCTCCTGGATTGGGAGGGAAGCGCTTCGCAACAAGGACTACGAGGCAGCGGAGCGCTATGCCGGCCGGACCAGGAAACTGGCCGTCGAGTTGCTCGAGCGCCGGGAGCTGGACGCGGACAAGCGGCTTCCCATCGCCCTTGGCGCGTCCATCGAGGTGATGGCTCAGGTGATGGCGGCCCGGGGCGAACTTTCCGAAGCGATCGCTTTCCTGAACGGTGAGCTCGAACGTTGGCGGGAGACGTCCATCCGGGCGCGCATCCAGAAGAACATCCATCTGCTAAGCCTCGAAGGCAAGCCAGCTCCTCCGCTGGAGCTCGAGCGGCATATCGGACCGCGGCCAGCCCCGCTCGGCAGATTGAAAGGGAAGGTGCTGCTGCTCTACTTTTGGGCCCACTGGTGCCCGGACTGCCGGTCTCAGGCGCCCATTCTCGCGCAGCTCGAGCAGCGGTATGGAGATCAGGGGCTGGAGATCATTGGCCCCACCAAACCCTACGGATTCATAGCGGGCGGCCGGGACGCTACCGAGTCCGAAGAGATTGCCTATATCGAACACATCCGCTCCGAGCACTACGGGGATATCCCCGGCATGCCGGTCCCGGTCAGCGAAGAGAACTTCCACCGCTACGGCTCCTCGACCACACCAACACTGGTACTCGTGGACCGGACCGGAATCGTCCGTCTCTATCACCCCGGAAAGATGACCTACGAAGAGCTCGAGCCGCTGGTGCGGGAGCTTCTCTGATCGGTGGTGAGGAGTTCCTCGATTTTTGCCAGTGCCTTCATGAGTTCCTTGGGTTGGCGGATGGAGAAAACCTTGCCTCCCTGGCTCTTGGTGAGCCGTTCGATTGTGTCGGGCCAGGGATAACGGCGGCCGTAGTAATCCAGGTGCAGGTAGAAGAATTTCGGCTTTTTGCCCTGCGCCGTTTCGAGAAGTTCCTGGGGAAACCGGTCAACGTGCCGGCTATTCGGGCCGATGAAGACGATGGCGTCGGGAGGCTCCTTTGCCGCGAGTTCCCGGTTCACCACGCCGGCAAGAACCTGGAACCGGCCCGCCGGATTGAAGTACTGGGCCGCGCCAATCGTGCCGAGATTCAAATCCTCCATTGCTTCCAGGAGGCCGCTGAAATTCTGCCTGTCGAGTCTGCCACCTTCGAAAAGCACCTTCTGCTTCTCCATGCTGATGACATAGAGCGAGGATTCGCGGAAAGGGGTGTCTTCGAGAAGGGCGGCCAACATGGTGGTGAGGAACGACTGATCTGTTGACGTGAGTTTGGATCGGCGGGGAAAGACCGGAGCGGCGTGGAGGACGATGGCGACCTTGAAGGGACGGTCTCGGCCATCGGCAGTGCCGTTCCACTCGAGCTCCAGCGGGGCCAATTCTCCGGGTTGGAGAAAGCTAGCCGCCTTGCGCTCGTCCTTATTGAGTTTGAGCTCCACATCCCATTCGCCGCGACAAGAGCGGGGTTGGTTGTCGACGATCATCCATTCCACACGATAACTGCCTTCGCCGAGGAAGAAGCCGCCGCCGAATTCCCCATGCATAGCCTTTGGACGAGGCCCTGGCGGGATGTCGGCCGATTGCCAGAAATAGCTTGGCCTGGAGCCGTTTCGCGGAGTCACCCGCAGGAATATCCGGGTCTGAATCGCTTCCTCGGAGAACTGTTTCATGGGCAGCGAAACCCGGTAGGAAACGTAGTGGCGGAAGGCGAAGTTGAGATCCGGCCCGCGGTCTTCCAACTCGCAATCGAGCGGGCTTTCCGGAGCAGCGGAGGCGAGCGCCGCCTCAATGATCCGGATGGCGCGATCGTCGTCGGGTTTGGAAGGCCGCAGCATGGTCTGCGAGAAGGCGGGCAGAGCAAGGGCCGTCGCGAAGAGCGCCACCGTCCAGGAAAGCTGACACCGCCGCTGTAGCAGGCTACGAAGCATCTCTTATCACTTAGATGCACGAGCCGACGTGACGGAAGCAAACACCGCTCAGCCGCCGATGGCGTACATTGGGCGGGGAGGAGGGACGAAGCGGTTGTTGTTGATTTCGTGCCCTTCCCACTTCGACATAACGGTGCCGCGAATGGTCTCGGCGATATCAGAATCCGTCGCGCCGCCTCGCAGCAGGCCCTTGATGTCGGTTTCCTCGATGGCGAAGAGGCAGTAGCGCAGCATGCCGTCGGCCGTGAGCCTGATTCGATTACACTCCTGGCAGAATGGCTGGCTGACCGAGCGAATGAATCCGATACTGCCGGCGCCGTCCACGAAGCGATACTCGGCGGCCGGGGCTTTCGGGTCGCCGTCCACGACCGGTTCCAGCGGTCCGATCTCCCGCGCCAACATCTTGAGAATATCGGTGGCGAGGAGCACCCTCGCGGTCTGCCACAGACCTTGAGCGTCCAGCGGCATGAACTCGATATAGCGGACCTCGACACCTTTCTCCCGCCCGAAGCGGGCCAGCGGAACGATGTCGGGTTCGACGAGGTCTTTCACTGCGACCACGTTGATCTTGACGGGATCGAAGCCGAGCCGGATGCAAGCGTCGATGCCCGCGAGCACGCGGTCGAGTTCGTCCCGGCGGGTGATCTTTCGAAAGCGCTCGCGGTCCAAGGTATCGAGGTGAATATTGACCCGCCGCAGACCCGCCTCGAAGAGCGCCGCGGCCTGCGGTGCAAGCAGGACGCCGTTGGTGGTGAGGGAGAGATCTTTGATTCCCTCGATTGAGGCCAGCTTCCGGACGAGCACCGGGAGATCACGGCGGACGAGCGGCTCGCCGCCGGTCACGCGCACCTTGCGAACGCCGAGGTCAACACAGATTCGGACGAAGCGCTCGATTTCCTCGAAGGAGAGCACTTCCGAGCGGGGCACGAAGTCCACGGGGTGCTCGGGCATGCAGTAGAAGCAGCGGATATTGCAGCGATCGGTGACGCTGACGCGCAGGTTGTCATGGCCGCGGCCGAAGGTATCGATGAGTTGCGGCGCCGCGGGCATGGTGGTTACCGAGAGAGTTTAACCGCGAGCATCCGGTCCAGCGGGACGAGCGCACGCTCCATGACGTCCGGCGGCAGCTCCAATTGTGGCTCGAGGTTCTGCAAGCAGTCTCGCAGCTTCTCGAGCGTGTTCTTGCGCATAAACGGACATTCACTACAGTTGCACTGCTCGTTGTTCAAGAAGTGGAACTTCTTGTCCGGGGCCATGCGCGTGAGCGAGTAGTTGATGCCGTTTTCGGTGACGACGATGAACTCCTTGCCGGGATGCTGGACGCACCATTTAATGATGGCCGAAGTGGAGCCGACGAAATCGGCTTGCAGCAGAGCGTCCTGAGCGCTCTCGGGGTGAGCGGCCACAAGCGCGTTTGGGAATCGCGATTTGGCTGCAGTGAGGCGCCGGCCGGAGAAGGTAGCGTGGACGACACAGGCGCCCTGCCACATCCTCATGTTCTTGCGCCCTGTCTGGCGCTGGACGTAGAGGCCGAGGTTGCGGTCCGGAACAAACAGAATCGTCTTGTCCTCGGGAATTGAGTTCACCACGTCGACGGCGTTACGCGAGGTGCAGAGTATATCGCTCTCGGCTTTGACAGCGGCCGAAGTGTTGATATAGCTGACCACTACGTGATCCGGATACCGCCGTTTGTAGGCTTGAAGCTGTTCCACGGGACAGCAGTCAACGAGGCTGCAGCCGGCCTCGGCGTCGGGCACGACGACGGTTCTCTCGGGGTTGAGGATCTTCGCCGTTTCGGCCATGAACCAGACGCCACAGAATGCGATCACGTCACCTTCGTAATCCCTTGCTTTCCGGGCCAGCTCCAGGCTATCACCGATAACGTCAGCAATCTCCTGAATTTCCGCCTCTTGGTAGTGGTGAGCCAGCAAGATGGCACGCCGCTGCCGTTTGAGGTCACGGATCTCATCGGTGATGCTTTGGGTGCCCAACATGAGAGGTGCCTGCTTATTCGTATTGTAACAGTGAAACGCGATTGCGCGTTCCAGCATTCTACCTAACTTTTGGATGCTTCGACGGTAGGGATGGATCCTCCGGAGCCGGATTCCGGCTTTGAAGAGTGCTCGCGGGGCCGGGGAGCAACCGCCGGCCGGGCCTTGATTTAGAAGTGGTCTTCGGGGTGTGGTGGCGGGCCGCCACCTTCTGGCGGCGGCGGCCCGGGAGGGCGGCGTCCTTCGGGATTGCGGCCGCGCCCACGCATCATACGGGAGCGCATTTCGGCCTGCTTCTGCTGGAGTTCCTTCCACTGTTCGGTGGTGAGCACCCGCCGCAGCTCGATGCTCATTTCGGTGAGGGAGCGGGTCATGTCGGCGCGGGCCCTAACGAGGCGATCCACCGCGGCATGCGCGGCATTGTCGGAAATCTCATCCTGGGCGAAGAGGTCCTGCAGATCCGCCTCTGCCTTTTCCGCAACCGCGCGCTGGTCGATCATCACGTTGCGGTATTTCTTCTGAATCTCCCTGATCTGTTCGCGCTGCTCCTCGGATAGGTTGATGTCCTCGGCGAAGCGCCCCGCCCACCAAGGGAAGTAAGGCTTCGGTTGAGCCAGCGCCAAGCCGGCTGAGAGAAGCAGAAGTGTGAGGAGAATTCTCATGGCTAGTCATCCTCGAAGAGGCCGTACATGGGTTCGGTCACCCAGGGTTCCGGGCTTTCCACCATACTATAAACCTCGGCGTAGAAATCGCCGTCGTTGGCCAGGGACGCAAGCGACGGTTCCGGCGGCGGCGCCGGCTTGAGCAGGACCAAACCCAGAACGACCACGCAGAGGGCCGCCATGGCCGGCGCGAACTGGAATGGCCACCGAACAGACCGGCGACCATCGATCCGATTTTGTATCGCGTTCCGCTGGTGCTGGAGAAACGCGGGCGAAACGCTAGGTTCGGCGATCACACTACTACGGCGCGCTTGGACCCGGAGCCAGCGGGCGCGGCACTCGCCGCACTCATCGAGGTGCGAATCATCCGGACCGATTCCGTAGAGTTTGTTAATCAGATCTTCGTTGCTCCAGTGCTTACTCATCGAGTACCTCCACGAGCGCCCCGGCGGGTTTCACTTTCAATATACAGATCGTCAAGCAAATCCCGCAGTTTGGCCAGCGCTCTGGCCATGTGCGCTTTCACCGTTCCCACCTCGAGCCCGAGAATGGCGGCGATCTCATCGAGTTTCCGGTCTTCAAAATGCCGCAGCGTAAACACCGCCCGCTGTTTCGGGGAAAGAGATTCGAGGGCGGCGTTCAGCCGCGCCTGGATCTCACCGGCGAAGTAGCGGTCTTCGGCGTCGGGAGCCCCCGACGGGGCGAGAGCGAGAATCAGCGCTTCGTCCTCCGGTTGCGGGCGCTTTTTCCAGAACTTCCACGACCGGGAGCGGACCTTGTCGAGGCAGGTGTTTACCGCTATCCGGGTCACCCACTTTGAATAATCGTCCACGGCGCCCGCGCCAGCCTGTTTGATGGCCTTATACGCTTTCAAGAACGTATCTTGTGTGGCCGTGTCAGCCTCGTCGCGGTCTTGGAGCATCCGGTAACAGAGCAGGAAAACGCGGCGCTGTTCGGATACCATCCACCGGTTGAACTCCTCCACCGGCATATTGGTTTGCACCGGGACTTCCAGCGGACTGGCCATCACGCCCATCATACCTATGGCTTAGGACGAGAAAATCTGGAGAAGAGATTACAATCGGCGTGGCTTTGTCGGGGTCTTGTGTTGCAAAGCGGCCAAAGGGCCAGCGGAGGACCGGTCGACGTGGCTACTGGAGGAGACGGGAAGTTTTGGAGGAGGATCCGTTCGCCCCGTTGAGAGACTTCCCGGCGAAGACCGAGCAGGCTTTGGCAAGTTGACGGATATCACTGTTTTCCTCGACCGTCATTTCGTGCGTGATCCAGTCCGAGAGCGGGATGTTGCGGAAATAGAGGCGTTCTTGCAGCACCATCGATTTCTGCTTCATGAACAGAGAGTTACTCTCCTTGAGGTAATGGCGCTCCTCGACGCGGAAGTCACCGAGGAAATCGTCCATCGATTTTCTGCGCGTCTCTTCCTCTGTGGCCCTGACAGTGGTGGCGAGCAGTTCCTTGTTTGACTCTAGGGCGGCGTTGGCCTGCGCAATCGCCTCGCGCTCCTTCGCGACGGCGACCTCCATTTTCGCCTGCATGATGAAGAAGGCCAGCAGCGCCGACCCGGCGGCGGTGAAGACCGGCAGAAACAGCCACAACATAGCGTCCATGTAGAACACTCCTGCGAGAAGTATCGGAAGGAAACTAACGCAGCTTTAGAGCTAGGTAGAAAAGCCGTGCTAATTCTAGGGGCAAAACCCCATGCAGGATCGGAATCCGCGGACACCAGCGGGGCAGACGGGACGTGACGCAAGCGTAGCTTATTTGGCACGCCTGTAAAAATTGGTCATTCCAAGTTCTTAAGTAATTGATTCTAAATAGGCGACGGCATCATCTCGCGCGAGGATATTCCTTCTAGGCAAACCTTGCGACACGCTGATGATCGAAGCGGCGTTCGTTCAGGACCGCGTTACCACTGCTAGCAGGTGGCTACTGTTTGGATGTTACTTGACTCAAAGCATAACCGGCTTTACATCAATGATTTGTAGAGCAACATTTTCTCTGTTATCTAGCCGGATACAGCACCTAGTAGAGGTGGTTCTGGCTTTCACTTGGCTTTGTTTGCGTTATTCGGCCGTCATCCATGCTCTGCATGAGGTTGCCGCGCCATACAGACCCTGACTGGGATACTCTACGTCAACAGCAAGGCCGAGACTTTCCTCGACATGCTGAACCTGGTTGACGACCCGTTCGGGACCCTGCCGGAGTCGAGAACCCGGCCGCCGAAGGACGCACTCGACGAGATCATGGAGAGTCTCCGCTAGCGAGGGGGTCCGCCCCGGCCTAACCACTGAAATTGCGGCCGCCCGGGAGGGCCACCTCAGCACTTGCCGAAGGTGGCCCCGACTTGGATGTTAATCGCTTCGAAGAATAAACACTTCTGAATCAATCGATTACAGAGCAGCATTTTCGCCATTTTGATGCCGGCCAAAGCTCCTGGCCGGAGTGGCTCCAGCGTTTAGTTGGCTTTGTTTTGTCATATTCGGTTGTCAAACATCCAGCGGGTAGAGGCTGCTGGCCGCCACCCAAGAAGAGAGAATCAAGAGACCCCAGAACCGCAGCGCGAGGATCATCTTCGCGGCAACGTCAGGCCTCATTCACGGGCGAACTCGAAGCCAATCCGAATCCGCCAGTACTCCAGCAGACTACCACGCACCGTTTTAAGACAGAGGCGTCCCAAGGCAGCAAGTGATTGATTTATTGCGGTTTGTATACGATTTGAGATCATGTGATCGGCGATCTGAGCAGTGAGCGAGGTGCCTACTACCGATTATGGGATGATTTCGCCGCCCAGTGAAGATATCGGGCGTCCGTCCAGTCTCTTCGAGTAAACGCTTCTTTTCGGCGGTGTTTGAGTGAGTGCAGATGTAGTATTCCCGGAGCCGGCCTTGAGGAAGTAGTCGCCCGTGCCGGCAAATAGCAGATGGTGCTTTCCCACGTAGCTGAGCTGGCCTCGGGCGCGGAAGTCGGGCGACTGTTTGTCAGTCGGCTCTATCGCGAACTCCCCGCTGACGCCGTCGGGAGATACGGGTGAAGAGGGCGCCTCTGGATCCATCGCCACATTCGTGCCCGCGACGAACGAGACCGCATAGAGCCAGCGGCCAGTCTTGTCCGGCGAGATGTGGGCCCGCCACTTGCTTCCGGCAGCCGCCGAGGTCTCCGCCGCATTGCCATCCGCGGCGAAATAGCCGGGAACA
>CAYXVG010000011.1:119865-132139 GCA_964468205.1 uncultured Solibacteraceae bacterium | reverse complement strand
TCGTGCTCACCGCCACCACCAATACCGCTGAATTGCTGAAACAAACCCAAACCCTACGGCGGCAACAGGCGTCCGAAGCCGCCCCGGCCGAGGATTCCGGCCTCGACCAAGCCGGCCGGCGCATCCTCGAAGACGTCCTCGCCTCCGCTGGACCCGCCCGGCGCGGTCCCGGAGTTCCATAATGCGAAACAAACCCAACACACCCCTCTCACCAGCTTCCGCGGAGTGAATCGCCGGATTCGCCACACGGGCGGTCCGCACTTACCCTGGCGCCAGACGCTTACCGGCGGGCGGTGACCAGCACCGTTCCCGCCTGCAGCGCCCGCGATTGGACTTGGGAGAACCCCAGTTCCGCCAGCACCGCCGCGAGACGGTCGAGACGCCAGGACCGCGCGCCGCCCCGCTTCATCCGGCGGCCGAGCGAGCCGAGTACAATCTCTGGCGGCGGCAGCGTGCTGACAGGAAGGAAGGAGTCATGCAGGACGAGCAGTCCCTCCGGGCGGAGCCACTTTGCCGCCGATTCGAGCACCTGACGGACCTCTCCAGGGTTGGCGCTGGCCAGCAGACCGGTGAGCAGAATGGCGCCATACGGATCCCCCGTGGACCACGGCATCCGCGTGAGCTGGGCAAGAGACCCCCAGTGCGGGCTGAAGAGCGTGAGCCGGATCTCCGGCCAGCGCTCCAAAATCGCGTTGCGGTAGGCGTCGCGCCCGTATCCGAGCAGGAGGACCGGGCTGTGACGCCCGAGGTCCAGGCTCTCCGTAACCAGCGGCGCCGCGAAGCGCGAAAGCTGCTCGCAGGATTCGCGGTGTTCGTCTTCGTCCGCCACTGGCACGAACTCCTCGCAGCCCGCCTGGACGTAGGCCGCCAGGCCATCCCACCGCGCGCCGAGTTTTGCCTGGTGCAGAAGAGCGTTGCGAAGGCTTTCGGGCGTCGCGCTGCGAAGATACCGCGAGGCAAGCTCGAGGTTCCGGTAGCCCGCGGCCTGCCGCTCGAGGACCCCAAGCGCGACTAAACTCTCCAGAACTTCGGCCAGCGCCTCGGGGTTGAGTTTCAGGCTCCCGGCGAGAGCCTCGGGCTGGGCCGGCGCCTCGAGGCGGTCAAAGAGATTAAGTTCGAGGGCGAAGCCGAGCGCCTGGCTGGCGAGTCCGCCCGTCGCGAGCCGGAGGAGTTCATCCGGCGCGGGGGCGGGTTCGAATCGGGAACTCCCGTCCGGGCGTCGCTTGAGATCGCGTTCGGCTTTCGAGAGAACCGTACGGTGGCGCACCACTTCGCCGATGACAAGCGTGGCCGGGGGGTGTATGCCGGCCTCGCGAACCGCTTCCCCGATGGTGGCCAGCGTGGCGGTGACGGCGCGCTCATCGTGCCAGAACGCCATCTGGATCATCGCGGCCGGTGTTTCGGGGTCTTTCCCGTGCTTAATAAGGGTTTCGGCAATCATGCCCGCATTGCTCACGCCCATGAGGAATACGAGGGTATCGATGCCGGTCAGCGATTGCCAGTTCACGTGTTCATGGTCCTTCGTGGCCTCGTGGCCGGTAACGACGGCCACCGAGGAGGCTGCGTCGCGGTGGGTGACCGGAATGCCCGCGCTTAGCGGAGCGGCGAACGCCGAGGTGACGCCGGGGATCACCTCGAAACGGACGCCATGGGCGGCGAGGTATTCGGCCTCTTCGCCGCCCCGGCCGAAGACGAAGGGGTCGCCCCCCTTCAGACGCACCACGATCTTGCCCTCGCGGGCCTTGCGCACCAGGAGGTCATTGGCCTCTTCCTGCCGCGAATCGTGCTTGCCGACGGGCTTGCCCATGTAGATCCGCTCGGCGGAGGGCTTGGCGAGGGCGAGGACCTCTTCCTGGATCAGCCGGTCATAAACCACCACGTCGCAGCTTTTGAGCAACTCCGCGGCCTTAATGGTCAGCAGTTCCGGGTGGCCGGGGCCGGCCCCAACGAGGTATACCTTTCCGCTTGGAATGGGTGCGCTCCTGACGGTGGCGGGCCTGGCGTGAGTTGGCTTGCGGCCCAGAAGCCCGTTCCCTTTCTGTGTAACACGCGGAGCGCGGCGGCATCAACAGAAGATTCGGCGGCGGGAGCGCTCTGGAGGCCGGAAACGCCGGCTGCTCCCCGCGGCATTCCGATTGCACGGCTGTGTCGCAATCCATTATCATTCAGATGTACGGGCCTGAAACTCGAAGGTGGGCGGCCGCGGTCATCGGGCCGGCGAGGCGAGACAGTCCCGCGGGTCGGAGTTCCTGTACGTTCGCTAGTGCGGAGGCAACAGGAGTGTTTTGGAGACTGTCGATGTCAAGCCGTCTGCCGGACAGACCTCTCGAAATCGCGCGAGCGGATGCAGCCCTTCGGGTTTGCCGGTTTTTGTTGCTCCGTGCCCGTTTCTGTCATAACCTGTATCGTTACGGCGTAGTACCAACGAATAACTGCATCTCCCAAATTAGACTTACCTGGAGACTGGATCATGCTTAGGCTCATGTGTTGGTTCCGCGGGCTTTGTGCTCTGGCTTTGATCATTCCCGCAAGGCTCGTTGCCGCCGGGGGCGGCGGCGAGTCGATCATATTCGTGGCTGACTCTAGACGGTACACCGGCTGGCAGGGTTGGTTTACGGACCTGTACAACGAAAGCCTGGTTCAGTTCACGCTGCTGACAATTATCCTGATTCCCGTGCTGGCCCTAATACTGAGCTCGGTCATGAGCTTCTTTCTGTCGAAGACGGGCATTGACCTGAAGTCTCGCGCCGTGGGAGGACACTAGGCTTACCCTCGAAGCCTGGGAGAGATTCATATGGAATGGCTATACGTAATGATGCCCATCGCCGGAATCGAAGTCTTCTGGCCGGGTCTTGTGGTGCTCGGGTTGGGGGTCGGCATTATCGGCGCTTTCTTTGGCATGGGCGGTGGTTGGATGGTGACGCCCGGGCTGAATATTCTCGGTTTCCCGATGGCCTTCGCCATTGGCACGGATATTACGAACATGGCGGGGAACTCGCTGATCTCGACCATGCGGCACGCCAAATTCGGCAACGTCGATTACCGGCTCGGCTTCATCATGGTGATCGGCACCGTGAGCGGTTTCGAGGTCGGGGCGCAGATGATCATGTGGCTCGAGAGCTTGGGCCACGTCGACCTGTTCGTGCGCATCGGCTACCTTGTTCTGCTCACGCTGATTGCATGGCTCGTGTTTACTGACGTGCGGGCCAAGCAGCAAAAGGATAAGGAGGCCGCGGCCTCCGGACGCGTGGTTTCTGGCGACGAGGGCGGCATCCAGTGGCATAAAACCTTCCACAAGATCAAGATCCCGCCGATGATCCACTTCAAGACCTCGGGCATCTATTGCTCCGCCTGGCTGCCGATCATGGTGAGTTTCTTCACCGGCTGGCTGGCGGGCATTCTCGGCATCGGTGGCGGACTGATTCGCATGCCCGCGCTCATCTACCTCATCGGCGTGCCCACGCACGTGGCCGTGGGAACGGATCTGTTCGAGGTGGTGATCTCGGCTCTTTATGGCGCGGGCTCCTATACCTACAAGGGACGAACCGAGTTGGTGGCCGTGGTCATCATGCTGACGGGCGCCTCTATCGGCGCCCAGATCGGCGCGGTGGCGACGAAGTACGTGAAGGGCTACGGAATCCGCCTGTTCTTTGGCATCGCGGTGGTTGGCTGTGGCGTCTCGATCGCCTTCAAACTGATCGCATCCAGCTTCCCGGCGGTGCGGACATTCTTTGACGGCGCGGCGACGGTTCTCATCCTCGGGTTGGTGGTAGCCCTGGCTGGCTTCATCGTGTTGAAGTTCATTCGCGGCGCGCGCGAGGAACTCGCGATGAAGCGGGCGCAGCAGCCGGTGATCAAGTAGAAAGGAAAATCGCCATGTGGAACCCTTCACGCAACGCTATGCTAGCCGCGCTGGCGGTCACTCTGTTGGCTGGGTGCGGCGACTTCGGAGAAGTGGAGCAGGGTATCGTGGTGCAGTCCGACGGCGAACGTCTCACAATGGTCCTCGACTCGAACCCTGGCGACGCGAGATACGACCGCGTCCCCCCGGTGGTGGTGGCGATACCGGAGAAGGCGTCCCAAATGGGACCCACGCCGGAGGCCGGGGGGCTCATCTCTCTTGACACCCAAGCTCAGACACTGACCGTCTACAATGCCGCCACCAAGGATCTGCTCACCATTCCCTTTGAACTCGTGGACCTGCAGACGGGCGTCTTCCCGGACGACTCGCGCGTGGCCGATTCGGGCGCGCCGAAGATCGACGCTGCCGCGGGCACGGTAACGCTTTACGCTCCCCGCACTCGGGAACTGGCCACGATCAAGGTGGCCCCCGAGTATCTCACGCTGCCGGCCGAAACGTGGAAGGCCGGTGACGAAGTGCGATACTACTACAAAAACCCGGCTCAGGCGCTGCGGATGATGAACGTCTCCAAAACCAACGTCAGTTAGTCGCAGCCCGGCGCAAGACGCCGGCAGGGGTCGAGAATCCAATGAGCATTTCCAAGTTGTCACGGAGTACTGTGCGGAGGGGACCGGAGTGAAACGGTTTGTCCCGCTTCTGCTGCTCGGCTGCGAGGTTTTTGCCACGGAGCCGCATGCGGAAGCCGCTCTGGATGCGAATATTGAACTCGGCGAGAAGACCGACCTCATTCTGCACAACCGCGCCCGGGTTCGGATGGAGACGAACGAGTGGTATGACATCAGTCTGATTCCTTTTCTCAGCTACAAAGCTCACCCCAACTTGACGGTTTTTGGCGGTTCCTTCTTCACGTGGTTCAGCGAAACCGGTTCCGATCACGACAATTTCATCCGGCCTTTCGGGGGAGTCGAGCCGGCCCTGCACCGCGAGAGCCTCTCATTGGCGGCCCGCACCACCTATGAGCGGTTCGTGGGCATCGGCGAGCCGGACTTCAGCCGCTATCGCCAGCGGTTTCGCATAATCGGAAACAATTCCTGGACGCCCTACGCCAACGTCGAGTTCTTCTGGACCGGCGAGGGGTTCGCCAGCACGCGCTACGGTGTCGGCTTTCGCCGCGATCTGGGCAAGCGTAACGGTATCGAGATCTCATATTGGTATGAGGCCAGGCGACTGGCTGACGGCGGGCTACGCCAGGTGGTGGTGCTGACCTACCACCTGAACTTCAAAGGGTTGGCGCCAGACTTCTGAGCCCGCGCCCGGACTCGATGCGTCGCCCTCACGGTCTACGGTTTATCGGGCATCGCAGCGGATACGGTCTCCAGATAGCCGACAAGAAGCCGCATCAACTCGGCCGTCCGGGCGGGGGCCTTCGCGCTCAGGTCCCTCTTCTCCTCCACGTCGCTTTCGAGGTCGAACAGAAGCGTCTCCCGCGCCCGCTTTGCCGTCGCCCAATTAATCAGCAGCTTGTGGTTCCCCACCCGGATCGCTGACTGCGGCCCGCGCCTCCAACGCGGCCGGTGGAAGACGAGACCCGCGAAACCGCGGTTCACCTCGCCGGCGCCACGGTTTTCCAGGACATCCCGGAAGCTGCCCCCATCGATCTCCGCCGGCAAAGGCCCTCGTCCTCCCGCCAGGTCGAAGAGCGTCGGCAGCAGGTCATACCCGGTCACCGGGACACGGCTCACCGTGTTCGCGGCCACGCCCGGGCCGGTCACGATAAACGGTACTCGAATGCCGCCTTCGTACAGTGAATGCTTCGCGCCGTTGAGCGGCCGATTTGGCGGAGGAAGCGAATTGTCCGCTCCCGGAATCGTGTCCCGGCCGCCGTTGTCGGCCATGAAAAAGATGTAGGTGCGCGCGCCAATCCCCAGCCGTTCCACGGCGTCGATCACTTCGCCGGCGGCCGTGTCCAGATCCTCCAGCATGCCCGCGAATCCGTGCGTCACCGCTCGGTCGGGTTGCCCCTTGCGCCGGTACTTCGCGAGGGAGTCCGGCCGGGTCTGCACCTGCAGGTGCGTCGCGTAGTGGCTGATCTGCAGGTAGAAAGGATGACCCTCCCTCACCTGCCGCTCCATGAAGGCGGTGGCCCGTGCGGTCAGACTGAAGGCAAGCTTCGGATCCTCCTTCGCGACGGTCTGGCCGCGCTCTTCCATCGGGATCGGCATGCCGCCGGTCATGTTCGTGGTGGAGCCGTCGCTCTCATCGAAGCCCGCCTCCTCCGGCGTCGTCCCCATTTTCGAGCCAAACTTGCCGAAGTGGGCGGAACGGTATGCGGGGTCCACCTGCCGCAGCGCCTTGGGAATCGTCAGGCGTCCGGTCCAGTCGAACTCCGAGGCAAACTCCGTGCCGCGCTGCCGGGCCGGCGTCATTCCGCATAGAATGCTCCGCCGCGTCGGGGTGCAGAGCGGCGCCGGCGAGTAACCGCTGGCGAAGCGCATGCCCTGGTTGGCAAGCCGCTCCATGTTCGGAGTCTCGAAGTAGCTCGATGCAGCTCCCGGAATATCCGGATCCATCGGCGTCGAGATCTGGCTCCAACCATGATCGTCGGTGAGGATGAAGATGAAGTTCGGTCGGGTCTCTTGAGCAGGGACGCTTGTGGCGGCCAGCAGGAGAAGGCCGGCAAGAGCGATGCGGATAATCTGCATGGTCATAGCTTAATGCTTTAGCGGCCCCGGAATCCGGTATACTTCCTCAAACATGAAGATCCCTCTCGCGGAACGGCTCGAGCGGCAGGCGCGGTGGCTCGAGCAGAAGAACGAACGGCCCTTATTCGGATTCACCCTCGGCTCCTACTACCCGCTCCACCGCTACCCGGAGGGAGCCAGGGACCTCGAAGGCCCGCTTGGCCCGGACGACATCGTCGTCGGCAAGTTCCTCGGAGATACGGACCGCCTGTACAAATGGCACGAGGAGGCCGGTGGAGATTTCGTCTTCTCCGCGGCTCCGTTTCTCGGCATACCCTGGATAGAGGCCGCTCTCGGATGCGGGGTGGTCGCCGACCATACGACCGGCTCCACCCGCTCGCTGCCGCCGCCCGGATTCTCCAAAAACCCCAGCGTTCCGCGGTTCTCCGAAACGAATCCGTGGGTAGCCAAAATGCTCGAGTTCATTCCGAAGCTCGAGGCCCACAGCCGCGGGCGCTATCCGGTGGGCAACACCCTGATGCGGGGGCCCTCCGACCTGCTCTCCGCGCTCTACGGCGGCGAGGGCTTCATCTACCGCATGATTGACGAGCCCGCCGAGGTGCAAAGCGTGATCGGGCAGCTCACCGCTTTCTGGATCGCCTTCGGCCGCTGCCTGCTCGAGCATCTGCCGCTGTTCCACGGCGGCACTGGATCGTTTCTTTACAGCCTCTGGTGCCCGGGCAAGTTCGTCTGGCTGCAGGAGGACGCGGCCGCCCTCCTCTCGCCCGCCATGTACGAGGAGTTCATTCTGCCGGCCGACCGCGTCATCGCGGCGGCCTTCGAGCGGACCGTCATCCACCTGCATCCGACCCGGTTCCTGCCCACGAAATACCTGGTGGACACCGCACTCAGCGCCATCGAGATTCACATCGACCATGACGGCCCGCGGGCCGAAGCTCTCTGGGAGCACTACCAGACGGTTCTTGCCCGCAAGCCCCTCTACGTCTGGGGCGATGTCACCGAAGAAGACATGGAGTTCCTCTTCACGCATCTGCCTCGCCAGGGCCTGGCCGTGAACGCGATCGCCGAGTCCCCCGGGCAGGCGCACGCCCTGTGGGAGAAGGCGGCTGCCCTCTGGTCCCGCCCCAGCCGTGAGATCATTGCCTGATTATGCCCGGTGCGCCACAGCCCTCGCGGACTCGCTACGGTGTCGTCGTCTTTGCCGTCCTGGTCGCCATCATCAGCTATGTTGACCGCCTTGCCATCGCCCAGGCCGCGCCGCTGATCTCGGAGGATCTGGGCCTCTCGCGGGTCGAAATGGGCATGGCGTTCTCGGCCTTCGGCGTCGCCTACTCCATCTTCCAGGTGCCCGGCGGCTGGATCGCCGACTGGAAAGGGCCGCGGCGCGTCCTCACCTTCATCGTCGTCTGGTGGTCGGTCTTCACGGCTGTCACCGGCTGGGCTTGGAACCAGGTGTCGCTGGTCGCCGCACGGTTTCTCTTCGGTGCCGGGCAGAGCAGCGCCTTTGCCGTGGTGACGAAAGCCTTCACCACGTGGCTGCCGCCGGAGGAGCGTGTGCGGGCCCAGGGCATCATGTGGATGAGCGCCCGTTGGGGCGGCGCCTTCACCCCGCTGCTGGTGGCGGCGCTGCTCGATTACGTTCCGTGGCGGCGCGTGTTCGAGATCTTCTGTGTGTTGGGCCTGGTCTGGGCGGTCTTCTTCTGGCGCTGGTTCCGCGACAACCCGCGGGACCATCCCGGCGTCAACGCCGCGGAACGAAAGCTGCTGGAGGGGTCGTCCGAAGCGGCCAAGGGACACGGCGACGTCCCTTGGGGGCGGTTCTTGCGCGCCCGCACGGTATGGCTGCTCTGGCTGCAGTACTTCTCCCAGGGCTACGGCTGGCACTTCTACGTGACCTGGTTGCCCACCTATTTGCAGGAGAGCCGCGGGCTCAGCATCGGCGAGAGTGCGTTCCTGGCGGGATTCCCCCTGTTCTTCGGCGGGATCGGCTGTCTCTCCTGCGGCCTTCTGTTGCGCGGGCTGGAACGCCGGCTCAAGAAGCCCGGATCCGGTAGCCGCTGGGTCGCCGGTGCCGGATTGTTCGGCGCGGGAGCCCTGCTGATCGTTTCGGTTCACCTCGCAAATCCGGTTCTCGCAATGGTCGCCATGGGACTGGCGAGCTTCGGCAACGATATCGCCATGCCCCCCTCCTGGGCCGCGTGCATGAACGCCGGCGGCAATTACGCGGGCAGCCTCTCGGCCTCCA
Organism: uncultured Solibacteraceae bacterium; assembly: GCA_964468205.1. Taxonomy (GTDB): domain Bacteria; phylum Acidobacteriota; class Terriglobia; order Bryobacterales; family Bryobacteraceae; genus CAWELS01. The sequence continues at coordinate 123,330 of CAYXVG010000011.1, read as the reverse complement.
TGAACATGACCGGAAACATCGCGAGCTGGCTCGCTCCCGCCATGGTCGCGTTCATCCTCACCTGGACGAACGACAACTGGGCGCTCACCTTCTACGTCTCGTCCGCAATCTACTTCGCCGGCGCGCTTGCCTGGGCCTTCATTGACCCGGTCACCCGCCTCGACGAACCGCGGACTCGGCCCGCATAGCGCCCGCCCTTGCGCCCCAGAACTGGAAAATAAGCTACCTCCGGCCGAGCGGGCGTATGTCCGCCTGCAACCTCCGGTCGAAGTCGCGCGCCACCGAGCGGAGGCGGTCCACAACGCCGGGATGATGGCCGCTGACGTCCTTCGTCTCGCCAACATCGGCGTGAAGGTCGTACAACTTGGGCTGTCCCGCGAGATGGAGCTTCCAGCGCCCGTGCCGGACGGCGGCCAGTTCCGGCGCATTCACGGGAGCGCCTTCCGCGGCCTTGTAGAAGACCTGACCGGCATAGTAGTAGAAAGCGTCGCGCGGCGGCTCGCCGGCGGTTAGTAGGGGCCAAAGGTCGACGCCGTCGATGGTGCGGTCCGCCGGGAGTTCCGCGCCGGCCAGCCGGGCGAAGGTGGGATAGATGTCGATGCTGGCCGCGATCGAAGAGGTCACCTGTCCAGCGGAAATGCGGCCCGGCCAGCGCATGATGGCGGGCGTCCGGACGCCGCCCTCCCAGACCGAGCCCTTGGCTCCGCGCAGCGGACCGGCCGAGCCGGCGTCGATACCGTAATCGGCCCACGGCCCATTGTCGGAGAAGAAAACCACGAACGTGCGCTCGTCGAGGCCGAGTTCCTCCAGGCGGCGAAGAATCCGCCCGGCGCCGGCATCGATCTCCTCGATGACATCGCCGTAGAGCCCGCGCGGCGAGACGCCCTCGAACTCCTTCGACCGGAACAACGGCACGTGGGGCATCGAGTGGGCCAGGTAGAGGAAGAACGGCCGGTCCCTGTGGCGCTCGATAAAGGCCAGCGCCTCGTCATGGTAGCGGGCCGTGAGTTCGGCCTGGTCAGGATTCCGATCGATGACGCTCTCGCCGCGGATCAGCGGCAGGTCGGGAAACCAGTCGAGGGGGTAGGTTTGGCCCTGCCCTTGGAAGCCTGTATATTCGGCGCGTTCGCGGATGGCGGTTTTGAGGGGCGGGTCGTCCGGCGTGCGGAGCACTTTGGGATGGTAGGGCCACATGTCGTTCGAGTAGGGCAGCCCGAAGTAGAAGTCGAATCCGTGCCGGAGAGGCAGGAACTCCGGCGCGTCGCCGAGGTGCCATTTGCCGATGATGCCCGTGGCGTACCCGCGCGACCGCAGCAATTCGGCCAGCGTCAGTTCGTCGGGGTGGATACCGGTCTCCGCGCGCGGCAGGTGGTTGAACATCAAGCTGTTCCGCGCGGGATAGGTTCCGGTCATCAGCGCGGCGCGCGACGGGCCGCAGAAAGGCTGCGCGTAGAAGTCGGTGAAGCGGACGCCCTCGCGCGCCATCCGGTCGATATTGGGCGTGCGGATGTAGGGCGCGCCGTAACAGCCGAGGTCGCCGTAGCCCTGGTCATCGGTGAGGATGATGACGAAGTTGGGCGGCGCGGCACGCAGGCAGACCGTGAGGAGTAACAGCAGGAAGAAGCCCCTGATCGCTGTCATAATCCGGTCAGCCTCCGTGTCATTGCAGCGCGCCCCTGGAATGCGCGGCGGCGTCATTCGCCGCTCTTCGCGGCGGGAACCGGCTCGCCGGCGTCCTGGATGAACTGCTTTCTCCACCGTTCCCACAAAGCGCCCATGCCGCGCACGCGATCCGGGTGCTTTGCGGCCAGATCGTGCTGCTCGGCGCGGTCGGTGGCAAGATTGTAGAGGGCCCATTCACTGGGTCTGGCGTCCTCCTCGGCGGCGGAGTTCCGCCACGGGTAGCGCCGGTCGCGGACCGCGTGAACAATCTTCCAGTCACCCTGCCGCAGGGCGCGGTTGCCTTCGTGGTAAAACCAGATCGCCTCGTGTAAGGGCGTATCACCGGACGTGAATATGCGTGCCAGGCTATGGCCGGGAAGCGGTGGGCCGCCGGGCCTCGCGGAAGGTTCGCCGCCGGCGAGTTCGAGCAGCGTCGGGGCGATGTCGATCACATGGGCGGGGGTGTTGCGCAGCTCATTCTTCGCCGTGATTCCCTGGGGCCAGTGGACGATGAAGGGCGTGGCGGCGCCGCCTTCGTGGACCCACGTCTTGTGCCGGCGGAACGGAGTGTTGCCGGCGCTCGAGAATCCCGGCCCGAGGCAGAGGTACGTCTTCGCCGAACCCATGGGCGCGTTCGGATCATGGCCGTCTCCCCGCACCATGATCTCGGCGCTCGCGCCGTTGTCCGAGAGGAAGAAAATCAAGGTATTGTCGAACGCCTTCATCGCCCGAAGCTGGTCGAGTACGCGGCCGATTTCCCGGTCCATGCGGTCGATCATCGCGGCGTGGATCGCCATCTTCGTTGCCTGGAACCGTTGCTGCTCCTCGGTCAACTGTTTCCAGGGGAGCGGCCGGTTGATTTCGCCGGGGCCGAGTAGGGCAATGTCATCGGGAAAGTCGTAGGGCGGGCCGACTTCCGGTTCGAGGGGTGACAACGCGGCATTGGTGATGCCCAGCTTCTTCTGCTTCGCGTGCCGCTCCTGCCGGAGCTTATCCCAGCCTTCGAAATAACGGTCGCGATAGTGGGCGATGTCTTCGGGGAGCGCGTGCAGCGGGAAGTGGGGGGCGTGGAACGCGAGGTACTGGAAGAAGGGGCGGTCCGCGAACTGCTCGGCATGCTCCTGCAGGAATTCGATGGCATGGTCCGCCGTCGCGATGGTGGCGTAGTAGCCGCTGTCCGGATCGACCGCGGGAAGACGCTCGCCGTCCTTATGGTGGACCGCGGCATAGAAGAAGTTATTGCCGGATTGCAGATTATAAGAGTGATCGAATCCATTCTCCATGGGCTCGCCGTCGATATGCCACTTCCCCGAGTAATACGAGCGGTAGCCGAGCGGGCGTAAGCGGTCCGCAAGCAGCGGCGCCCATTCCGGACGCACGCCGCGCCCTCCGAATTCCTTGGCATCGACACCGGGCATACTGTCGCGCCGGATCTGCTGCGGGTAGTAGCCGGTGAGCAGGGCCGCCCGCGTGGGCCAGCAGCGGGCTGTGTTGTAGAAGTTGGTGAAGCGAAGGCCGTTCGCCGCCAGGGAGTCGAGATTCGGCGTCGCGATCTCCCCGCCGTAGGAGCCGGCATCGGAATAGCCCATATCGTCGGCAATAATCACCAGGAAGTTGGGGCGCTCCGCGGCGGCTGCCAGGCAAAGCGCCGAAAGTAGCAGAATGACGAGTCTCATGGATTCGTGGCTCCTGTCTGATCGGGGATCGAACGTCACTCCGATTCTATCCTTTTCGTGGAACCGGACAACGGGCCTTGCGGCCGTCCGCAGTGGCCGTGACACTTCCCTTCTTATGAGATTTGCG
>CAYXVG010000011.1:0-119765 GCA_964468205.1 uncultured Solibacteraceae bacterium | reverse complement strand
GCCGTGACACTTCCCTTCTTATGAGATTTGCGATAGCTTGGTCCTGAATCGAAATCACGGACACGGTTTTGCAGGAGAGAGCCCGATGAACACTGCGAAGAAGAACCGCCGCACGCTTCTTAAACAGGCCGCCACCACGGCCGCCGTGCTGGCCGCCCCGAGACTGCGCGCGGCTGCGCCGCCATCACTGCCGGAGTTGTTGCACACCGATGTACTGGTGGTTGGCGGCGGGCCCGCCGGGCTCGGCGCGGCGTTGGGGGCCGCCCCGCGCGGGGGCCGGGACCGTGCTGATCGAGACCCACGCCTTCTTCGGCGGCGTCGCGGCCTGGAGCCTCGGCATGCCGATCAATCAGATGCGGCCGGGCCGGGAGCCGCGGGGCATCCAGCCCCGCGAGTTGCAGGTTGGCAATCTGCAGGACGCGCTTCGAGCGGATGGCGTCGACCTGGCCAAGGGAGGCACGGAACAGAAGACCGTGAGCCACGAGCGCGGGGTTTCGTGACCGGCCGGGCGCCCGGCTATGCATCCGGCTCCGCGTGCCGCCGCAGGAGTTGGTAACCAGCGAGCTGGAGTGGTGGCGCCGTGGGGATGTAGTTTTTCTTGATCCAGGATTCGATCCGGTGGAAACGGTGGTCGAGTTCGGTGGCGTTGGGGAAAACGCGCAGGAACTCCGTTTGGGAGAGTTCGAGGAACAGCACCCACTCTGGAGGGTCGGCGGTCAGGCTGGCCAGAGCGTCGGCTTCCTCGGCGGCTGTCATCATGCCGGGGGCAAGGTAGGAGTAACGGGTCGGATTACGCGTCTGCGTCAGGAAGTAGAAGACCGGCATGTAGGGGTGAACATAGAGCGTTTCGCCGGGCTGCGTCAGGGAGACGAGACGTTCGAGCGCAGGAACAGAGTCCGGTGCGGCGCCCAATCTGCCGACCGGAGTGACCACCGGCCGCAGAGCCGCCAATTGCGCGCCGAAGTTCCAACCCATGAGCGCCGCCCAGAGGCAGATGTAGGCCGCGAAATATCGTGCCGGCGGCAAGAACCGGTAGAACAAGAGCGCTGTCAGTGCATATGGAATGGCCGCCACAAATGCCAGGTGCATTACGTCGGGGCGCGGATAGGTGGAGGCCACGAGCGCCAGCACGCACAGAATCAGAAAGCTCGCCACGATTCCGTGTCGTTCCGGAAGCTTGCGCCAGTGGCCGGTCAGTCCAGCTAAGGTCCATCCGGCCACCGACACCACCGGCAGGACCGCCGGAAGGGCCAACCAGAGGACGAGATTTGCCACGATGAGGTAGCCGATGCCCGAGACGCCCTCGAACAAGTATCCGTACCCGCCAATCACTTCGCCGTACGGCATCACATTCACGGCGCCATAGTTGTCCCGCAGCCATCGTATCTGCCGCAGAAACGGGCCGAGCATTCCGGCTGCAGCGAGCGCGAGTGCGGTGAGTGAGGCTACCACCGCGCCGCCGAAAACGTAGTGCTTCCAGTTTGCTCGGAGCGAGGGTATGGCGACGCACCACGCCAAGGTTGCCAGCGCCAGGAGTCCGAGCGACGGCGTGATGAACGCGGCCATCGCAATCGCGACGCCGGCCGCGAACCACAGCCACCGCTTCCCGCCGAGCACCGCTTCCACAATCAACGCGGCGAAAACCATCGCCAGCGTGCCGCTATCCCACCGGTGTTGCGCGGTGAGGAACCCGGGCACGCTCGCCTGAAAGAAGAAAAACGGTACCACGGCCACCCACGCGGCCAGCGGGTTTCCCAGGCGAGCGACGAGCCACCAGAGCAGGGCGCACTGAATTGCGAATCCGAGGATGACGATCAGCCGTCCGCTCCACAATGAGACGCCCGCGAGCTTGAAGACCGCGGCCTGCAGGAGGTAGCTTCCGGGACTCATGTAACCGAAGAAATCGGCGTAGAGCCGCTCGCCGTTCACGATCCGCTGCGCCGCGTCCAGGATAATTCCTTCATCGCTCGTGAGTTCGAAGTGATTGGCGTGCGCCGCCATCAACAGCGCGGCGACGAATGCAAACAGGAGCAATGACACGGCCCAGTTCGGAATTGTCAGTCCGGTCATGCGGTTCATGTCAGCTCTTTCTCCAAACCGCGAGGATGGATTTGCCAATCCGGCGCCCCGACAGCGGGTCGAGCACCCGCGAGCAAGGCACGAGTAGGCGGTCCCAAAACAAGATCTGACTCCGGCTCGGCGCGGCGCTCCTGAGGAGCCAGCGGTTGGCGAGAGAAGCGAGCATGCCGGCCGCGTCGAGGTACTCCAGCCTTTCCAGCCTCAAGCTCTCGGGCGCCACTTCGCGCAAAATGCGCTTGTCGTACCGGCGGTAGTGCCCGATAGCGCGGTCAAAAGGGGTATAGAGAAAGGAGTGCGCCGGTGCGACCACAATCAGGGCGCCGCCTGCGTTGAGCCGTTGGGCGGCGGAAGCCAGTTCGGCGGCGTCGCGCTCGATGTGCTCGAGCACGTCGAGGTAGAGAATCGTGTCGAATTTTCGCCCATTGGGGAGGTCCGCCAGCGTTCCGGTAACAACGCGATGGCGGCCGCCGCTGGGGAGGGCGATATGTCCGGCCAATTCAGAGTCCGGTTCCAGTGACAGCCAGCTACGGTAGTCTAGCGTGGACAGAGCGGTCGTGTTCGCCCCGATGCCCGCTCCGACTTCGAGGACATCGCCGGCGACGAATGCCGCGATTCGCGCCCGCCAGTAGGCCTTCCAGCGGCGCGCTTCCTCAAAGATTTCCAACTCGGAACCGATGTAATGGAACTCGTTCATCAGCAAGGTAAATGGGACGGGCCTCAAGAATGAAGAAATGCGCATCCCGTAGCGGCACGACATTCATGTTGCTGCGCGAACCGATCGTCGCGAATGCGAGTACGACCGCGGAAAGCAGGAGCTGGACAGAGAGAACGAACGCGATCCCGATGCCGACATTGGCGCCGCCAACGAATAGCCCGAGGCCGAGACAGGCGATCACCGCAACCACCGAGACCACCAGCAAGCGGACGCTCACGATGTCTCCAAACACGGAAATCGCGCTCAAGCCGTGGACGACAAGGGAGACGAAGTTCATTGACGATTTGCCGTGCAACCGCTGTCCTCGCGGCAGCGGAAGGGTCGCGTACGGAATGCGGGAACGGAATACGGCCGCCGCGTAGTGGTTCCAGAGGTCCGATACCACGACCAAACGGGCCACTGCCGCCCGCGGCGCCACGCTGAAGTTCCCCACCCGGACCGAGAGGCCGGTCAGAAGCAGGTGAAGACAACGATAGAGGTGGTAGAAGAACTTGAATGTGATCGTCTCCATTCGCCGCGTGCGCTCGCCGAATAACACTTTGCCGCCGCCCAACCGGTCAAACTCCTGGAGCAGCCGGGGGACGTCCCGCGGCCGGTCTTCGCCGTCGCCGTCCATGACGAGGACCGCCCGGGCTTTCAATTGGGCCTCGACGTGGCACAGACCGATGGCGATGGCGCGCTGGTGCCCGAAGTTCCGGCGAAGGTGCAGCACGTCCACCCGGAAGATGTGCTGGAAACGCCACTCGACCGTGTCCTCCGGCGCCGGCTGGGTGGAAGCGTCATCAATCAGAACCACGTGAACCGCCGTCGGATAGGCCGCCAACTCCTCGTCGATTTTGGGCAGCAACAGCCGCACGGATTCCCAGTCGTTATAGACGGGTATCAGCAGAACCGTAGGGTCCGGAATGTCATTCTTCATCGAACCGCCGCTGCTTTACTGATCGGCGGATATGAGGGGCGACTGTAGCCGCCGCAGCCGGCCGGTGCGTCGGGGCGGCCGCTACTCGATGGACATATACACGATGTTGGCCGTGCGGCCGCCGATCAGGAACTGGACGGGGACCATTTCGCCGGGTGTGGCCGGAACGCGGACGTTGGCCTGGATGGCTCCGGCCACGAGGCCGGGCGCGCCGGCGAGGAATTCGATTCCGGTTTCCACACCGCCGATCCGGACGAGCGCCGGGGCGAGTGGGGCGGGAAGCGTCGGGCCGATATTAATCGCGCCGTCGATGCCCGCGGGCTGGGTCTCTCCCACCCCGGTGAGGTAGACCGTGACGACAGAGCCAATTGCGGCAGGATTGGAAGGAGTGTTCAGGGTTCCGTCCTGGTTCACGATCGCTCCCTGGCCGCTTCCGGAGGAGTCGGCGGTGAAGACGCCGGGTTTGGTTTCCCGGACGGCTACGGCGACGGCCTCGGAGAGCCAGCCGTCGACCTCGATCTGGATCTGTACGGTGGCTTTGCCGCGAACGTTGTACGGGACCACGCAGCTCGACTGGGTCTTCGAGGCCAGGATCATCGGTCCCGGCGTTCCGTCAAAGAGAATGCGCGTCCCGCCGGTCTCGGTAGCGACACGGCCGGACTGGTCAAACCGGATTCCGGACGGCTCGTCCGGCCCGACGTTCGAGCCGAAGATAGTGATGATCTCGCCGGGTGACACCCCGTCCGCTTCGAAACTGGCAGCGTTTCCGATGGAGGCGGCCGTGAAAAGGGGCAGCGGCGGCACGACTTCGAGCACTACGGGCACGATCCGCGGACTGTTGGAGGCGTCTTGCGCCCGCACGCTGATCGCTCCCTCGTAGCGGCCGGGGATCAGGCCTGAAGGATCCGCCGTGATGCGGACGTTGGCCGGAGTGGAGCCGCTCGAGGGGGTCACCGTGAGCCAGCCCATCCCGGACGCGGTCGACGGCTCGACCTGGAAGTTGAGCGCCTTATTCCGGGCGTTTACGAGCAGATTCCGCGACGCCGGAGTGGTGGAGCCCACCGTGGCGCGGAAGGTAATGGGTTCGGTGTCCAACACCAGTTCCGGAGGAGGGGAGACGTCGAGCAGGACCGGGACGATCACGAGGGAGTTGGGATCTCCATCAATCCGCAGGGTAAACGCCCCGAAATGCCTTCCAGTCGCCAGCCCCACGGGGTTCGCGGCCACCAGAATATCCCGGGTCGTTCCCTCATCCTCGGGAGTGACGGTTAACCAGCCGCCACCGTCGACGACCATGATGGATTCGCTTACCGCCTCGCCGGAGGGCATCCGGTAGGTTCGAGTGACGGGGATCTCCTGGGTGGGCGTATGGCGCAGCGTGAGGTAGTCGCGGGTGGCGCCGCCTTCGACCGGGAAAAGGAAGCCGCCGGCTTCGCTGAAGAAGCGCGGCTCCGGCGCCGGCCCGCTCATCGTGCGGGTGTTGTCGATGGGGGCGTAGCTGACCACCACGGATGGCACGCCGATGTTGGTGGGCTGGGCGAAGATCAGCCGGACGGGAAGCCGGAATAGGTCCAGCAAGTCCTTCCCCGTCATGTCGCGGAAGGGCTCCCGGGCCACCACTTCATAGAGCACGATAGCCACGCCGTCCACGACCGGGACGAACTGGGTGGGAGAGTCATTGCTGAGCAGGACGCCGCCGGAGAAGTCCTCGTTAAATTCGATAACCCGGCGCAATTCGAGTTCGGTGTCTTCGCCGGTACGCTTTTCGGAGATCACGCTCGAGGGCGCCGTCACGTAGACGCCGGCCGGGAGGTCGCCGAAGCGGGCGACAAACCGGGTTCCTGTATCGGCCACGCCAGGGGCGCCGAGGCCGAGCCCGGCGTAGTCGGGAGTGAATCCGCTCTCGGTGAAGAACGGGTTTTCCACCAGACCTTGCTGGCGGACATCGTCAACGCCCCCGATGTCATTCGCGATTCTCTTCCGGAAGGCTTCGGGATAGAGCTCTTCGATCAGAAGCTCGAAGTCGCTGCCTTCGAGCCGATAATCCACCGTCAGGCTCGGCTGGGCAAACCCAGTGACAACGCGGTTGTTGGCGATTGGGATGCTGTTCGGCATGGTGACGCCGAGGCTGGCGCTTACGGTTTTCGGTTCCAGCGGATTGCTGGGAACCTGGGTGGCATCGACGCGGACATTCACGATACGCAGGACTCGCGACTGGCCTCTGGGGGCGGGGCGGAAGGGGATGCCGTTCCATTCGATCCTGTTGATGCCGGCCGGGGCCTCGAATCCGGGGTAGACGTTCCCGGAGTCCTCGGCGCCGCCCCAGTCGATCGGGCCGGGGTTCACGCCGGGCAGTCCCTTTACCTGGCCCTGGAAGATGACCTCATTGCCGCGGTTCTCCTCGCCAGGCAGCGGATCGTCAATCAGCATCAGCGCTTCGGTCTCGCCCGTGTCGGGATCGACGGCGTCCGACGTGATTGGAGCGTTGACAAGGACGAATAGGTTGAAGAACTTCACTTCGTTCGGGTCGCCGCCGGTGCAGTCGAGCCGGATTTCGCCGATTCTCTCAGCCAGCCCCTCGGCTCTGAGGAACGGCGCCTCGGCGCTGATGAAGCACCGGATGAAGGGATCGAAATCGCCCTGGGAAACGGCGGGGAGAGATGACCCCAGCAAAAGGAAAGTGAAAACGGCAAACCGAATGATTCCGCGCATGGGAGACTCCTATGTCTGTTATACAGGAATGCGGGCAGTCCGGCGGCGTTCAAGTTATCATAATCTTGCGATCCGAACGAGGTTTACGTATGAAACGGCTAGCAATCGCACTTGCAATTCTCGTGCCTTCCTTGGGGCAGGATACGACCAATTTCCCAGTGCTGGGCGAGGTGATCCGCCACGACGCGCGGATGGACCGGCTAATTGCGCCCGGGGCGGAAATCGAGGTGCTTGGCTCAGGATTCGAGTGGTCAGAGGGTCCGGTGTGGGTGAAGGACGGCGGCTTCCTGCTGTTCTCCGATATCCCACGCAATTCGGTCATGAAATGGAAGGAGGGGGAGGGCGTCAGCCTCTATCTCAAGCCATCTGGTTACACGGGCGCGGCCGACTACGGCGCCGAACCGGGGAGCAACGGGCTGCTGACCGATTCCGAGGGCCGGCTGGTCTCCTGCGAGCACGGCGACCGCCGGATCTCGGTGATGTACCGGGACGGAGGCAAGCGGACGCTGGTGGATAGCTTCCAGGGGAAGCGGCTGAACAGCCCGAACGACGCCGTCTACAAATCCAATGGCGACCTCTACTTCACCGACCCGCCATACGGCCTGCCGCAGCGCTGGGACGATCCGCGGCGCGAGCTCGACTTCTGCGGCGTCTACCGGCTGTCAAAGAACGGCGAGGTGACGCTCCTCACCCGCGAGATGACGCGTCCGAACGGCATCGCTTTCTCGCCGGACGAGAAGACCCTGTACGTGGCGCAGTCCGACCCGGAGAAGGCCATTTGGATGGCTTTCCCAGTGAAGGCGGATGGGACGCTCGGGCAAGGCAAGGTCTTCCATGACGTTACCGGCAGCGTGGGCAAGCTGCCCGGGTTGCCTGACGGGCTGAAAGTGGATGCCGCCGGGAACGTTTTCGCCACCGGACCGGGCGGAGTGTATGTGTTCGCCCCGGACGGAACCATGCTCGGACGCATATCGACGGGGGAGCGAACCGCGAACTGCGCATGGGGGGATGACGGGTCGACTCTCTACATGACGGCGGACATGTACCTCTGCCGGATCAAGACCATGACGAAGGGGCTTGGCTGGTAGGCCTACTTCACGGCGACAATCACGGCTTCGCCGCAGTACCTACGGAGGCTGGGGAACCAGCGCAACAGCTTGGTGTCGGCCTTTTCGAACCGCCGGATGATTCGCCGGACGCGCGGCTTGTGGAAGTGGCCCCGGAAGAGACGTTTCCCCATGCCGATGAGGTTGAGCGGCGCGACCTCCACTTCGGAAAAGGCTGCGCGGAGGAGGGCGATCTCGCGATCGCTCACAATGATCTCCTCGCCCTGCTCCTCCGGCTCCTTGGCGAACCAGGCACGGAGGCGCCGCGCCGCGTTGAGGAAGGGGTTATTCCCGAGGGTCTCGGCCAGCACGAGATGCCCGCCGGGCTTAATCACCCGCACCAGTTCCTCGAAGGCGTTTCCGTACTTGAGAGTGTGGTGGACCGAGGCGCTGCCGAAGACGAGGTCGAACTCTCCGTCGGCGAAACAGCTAAGGTCGCTTGCGTCCCGGGCGGCTCCGGTGACGCGGTCCGCCACCCCGCTCGCCTTGGCCCGGCGCAGGCCGAGTTCGATGGCCGCCGGTGACAGATCGAGCAGGGTGACCTGGGCGCCTTCGGTGGCAAGCAGCACACCCCAATCGCCCGGACCGGAGCCGTAGTCGAGGATGCGGGCGCCGTTGAGGGGAATCGCAAGGAGCTCCATCCAGACGCGCAGATAGAGACGCCGCCGCTCCCAGACTGTCTGGGCGGGGTCACTGAGCGCGGTCATCATTACGCGCCGGTTAATGGTCAGCTCATGGTCCGGGCGCGAAAGGTGATAGGCGTAAATTTTGTCGTAGAATTCGCGTTCCTTGCCGGCTGTCGTTGCCATAAGGGATCCCTTTACTTATCCCATAAGATGCGCTAGACCTATCCTTTTGTGCAATTGAACGCGAGGCAAGTACCCATTGGCGGCGATTTGCCGCAAACCGGGACTTCCTGATGTATTGAGAATTCCGAGATCGGGGAAGGGCAAGGCATATCTGACGAACGCGCATCCCGCCCGGCTCCTTGAAACCAACGCAGTGGGCCGCGCAGCGCAACCGTAGCGGAATTACCCGCCGCCGTGTCGTTTGTTCACTTTCCGCGCGACCGCGGTGATGAACCGATCATCGAGAGGAAGAGCCCCAAGATGAACAGACCCGCAACTAGTGCTGATATCAGCATTTTTTCGACCTTCTCCCACCGGCTAGAGGCATGCACATGCCGGTCCATTCCGATGAGGCCGGGTGCGCGCCGACGGTGCGGGAACCCATGGGCCCCTCCGGCGGCGGAGATATGCTAGCGTGACGGTATGAAAATCGAGGTAGCCTTTTCGCAGTCAGGTCTCAATTTGGAACTGCCGGACCGGTACGAATACACGATTTTGGAGGCGCGCTCGGCGAAGCCGCTCGCCGATCCGCGGGCGGTCTTGGAGGAGGCGCTTGACAACCCGATCGGATGTCCGCCGGTGAGGGAACTGGCGGCGGGGAAGAGATCCGCGGCGATTTCAGTCTGTGACATCACCCGGCCGGCGCCGAACTCGTTTGTTCTACCTCCCCTGCTGGCCCGGCTCGAGGGAGCAGGCGTGCCGCGGGATGGCATCACCATTCTCATTGCGACCGGCCTGCACCGCCCGGCTACTGAAGAGGAGATCCGTAAGATCGTGGGCGAGGAGGTGGCGCGGGATTATCGTGTCGTCAACCACGAGGCGCGGAAGCGCGAGACACACAGCTACCTGGGAGAGACGCGAAGCGGCACGCCGGTCTACATCGACGAGCGGTTCGTCTCCGCCGATCTCCACATGTCGCTCGGGTTCATTGAGCCGCACTTGATGCTCGGCTACTCCGGGGGGCGGAAACTGGTTGTGCCTGGGCTGGCGGGGCAGGAAACGATCAAGGTTCTACACAGCCCGCGGTTCATGCGCGACCAGCGGACTCACGAAGGCTACATTGAGGGCAACCCGCTGCATGACGAACTGCTCGAAATTGCCGGCATGGCGCGCCACGACTTCATCGTCGATGTCTCGCTGGCGCGGAGCCGCGAGATCGCGAACGTTTTTGCCGGCGACCCGATCGAGGCGCATCGCGAGGGCGTGCGCTTCGTCTCGCAGGTGATGCTCGAGGAATTGGCTGGTCCGGTGGACGCAGTGATCACCACCTCCGCGGGATATCCGCTCGATCTTACCTACTATCAATCGATAAAGGGGATCACGGCGGCGCAGCACATCCTCAAGCCGGGCGGGCGGATTCTACTGGCCGCGGCTTGCGAGGAAGGAGCCGGAGCGCCGGAGTTCCGGAAGATGCTGCGGGAGTTTCCATCCGCGGAGGGTTTTCTGGACGCCATCGCCGAAGCGCCGGTCATCGTGGACCAGTGGCAGCTTGAAAAGCTCGCTCTGGTAACGCGGAAAGCCGACATTTTCTACTATGTTCCCGGGTTGCCGGCCGAGTACTTTCCAACACTTTGGGGAACCGCCTATTCTTCCGCGGCGGAGGCGGTGGAAGCGTTTACCGCGGGCCTGCCGGAGGGGGCGAGCATCGCAGTGATACCAGAAGGCCCCTATGTGCTGGCGAAACCCGGCGCCTCCGCTTTGTTAAATGTGTAATTCTATTAGTAGATAGCGGCATCGGTGGAAGGGCCGCCGGAGCGTGGTTGACAAGAATTACAACGTCCGCTATAGTTCATTGAAGTATCGATCTTTCAACGGGTTGTCGGTGTCTCTTTCTAACTTCTACTTGGGTAACCACGGACCGGGGGATGCGTTTCCGGTTCGAAAACGGTACCGAGCCTTCCGCCGTTGCGCACGCAACTCTGATCTAGCCGCCCTTTTGTTGGGCCGGGGTCTGATTTGCCCGTTGAGGATCGGTGACCAGCGGAGACTTGGCCATGGCAAGCAACCAAGATGAGCAGCGCCCAGATACGAACAATCATCCGGTCCCCGGGCAGCCTGCTCCGGAGACGGCGCCCGATCCCACCGCGCCCCCAGGGGATGAAGCGGGGTACGAGATCCCTACACCGTACGATGAGCAGGATCTCGATCAGTTAATCGATGACTATAGTCATCTGGCGCCGCCGGCCGAAGGAGAACTCCTTCGGGGTCAAGTTCTGAAGGTTACCGACTCGGAAGTCATCGTCGACTTCGGCTACAAATCCGAGGGTATCGTCCCACTTTCCGAGTTCCGCCGGGCTGACGGCAGCGTGGAGGTGAAGGCCGGCGACGAGATCGACGTGATGGTCGACCGGAAGTCGCCCCGTGTAGAAGGCTACATTCGTCTGTCCCATGACCGCGCCCTGAAGATTCGTGCCTGGGACAACCTGGAAAAGGCGTATCGCGAGCGACTCATGATCTCCGGCCGGGTGCTGGGCCGCACCAAGGGCGGGTTGTCGGTAGACGTTGGCGTTCAGGCGTTCCTGCCCGCATCTCATGTCGATGAGAGGCCGATCCATAATCTGGACTCGCTGGTGGGGCAGGATATTCCAGTCAAGCTGGTGAAGCTCAACCGCCGGCGGGGGAACGTGGTGGTATCGCGGAAGCTGGCCGTCGAGGAGGAAGTTACCGCCCGGAGGTCCGCCGCGCTCGAAGTTCTGGAAGAAGGCGCCGTCGTCACCGGCGTGGTGAAGAACCTCACCGACTATGGCGTGTTCGTCGATCTGGGCGGCATCGATGGCCTGTTGCATGTGGGCGATATGAGCTATGGCCGGGTAAACCATCCGTCCGAACTGTTTTCAGAAGGTGACGAGGTTACGGTCAAGGTACTAAAGCTGGACAAGAACCGGGAGCGCATTTCTCTCGGGCTGAAGCAACTGGTTCCCGATCCCTGGGAGACGATCAGCGAACGTTATGCGATCGGCAGCCACGTGGTGGGCCGGGTGGTCAGCATCACCGATTACGGGGCTTTCGTGGAGCTCGAGCCGGGTGTCGAAGGTTTGATCCATATATCGGAGATGACCTGGTCGCGGCGCATGAAGCATCCGTCGAAGGTCGTGAAGGTGAATGACCACGTCGAGTCGGTGGTGCTCGACGTGAAGCGCGGCGAGCGCCGCATTTCGCTGGGGATCAAGCAACTGGAGGCGGATCCGTGGACGACGGTGGCGGAGCGCTACAGCGTAGGCTCGGTTGTCGAGGGCCGGGTGCGGAAGCTCACCGATTTCGGCGTCTTCATCGAAATTGAGGAGGGCATTGACGGCCTGGTGCACATTTCCGACCTCTGTTGGACGAAGCGGATCAAGCACCCCTCCGAGATATTGAAGAAGGGCCAGATCGCGCAAGCCGTTATTCTGAGCATAGATCCCAAGAACCGCAGGCTGTCGCTGGGTGTTAAGCAACTACAGCCGGATGCCTGGGAGACATTCTTCCAGGAGCGCCAAATTGGAGATATCGTGCGCGGCAAGGTGACGCGATACGCGAGCTTCGGCGCCTTCGTGGAACTGGCTCCAGGCGTGGAAGCCCTCTGCCACAATTCCGAGTTGCCGCCTACCTCGGGCGACGAACCGCCATTGCCGGTGGACGAGGAGAGGGAATTCAAGATAATCAAGATGAATGAAGCCGAGCGGCGCATCGGCCTGAGCGTCAAGGCCGTGGCCGATGACGAGGAGCGAAGCCGGCTGGAAGAGTACCAGCGCGAAGCGGCGGCCGCGACGAGTACCATTGAAGAAGTGATGAACCTGAAGGGCCGGGGCGAACGCTAGCCTAGCCGGACTGTCGGGGACGATCCGCCGCAGGCTGGCGGGGCGATGGAAGAGAGACAAGAGCCATTGGAGAAAATGAAAAGATGACGAAAGCGGATCTGATCGAAGAAGTGTCGCGGGTTGTCGAGATGACCCGCAAAGAGTCCGAGGTTATCGTCGAAGCTATCTTCGACAGTATCGTGCGCTCGTTGCGCTCCGGTGACAAAATCGAGATCCGCGGATTTGGGAGCTTCCGGACTCGCGACCGCCAGGCGAGAATCGGCCGCAATCCGAAGACCGGCGAGCGGGTGGACGTGCCCGCGAAACGGATACCCTTCTTCAAACCGAGCAAGGAGCTGAAGGATCTGGTGAACGTCGATGGCGAGAACGAAGCGGGCGAAGATTTCCCGTCGACGGGCGATCCCCAGGTTCCGCCCGGTGGCACGCCGCCCGTGTTTTAGCCCGATGGACCGACTCTGGACTCCCTGGCGTTACTCCTACGTCAGCAAAGCCGAACCCGTTTCCGGCTGCATCTTTTGCGAGAAAGCCAAGCCCGGCGATGACGAGGAGAACCTCGTTATCTTCCGCGCGGCGCACAATTTTGCGCTGCTGAACCTCTACCCTTACAACAACGGCCACATCATGGTGGCTCCATACGAACATGCCGCCACGCTGGAAGCGGTTGCCGAGGAGACGGTGGTTGAGATGATGCGCCTCACGCGGGCCGCCGAAGCGATTCTCCGGCGCATTTACCGGCCGCAAGGGATCAATCTGGGCATGAATATCGGCCAGTGCGCCGGCGCCGGCGTCGCCGGACACATCCACATGCACCTGCTGCCCCGCTGGCCGGGTGATGTGAGCTTCATGACGACCGTTGGAGAGACTCGCGTTGTGCCGGAGGATCTCAAGGGCACGTGGAACAAGCTCCGGCCGGAATTCGCGTCGCTCGTTTTGTGAGAGGCCGGGATATCACCGGCTGGGGATATCCGCCCACCCTCCCGCGCCTGACACCCACAACCACGATGACGGCGACACGATGGCGGTGTATCCCGCCGGCCGTGAGGCGACAAATCATACCGCAAGGTCCGCTGCGGTAAAATGGTGATTCCTCGGGCGGGTTTCGGTCCCGGCCGGTCGGGAGAGTGGCTCCGTGGGCCGGAAGGCCCGCCCCTACGGATTCCGGACAAATTGATGCCGAGTTTTCTTGCCTGGCCGCGGATGGTTCTTTGGACCGCACCTGGAATCATCTTCGCCACCACGTTCATGGGCACGGTTTCTCTACTGCTCTCGCTGTTCGACTCCAGCGGGAACTCGCAGCACCGGGTGGCGCGAGGCTGGTCACGAGTACTGCTCTGGATTGCCGGAGTCAAGGTGGAGGTGGAGGGAAGGGAGCGCATCGCGCCGGGGGGTAGCTATGTCTTTGTCGCCAACCACCGCAGCTACTTCGATGCGCCGTGCATCTTGCCTAACGTTTCGGTGCAATTCCGTTTTTTTGCCAATAGGAATCTTTTCGGCATTCCGTTTATCGGCTACCACCTCACTCGCGCCGGGCATCTCGCCGTAAACGGCGCGAACGCTCGCGAGTCACTCCGCAGCATGTCCGTGGCGGCGCGGATCATTCAAGAGCGCGATATCTCGATCCTAATCTTCCCCGAGGGAGGCCGAACGGAGGGAGAATTACGCCCGTTCAAGGACGGCGCCGCTTATGTGGCCATCAAGGCGGGAGTTCCGATTGTTCCCATCGCACTGCATGGAACAAGGGAGATCATGCCGATGGGCTCGGTCCTGATCCGGAGCGGGGTGGTGAAGATGCGTATCGGCGAGCCTGTACCCACGCTGGATCTGACCCTTCAGGACCGCACGCGGCTGTCGGAATCGCTGCGCGAGTCGATCAGGGACTGCGATCAGCCGCCCGCTTCATCCAGTGTGGCGAGCGCCCGCGAGTAGGCCTGGAATGTCATCTCGTCGAAGAGCACGAAACTGACCTCGGTGACCGAACTCTCCGCGGTCTCCAGCACCTTCTTCACAGTTCCCAGGGCGACGGGCGCCGCCTCGTCCAAAGGGTAGCCATAGACGCCGGTGCTGATGGAAGGGAAGGTGATTGACGCGACACCGCGCTCCGTGGCCAGCCGCAGACAGGTTTTGTAGGCCGACGCGAGCAGGGCGGCCTCGCCGTGTTTGCCGTCTTTGTAGACGGGCCCCACGGCGTGGAAGACATAGCGCGCGGGCAGGTCTCCCGCGCCGGTCGCCACGGCGCTTCCGGTGGGGCAACTCTTGACCTCGCGGCGGATTTCGTCGAGTTCGGCCATGATCGACTTGCCGCCGGCGCGGTGAATGGCGCCGTCCACCCCGCCGCCGCCCACGAGGGCTGAATTCGCCGCGTTGGCGATGGCATCGGCGGGAATCCGCGTGATATCGCCCTGGACCAGCCGGATCACTTTTCCATTCTCGAGACGCTTCTCCATGCCGCCGATTATACGTCCGGCAGGCCCAGCCGGTAGAGTCCTTCCGCGCCGTGGATCGGGCGTTCCGGCGTGAACAGCGGTTGGAGAGTGAAATCGCCGAGGGCCGGTAGGTTGTCCGTCTGCCCCTGAAGCAGGATGCAGCGCCCTGCCTCCAGTTCGGCTTTCAATTCGTCTCGGGCGTCTCGATGGTCCCAGTGGTGGAATCGCCCGCCGGTGAAGTGGATCTCGCCGGGGTAGACATTTTCGAGGGGACCGTGCTGGATGAGCGCGGAGAGATCGTTGCCGAATGCCAGGGCGTAGGTGGGCGCCGAGGAGCGGTAATAGCCGATGAGGCGGCAGTCGCCTTCGGCGCCGCGGCGGGCTTCGAGCGCGGAGATGTGCTGCTTGTATTCCTGTTTCCAGGTCGCGTACCACTTCATGCGGAAAAGGTTGTGCCGCCCGGTTTCGTAACCCACCCACACCGCGAGCACGATCAAGCCGGCGCGGGCGTAGCGGCGGAGGGGGACCTTAAGCAGGAAGAGTATAAGCAGGGCGTTCATGGGGATGGTAACGAGGGCGGCCGGCAGCGAGTAGTGGTAGTTGAAATGTTTCCCGGTGATGATGACGTGGACCACGATGATTAGAACACCCAGCCCGAACAGTTTTCGGTAGGGCTTCGCCTCGGGCTCGACGAGCGTCACCACCAGCGCCGCCGCGTAGACAGCGGTGAGCCAGAAAAGGAACGGCTCGTTGCTATAGATCTGTGTCAGGTTGTTCCAGTAGACGGTTGCCGAGGGGAGTCCGGCTTCGCCTTCTCCATAAGTGCCGGAGCGGGTCGCCATATTCACGAACCAGGAAACGAGGCCGCGCCAGGCGCCCGCGACGGGGATGAGCAGCGCCGCGAGCGCCGCGGCCGCCGCGCCGAGGAAGCGGGCCTTCTGTTTCCAGCCCGGGAAAAGCAGCACGAGCAGCCCGAGCGTGAAGAAGTTCGCTTTCGTGGCCACGCCGGCCGCCAGGAGGGCGCCCGCGGCGAACGCGAGAACAGGACGGCGGGCCTCTTCCGGCCGGCCGAAGAGGACCGGGGCGAGGGGGATCAGCAGGGCGAGCCCAACGACCACTTCCATCAGTTCCGGCGCCACCCGGGGCAAGGCTTCGATCACGGTCTGGTACAGCAAGGGCGTGCACTGAACCGCGAGAGCGGCGGCGGCCGAGCCAGATGCCCGCTTGACCGAGAGGCCCGCGAAATACGCGGCTACCAAGAGCAGCAGCAGGTGCAGCAGGTTGATGGCGCGCAGGTATTCCAGGTGATCTTTGACGACCGCGACGCCGAGCGAGCCGCTAGTGAATCCGCCCGCCAGCCATTTTCCGGCAATCGCCGCCGTGCCGGCGATTTGGGTGGTTGTGGCTGGGTGCTGGAAATAGTGGGAACTCCTGGCCGTGGCCAAGTTCAAGGAGTTCATCAATGCGACGTATTCCGGGTCTATGTTCAATCCGAGGTTGTAGGGGCCGCGAACCTCCATCATCCAGAACGAAAGCAGCAGGTAGACGAACGGGATAACGAGAAGCAGCGGCTCGGGTCTGCGAGCCTTCATGAGATCAATTCCGCTTCCTCAGATCATACAGGTAGATGGAATGGCCGATCCGGTGATCGGGTTCGCGATCCTCGAACCACGAATAGGCCTCGCCGGGCAGGCGGAAGCCTTGAAGATAGTTTACGCTCACGGCGGCGAGGCAATCCAGTTCCTCCGGATTGTCAGACGGGTTCAAGTATCGATATGGGATCTGGCGGTATTCAGGGTTGTCCATTCCAAAGTAGGCGAGGCAGACCTCCTCGACGCCTTCGGCCTGGACGTAAGCGGCGAGCCCTTTGAGATCCTGCCCCCAGTCGAGGCTAGAGTCGACCAGATAGTGGTGTCCGTGGCGGCTGCCACCCGAAGGAAGATTGAAGAACGCGAGGTAGTGCGGGTGGGCGAGGGCGCTCTCGACGACGAGCAGAACGGCGAGCGTGGCGATGGCAGCGTTCCGAATCCGTAACAGCCGGGGCGATTCGAGGGCGTGCCCGAGGACTCCGCCGATGAAGGCAAACAGGAAGGGATATATCGGCAGCAGCAGCCGCGAGCCAGAGGCGATGTTCGCCGTCAGCGCGAATCCAAAGTAGATGGCGGGCGGAATTGTGACGAGATACCAGGCGAAGGGCGCGGAGCGGAGCGCCGGCAGCAAGCTTCGGCGGGCGAGGAGTCCGGCCACCGCTCCGGCGGCGATGAAGAGACCCGCCAGAAATGCAGTCGTACCCTTCACGAGAAGGGCGGCTGGATAGTAATACCACCACCCCGCGTTCGACACCTCCCCCAGGAAATAGCCCGGCGCACCCTGTTCGTTCCTGAGGCCAATCCAGTAGTACGTCATGAGGTAGGGATGCATCGGAAGGTCGAACGTCGTGGCCAGCCAGTGGAACTTCGCCCCGGTGTCTGTGTCAGGCGAGACGTGTTCCGCCAGCGGCTGCGCGCCGTACTTCATCTGAACTCGTGTTTCGGGCCAGTAGACCGCTCCAATGACGACGGCGGCAAGGACCACCACGATCACGAAGGAGACCGCCATTCTTCCGAGCCCGGCTTTCCGCCGATGCAACCGCCAATACACGAGGGCCAGGAGGGGAAGGAGTCCCAGGATGTAGACCATCGACGTTTTCGTTGCGAGGGCAAGTCCGGCAAACAGTCCTGTAGCGGCCAGAAAGCGCAGCTTGCGCGACTCGAGATAGGCGCCCCAGGCGATCACGGTTGCAAAGAGCGTAGCCGCGGTGAAGATCTCGGTGGTGGCGTAGTGCCCGAAGGCGAGGATGTTCGGATCGAAGGCGAACAGAGCCAGCGCGATGGCCGCCGACAGGGTTCCGAACTGCCGCTTGCACCAGAGGGCGAGCGCCAGGCCCAGCAGCAGAGTGCAGAGCATTGTCGAGATCCGGCTTAACAGCACGATGGTGTCGGCATCGACCCGGTTGCGAAACAGGAAGAGCTCCCGGTAATCAACGAATTCAAAGTTTCGCCAGGAGTGGTGTTCGGTGGGGACCCGTGGCTCGACGGCTTTGAGCGGGAGGCCCGCAAGCAGGCGGGGAAGGGCGGGGTGCGCCTGGTCAAACCAGAAGTTTCCCGTGGCCAGGTATCCGTATCCGTGGGCGATGTGCCCCGCTTCGTCCCATGTGACGCTCTTCCGCCGGGCGGAGGAGAACATTGCCGCGGCCATGATGAGCAGCAAAGTGGCGGTGAGCGCAACGAATAACCGCGGCCCGTGCCGCTCGATGCGGGATGGTCCTCCGCCGGCGGAGGTCTGCTGTTCGGATTTTTCCAGTGTGATCCCCCTGGCGGCCCGCAAAGATGCGACCGGGACCAACTCTCAATTTACCGTAGTTGCGAAAATCGCCGCTGTAGGACGGCGCCTTGTTTTACCTCAGATCGAAGAGGTAGATGGAGTGACCGATTCTGCGTTCGGGCTCGCGGTTGCGGAGTCAGGTGAAGTCTCCGGACGGGAGGTAGAGTCCTTCGAGATACGTGACACTCACCGCGGCCACGCAATCGAGGTCCGCCAGTTTGTCCGCGGGCGTCAACGGGCGGTGGGAAATCCCGCGATATTCGGGACTGTCCATGCCGAAATAAGCGAGGCAGACGTTTTCGATTCCTTCGGTTTTGATGTAGGCGGCCAGCGCCATGGCGCCGAGCAGGCAGGCGGTGAAGATGGAGAATAACCCAGTTAAAGAGGCGCCATGACGGTACGTCTCCTTTTGGAGGTGCGGTCCGGTTTCGCGATTCATCGCGCCGCAGAAACTACTCTACACGCGCCGGGGGGATTTCGTCATTCCTCTATCGATTACTCGCGCCGGCTTGTTTGCCAGCTTCGCCGCCTGTCGATGGCAGGTGGAGCCGGGCTGGGACTTCCCAGAGGGAATCTCGCAGGACCTCGTAGTTGAATCCGCGGATCCGCTGCATCATTTCTTCTTCGCCCTGGAGGAGGACGCATCCGCCGGAGCTGAGAATACGCCGGACCTCTTCGTCACGGGGGGTAAAACCGAGGTCCTCGAAGCGCCGGTCGAAGATGTTGAAGTGGAGTGTTTCGGGGAACAATTCCTGCAGCCCGTCGCGATGGTGGCCGTTGGAATAGCCGTTTCCGAAATGCAGGGCGTAGGAGGGCAGAGACGCGCGGTAGACACCGGCCACCTGGCAATCGCCCGCCGCGGCGATGAGCCTCATTTGTTCGGCTACGTCGCGGCGGTAATCCTCCATGATCCGGAGCCATTGCGTGACGCCCGCGGCGTTCAGGGCGAGGCAGAGTAAGGTTAACGCGGCGCCCGCCGCGAGAACCGGCCGCCGGGGAAACGGTGTGCCATTGGCGAGCGCACGGGCGGCAATGATCGCGCTCAGCGCCGGCGTCAAGGCCATCGCGGGAAGGGCGTAGTGCGCGGCGTAGTGTTTCCCGGTGATGGCGATGAGGCCGCCGGCAGCCAGCAGCGCCGCGAAGAGAAAACGCCGTTGCGCCGCGCCGTCCGGCTCGAGCGTTCGGCGCCACAGAATGAGGAGGACGATCCCGTGGAACGCCAGCAAGAGGTAAAGGGCCGGCTCGCCGAGAAACAATTGGAGGAGGTTGCCGAAGTAGGTCTTCAGGGAAGGCAGCCCGGCGTCTCCCTCGCCGTATCTTCCTTCGTACACGAGGAGCCCCACGAACCACTGCGCCACGCGGCCGAGTTGGCTGAAGATGGGTGCGAGCAGGATCAGGGAGGAGGCGGCCGCGGCAGCGGCGAATCTCCCTTTTTGCTTCCATCCCGGCAGCACGAGCGCAAGCGCCGCGAGCGGAAGGAAGGTTACTTTCGTGACCACGCCGAAGCCGAACACCACCCCGGCGGCGATTGCCGTTCCCGGCCGGTGGGCAGCGGCCTCTGGAGCGGGGCCGAGTACGGCGGGCAGGAGCGCCCAGATCAGCGCCAGGACCGCGCTGAGCAGGAGCGGCTCGGGCGAGACCCGCGTCTGGGCGGCCAGCACTTCTCCGAAGGCGAGAAAGGTTGCCTGGAAGACGAACGGCGGCACGAGCGAGCCGGTCCGCCGCAGCAGGGCCCGCGACACGAGGAAGAGCAACGCGCAGAAGAGCAGATTCAGGGTAAAGTTGATGACCCGCAGGTAGTCTTCCGGATGGCTGAGGACCGAAGTCCGCAGCCCCTCCCAGCCGTTGACCGCCGAGAGCCACGCCCAGCGGGCGAAGACGGCAGCCGCTCCCAGCTCCTGCAGTGTCGTGCCCGGGTGATCGGTGTGTCCGGGACTGTTGAGGGTGAGGATGTTGAGCGAGTTGAGCAGATAGGCGTATTCCGGGTCGAAGTTCTGTCCGAGATAGTAGGGGCCATGCTTTTCGACGAGCAGGACGGAGAGCAGGAGCAGCAGCGCCGGCAGTATCAGCAATAGTCGTTGTCTACTGTGCATCAGCAGAGGGGCCGGCTAGACGCCGGGACCTAGTTTGATCCGAAAGAGCCCGATCAGAGTCATTTTCAGAAGCTGCCAGCCATGGCGGAACCGGCTGATATTCGTGCTCCCGTAGGTACGGGCGCGGTAGCGGACCGGGACGTCCTCGATTCCGAGGCCGAGGACGGCCGCGGGAAACAGCAGCTCGAAGTCGCCGAACGGGTCGAAGTCGCCAAAGTCCTCGCGCCACGCGACCATACGCTGATAGTCGTGCCGCGCAAGCAACTTTGTACCACACAGCGAGTCGCCGAGGCGCGCGCCGAGCAGGCCGCTTAACGTTTTCGCGAAGAAGATATTGCCCAGCCGGTTGAGAAAGCGCATGGCCTCGCCTTCCATGGGATAGACGAGCCGCGACCCATTGATGAAGTCAGCGAGGCCCGCGCAATAGGCCTCATAGAAGCGGCCGAGCATCTCGGGCGGCATGGTCAGATCGGCATCGAGGATGGTCACCAGCGGCTGGGTGGCGTGCGCGAAGCCGAGCCGGACCGCATCCGCCTTGCCCACGCCCGGTTGTTGCATCGTCCGGATCCGAAAGCGCCCGGACCACTCCCGGGCCACGCGCTCGATCTCCTCCCAAGTTCCGTCAGTCGAATGCCCTTCGACGAAGATAATCTCGATTTCGCAGCCGAGGTTGGGGAACCGCCGCAGCGCGCTCTCGATGTTGTCCCGCTCGTTGCGGGCCGGGATGACGCAGGTCAGGCCCGGCGGGCGGGTGGTGATTTCGGGCCGTAGCACAACCAGGTAAGTAAGGCTGAACCATTTGAGCAGCGGGACCAACGGCAGCAGGCGGTTTATCAGATCGCCCAGTCCGAGCAGGCGGAAGGGAGAGTAGACGTGGGGACTTTGCCGGACGATCGCATAGCCGCTGATCCGCGCCAGGCTTGCCAGGCCGGACCGCGTGATGAATGTGGTAGGCAATTCTCCCCGGCGCAAGCCGAGGCGGTTGGCGAGGATGTAGAGCCACCGGAAGTAGGGATTGTACAGCACGAGCAGGACACGCGCCGTGCGGGTAGTCCGCTGGCGGAGCCCGGTGAGCCGGTCCTGGATATCGTAGTCGTGATTGAAGGCGCCGTTGATGAGGATGGCGGTCCGGCGGCCGTGCTCGCCGCGGAGATCCGGAAACTCTTCGCGAATTTCAATCCGGCGCTTCCGGGGAGCGTCGATCGCGTCGAGCAGCAGGCCTTCGTCGTCGTCCCGGGGGAGCCACTGGATGAGCTGATCATAGTAGCGGGTGAGCGTCGAGAAGTTTCGCGCGATCAGGCCGTTGACGTATCTCTTCCACCCCGGTATCCGGAGTTCCTCCGGCGATTCCATCCACGCCACCCCGCTATACTACAAGAAAATGTCCCGGCCGCCCGATGTCCCCGCCCCGGCGCTTGTGCTTTTCGATATCGACGGCACGCTGCTGAGGCGAGCCGGGCCGGCCCACCGTACAGCCCTTACGGATGCGGTGGCCCGGGTGACGGGCGTGAAGGTTTCGATCGACGGGATCCCCGTGCAGGGCATGCTCGACCGGGCCATCCTGACGCTGATGATGCGTGAAGCGGGGATGAAGGCAGGCGACATCCGCGCCCAAATGGAGGCGATTGCCGCCAAGGCGCAATCGATCCATGCCCGGCGCTGCCGTGACCTCACGCGCAAACTCTGCCCCGGCGTCCGGGCGGTTCTGCGGAAATTGCACGGACGCGGCATTCCTCTCGGCCTCGTTACCGGTAACTTTAGCCGCATTGCCTGGAGGAAGATGGAATGCGCCGGACTGAAGCAGTACTTCCGTTTCGGGGCGTTTGCTGAACAGGCGACAACGCGGACCGGTCTGGCGCGGCTGGCGGTGCGCCAGGCCCGCCGCGAGCGGTGGATCGACAGGTCGAGCGCCATCTGCCTGGTGGGCGATCATCCGAATGACGTCAAAGCGGCTCAGGCCAACGGCATCCGCTCCATCGCCGTCGCGACAGGCCTGTGCGGTTTCGAGGAACTGGCTGCCTGCCAGCCGGATTACCTGCTCGACGATCTCCGCTCCTTCCGCATGGAGATGATCGGCCTGGAGTGACAGCCGGTAGCCGGCGGCGCAGTTCAGGGGACTCACGATCCGGAACCCGGGCCGGCTTTCTCCCGGTAGCAGACCACTTTCTGCTTGGTCACGCTTGCATTGAGCTGGAGGGGCCTTCTGCCGCTCCATTCGAGGGGATCCAGGACGCGCACCACATGCGACCAGTGAGCTTCGTCCGGGAGGATCTCGGCTAGTTTGTTGGGAGCTTCCTCGAGCAGCGCCGTATTCAAGAAGCCCTTCTTCGGAAAGAGAGTGAAGTAGAGTATGCCGGATTCGACCAGCTCGTTGATCATGTGATCGCCGAGGCTGGCAGCCGGCGTCAGCCCCTCCCGCATGGCCACGATTTCACAGACGGCACAAACGGAATCGATTTCAGTGAACGATATTGGCACCCCGGCGAACGGATCGACGGTCCCCCATCGTCCGGGTCCGAGAAGCAGCGTGTTGCGGCTAGCGCCGGTCACGCCGGTTCCGGTGAGGCGTCCAATGAGCGTCGCAATGGTATAGCAATCCTTCAGCGGGAGTTCGGAGTAGGTTGCCGGCACGACGTAGATGATGCGGTCCACTGCAACTTCGCGGCTGAAGCCGATTACGGGCCCGCGGGCTTCCAGTATGCGGTCTTCGTCACTGAGGTCGGCGGGAAGGTCGGCGGCAACGCCGTGGCTCCTCCCGAGCATCGGCCGGCACTGTAGAAGATTGATGGAGTATGTGCGATCGGGCTGAAAGTTCGCGGCGAATTCGATATCGATCGGGTGTCCATAGGCCTCCTCGAGCGTATCGAGCATCTGGCGCATCCGATTGACGAAGCCAGTTTCCCTGATGAGGGCGTCGAAGCTGATGTACCAGGGGAAGACGTCCTTCCTGTCCCGCTCAGCGGCCCATTGGACTAGCTTTTCATCGCGGGAGCCGAACAGATTGAGAGGAATCTCCGGGCACTCCGAGGCCAGGTCGGGGAAATCGAGGGCCACGCGCTCGCCGGTATCGAGATCGAGTACGTCCACCCTTCGCTGGGCCCATCTGGTCGCTTCGGCCGAGGTCCGTAGTGGCTGCCTCTCCGGCGCATTGAGGGAGATGAGACGTGTGAAATCGCTGCCGGAAGGCTGCACGGCTCGTGTTCCAAGGCCGAGAACCAGCCGGACGACACCCGCGTCGGCGTCGATATGCTCGCTCCAGACGTACGGATTAAACGACAGGCCGACGCCGGCGACGTCTGGAAAGAACCAGCGGCCACGCACTCTACCCGACACCCGCTGGACAAGGATGGACATCTGTTCGTCCTGTCCGAGCAGGCCGTGCACCGACCGGTATTTCAGAGCCTGCTCACTCATTCCACTGGCATAGACCGCCTTCACGGCGGCGACGAAAGCGTCCATGCGCTCGTCGCGGGATCCTTGGTTCAAGCAGAAGAAGCTCGTCGCCTTGCCCGCGAAAGTACTCTCGTAGCTGTCTTCCAGCAGGCTGCTCGAGCGGACGACAATAGGCGACTGGCCGAAATAGTCGAGGAGGCTGGCGAACTGATCCACGATGTACCTGGGAAACGCCCCGTTTCTGATCTGGAGACGGGCGATCGCCAGCCCCTCGAGGAAAGTTCTCGGATCTTTCTGCTTCTGCTTGATCCACCACAGGCCGTTCTGGACCAAGTAGGTGTAGAAAACGTCAGCGCCGATGTAGAAGCTGTCGTGAGGCTCGAGAATAGTTTCCCAGGCCGGGTTCGCCTTCCGGAGGATCGACTGAGCCAGCAGCATGCCGACGGATTTTCCGCCAAGTGGGCCGGTTCCGATCATCCGGCGCCGGACTTCGAGGAGATCGGAAAGGCTGAGGTGCTTTCGGGCGAGTTCGAGAATGCGGCCCTCGCTCCTCACCATCATGTGGAGGAGTTGCTCGAGCAGAGCCTGCTCATCCTCCGGGGGAGGCTCCCCGCGGTCCCGGGCGTTCTGCACCGCCTCAGCCCGGGCGGACATTTTCGACCAGACGCCGAGGTGCTGGGCCTGGCTGCCTTGCCACATCGAGGAAGAGCCGGCGAGCACTTCGGTGTTCACGCGGCTGTCGGTTACCGGAAGAAATGCGTCACCTTCCCATGCGTGGAGCATGTACATGGTGTTCGAATAGCGGCGCTCGACCTTATGCGGAAGCACGTAAGTCTTCGCTTTGTGGGTATAGACGTCGATCATGACCTGCACGGTCTCGGCGATAACATGCGTGGCGTGATGGGAGTGAGCGTCTCGAAACAGAGGGAAGTAGGCGATGCCCTTGTGCTCCCAGATATAAGGGCAGACCAGCATGATGAAATTCCCGAGCATCCGGTCGCTGAACCAGCCGACGGCTACGTCCGACAGGCAGTCGAAGACGTAGTAGGTTTCCGGTCCGGCTTTCTCAATCACGTTCTGGATCTGCGTAATCACAGGCTCGTATCCCCGGCTGAGCTCGAGGCGGTGCGTCTCCACGTAGGAGTCGTCGGAGATCAATGGCACATGATCCGCGAATCTGAAGTAGACGAGGCGGCGGCCGGATGTCCGCGCGCGCTCGCAATATGGCTCGACCAGTGGCCGGTACTGCTCGACTGATTCGATCTGCCACGCGACGTTGTCACCCGGGGTAAGGCCGCGCAGGACGTGGTCGAGATGTGGGAGCCCGGTGCTGAGCTTGGATTCGCTATACGCCACAATACCTCCCGGGTTCAAGTAGATCTGATCCGGACTACTCGCCCGCAGCCCGGAATCTTCATCTTTAGAAATCGTAACCATCCCGCGGCCTTCGGCGCTGCCGATGCCGTCAACCTCTACGATGGGAGGCTGGCGGGCATAGCGGCGGGAGCGCCCGCGGCGGGCGACGCCGAAGGCCCGCGGTCAAGAACGCATCCGCGCACCTGCGCGGCCGCGCATCCCCAAACCCCGCGGCGGGCGACGCCGAAGGCCCGCGGTCAAGAACCGGTCAGACGAGTCCCTGATGCAGCATAGCGTTGGCCGTCTTGACGAATCCAGCGATATTCGCGCCGGCCATGATGTTGCCTTTCGTGCCATAGTCCTCGGCGGTTTCCCAGGCCAGCGTGTGGATGGCCTTCATAATCTGCTGGAGTCGCCCGTCCACTTCTTCGCGGGGCCAGCTAATATGTTGGGCGTTTTGCGCCATTTCCAGACCAGAGACCGCGACGCCGCCGGCGTTGGCCGCTTTCCCCGGGCCATAGAGGATACCGTTTTCAATGAAGACCTCGATGCCATCATCATCGGTCGGCATGTTGGCGCCCTCGGCGACGAGGAAGCAGCCGTTGTCGAGAAGCGCCTTGGCATCAGCCCCTGAGAGTTCGTTCTCCGTGGCGCACGGGAAGGCGCAGTCACACTTAATCGACCAGGGCCGCGCTTTCTCCCTGTACTCCACGCCCGGAAACTTCTCGGCGTATTCCTTGATCCGCCCGCGTTTCACGTTCTTCAATTCCATGATGTAGTTCAGCTTGTCAGTATCGATGCCGGCCTTGTCATAGACGGAGCCGTTCGAATCCGACAGCGAGACCACCTTGGCTCCCAGCTCGATCAATTTCTCGGCGGTATATTGCGCCGCGTTGCCCGAGCCGGAGATCGTGCAGACCTTGCCCTCGATGGATTCGTCGCGGGTGGCGAGCATCTCGCGGGCGAAGTAAGCGACTCCATAACCAGTTGCCTCGGGCCGGATGAGGCTGCCGCCCCAGTCCGGGCTCTTGCCCGTCAGGGCGCCGCTGAACTCATTCTGAATCCGCTTGTACTGCCCGAACAGGAAGCCGATCTCGCGGGAGCCCACTCCGATGTCGCCGGCCGGAACGTCCCTGCTTGGGCCGATGTGCCGGGATAGTTCCGTCATGAATGACTGGCAGAAGTGCATTACCTCGTTGCGCGATTTGCCCTTGGGATCGAAGTCCGAACCGCCCTTGCCGCCGCCCATCGGAAGCGTGGTCAGCGCGTTTTTAAAAGTCTGCTCGAAGGCGAGGAATTTCAGGATGCTGAGGTTCACGTTGGGACGAAAACGCAGGCCGCCCTTGTAGGGTCCGAGAGCGCTGTTCATTTCGACCCGGAAGCCACGGTTCACTTGGGCGCGGCCTTTATCATCGTGCCACGGAACCCGGAATATGATGATCCGTTCAGCCTCGATCACCCGCTCCAGGACTCTATGTTGCTGGTATTCGGGGTGGCGCTCGATCACGGTATGTAGCGAGCCGAGAACATGTCTGACTGCCTGATGGAACTCGCGTTCCCCGCTATCACGATGCAGCACCAAGTTCATTACATCATCTAGATATGGCATTGTTTGGGTTGATCCTTTCGGGTTTGGCCGGGCAAGCCACCACAACCCACATGGGGCTTCCGACACCTGCCACCCCCTGCCTGCGAAGTGTGCATCAGAAGTGCAGTCCAACCATGGGAGCGGTTTAAATAGCCTACCAGATTCGGAGTACCGGCCTCCAATCACTCCTACCAGCAGGTGTGTGGGCCGGGACCGGACCTGAGGCGCGGCGCGGCGGCAAGCGATGACTGGGACACGATTTTCCCGGTCTTTCGGGTGAAACAAATTGTGGCAATCTCCGGCCATCTGCGATACGATCTGTGGCGCGTGCCATGGAGGAAACACAATGAACAACAGCAGCAAGTCGAACATCAGCCGCCGCGGGCTGTTTCGCCGGACGGCCGGCGCCGGCGCGATCGCATCGGCGCTTTCCTTCACGGAAGCCGCTTCGGCGGAACCGCAAGGAGGTTCGGGTATCAACCGGAATTCGGCTCCCAGCAATTTGAAGATCACCGACATTCGCGCCTGCACGGTGGCCTCGAACTTTGACTACCCGATCATCCGGATCGACACGAACCAGGACGTGTACGGTTTGGGTGAAGTCCGCGACGGCGGCGTAAAGGGCCAGGCCCTGGTCCTCAAGCCGCACATCACGGGCAAGAATCCGCTCGACATCGAGGGCATCCTCGGAACTCTCAAACCCTACTCCGGTCACGGCCGGTTGGGCGGCGGCTACAGCGCGATCGACATGGCCCTGCACGACATCGCGGGCAAAGTCTACGGCGTTCCGGCCTACCGGTTGGTGGGGAGCAAGCGGAGAGACCGGATCCGTGTCTACTGCGACACCACGCCGTCAAAGGATATGCAGGTTTACGCCCGCCGGATGAAGGAGCGCAAGGACCGGGGCTTCACATATTTCAAGATGGACATGCAAACACGCCAGTTGGCCGGCGACATTCCGGGTGCGGTGGATTCGCGCGGGGTGGCCACCGAAAAGGGCCTGTCGATTCTCTGCGACTACATCGCGGCGGTGCGCGAGGCGATCGGCGACGACGTGCCGCTGGCCGCCGACCACTTCGGCGCGCTCGATGTGTCGGACTCGATCCGCTACGCCCGCGCTTTCGAGCCGTACCGGCTTGCCTGGGCCGAGGACATCCTGCAGGTCGGCACGCTAAACGTTGGCGCGGCGCCTTTGAACTGGCGGGCGTACCTGGAGATCAAGGAGGCCACGGCCACGCCAATCGCAACCGGAGAAAGTCTTTTCGGCCTCGAGGAGGGATTCCGCGATTTCATCGAGAATCGCGCGGTTGACATCGTTCATCCCGATCCGCTCACGTCGGGCGCGATTCGCGAGACGAAGCGGATTGCCGACTACGCCGCCACCTACGGCATTCCCACGGCGGTCCATTTCGCCGGATCTCCCGTAGGATGCATGGCGTGCGTCCACATGATCGCCACCATCGACGAGTTCATCTCCATGGAGAACCACGCCGTGGATATCCCGTGGTGGGACGATCTTGTCACGGGCGTGCAGAAGCCGATTGTCAATCAAGGTTTCATCGAGGTACCGGAGACTCCCGGCCTCGGCGTCACGCTGAACGACGAAGTAGTGAAGGAGCACCTGCGCTATCCCGGCTACTTCGAGCCGACACCGGAATTCGATTTTCCAGTGGTCAGTTTCCGTATATGGGAGCGGGGCCCCTACCCGCACATCACGGAAGACGGCACGCTGCGGAACGTGCGGGAGTAGCAACGGCGGGCGGCCACGCGAGGCGGTTCGACACCGCCGCTAACCGTTTCGCGGGAGCGGGCCCATCCACTCGAGCTGGCGGTCGAGTTTCGGGTGGAGCTTGTACTTTTTCCGAATGTCTCCGATGGCGGCGTCACCGCGGAGATCGATTTTGGCCAAGTCGTACTGGCCGAGGCCCATGTCGCAGCAGTACTGAAGATAGCCGGGCCAGGCGGGGTCGATGCCCATGGCTTCCACGGCGACGCGGTCGGCGGCCACGAAGTCCGTGGAGGCCAGAGCGAAGCGGGAAGCGACCGGAGTGCCGCGGAGAGGGCCTTCTCCCTCCATCCCCTCGTAGCCGTCGATTACCGTGGCTCCCCAGAAGCGCCGCATGCGCCTGGCCGTGAGGGCGATGTTCATCTGGATGGCCCGCGCCCCGGCGTGATACTTGTATTTGTCGTGCCACTTTGCCGTTTCGTGGCGCGAGTTGTGCAGCGGGGCGGCCATGACGAGGTTCTTCACCGCGAGGGTCGCAATCACCCAGTCGTGCGCTTTCGGCAGGGCGCAGCCGAGGATAAAGGCCGAGGGGTCAAACAGCCGCGCGGCCAGACGCACCGCCGTCAGATGCAGGTTGCGGTCAATGATCTCGTGAGGGATGAAATCCGGTTCGTCGTTGAGGTCCACGAGGCGCACCTTTTGCGACCGGCGCTCGTCCACCACGCGGTGGTAGCCGAAGTTCTCGTAGGCGTCCCAGGTGCAGTCTTTCGAGGAGTCGGCGATCACGACCGGACCGCGGAATCGGGGTTCCAGGTAGTCGAGGATGCCGCGCAGAGCGTCGGCGTGGGTGGAACCAGTCTGATTGCCGACGGCAACGCAGTTCGGCTTCAGCAGGACGTACTTCTTGCGCCGGAGCGCGGGACGGATCTGGCCGTCAATCGCCAGCAGGGCGTTATGAACGTTGGCGCGGCGGTCCTCGCCGCGGACGATCGCGACGGTGGAGCGCTCCGCGCCGGCGGCGGGTTCGGCGGCCACGCCCGCGGCGCCGGCGCTCATGGACAGGAACATACGGCGGCTCGGCTGGATCATTGCCTCGATTGTATCCTGACGGCGTGTGGAGGCACCGGGTATACTGAAGCCTTCGCATGTTGCTGCTCACCGGCCCACCGGGTTCAGGGAAGACGAAGATCGTGCTGGAGAAGGTGGCCGGCGTTGCCCGCCGGGGCGGCTCCGGCGCTCTCCTCCTGACCCCCACCGCGACAATGGCGGAGCACCTCAGCCACGAACTGGCCCGCGCGCTGGGGGCTCTGCCGGCTGGGCTCATCCAGACGCTGCACCGCTTCGTTGCCGGTTTCGAGACGGCATTCGCCCCGCTTTCGGATGCGCTCTTGCAGCGAATCGTCCGGCGGAAACTCGAAGCGGAGACGCCGGCCGTATTGCAGGAGGTTGCGGGTTATCGCGGCTTCCAGCGGGCTGTCGCGAACCTGCTCAAGGAACTGTCCGGCGCCGGCGTGCCGGCTCACCGGCTCGAGCGCGCGATCGGGGCTTGCGATTCACGGCCACCCCACGCCGGGGCTCTGGTGGAACTGCTCGGCCAGATCGAAGACGAGCTGTTGGAGCGGCGTAAGCTGTTGCGGGGCGAACACCTCCGCGCCGTCGCCCGCCGGATCTCCGAGGACGGCCCCGGCGCCTACCGCGAGATCCTCTTCAATGGATTCTTCACCTTTACATCCGCCGAGCTCGATTTGATCGAGGCGATCACCACCCATGCCGAAGTCACCGTGACGTTGCCGCGATGGCCTGGCAGCGAACGGACCCGGGAACGACTGCTGGAGCTGGGGTTTGCTGAGAAGGCGCTGCGGCACGTGGATTCCGGCCCAGACCTCGAAATCGTCCGGGCGCAAAACGAAGACGCGGAGGCCACCGAGATCGCACGGCGCATCCTTGCCGAAGCGGCAGCGGGCCGGCCGTTTCGCGAGATGGGCGTGATCATCCGCAGCGGCGACACTTACGGACCTCTGATCGGGAACACGCTCGCCCGCTTTGGCATTCCTTCGCGGCTCTATCTTGGCCGTCCTCCGGCGGCCGACGCCGGTGTGCAGCAACTGTTCCGCATTATGGAGAGTCTGCTGAACGATTGGGACTTGGAGCCGCTGCTCGGCGCGGTGCAACTCGGCACGGCCGGCGCCGCGCGGGACCGGCTGGACTTCGAGATGCGGAATAGGGTCCCAGCCAGGGGGCTGGGCACATTTCGCGAGGCGGATAAAGAGGAACAGTTCCGCTGGCTCGGCGACCGGTTGGAGGATATCGCAACATGGGGCGCGGACACGGTCCCGGCGGACGTCTGGTCGAAGCGGCTCGCGCGCCTGCCCGGTTTGCTGCCCGATCCCCCGGCGCGATCCGGCGCCCGGCGCGATCTCATCTCGGCCTGGAAATTACGCAACGAAGCGCTGCGGGCGTTTGTGAACGCGGCCAGGGAGGCAGAGGAGTTGTTCGCTCCAGACGAGCGGGTCCCGCTCGAAGCCTTCTGGGAGGAGTGCCGCGCCATTCTCGACGACCGCCGGCTTTATCTGCGCGACCGGCGCCGCAACGTGGTCCACATCATCGACGCAATGGAGGCCCGGCAGTGGGAACTGCCCGTGATTTTCGTCTGCGGCCTGGTTGAGGACCGGTTTCCGCTGCGGCGCCCCGATAACGCGCTGCTGCCGGACCGGACTCGGGGAGAACTGCGCCGGCAGGGCATCTTCCTTGAAACCAGCCGCGAGCGGGAACGGCAGGAGGAGTTCCTTTTCCAGCTCGCCATTTCTCGGGGCACGACAAAGGCGTTTCTTAGCTACCCTGCCCACGATCAACGCGGCGATCCGGCGCTGCCCTCTTTCCAACTCATCGAATTGCGCGAGTCCCTGGGACGGTCGCCGGAATCCGATACGCCGGCCAAATCCGTGCGTCCGGCATCGCTCCGGCGGCGGCCGGCGCCGCGGCCTCCGGCGATCTATGCCGAGGACCTAAGGACCGCTCTCGCGCTCCGAACCGCCCGGCTCAGTCCGAGCAAGATCGAGACATTCCTTTCCTGCCCGTTCCAATTCTTTGCCAGCGTTACGCTGCGGTTGGAGGAGCCGCCCGCGCCGCCGGCTGACCGGCTGGGCCCGTTGCTGCAGGGTTCGATCGTCCACGAGGTTCTCCACCGGAGCGAAGGCGGGGTAGAACCGATGAGGGATCTGTTCGCGGAGATCTTCCAGCGGGTGTGCCGGGAAAAAAACGTGCAGCCCGGCTACCAAACCGAGCGCATCCGGGTAGAGTTGCTGCGGGGGCTGGAACGGTTCCTCGAGGACGTCACGCTGCCTCTCCCCGCCGATCAACTCCGCGAGCAAACATTCGTCATGGAGATCACGGAAGACTTGGCGATCTCCGGCCGCATCGACCGGCTGGATATCGACTCCGCCAGACGGGCGCTGGTGATCGACTACAAACTCAGTTCGCCGGAGAGCGTCCGCAACCTGGTGAAGGAATCCGAGGAGGGCTCCCGGGTACAGGCCGGTCTCTACATGCTCGCCGCCCGCGAGGTGTTCGGCTATACGCCCGCGGGCATGTTGTATTGCTCGGTGAAGAAACAGCCCGAGTGGAGAGGCTGGCGGCTGGAAGGGCTAAGCATTTCCGCCGAGGTGGGGACCCGCTGCATGCCGGATGAGCTGGAAGACCAGATGCGCGCGGCCCGGGCCACGGCGATCGAAGTGGCGCGGCGCATTCGCGAGGGCGAAGTGGCTCCGCTCCCGTCCGATGAAGAACCCTGCCGGTACTGTGCCGGGTCCGATATCTGCCGCCGGTTGGAAGCCGGACGGCCTCTGGCGGTTGGAGGCGGCGGGCAGTGAGAATGCTGAACGACGAGCAGCGGGCGGCGGTGGAACGCCTCGGGCAAGATGTCTGCGTGGTAGCGGGCCCCGGCTCCGGCAAAACGCGCGTCTTGACCTACCGCTTCCACTGGTTGGTCACCCACCAGGGGGTCCCACCCGACCGGATACTCGCGGTCACCTTCACCAACAAGGCCGCAAACCAGCTCAAGGAGCGGTTGGTGGAGACTCTCCGCGACCGGCCGGACCGGCGCAAGCAGATGGAGCGCGCCTACGTCTCCACCATTCATGGCTTCTGCATGAGGTTGCTGCGAGAGAATGCCATCGCCGCCGGCGTTGACATCGGATTCCAGCCGATTGAGGAACCGGAGAGCCGGTGGCTGTTGCGAGAGGCCGCCGTGGAGGCGCTCGACGGGCTGTTCATCGAACGTCCGGCCGAGGCCATCAGCCTCATGGATGCGATCGCCGTCGCGGGCCGGACGACGGAGAATACAGTGGATCTTGCCACTGCGCTGATCGATGTCTACGGCGCCCTGCGGGCTGCGGGAGACGATTGGCGGGCCATTCCGCCGGCTCCTCCGCCCAAACTCACGCTTGCCGGTCTCGTGGCAAGTCTCGCCGGCTTACTCGATGAAACCGGCTGGAAAACCGACAAGCAGAAGGAAGAGCGCAGCCGGCTGTCGGAGTGGGTCGAACTTGCCGGAGCGGCCGCGGCGCATCCACGAGAGCAACTGGCGGTTCTCGCGTCCTTCGGCGTAGACCTGAGGCGGGTTCCCAAATCGCTGTCCGCCGAACTGCGAATCATGAGGGATCAATCGGTAGCGGCCGTGCAGAGTTATTTGCTGTTGCAGCATTTTGCCCCGCAACGGAAGCTGCTGCTCGAAACCATCGAACGCCTCGACGCGGGTTACCGCCGTCGCAAGCGCGCGATCTCCGCGGTCGACTTCAGTGACCTGGAGGAGCGTGCGCTATATCTGCTCGACTCCTCGGACGAGGTGCGGCAGCGCATCCGGGGCCACTTCGAATACATCCTCATGGACGAACTGCAGGACACGAATCCGCTGCAGTGGGAGATCATTAACCGCATCCGGCGCCCGGGACGATTCTTCGCCGTCGGCGACATCAACCAGTCGATCTACGGTTTCCGCCACGCGGAGCCCGAGGTCTTCCGCACTTACGAGGAATCCCTCAAGAAGCGCGACTTCCCCGTTGATCAACTGGAAACCAACTACCGGACATGCCAGGAGATTCTCGATGTCGTGACGTGTGGCACGGACGGGCAACCCGGCATCGTGAATCGTCCGCTCAGGGATGACAAAAGGACCCCTCGCGGAACGGAGCCGCGCACGGAATTGCTGATTGCAATTGGGGCCGGCCGCGCGATGGCCACCGATCTGGAGGCTCGCTGGGTCGCCGAACGTATTCGCCAGATGATTGCCGGCGGGGCGAAGCCCAGCACGATCGCCGTGCTCGCGCGCAAGATGAAGGTGCTCGGGCCGGTTTCGGCGGCCCTGCGCGAGCTGGGCATTCCGTCTATCACCACCGGCGGGCAGGGTTTCTATGAAGCCCGGGAGACCCTTGATCTCGCACTCGTCTGCAATGCGCTTGGCAACGTCCATGATGAAATCAGCCTGGCCGGGCTGCTGCGCTCCCCGTTTGCCGGCTGCCGCGATGAAACATTGCCGCGGCTGCGCTTGCTGCGGCCGAAGAGCCTGTGGGCAGGCCTGGCCGCCGCCGTGGAGGAACGTCCGGCCGGGATTGGACCGGAGGAACTGGAACGTCTCGCGTGGATTCACGGCCTGCTTTCGGAGCTGCGCGCCGACCCCGCCGCGCCGGCGGACCGTCTACTCGGCCGGATGCTGGATGAATCCGGCTACCTGGAGGGACGGGACGCCCAGGGCCGAGCCAATATTGAGCAGTTCCTGCGGCGGTTGCGGGAGCGGTACACCGATTCAGGCCGCCCGCTGGCGGAGATCGCCGTGGAGATCGCCCGCGCGAGGGAGGAGTCTCCTGAGGCGGAGGCGCCGCCGGCGGACGCCGCTGACGCCGTTCAGCTCATGTCGATTCACGCTTCCAAGGGGCTGGAATTCCCGGTGGTCTTTCTGCCGGGTCTGGATAAGGGCTCGCGTGACACGGTCCCTGCCATTTGCCGGTCGCAGGGCTATGGCATCGGCGTGCGTTGGATCAATCCCGTATCCGACAAACATGCCGGCGACGCGGCTTTCGAGGCGGTGAAGGAGCGTTTGGCCGCGCGCGGGGAGGCCGAGGAATGGCGCCTCCTCTA
This sequence comes from uncultured Solibacteraceae bacterium, assembly GCA_964468205.1. Taxonomy (GTDB): domain Bacteria; phylum Acidobacteriota; class Terriglobia; order Bryobacterales; family Bryobacteraceae; genus CAWELS01. The sequence continues at coordinate 85,515 of CAYXVG010000011.1, read as the reverse complement.
CGTAGCGATGACGCGGGCCGAGCAGCAGCTTATCCTCTCCTGGGCCAGCGACGGAAAGAAGCACGGCGGCGGTTGGGCAAAGGCGCTGGCGGCGAGATTCGAATTGCCGGAGCCGGAGGATTGTTCGTCCGGTATCATTCGCCCGCCGGCGTCTCACGCGTGGTTCCGGCTCTCGGTTTACGACGCTGCGCCGGAGGCGGCCCCGGTAACGTTGTCCGGCGGAGAGAGCCACGAGCCCGCGGAACTGCCGGCCCCGGAGGTGGATGCGCAGTACGATTCCGCCGTCGCGGTCACGCACGTCAGCGCCTTTGCGGAATGCCCGCGCAAGTACTACTTACGCCACTTTCTGGGGTTCCAGGCTGGCGAGGCCAAGCAGTGGGATCCGGAAGACCCCGAGGCCGACCTCGGCGGGGAACCCGCGCCGGCCGGTGGCGCCGAGGTGGGCAGCCAGGTACACAAGCTCCTGGCCGGTGAAGAAGTGGAGTCGCCTCTCGATGAGGCGCTTGCTCTCGCCGCGGCGGTCCGGGAGATGCCCTTCCACGATCGAATCGAAAAGGCCGTTCGCGCGGAACGCGAGTATGGCGTGCTATTCGAGGTGGAGGATGTGATTCTCCGCGGGCAGATCGACGTATGGTTCGAGGAAGACGGACGGTTGGCGCTTGGCGATTACAAGACAGATCGCCTCGACCCCGAGTCCGAACCGGAGCGATTGCGGCCCTACCAACTGCAACTCCGTTTGTACGCCATTGCGATTGAACGCCTCACCGGCCGTCTTCCGGAAGAAGCGTGGCTGATTCTCGCCCGGACCGGACGGCAGGTGCGCGTACCGCTGGACGAAGAGGCGGCCGCGGAAGCCCGTGGAGCGGTCCGCGCTCTCAAGGAGGCGCAGGAGGGGAACGATTTCCCGTTGCTCGAAGGAACCCACTGCGGCGTATGCGAATTTTGGGGAGGAATCTGCCCGGCGGGCCGCGCTGCTACCTGACTCGGCCCTTCTCCTCGATCCGCTGCTGCAAGCGGTTCATCAGGCGCGTGTGAACTTCATCGGGTATGCCCTGCGGTTCCAACCCCTTGTAGATCCGTAGGGTCTTCTGGGTGGTATCGAAGACAACCCAACAGTTCGGACATTCGTTGATGTGCGCTTCCACCTCTTTGCGAATATCCGCATCCTCGGTTTCGTCAAGGTATTCGTTTAGCGCCTGGAGGAAGTCTTTACATGTAAGCAAAAACGTCGTCCCCCTTTCGTTTGAAGAATCGGGTGAGCTTCTCGCGCAGTTGAAGGCGGGCCCGCAGCAGGCGGCTCTTCACGGCCGGAACCGAGAGGTCCAGCAGGTTCGCCGTCTCTTCGGTGGAAAGCTCCTCGATATCCCGCAAAACGAAAACGGTGCGAAAAGACGGCCGCAGCCCTTCGACAGCCTTTTCGAGGATTGCTCGAATCTCTTCTTGAGAATAGCGTTGTTCCGGATCGTCGTCCCAGACCGCAACTTCCCGGACCATCACCTCCTCGCCGGTATCCACTCCCTCATCGAGAGACACCGTCTTGTCGGATTTCCGCTTCCGCAACTTCATGAGCGCTTCATTTACGGCGATGCGCACCAACCAGGTGTAGAATTTCGAGTTGCCTTGGAATCCTCCGATGTGGGAGTACGCCTTTAAGAAGGTTTCCTGCAGCACATCCTCGGCATCTTCTTGATTATTGGTGATGTTCTTGGCAAGGCGGAACACTTTTCGCTCGTACTTGCCTACGAGTTCATTGAACGCGCCGGCATCGCCCCCTTGAGCTCTTTCGACTAGAGCCGCATCACCGTTGAGATTCACTCGATCCATTTCGCTTGAGACGAGACTGACTTCAATATAGCAAGGTTGGCCGGGGCTAGCTGTCTTCGACCCCGCTCCGCGCCAGCAACTCCATGTCCGCGACCGCCCGGTCGAACTCTTCCGCCAATGACCGGACTCTGGCGTCCTCCCGGCTGACAGCGTCCCGGATGGAGCGGTAGTACCAGAGCGTCCCGGTGCGCTTGCCCTTGAATCGCTCCCACACCGCGGGGCCGGTTTCGCGAAGATCACGGTTGGTGGACCGCACGTTCGATAGTTTGTCGGACAGGATCACGAGCAGAGCCTCCTGAGAGACGCCGGACAGGGAGTCGATGAAGTCCCGTTTTCGCGCTTCCCACGGGGGTTTTGGCACTTCGTCGGTATCGGTGCAAGCGTCCACAATGGCGCCGACCTCCGATCCGAAGATCTTATAGACCAGGCTCCGGGTCGGCGCGCCACCCTGGTCCTCCACAGAGTCGTGCAGCAGTCCTGCAATCGCTTGGTCCTCCGTGCCTCCGTATTCGAAAACTGTCCCCGCCACGAGAAGAAGGTGGGAGAGGTAGGGAGCTTCCATGGCCCCTTTACGGGTTTGATGCCCGTGCAGCGTGGCCGCTATGACAAGCGCCTCGGAGAAGCGGGCTGACAAGTTCATATCGAAGTCCTCATAAACTGGCCCCGGTTTTGCCCTGAGCAAAACGTCAGATCCCAAGTGTAGCAGCCCGACTCAGGCAGCCCTCGGAAGATGCTGAGACCGGACGAGTCTGCGGCAGAGACCAGTCGCCGCCGCGCATTCCCGGCGCACCGGTGCGAACTCTGTGGTGTGTCCACGATTTCGCCCGCGAATTTCCAAACGCCACGATAAAAGCCCTCCCGCCAGCCTCGTGATACTCTGAAAAATAGCCCTCCCGTTGCCTATCGGGCCGTCTCGCCCGTTGGCGGCGCTGCAAGGATCCGAAGGAACCGGAAACCGATGAGTGAAATAACAGTAACCCTGCCCGACGGCAGCCGTAAGGTAGTGCCCGCGGGGACGACGCCTCTGGAGATTGCGCAGTCAATCGGCTCTCGTCTGGCCGAGGATGCGGTAGTGGCGCGCGTGGATAGCGAACTCGTTGACCTCACCCGCCCGCTCGGCGGCGATACGAATCTCCAGATCCTCACTTCGCGGGACCCGGAAGCGCTCGATGTCTACCGGCATTCCACCGCTCACCTGATGGCGGCGGCGGTGTTGGAACTTTATCCCGATACAAAGCTCGGCATTGGCCCGGCCACCGAAACGGGATTCTTCTATGACTTCCAGCGGGACGAAAAGTTCACGCCTGAGGATCTTGAAAAGATCGAGGCCAAGATGTGGGAGCTGCAGAAGCAGGGCCTTCCCTATGGCCGCACGATGACGGAGAAGTCCGAGGGGCTGCGAAAGTATGGCGAGATGGGCGAGGAGATGAAGTGCGAGCTCATTAGCGAGAAGGCCGGTGACGTCTTCAGCGAATACACTCTCGGCAACCACTTCATCGACTTCTGCCGCGGCCCCCACGTTCCGACCACCAAACGGATCAAAGCATTCAAGCTGCTCTCAATCGCCGGAGCCTACTGGAAAGGCGACGCCGGCAACCAGCAGATGCAGCGCATCTACGGCACGGCTTTCTTCTCGAAGAAGGACCTGAACGAGTATCTGCAGCAGCTCGAAGAGGCGAAGAAGCGCGACCACCGCAAGATCGGCCGGGAACTGGAGCTCTTCAGCATCCAGGAACTCGGTGGTCCGGGGCTATCCTTCTTCCACCCGAACGGCGGCATCGTCCGGAAGATCATGGAAGACTGGATGCGCGACGAGTGCATCGCGCGCGGTTATGCACCGGTCTACACGCCCCACATCGCCCGTTCGGAGCTCTGGAAGACCTCCGGCCATTACGACTACTACGCCGACGACATGTTCAAGCGCATGGAGATGGAGGACGCGGAATACCAGCTCAAGCCGATGAACTGTCCGTTCCACATTCTCATCTACAAGGATCGCCTGCGGAGCTACCGCGATCTGCCGATCCGCATGGCCGAACTCGGCACGGTGTACCGTCATGAGCTCTCCGGCGTCACGCACGGCCTGCTGCGCGTGCGCGGCTTCACGCAAGACGACGCCCATATATTCTGCACGCCGGAACAGATCGAAGATGAAATCGTGGGTTGTTTGCAATTCGCGCTCGATACGCTGCACGCCTTCGGGTTTGACGACTACTCGGCTGAGCTGTCTACCTGGGACCCCGGCGACCGCGGCAAGTACCTGGGCTCCGAAGACCAGTGGGCGCTGGCCGAGAAGGCGCTGCGAAACGCGTGCGAACGCTGCAAGCTGGACGCCAAAGTCGTGGCCGGCGAGGCCGCCTTCTATGGCCCAAAGATCGACGTCAAGCTGGTGGACGCGATCGGCCGCACGTGGCAGCTTTCCACGATTCAGTTCGATTTCAACCTGCCCGGCCGCTTCCAGATGGAGTACATCGCCGAAGATGGCAAGGCGCACGAGCCGCTGATGGTCCACCGGGCGCTATTCGGTTCGGTGGAGCGCTTCTTCGGGATCCTGATCGAACACTTCGCCGGAGCGTTTCCGCTGTGGCTCGCTCCGGTGCAGGTGAAGGTGCTGCCGATCACTGACCGCACTCTCGATTACGCCCGCGAAGTCACTGCGCAGCTCAAAGCCGCGAGGCTGCGGTCCGAGCTCGACGACCGCAAGGAGAAGGTCAACTTCAAGATCCGCGAAGCGCAGTTACAGAAGATTCCGTACATGCTGGTCGTCGGTGACCGGGAAGCCGAACAGGGCACTGTCTCGGTTCGCAACCGGAAGCACGGTGACCAGGGCGCCAAAAGCGTGGCCGATTTCATCCGGGAAGCCCAGTCGCTGATCGACTCGAAGGTCCCGTCCGAGTGACGGCTTAGGCTGATGAAGCTCGTCCTGACGGGACTGCTGGCCGCGCTGGTGACAGGCTCCATCGTGTATTGCGCCATGGTGGTGTTTGCGGTCCGCCGGTACCTGCGGGACCGGCGCTCCGTGCCGGCCGATCCGCCGCCCGCACCGCCGTTCTCGATTCTGAAGCCCCTGCACGGCCTGGACGACGGGCTCGATGAAAACCTGCGATCCTTCTTCCGCCAGGACTATCCAGAGTTCGAAGTGCTGTTGGGAATCGACCATCCCGGAGATCCCGCGCTTCCGGTCGCCGAACGAATTCGGGCTGAGTTTCCCGGCGTCCCCTCGCGAATCGTGATGGCCGGCGACTCGCCCTACTCGAACCCCAAGGACCACTGCCTCGAGACCATGGCCAAGCTGGCGGCGCACGATCTGCTGGTGATGTCGGATTCCGACATCCGCGTCACCCCCGGCATGCTGCGGGTCTTCGCCGGCGAGTTCGCCGATCCCAACACCGGCTGCATTACTTGCCCCTACCGCGCGGTTCCGGGCTCGAGTTTCTGGACGCGCCTGGAGGCCATCGGCATGAACACGGAGTTCATGTCCGGCATTCTGGTGGCCCGCATGCTGGAGGGGATGAGATTCGGAGTCGGCCCGACGATGGTGGTGCGGAAGGAGGCGCTCGAGAAGATCGGCTGGATGTCGCGCGTCGGAGACTCCTACATCGATGATTTTCTTATTGGCAAATACATCGCCGAAGCCGGCTATGACACCGAATTGTCGGGATATGTGATCGAGCACCGGATTGGCAGCCAGCCGTTTCTCAAGAACATCAAGCACCGCGTAATGTGGCAGCGCGGCGCCCGTTTTTCGCGGCCCGCCGGTTACTTCGGACAGCTATTCACCTATCCGGTCCCGCTGGCGGCGCTGATGACCGGTGTTGCGCCGGGGCTATGGCCCGTGGGAATTCTCGCTCTTGTCATGAGGTACGCGGCCGCTTATGCCACGGCGCTGAACGCACTCCATGACCCGCTGTTCCCCCGGTGGTGGTTCTGGTTGCCGTTCCAGGACATCCTCGCCTTCTTGAGCTGGGCGGCAGCCCTTTTCGGCAATTCCATTCAATGGCGGGGACGGCGGTACAAGCTGGGCGGCGAGGGGAAACTCATTCGCTGCTAGTGCCGCGCGGCGGCCGGACCGCCGGTTTCCGCCTATTCCACCACTTCCAGCTCAGTGCGAAGGCGATTCAGTTCCGCCTTCAGCTCCTCGATCGCCCCGGCGTATCGCGCCTCCGCATACTGGTTCTTGTACTCGTGCGGGTCCTCCTGGAGGTCAATCAACTCCCAGACGTCTTCCTCGTAGTAGTGAATCAGTTTGTACCGCTCCGTACGGACGCCGTAGTGCTTCGCCACGTTGTGCCCGCTCGGATGCTCGTAGTAGTGATAATAGACTGACTGCCGCCAGTCAGCAGGCTGCTCGCCGGTGAGGAGCGGCCGGAGGCTGCGTCCTTGCATGTCCGGCGGAACCGGAACCCCGGCGTAGTCGAGCATGGTGGCGGCATAGTCGACGTTGAGCGCAAAGGCATCCGTGGTCGAGCCGGCGGCGATCTCCTTCGGGTAGCGGACGACGAGCGGGAGCCGGAGCGATACCTCGTGCATCAGCCGCTTGTCGAACAGGCTGTGATCGCCCACGAACATGCCGTTGTCACTGGTGTAAATGACCACCGTGTTCTCCGCCAGCCCGTTCTCGTCCAGGTAGTCCAGAACCCGGCCGACGTTCTCATCCACTGACGCCATCACACGCATATAGTCCTTTACGTAGGACTGGTAAACTTGCTCGCGCTTCTCCTCAAGCGGCAGCGACTCATCCGGCACCGGTTTGGTGGGGGCCTGCCAGCGAATGAAGCGCTCGAGCATCGTGGGGACCATCATGCTGTTGACGGCCTGCACCGGCTCGGCCCTGCCTTCGAGGCCGTCGTCAAAGGTATCGGGCTTCGCGATCGTCTCGTTCGCGAACATCGGCACGTGCTTGTCGTCCGGCTCCCAGGGTCCGTGCGGCGCTTTGTGATGGTACAGCAGCGCGAATGGCTTCGCCGGGTCCCGGCGGTCCAGCCAACCGAGCGCGATGCCGGTGATGATGTCGGTGACGTAGCCGTCGTGCTTCTTTTCCTCTCCCATCTCGATCAGCACCGGGTTGTGATAGCGCCCCTGGCCGGGCAGCACGTTCCAGTAGTCGAAGCCCTCGGGCTCGCTTTTCAAATGCCACTTGCCTATCATCGCGGTCTGGTAGCCGGCCGCCTGTAGTAGCTTGGGGAAGGTCTGCTGGGAACCGTCAAACTCCGTTTGGTTGTCGAGCTTCCCATTCTTATGGCTGTACTTCCCGGTAAGCAGAACAGCGCGGCTCGGAGCGCAGAGGGAGTTGGTGACGAAGGCGTTCGTGAAGCGCACTCCCTCGCGCCCGATGCGGTCGAGGTTGGGCGTCGAGGCGATTTCACTCCCGTAAGCCGACATCATGTGCGCCGCATGATCGTCGGTCATAATGTACAGGATATTGGGTGGCCGCTCTGCTGTTCCGCATCCGGCCATCAGCGCCAACACCGTGAGAATCAATAACGTATTTGTTTGTCTCATTAGCCTTTGTTAATCGAATTCCTTCTCCTTGGCCAAGGCAAAACACTCCTGGGCGATCGATCGCAGAACGAGCGCTTGCAACCAGCGGTCGCTCTCCTCGCGCATTTCCCCAACTACCGGAAAGACGCGTTCGTAGAAGATCCTGGGCGAAAGCAACTCCGGCACGAAGAGGATATAGTCGCCGGCCGTGGCGGTGTCGAGGAAGGCCCGGAAGGCCCGGGTCCACATCGTGCGGAAGTGGTCTACGTAAGGCTGGTCGTCCTGTTTTTCGATGGAAACGGGTACCTGCATGCAGCCCGGGCTGCCAATGCGGCCGTGCAGGAACCGGACGCGTTCTACCACTGGCGCCATGAAGTCGAGCTTCCTCTCGAAGCCGCCGTAGACCATCTCCAGCCCCGTGTACCAGTGGGAAAAATCGCCATTGAAGCGCAACTCCGGGAAACGCTCCACGAACTGCAGTGTCCGCCAGTTGTCCTGGAATATCGTCGCCCGGTGCGTCTCGACATACAGCGGAATATCGTACTTCTCCGATGCGGTCAACACCGCTTCGATCAGCCTTGCCGCCTCGTCGTCGTCTTCGAGCCCCCAGCCAAGATGCAATGTGCCGCACTCCTGCCCCTCATCACTGAACCGGCTGGCGAGTTCCTCGGCCTCGCCGGGCTCGTTTACCCGGCCGAGGCTGCAGCGGCCCAGGCCAAGCTTTTCGCACACCGCAATCTCCTCCTGGCTCACCGGCTGGATGAACTGCACTCCTTCGTAGCCGGCCTTGCGGGTGGCTTTCAGGCGGTAGGCAGGATCCTTCTTCTTCGGACCGGCCGAGAACGGCGGCAGATCCTCCAAGGCCATCAGGTTCATGTAGCAGCGCATCCTGGGCTCGGAACCGCTGCCGTCATTCGTGTTCCGGATCATTTCACCTTCCTCTCCTCGGCTATCTGCCGCTTCCCGGAATTCGCCGCGGGCAAGCGCTACCGGCCGCCGCCTTCCGGCCGGCCGCGGCTCTCCGTCAAACTGCGCGCACTCTCGTCCGCGTCCGGACGCAGCCACGCCACATCGGACGAGTCGTCACTGAACCGTTTGACGCCGACCTCGCGAATCGCGGTGTCCTCCACCTTCACGAGCGGCGTGTAGCGCGGGTGATGCGACTCTTTGTACGGGTTATTCCGCGCCGCGTTGTAACAGCAGATCATCGACCAGCGCGGATTCTCCGACTCGTTCCGATCGCTCCGGTGAAGAAGGTTCGAGTGGAAGAATAGAGCGTCGCCGGGATCCATTTCGACATAGTCCAAGGGGAGCACTTTGAGGATTTCGTTCACTCGATCCTTGTCGGCGCCGGCCTGCTCTCCACTGAGCACATGGTCAATGCGTCCCAGTTGATGTGAGCCCCGGATAACCTGGAGGCAGCCGTTCTCCCGCATGGCGGGATCGACGGCGATGAAACAACTCGCCAAGAGCGGGAAGAGTACGCCGTTCTGGTACCAGTAGCCGTAATCCTGATGCCAGGTAAAGGCTCCGCCCACTCGCGGCTCCTTCATGATCATCTTCGAGTGATAGTGGTAGACCTCGCCGTTCAGCAGCCGCTCCGCGGAATCGACAATCCTGCGGCAGCGGGCGAACATCCCGTAGATGCCGTCGCCCGGATGGTTCCACAGCGAAAGGCGGATCTGGCCTCCTTCTCCATCGGACACCGCATAGGCGTGTTCGTCTAGCGCACGGTCCTCCTTCGCCGCGCGGCGAAGCAGGCCGATCTCTTCGGCGTCAAACATCGCCCGCGCAAGCGTATACCCCTGTTCACGGTAACAGGCGAGCTCCTCTTCCGTAATCGGTCCCCTGGCCATATTTACCCTTCCTCTGAAATCTTCATTCAGCGCGCTTTTTCAGGTCAAGCGCGACATCCACGATCATGTCTTCCTGCCCTCCGACCATGCGCCGCTTCCCAAGTTCAACCAGAATCTCGCGCGTGTCGATGCCATAGCGTTTTGACGCCGCCTCGGAATGCCGCAAGAAACTCGAGTAGACGCCGGCGTAGCCGAGAGAGAGGGATTCGCGATCCACCCGCACCGGCCGGTCCTGCAGCGGCCGGACGAGATCGTCGGCCGCATCCATCAAGGCGAAGAGGTTGCAGCCATGCTCCATGCCCATCCGGTCCATCACCGCAATCAGCGCTTCGAGCGGCGTGTTTCCCGCCCCGGCGCCCATGCCGGCGAGCGAGGCGTCCACGCGCGTGGCGCCATGCCGGATGGCGACCACGGAGTTCGCGACGCCGAGCGAAAGGTTGTGATGCGCGTGCATCCCCCGTCCGGTCTCGGGCTTGAGGACGCGGTCGAAGGCCATGAAGCGCTCCGCCACGCCTTCCATCACCAGCGCTCCGGCCGAGTCCGTGACGTAGACGCAGTGCGCGCCGTAGCTCTCCATGAGCTTCGCCTGCGCGGCGAGTTCTTCCGGGCCGATCATATGCGCCATCATGAGGAACCCGGCGACGTCCATATCCAACCCGCGCGCACATTCCATGTGCTGCCGTGCGATGTCGGCTTCCGTGCAGTGAGTGGCGATGCGAACGCTGCGGGCGCCGGCGTTGTGCGCCTCCTTCAAGTCATCGATGGTCCCGATGCCCGGGAGGAGGAGCGCCGTCACCGCCGCCCGCTCCACCACTTCGGCCACGGCGGCGATCCACTCGGCGTCGGAGTGCGCGCCGAATCCGTAGTTGAAGCTGGAGCCGGCGAGCCCGTCGCCGTGCGAGATCTCGATGGCGTCCACTCCCGCGCGGTCCAGGGCCGCGGCGATGATCCGCACCTGTTCGAGCGAGTACTGGTGGCGGATCGGGTGCATCCCGTCGCGCAGGGTAACGTCCTGTATGTAGGTCTTCATTCGCGTGTCCTCGCGGTTCGCCGGGCTCATGCCAGTCTCCGCCGCTGGGCCAGCCGTTCCGCTGTCGCCAAGGCCGCCGAGGTCATGATATCCAGATTGCCGGCGTACCGCGGCAGGTAGTGTCCGGCTCCCTCCACTTCCAGGAAGACCGTTGTCTTGACCCCGGAGAGGTCGCCTTGCCCGGGAATTCGCAGCGGTCCAACGTCGTCGAACTGAACCTCTTGCTTCAGGCGGTATCCCGGAACGTACTCCTGTACCTGGGCTACCATCGCTTCTACCGACGCGCGGATCGCTCCGGTATCGGCCTCCCCGGTCAGGCAGATTACCGTGTCGCGCATGATGAGGGGCGGCTCGGCCGGGTTTAGAATGATGATCGCCTTGCCCTTCGCAGCCCCGCCCACCTGTTCGACGGCGGTGGCAGTGGTCCGCGTGAACTCGTCGATATTCGCGCGCGTTCCCGGGCCCGCGCTCTTGCTGGCGATCGAGGCCACGATCTCCGCGTAGTAGACCGGCGTAACCCGGCCCACGGCGGCCACAACCGGAATGGTCGCCTGTCCTCCGCAGCTCACCATGCTCACATTGGGCGCGGTCAGATGCTCATCGAGGTTCACGACCGGTACGACGTAGGGCCCGATGGCCGCCGGGGTGAGATCGACGGCGATTTTTCCGGCCGCCTCCAGAGCGGGTGCATGCCGGAGATGCGCTTTGGCGGAGGTGGCGTCGAAAACGATGCGCACGTCGCGGAAAGCCGGCATCCTCGCAAGACCGTCCAATCCCTCATGGGTTGTGGCCACACCGAGGTGGCTCGCTCTCGCGAGTCCTTCCGAGACGGGATCGATTCCCGCGAGCGCTGTGAGTCTGAGGATTTGGGAGGTCCGCAGGACCTTAACCATCAAGTCGGTGCCAATGTTCCCCGAACCCAGAATCGCAACGTCGAGCGCCATACTCCGCTCAGTGTACTCCGCGCGCGGGCGGTGGGGCCAATTGAGTGTGCGGTCAGGCGACAGGCGCCTTGGCCTTGGCGGGTGTATTGCGGTGGGGTCCGGCCGGCATCACTCGCATTGCAAAGACCACCAACTGTGGCGCCTCGCCGTCGAGGGGCGGAAGCGGTGCGAGCTTGAGCCGGACGGTACCGCCCTTCCCGGGCTTCAGTACGATGCGCAATTCTTTCCCGGCGAGGCTGCCGGAGAATGCCTTCTTCACGGCGGCTCGGACCTTCGCCGGCTCTGTCCCGCCGGTCTCGGACCAGATGGCCCGGTAGGTTTCGTTGAAATAGACCGGGGTTCCGTCCTCGTGATAGACCGCCACCCCACCCGGCAGATGGTTCAGAAGATGCTCGTAGAAAACCGCCGGCGTCTGCGGGATTCGCTGCGGGGACCGGGCTGGCCTTTCGCTACTGCTCGTTCCGACGGCGTCTTTCAGTTTCCGCAGTGATTTTCGCGAGGCGTCTTGGCTGGTCTTCCGGGGTGGATCTTCGGGTTGCTTGGCTCCGTCCTTCGTTAGCTCCGCCATCGCGAGCTGCTCGTGCTGTGCGAGATACGCCTGATGGTGGGCCTCGGAACAAAACCGCTGGTGCCGCAGCAGTTGTATCCACGAGAGCCTCCGGTTGCAGTGGAGACATCGTGATTTTGAGTTGACGATGGAATGCTCCAGCATAGGCCGTTCTTCCCTCGTGATCTTCACCCCACCGCTGCGGTGGCCACGACGTCCAGCGCCGCGAAAACCATCACACCGGATTCCAACTCGCCGTCTTCGGAAAGGACAGGAATCCGTTTCAAGCAGACCCGCTCGTCCGGGTTCCCGACCGCCACCAGCCTGTCTCCCGAGCCGTTTCCATCGAGGAGAGACCGAATGGTGACGCGCACTTCCTCGGACGTTACCGAGATCCGCCCAGCCGAGGCGGCCTCCTCTTCCCCGGACTGAAGCTGCCGGAAGGCGCGGTTCGAGTACAGAATCTTCATGTTCCGGCCGATCACGGCGACACCCGCGGGCAACTGCTCAATCAATTCCTGGTAGTAGTGGCGTTCGGACTCCACGAGGGATAGGAATCGGGCGTAGCGCTCTTCCAGCGATTCGCCGGCTTCCCGTGCCGATTCCGGCTCTGTTATTGGATCGAATTGCTCCATTGTCTCGGGAAGGTCTTGGCGCCGGATCCCCGCGTTCTCGCCGGCTCCCTCCACGGCCGCTTCCTCCGACTCACTACTCCACGCCGCTTCCGAACCAAAGGATGCGGCGGCCGCCTCGGGTTCAGGCTCCGCAGGCTCCATTTCTGGCTCGTGCTGAGGTACGGCTGGTCTGGCCCCGGCGCCGCTCTGCCGCTTCATCAGCTCTGAGAAAGCATGCGTGTCTTGCGCCTTGACAAATTGCACATGATGTTCGGCGCAGCAGAACTTCTCGTTCTTCAGCCGCTGCAGCCACGGTAGCTTCTCTCCACAATATAGGCATTTCATGCCGCGAATCTCCCGTTCTTGGTAGCTTATTCGGCAGAACCGTTCTGTCTCTTCAGGGCTAACGCTGTTATTTTCATTGCCGTGGCGTGGATTCAACCCAGACTGATAGAATCAAGACACAAGAAAAAGCGGATCGCCTCATTATTCCCGGGCGATTCCAGGAGCACTCTTTATGAGCACCCGTAGACACTTTCTCTTCACCACCGGCGCGTTGGCGGCCACGCGGATCAAAACCAAGGCCGCTTCGGCGAACGACACGATCCGGGTGGCGGTCCTCGGCGTCAATGGCCGCGGCAAAGACCATATCAACGGTTTGCAGCCGCTGCCGAATGTAGAGGTGGCCGTTCTCTGCGACCCGGATTTGAACGTCGCCCGCCAGCGGGCCAAGGAGTTCGGCGACAAATACAACAAGCAGTTCGAGATCGAGCAAGATCTGCGCAAGGTCCTTGAGCGCAAGGACATCGACGCTGTCAGCGTCGCCACGCCCAATCACTGGCACTCGCTGGCCACAATCTGGGCTTGCCAGGCGGGCAAGGACGTCTATGTGGAAAAGCCGGGCTCCCACAACATCTACGAAGGCCGGAAGATGGTGGAGGCGGCGCACAAATACAGACGCATCGTCCAACATGGGGTCCAACTGCGCAGTTCGCCGGCCCTGCGGGAAGCAGTGCAGATGCTCAACGACGGCATCATCGGCAACGTGTACATGTCCCGCGGGCTCGTCTTCCGCTGGCGGCCTTCCATCGGCAAGAACCCGACCGCGCCGGTTCCCGACGGCCTCGATTACGATCTATGGGCCGGTCCGGCCCCGAAACGCCCGTTCTCGAAGCGCTACGTCCACTACAACTGGCACTGGCACTGGGACTATGGAAACGGCGATGTCGGCAACCAGGGCATTCACGAAACCGACATGTGCATGTGGGGATTAGGCCTTGAGAAGTTGCCATCGAAGATCACGGCCATGGGCGGAAAGTTTCTCTGGGACGACGACAAGGAGTGCCCCGAGGTGCTCAGCTCCTCCTACCTTTTCCCCGCGGAGAAGAAGATGATCCAGTTCGAGGTTCGCCACTGGTGCACGAACACCGAGGACGGCGTCGGCGTCGGGAACATCTTCTACGGCGAGAAAGGCGTGATGCTCGTCAAGGGCTATCACACCTACGAGGTCTACTTCGGTCAGAAGCGCGAGCCGGGACCGAAGCGCAAGGAGGAGGGCGATCACTACGCTAACTTCATCAAGGCCGTCCGCAGCCGCAAGACCTCGGATCAACACGGCCCCGTGGAGACGGCTCACCTTTCCTCGGCGCTCGCCCACCTCGGCAACATCGCCTACCGCCTGGAGCGCGTATTGCACTTCGACCCCGCCTCCGAACGGTTCAAGAGCGACCCCGAGGCCGACAAGATGCTCTCCCGCGACTACCGGGCTCCGTACGTCGTTCCGGATAAAGTCTGATCAACCGCAACGGGGAGGCCCACCGCGCCTCCCCGGCCGCTACGAAATCCCCAGCTTCTTCTGCATCTGTTCGAGCGTCACGCCCTTTGTCTCGGGATAAAGGAAAAGCACCACAAAGAACTGAAACACCATCATGGCCGCGAAGAAGACAAACGGGTAGCCGCCGGAGGCCGCCGCCACCATCGGGAACGTTCCGGAAATGATGGCGTTTGCCATCCAGTGCGTGAAGCTGCCCAGGCTTTGGCCCTTGGCGCGGACCCGGTTCGGGAACACTTCGCTGATATAGACCCAGATCACCGCCCCCTGGGATGATGCAAAAAACATCATGTAGCCCACCAGGAGGTAAACGAGTTTGCCCTGATGCTGCTGGGTAAGGAAGACGGCGGCGATCCCTCCGAGGCATACGGCCGTGCCCACTGAGCCGATCAACATCAAGGCCCTCCGCCCCACTTTGTCGATTACCGCCATGGCGATGATGGTGGCCACGATGTTTGTGGAACCGACCGCCACGGTCTGCAGGTCGCTCGACACCTTGTCGAACCCGGCTTCCGCGAAAATGTCGTTGAGGTAGTACAGAATCGCGTTGATGCCGGTGAGCTGGTTAAACGCGGCAATGGAGACGGCCAGAAAGATCGGAACCCGGTACTTCCAGCGGAAAAGAGGCTCGCGGCCGTGGTGATGCTCCGCGTCGATGGATTCAATGATGTCGTGCAGTTCGCTTTCCACCTCCGGCTCGCCGGTTCTGACGAGTACATCGCGGGCTTCGTCGATACGCCGCTGTTTCACCAGCCACCGCGGGCTGCGCGGGATGCCGAACAGCATCACGAAGAACAGGGCGGCGGGAAGAGCCTCGAGACCGAGTTTCCAGCGCCATTCGAACTCTCCGAAACCGGCCAGTCCCACCAAGTAGTTCGAGAAATAGGCCAGAACAATGCCAAAGACGATATTGAACTGAAAGAACCCCACTAGCCGCCCCCGCCAGCGGGCCGGCGCGATTTCGGCGATGTACATCGGCCCGAGCACGGAGGCGCCGCCCACGCCGAGCCCGCCGATGAAACGGAAGAAGAGCAGTGAATACCAGTCCCAGGCGAAGGCGCACCCGGCGGCCGAAACGAAAAACAGCACGGCCATGATACGCAGGCTGTCCCGGCGGCCGAAACGGTCTCCGGGCCACCCGGCCAAAACCGAACCGGCCACTGTGCCCCATAGCGCGACGGATACTGTGAATCCGAGCAGGCCGGGCGTGAGGCCGAACAGGTCCTTAAGAGCGCTCGTGGCGCCCGCGATGACCGCCGTATCGAAACCAAAGAGAAGACCGCCGAGAGCGGCGACAATTGTACTGCGGGCGAGGTAGGTGTTCAGGCGCATTGTACTGGCTCAGTGACAATGCACCAATCTATCATTTGGCCGCTCCGGCAGCTCAACTCGCCGGAGGGAAATCGGGAGCGGGAGAATGCCCGCTAGCTTGGCGCGACGGTTAGATTATTGATGACCTTTTCGACGCCTTTGTGTTTCCGGCTCATCTTCTCGGCGCGTTTCTTCGCCTTTTCGTTGAAGACTTCTCCCGATAGGGTCACCACGCCGTCTTTCACTTCTACCGTAATCTGTGTTCCCCGGACATCGCGGTCCCCGGCAAGTTTGATCATCAGCCTGTCCCGGATTTCGTCATCCGATGGGGCGTCCGCTGTCACCGGCGGTGCAAATCCCACTAGAAGCACCGCAACCAAGAGTGCTGTTAACCACCGCATGATTTCAGTCTATCGAAAACACGCAACCGGACGGAAACTCGGCTGAAACCGTGTTGTGTCTTTCCACTCGGCGGCCGCTCGCGAAATGGCCGGCGATCCAATCCGTTCTTGCCCCAACTACAGGAAGCGGCGGGGGCGATGTCACGCCTGGACGGCACAAGCTCCCCAGGGCGCCCCATCTGGTCAAGGCTGCAAATGGCGGTCCAGGAATGCGAATGCGTGCTCCTGCATTTCGCGGCTGAAGGTATGACGCTCATCGTAGAAGCGAGTGTCGATAGCGCCCGCGGCGCCAGCCTGCTCGTAGATGGCGTGCAGTTTCCGCTCCGATTCCTTCATGCCGTCGAGCGGGTACAGAGGATCGTGCGTGCAGTACTGAACCATCAGCGGCTTTGGCGCCATACAGCCAAGCAGGTCTGGCAGATCGAGGTAGTGGGCCAAGCCTGGCAGGTAATGGACGAAGCTATGGGTATCCACATGAGCGCGCACCATGGGCCGCAGAGTTGACATCCATCCGATGGAGATGGCGCAACCGATCCGCGGATCGAGCCCGGCCAAATAGTCGGTGCGGTCCCCGCCCATCGAGATGCCGAGGCAGCCGATGCGTTCCGGGTCCACCTCGGGCCGGCTGACCAGATAGTCGACCGTCCGGATATCGTCCCAGTGCACAATGCCCTGCCAGGTGACGCCCGCCCAAAACAGGCTTTTGACGAGCGTCGATTCACCCCGGGCGGCCCGCCGGTTCAGTTCCCGGACGTCGGCCGCCGAATACTTCGAGGGGTCGGTCCCATACTCCGCGGTATCGCCGTGGATGGTGCGGCGCTCGCCGAAGTAGAAAGCATCGGCCGAGATGACGACGTAGCCGCGCCGGCACAACTCGAGCGAAGTGGACCGACCGCCGTAGTTCCGCTGCCGGTATTCGCTTATCGAGGGATGGTCGCCGCCGGGCATCGGCATCACCTTCTCCTTGCCGAAGACGAACATGCCGCCATGGGAGTGCAGATCGACGATCGCCGGCCGGGGGCCGCGAAAGCCCTTGGGGATGAGAACGTACGCCGGGATGCGAAACCATGGTGCGGTGTTGAAGAGCACTCTCTCCTGGATGTGATCTTCGCGCTCCCATCTCTCTGTTGCCGTGGCTTCGGGGGAGACCGGCTCCGGCTCGTAGTGAAAGAGTTCCAACACCTTCTTCCGCGCGGCCGTGCGATAGGCCTCGGGGCTCGCATGATTGCCAGAGAGAAAACTGAGCGGGTAGGCGGACTCTTTGGCAATACGTTCAATCTCGAAGTAAAGGCTGCCGATGTCCGCGTCCGCCGCCCGGCCCGCGGTTTGCGGGGACTGCGCCGCGGCCGTGGCGGCCATCAGGCCTTGAAGGAAAGAGCGTCGTGGAGTGGTCATGATTCAACTTCCCGGTTGCTGGTTGCTTCAATCCGATTGTACGTACCAGTTTGGGCTACGCGGCCGCATTCAGTGTGTCCGCGAGGTAGCGCAGCCGGTCCCACTCGGCGTCCGCGGTGACCATGTCGCTAACCCCGAGAATAAAGCGGGGATGGCGGGCGTACCGTTCGGCCAGGTCGTCAGCAGACTTGCGGAAGGCGGCGGCCGAAAAGCTGTCCCGGCAAAGCCAGATGGAGGGAATCCCGCCCATGAGCGTGATGCGGTCCCGGAATGCCTCGAGCAGTTCCTTCAGGGTCAGGCGCGTCATCGGGTGGGGACAGACGGAGTCGGCGATGTCAAATCCGGTTTCGAGATAGAGCGGAATCAGCCGGCGGTTTTCCCCGTCCGTATGGGTCAAAAGGTACTTGCCTTTGTCGTGCAACTCCTCCGCATAGCCGCGCAAGGGAGGAAGGATGTGTTCCCGGAAGAAGGGCGGGTAGGTGATGGCGTCATCGTAGTTGCCGCCCAAGTAGACAACCTCCGCGCCCGACGCTGCGCCGATCTCGTGCAACTGGTGGTAGTGCGGCTCCATCTCCTCGGCGAGCTGAAAGACCTTGTCGGGATAGTCGTTGAGCGCGTAGAAGAACTGTTCGACCGGCATCAGCTCCCGCATGATGTGGTGAATCGGACAAGCGGAGCCGGAGAGCCAGGCGACTACAATCCCGCGGTCACCGGTCTCCTGCTTCTGTTCCTCGTAACGCTCGAGACGCGGCACAAGTTCGAGATGGGAGTAAATGTGGCCGATCACGGCGAAATCTTCCAATTTCTCGATCGGGTACTGCGTGCGCCACGGTACTGAGACGCCAGCGGCGAGCATCTCGTCTGTCATGACGGTGGCCGTGCGGATAGAGCCTTTCGGAGTGTGGTATTCCACCACAGTCTCGCGGCCGCGGCGAACTACCTTGCGTTCGACATCATGGAGAACCGGCTCGAACAGCAGCGACGGCAGGCGGAAGATGCCTAGCCCGTAATCGAGCATGTCGAGTTCCTCGACCTGCCTTGTAAAATCCGGGATTACGGAGTAGTAGCCGACGCCCAAGCGGTCTGCTATCTCCATTAGAGTCAGCCCTTCCAGATCCGCCGGCATGGTGTTATCGCGGCAGTGCGCGCGGTGCCAGAACTCGAGCCGGGGGACGAACGGGACCCGGTCCGGAATCTCGCCACGGATGGCCGCCAGCATTCTCTCCCGGTCCGTCATGATTCTCTACCTCTAGTCCAATGCGGTCACTTTACCATGCTAAGGCTAGGGATTCGCTTGCCACTGGACGTACACTGTTCCCTATCCGATGTCCGCTTCCGCCCAACCCGCCCGTTTCGCCTGGTTCGTTGTCGCGCTGCTGTTTCTCGGATCGGTGCTGAATTACATGGACCGCAGCGTTCTCGGCGTCGTGATGCCGCAGATTCGGCGGGAGCTCGGCCTCAGCAACGCGGACTACGGGCTGGCGGTGAACGCGTTCCTCGTGGCGTACGCGGTTTTCTACATCTCTGGCGGGCGAGTGGCAGACTGGCTCGGATACCGGCGGACCTTCGTGATTACCGTGGCGTTCTGGTCAGTCGCCAACGCGTTGCATGCGGCCGCGCGAAGCCTGCTATCGCTCTGTTTGTTTCGTGCTTTGCTCGGGATCGGCGAAGGTGGTTTCTACCCAACGGCGATGCGCGGCGCCGCCGATTGGTTCGGCCCCAAGAACCGCGCCAAGGCGGTCGGCATACTCCTCTGCGGCGTCAGCGTGGGAACCCTCATCACGCCGCCGGTCGTAGCGTGGATCACCTTGCGATATGGCTGGCGCGCCGCTTTCCTCATCACAGGATCGCTTGGCGCGCTGCTGATTCCGGCTTGGCTGGCGCTCCACCGGCGCATACGCGCCGAATACGGCTCAAGCGATCCGGCTCCGGGACGTCGCATGGATGTGGACGATCTGGGCGGCGAACCCGAGACGCCGCTCGGGCGAGTCCTGCGCCGCCGGAAGTACTGGTTCACCCTCGCCGCGCGCGCCTGCACCGATTCCGCCTGGTACTTCTATCTGTTCTGGATCCCCGGCTATTTCCAGGAAGTGCGGGGGTTCGACCTGGGGCTGGTGGGCCGCGTCTTGTGGATCCCCTACTTCTTCTCCGACCTCGGAGCTCTGGCCGGAGCATGGGCCAGCAGCGGGCTCATACGCCGCGGTTGGTCAGTGAATGGGGCCAGAAAGGCGATCCTGATTCCATCGGCCTTTCTCTGCATGCTCGGCGGTCTCACCTATTTCGTCGCCGGACCGGTAGTCGCGTTGTCGCTGGTGAGCGTCGCCCTGTTCGGCCACCAGTCGTGGTCCTCCAACATACACACGGTGATCACTGAAATCACTCCGCGGCGGCACGTGGCTCTGCTCTACGGAATGACAGGCGCCGCGGGCACGCTACTGGGCGCCGCATCCCAGCCGCTCATCGGCTGGGCGGTGGACCGCACCGGCTACGCGCCGGCGTTTGTCTACGCCGGAGGGGTTTATTTGCTGGCGGTGTCCTTCCTGCTAGCGGCCGGGCGAATCGAGAAAATCCGGTAGGGACGGGAACAACCTTAGGCCGGAACTTGCTCTTCACCGCAGATAGAGGCATGATGATCACCGAAGGAGAGGATCATGACGCCGAACTCATCTCGACGCGAATTCGTAAAGACGTCCACGGCCGCCGGCATCGGACTTCTGGCCGCCCGTCCCCAAACAGTTTTTGGAACTGCTGCGAACTCCGCCCTTGCCGTGGGCCTTGTTGGCTGCGGGCGCCGGGGGACCTTTGACGCCGCCTATTTTGCCGAAAATCCGAACGCACGCGTCGCCGCAGTCTGCGATATCCACGACGACATGCTGGCAGCGGGCAAACAGCAGTTCCCGCAAGCCTCCGCCTACAAGAACTTCGACGAGATGCTCAACTCGGACCTCGACGCTGTACTGCTGGCGACTCCGCCGCACCTTCGGCCGGAGCAGTTCGAGGCGGCCGTCGAGGCGCGCAAACATATCTTCATGGAAAAGCCGGTCGCGGTGGATCCGGAAGGTTGCCGCCGCATGCTGGCCGCCGCCCGGCGGGCGGACGAGTCGAAGCGTATTTCGGTGGATTTCCAGCAGCGATATGGGAAGGATTACCGCACCGCGCACCACATTGTGCGCTCCGGCAAACTTGGCGAGATTCTCATGATCCGCGGCGCCTGGATGGCCGGTGACCTCCCGCTGCGCACGGGACACCCGGAAAGTGAAGAGAAGATGCGCAACTGGCTCTTCTATCGCGACTACTCCGGCGACATCATCGTCGAGCAGGATTGCCACAACTTGGACGTAGCCAACTGGTTCATGGGTGCGCATCCGGCCAAGGCCAGCGGCTACGGCGGGCGCCGGCAGCGCACTTACGGCGACATCCTCGACAGCCTCTCGGTGACGTTCGAGTACCCCAACGGCGTTGTCCTCAGCTACAGCGCAAACCAGTTCTCCACCCAGGGATTCCGGGACATCGGTGAAACCTTCATCGGCGAGCGGGGAGCCATCAGCACTTCGAGACAGGGCTACCGCTGGTACGACAAGGTCGTCGACGAGAACCTCCCGCCAAAGGGCTACAAGGATCCCGACGCGGCCGAAGCGCCCACCGAGGCCGTCACCGGCTACGACATCACGCAGGATGCCGTGAACGAGTTCGTTACGGGCGCCCGCACCGGCAAGGTTGAAAACGCGGCCTTCAGCGCGGTGGAAGCGATGTACACGGCAATCATGGGGAGGATGGCGATCTACTCGCGCCGCGAGGTGAAGTGGGAAGAGGTGGCCGGCGCCGGCTAGCCGCTGGGCCCGCTGCTGCCGGGCCTCAGGCCTTCAGCCGGGAGCAGATGTCGATGACCCGCGCGGCGTTCTCGGCCACCTGATCTGAGTACTGCGTGTACATGCCGATGATGAGGCCGTCATTCGGCTTGATGTTCTGCAGCGTGAACCGGAACGCCTCCTCCATCTGCTTCGGCGAACTGATCAGCCGGCCGGCCGCCAGCACTTTGTACATGAGGCACGGTTTCTCTGTCTGCCGGACCTTCTCGCACATCCGCGGCGGGTCTTCGGGAAGATAGACCTCGCCCAGTGGATTGGTGCCCAGGATCTGCCGGAGTTCAGCTTCGCTGCGGGTGCGGTGATAGAGCGACGCCATGTAGAAATCGACGTCCCAATCCTCGTCTTCGGACTGTTGCAGGAAGTCGGGATCATGGGTCGAAAGCCCGACCAGGACGCCACTGTCGCGCACCGCTTTCAGGAAATCTTTGATCTTCCCGGTCTCGCCGTTGCGCCGTTTCCGCTCAGCCGAGCCGCCGTGGTGGACGATGCCGATGGGATTCATCTTCACAACGTCCTTGATCACGCGGTGATCCTCCTCGATTTCGCGGTGGCTCAGCAGAATCCACTGCGTCTTCCCGCCCCGTTCCCGGTGCGCCTTGAGGTCACGCATCGCCCGGTCGTGATGGGAAAACTGCCAGGTATTGATGCCATGCCTCGCGCAGTTGTCGAGTAGTTCGCAGACGTGGTCCACGGTGGACCAGTCCGTCATGTGATTACTGAGGATCTTGTTGAAATGCGAGTAACCGTGAATCGGGTTGCTGCCCAGGATCAGTCGCGAAACGGAGTGTTTCCCCAAACGCAACATGGGCATGCCGGCCGGGTTCGGAGCCGCTCCCTGCGGTGGCGGGGGCGCTCCCGCCGCGGCCAGCGCCTCGGCGTCGGGATTACAGGTCATTGCAAGGCCGGCCGTCGCGCCCGCGACGGACCGGAGAAAATGGCGGCGTTTCTCTTCCATGCCAGCCCCTCCTCTGAAAGTCCAGGTTGCCTAACAGTATAGTCGAGGCGGGCGGCGTGGGGTGCAGCGCGCGGCTAGCGCTCCAGTTCCACGACCACGTAAGGCGTCTCGTCGTCGAGGTCCGGGTACATACGGCCGTTGCCCTTGCCGTCCACCGCTTCGAGGAAGTACATCAGATCCCATCTTGCGTCAATGAAGCCGCCGGGAATTCGCGCTTCGTAAAGGCCGGTGGCGGAGTTCTCCGCCATCGCCACGGTGGCATAGTCCTCGAATTGCGTGGCGTGCCGGTAGCGCAGCCGGACCCACCGCACGCCTGACGGATCCGACACGCTTGCGGTCACTTTGAGATCTTTCCCCGGCCGGGCGCTGCTTGCCCGCTCCAGACGGACCTCAGGCGGACGGTGGTCGTCCGTGACCACGACCACTGCCGGTTCCGCTTCACCTGCCGCCGGATACGAAGAACGTTTCCCGGCGGAATCGACGGCTTGAATCACATAGCGGACCTCGCATTCCGTCTCGAACGCCGGAACCTCGGCCTCATACATACCATCTCCGGCCGCCTGCATCGGGATGGAGGAGAACTGACTCGCACCCTTCGCGACCAGGACGTGCACACTCTTCAAATCCGCTGTGGAGCCAATCGTGGCGCCGAGCAGGAGAGGTTCGCTCGTGCCAAGCCGGCGCACGGGCACGTGTGCAATTGCCGGCGAGTCTGCCACGGCGCGAGGCTCCGCCTGCCGGCGCTCCGCTTCCAATTCCCGCAACCCGTCGCGGAGCCTTCCCATCTCCTCCTTCCAATGGCGGGGGAACCCCTTGTCATGGACACCGAATGCAAGGTACTTGTTGTAGACGCCGCCGGCGGAATCGACCACGTCCTGCCAGGCGGCGATGGCGTCCTCCTCGTGGCGGATCGCCGCGTCAAATGCGAAGAGATCGCCAGTTTCCTGGTAAAGGTTGTATTGGACCCCGGCGAGCAGACGCTGTGCGTGATACCTGGCCAGATGCGCGAGGATCTTCACGTCCGTGACCGTGGAAACGAACTCCTTGCTGCGTTTGCCGCCGATCGACTGCTCGGCCAGGCCGGCCTGTTTCAGGATCTGTTCGGCGGTCGCTTCGTACCAGCGGCTGATGTCCTCCGGGCGCCGCTTCGCAGTGTCCGTGCCCTCTAGAATACTCCGGGCGCGCTCGCGGACATTCATGAACTGTTGGACATCGCTGGGCTCCTCGTCCGCGGCGTACTGAGGCAAATCTTCCATTCTCGTCATCTCGGCCCAGCCGCGGGTGGTGGGAAAGAGCCCGTAGCGATAGCTCGCAGCGACAATTCTGGGCAGCACCCGGCTCGCAAGGTGTAACCCTTGCATCAGGTGCGTTCCGGCCCCGGCCCCGAAGCGTTTTGTGAACTCGTCCCGCCAGAGTTCGGCGGAAGCGTCCGGATTGTACCCGATGCGGCCCCACAGTTGATAGAAATGCCAGTAGCGCTCGAATTCGTAGTCGTAATACCGGTATTCGGGATTCAGGATGTCCAGCGGCTGCCGTTCGTGCGGTTCGGCGAGCATCTTGGTCGCGAGCATCTCATTCACCTCGAAGCTGTCGCCATCGTAAGTCCCGGCGCTGGCGACGAACCGGCGGACGTATTCCGGGTCCCCCCAGAGCAGGAGGCGCGTGGTTCCGCCGTTCCAAAGCCGCCAGTGGATCTTGTACCGCTGCGGGTATTGCATCAGGTCGGCGTATCCGTGACGCCGGTCGTGCTGATTCTGCCGGTTGACGTGGGTGGGATGGAATGGGAGCCCCATCTGCTCCATCCAGTATTTGGTGGCAATGCGGGCCTGAAGGCCCTGATCCAGGGCATCGTAAATGATCTCGTCCGGGAGCTCCTTCGCCCGCAGATCAACGCGAACGTTGGGGCGCATCCGCTTGATCATTCCAAACACCTCGTGCCAGAACGCGGGCATCTCCTCGGGCTTCAAGCCGGACTCGTTGTGCATGCGGAACTGCAGCGCGTCGATATCCGGGAAAACTTCAAGCAGTTTCCGGACCGCCGCTTTGTTGTACGCCGCCAGGTTCTCCGCCGTCACTCCCCATACCAGGCCGGGAACCTTCTGCCCCGCTTTCTCCGAGGCGCCGGCGATTCCGCCGCCTTGCACCCCGCCCCGGTAGATGTGGTCCCAGATGCCGGCCGTGACGTCGATGCCCCGGCCGTGCGCGATCTTGATCATTCTCCGAAAGGCGGCGGTGTTGTTTCGCTGCTGCTCCGGGGTGATGCCGACAAGTTCGACTTCGGGAAATCCTTCGACATCGAAGAAATAGGGATAGAGGGGAGCCATGAATCCGCCGTTCTCGTAGCCGAAGATAACCACGAAGCTGTTGATCCGGCTTTCAGCCAGCATGTCGAAGTAGCGCTCCCAGTGAGTTTCGTCAAAGAGCCGGCTCTCGAAATAAGCCCGCTGCATGGTGTAGATCGATACCGCGCGCTCGCGGATGTGAGGCTGCTCCTGGACATCCCGTACGCCGGCGAACGGGGCGCCGGGGACGCTATGGAGCGAGACGTTCCGGGCGGCCTCGATGGCGGCGTACATCAGTCCCCGGGTATCGGCGCCAGCCAGCAATAGGCCAGGACGGCCGCGCAGCGACATCCGCCGGATCACGAGGCTCTCAGGATCTTCTGGGCAGGCGGTGTTTTCGGTCCTTAACCAGGTTGCCGCCCTGCCCTCGCCGTGGCAGATGCCGGCAACGACAACGAAGTCCCCAGCGGCGCCGGCAATTTGCCGTGCTCTCTCCACCGGGACGCCTTTGCGCAACAGCGCCGCCTCCAGACGGGCCAGACCGTATTCGGCGGGCGCTTCCAGATTCGCATCCGGGACGATGACAACCCGCTCAGCGAAAGCCGGGGTGGTGATGAGGAGCAGGGCGCAGAGCAGCACTTTCCGCATGCACTAGACGATATCGCAAACCGGCGCCGCCAAGTTGCGGTACGATCTCACCAGTATGATGAAGCGGCGAACCATGCTCACCTCCATTCCGGCGGCCGGCTCCTGGCTCGCCGGAGCCAGCAGCCAGGCCATGACTCCCGACGAAAGGCGAAGCCAACTCTATCAACTCCTCGGCGACCTGCCCGATCGCGGGCGCCCGATTCGCGCCGAGCGGCAGGGAGAGGTCGAACGCCCCGGCTTCGTACTCGAAAAACTGATACTCGACGTCAACGGAATCGAACCCGTTCCGGCTTACTTCCTGAAACCGAAACAATTGTCGAGCAACGCGCCGGCGATACTGTTTAACCACTGGCACGGCGGCGAGTACCAACTCGGAAAGGACGAGATGCTACGGCCGAAGGCGGAGATTCCGTCCTGGGCCGAGGCTATTGCCGCCGAAGGCTGGTGTGCCCTCTGCATGGACATGTGGGCATTTGGAGAGCGGTCCGCTCGCTCAGAGCCCGACATCTTTAAGGAAATGCTCTGGCGCGGGCGAGTGATGTGGGGAATGATGGTCTTCGATTCGCTCCGCGGCGTGGACTATCTCGCCAGCCGTCCCGGCGTGGATGCCACGAGGCTGGCGACCGTCGGAATGTCCATGGGCAGCACCATGGCTTGGTGGGTAGCCACCCTCGAGCCGAGGATCAAGGTGTGCGTCGATATTTGCTGCCTGACGGACTTTGACGCCTTGATCGAAGCAGGCAATCTGAGCGGCCATGGAATCTACTACTACGTGCCGTCGCTGCTTAAGCACTTCACAGCCAGCCAGATCAACGCCCTGATCGCCCCGCGGGCGCACCTGGGGCTGGCCGGCAACCTCGATCGCCTCACGCCGCCGGAAGGACTCGACCGCATTGACCGGGAGCTTCGCGAAGTGTATGCAAAAGCCGGCCACCCCGAGCGATGGAAGCTGTTTCGGCAGGATGTCGCCCACGTCGAGACCCCCCAGATGCGCCAAGAGGCGCTGGCGTTCTTGCGGCAGCATCTCTGACGCCGGCCGCTTCGCTTCCCTGGCTCCGCTCCAGCGGCAGGCCGCCGGCCGTTGTGCCTCAGTTTGTGGTTAGCTGAAGAGAAGCGCCGGAGGGCGCTGTGATTGACATGAACTGGACTGCCATTGCCGCAATTGCTCTGGGACTTGCCGTCATCCTTGGCGCCTTTGGCGCTCACGGCCTGAGGGGCCGGCTCGACGAATACTCGATCGGGGTGTATGAGCGCGCTGTCTTCTATCATTTCATCCACGCTCTGGGACTTCTCGTTGTTTCCGTGCTGCCGCGCGCCGCATCTATCCAGCCGTCATCGAATAATTGGGTCTGCGCCCTGCTCCTGGGAGGGATCGTGATCTTCTCCGGCAGTCTGTATCTCCTGGCGGTGACCGGAGTGCGGACACTGGGAGCGATCACGCCGATCGGCGGGCTGGCGTTCATAGCGGCCTGGTTTTTTCTGGCCGTGGCGCTCTTACGCGGATCCCGTTAGCGGCAAGACCCGGCCGGAGGGGAATAGGCATGAATTCGGAAGCCCATTTCGCAATCGGACAGACGATTCGCCATCTGCTGTTTCATTACCGTGGCGTCATCTTTGATGTCGACCCCGTTTTTCTGGGCGATGACGAGTGGTACGATCAAGTGGCGCGGACCCGGCCGCCAAAGAACCAGCCCTGGTACCGCGTGTTGGTGCATGGCAGCGACCGTCTAACCTATGTCGCCCAGCGGAATCTTGCCCCCGACTCCTCCGGCGAACCGGTTGTACATCCTCTTACCAAGCAGTTTTTCGCCGCATTCCGCGACGGCGCCTACATCCCGCGGCAGCGAACGAATTAACGAGCAGCCGGCGTTATTCCACCCGTAAGCCGAACTCGCGCAGCAGTTCCCCGCGGCCGCCCTCTTGGCCGGCGGATTCGTAGACGCGGACCCAGTATTGGCCGCTCGCGAGGCCGGACTCCAACGTCAATTCAATTTTTGTGCCACCCGCCGGGTACGATTCCGTGAATACCGCGTCCCCGGCGGAATCAGCGACCTCCACTACGTAGCCGCTCAAACCGGTGACACCGGTAACGTCCGCCGTTATAGCGAGCGGTTGCCCTGCCGGAACAGATGAATTCATCCCGTCCGGCGCCCCCCGCCAAGTCTCAAGTTGGACGCTATGCAGCTCGCGCGGAGCGCGGCTCTCCGGAATGAATACCAGCGCCAGCGCAAGAACCGCCGCGGCAGCCGCCCATGCCGGCCGCGGGACAGCCGCAAGCCATGAACGCCAGGTCTTCTCCACCGGCTCTTCATGAGCCGCCGTTTCCGGCTCCACTTCCACGAGCGCCTGTTTCATGGCCGCTACATAAGCGTCAATCTCCTCCAGCCGATTCCGGCACTGTTCACACACGAGTAGATGCTCCTCGATGCCGGCGACGTCGGTTTCCGAGGTGCGCCGCAGCGAGTAGAGTTCGAAGTCATCGTCAGATGGATGCAAACCTGGTGAGGCTGGCATAGTCCATGGTGTCGTCTTCATCAGTTGCTAGTCAAGCAGTCTAGGTTTAGATCGCTCCCCTCCAGTGTTCTAGTGGCCGCACGAGGCGGAAAATCTCATCATGAATCGTGACAAAGACCGGCGAACCAGTTTGCGCTTCCCGACCTCTCCAAACCGGGCCTTTGCCCGCGATTTGAGCAGGCGGAACTGCGTCTCGCTGAGCTTCATCTCGGCGCAGATCTGCTCCTGCGTTTGTTCCTCAATATAGTAGCGGGTCAAGATCTCGCGGTCGCGGGAGGAAATACCTCTCAATACGTCCTTCATGATCTCGATCCGCTGCCTGGCAATCGCCTGTTCCTCCGGAGTTCCGTGGTCATCGATAACGGGATCGGACGCTTCCAGGCATGTCTCCTCACGCCGGACGCTGCTGGCCTTCTGGATGTGCGCCGCCACCTGCCGCCGGGTAACCGTGCGCACAAATCCCATCAGCCGTTCCGGCTCCCGCAACTCTCCCTTGCGGATTGCCTGGACCACAATCAAGAACGTGTCGTGAACCTTGTCCTCCACATCCTGTTGGCCGAGTTGGCGATAGAGGAAGTAGCGTATGCCTGTCGAGAAGACCTTGTAGAGTTCCTCCATGCCCCGTTCATCGCCGGACCGGATCCGCTCTACGAGTTCCGCCCAATGCGCATACGACGGCTGCTCTTCGCGCTGTGGGTTGCTTACATCATGAGAATCGTCCGCCATCGCCCGTATCCGGTGTGCGGAACCATCTCCGGGAACTGCCTCCCGGGACGGCATCCTGCTGATAACTAACATCCGTCTCTCTAGCTTCTGCCTATTAGGAAATAGGCAGCCCAATATCCTGTCTGACTTCGCCAATCACCTGACCGGATCATTTCGATCTGCGCCTGCCGCAACGCTTCCTGCGGCGCAATGGGAAGTCCTTCTCTCTTTCGTTCTTCTATCAGTGTGTATACCGCCTGTAATATCTCTCCAGAATGATCCGGTATAGGCCAGTAAGTTGCGGCCACGCTGTGGGCGCCCGCTCGCAGCCACGCCCGGGTCAGCCCGAGCAGCCCTTCTCCGGGGAGAACCTCTCCCGCCCCGGAACTGCAACCGCTTATCACGATCAACCCGGCGTACGTCCGGAGCGCTCCGATCCCCGTCGGCCCGAGTAAGTTCATCGAGCCGTCTTCCGTCAGGCTCAGGGCTATTAACCCTTTCTTGTCATGATCGCCAACTGTAATGACATGCGTCGCGAAGTGAATCATGGCCGGCCGTTCCGCGAGCGACTCCCGCACGCGCCTTGCGTTCGCCCCCATTCCGGCAAGCAAAATCGGCCGGTTCGACGCCATACCCAGAACCTGCGCGCACTGCCGGGCTTCCCGGGAAGCGCCCGCAAGCCGTGTTAATTGCAGCGCCGGGTCCACGTCACGAAACTTCCATCTCGGATCGGCGGTGTTATAGACGGGATCGGCCACGATCATCGCGGGTCCCTCCCAAACGGTTCCCTTTGCGGCGAGAAGCATGGAAGCGCTGGGCAGCATGCGCAGAGTGTGGCGTTCAATCAGATAGACGGGCTCTCCGTTGCGGCGCTCCGCCACCAGCGCGGCCAGTGGCGTCTCGAATAGAGCGCCGTCCGGCACAAGATCCCACTGGCGCATCCGCCGTACCTCTTCTCCAAGATCGCCGAAGAGCAACTGATACAGGCGCTCGCCAACCTCGGACGCCTCGGGCGACGACGCCTCGACACTCCGCTGGAATTCCCGGCAAAGCTGTTCGAGTTCGGTTCCGGGCGGCAACCGGTGCAATTCCAAGTGATCCCTGGTGACGGCCCAAAGGTAGGAGAAAGACTTCGAAAGGCTGAAGGCGAGCAGCGCGCGATCACCCGGAAGCCCGGCCTGGATGTCTTTGAGCCGGACCCTTCCGGCGGCCGGCGCCAGGTCCAAAGCCAGTCCCGCCTCGATCTCCATAACGGTCAGGCGCCGCCGCAGCCGTTCACTCGCGTCCGGCTCATTCGAACGCCGCCCGATCCGATTCTGTTCCAAGTCGGTGAGTTGCTGGAGCGTGTGCCAGTATTCTACCGGCAGCCGATCGTGCACTTCGTCCATCTCGTCGAGGCTGGCGCGCAGGGCGAGAGCCCGCCCGCCTTCGGCGGCCTCAAAGGAGCGCGCGGCGAGAGAAAGATCTGGACGGATGTCGAAGACTTCGTTTGCCACCTCGATATAGGTGCGGTAGAGGGCGCTCAACTCAACGCCGGCGCTAATGCGGATGGCCTCGGCAGGCAACATTTCCAGACGGAGTTGTTGGACAAAACCAAGGGCGGCCTCGAGGTCGCTCAACGCGCCGGACGAGTCTCCGGCCGCACGCCGGATCAGAGCCCGGCGGTAGTGCAGCATCCACGCAGGCAGGGGTCGCGCGACCTCGCCGGAAACCTCCAGGGCGCGGTTGATGAATTGCAGTGCGGCGGCAAGGTTGCCCCGCTGCATCTCCAAAACCGCGAGGTTGCGATAGCAGTGATCGGGAACCGGTTGAGCCTGAAACTTGTGAAGCCGGAAAGACTCGATAAGGAACGGCTCGGCGCGCTCCACCTCCCCCTTCAGAAGAAGCTCCCATCCGACCGCGCTCATGATGTCGCACATCATTCGGATGTCGCCGGCCCGCTCTGCCCAGAGCAAGGCTTCGGCTGCGGCCTCGACCGCCCGTCCGGTATCGCCGCTCCGCGCGGCGATATTCGCTTCCTGCATCCGGATTCTAGGCAGGTGCTCGGCCCGAAGATGGGCGGGAACGGCCTTTGCGGCCGCGATGATCGCAGCGCTCGCCTCGTCGTCGGCGCCCAGCATTGAATAGACCCAGGATATATTGGTGTTCAAGGCCGAAGTGAGCTCACGGTTGTCCGCGGACTCCGCATATTGCCGCGCCGCGAGATAGCCCTTCATTGCGGAACGAAGCCGATGGGAGTAGAGGTCGATGTTGGCGATGTTCGTGAGGAACCGCGCCGAGTACTCCGTTGAACCCAGGGCTTCCGCCCGATGGCGGGCGTTTTCGAAACAGCTCCTGGCATCTCTGTACTCCCCCTCCCGTGCCATACCCACACACTTCTCCCGCATACGCGCCAGCGGTTCAGAACCTTCATCCTGAATCATCGCTTGGCCGCTTGCCTGCACCGATTCGGAGTTTCTCTGCAAGAGGACCGTTGCAAACCCAACAGCCATTAACAGAATGGCGGCGCTTGTAGCGGCAACACTGATCCGCATCAAGGGAGTCTATGTTTCGGAAATGGGAGCTGGGAACTCTTATGCCTGGAGTTCCTAGGAGTACACTAACGAGTAGTACCCCTAGGAATCATACCAGACTACGCCGTGTGTATGGCGGCCGAGTTTATGGTTGGTCATTTGAGACGTGCCTCTGTGGGGGCACGAAGCTTTCAGGTGTTCAAGCCTAGCTTAGAACCACAGACCGGTGACAGGCCAGATAACAACAGGTTTCTGTTCCATGATCCACCGTATTCAGTCCGGAACTCTTTCCCGAACTGTTCTAACGGTAGCCGAACCGGTCAGCGAATCCGTGCCAGCCAAATGCGCAAGTGGTTGATATTAGAGTAGAAGATTTTTTCAATAGAGGTGTCACCGACCGGAAGGGTGACCTGCCAAACGTCGAGATATGGCCTTCCCGGCGCTTGCGGCAGGCGTGCGCTGTCTGCTGGCTGTGAGCTTTCGCTGGTTGTCCTTGGACAGTCTCCTCCCTCTGCCACTAGGAGATTACCTGTGCGCGAAAGGTGTAGAGGAGTGTTGCGGGGTCCTGATAAACGCTCGAACTGACGTGGGTCTTTCGCGCGACGGCAGCCAGAAAATCCGCGGCGGTCCAGGTATGGCCGTGGGCCACCTGAGGGAGCAGGAGGCCGGTTTGTCCGCTGGTTTGGAGCAAGCCACCGTCGACGCCGATTCGGAACCGGTCGAGGTTCGGGAGGAGTTTCATGGGTGAGAGGATCGAGATTTCGATGTTGATGCCGGTTTCGCCGCGGCCGATGGGCCGGAAGCGGCTGTCCTCCGTCGCCGCGGCGAGGGTCAATTGCGGAATCAGTTCCGCAAGCGGCTGCTGGCTGGTGACGCGCCCGATACAGCCACGGAGGTCGCCGCCTTGGTGGATCGTTACGAAGGCGCCCGCCCTCCGGAGGAGTCCTACTTCCAATCGCGGCGGGGGGATCGGGCGGGGCAGGCCGGTATCCTGAAGGTTTCGTAACGTCTGTCGCGCGCTCTCAAGCAGCAACTCGCCTTCCGTTTCCGTAAGCTGGATCGCCGGCCAAGGATAATAGCCTAGCGCGGCGTAGCTGACGCAGTGCGAATAATCGCCCGTGATGTCTCCCGACGTTTCATAGTCAAGGGTGAACTGGAAAAAATCCTCTCTGCCGGACACGGCTCCGAGTATTTCGAGCAACAGAGCGATCGGCTCACGGCCGCAAACCGTGGCCGATTCCGAGCTGAGCGTCCGGAGAAGGAATTCCGGGTCCAGGGTGCCGGCGGCGTCGATAAGAGCCTCGTCGAGAGTGCGGAGGCGCGCTGGAGTTTGCTTGTCGACAGGAAACGGCCGGTAGGAGAAGGCGTCGCCGTAGTGGGTGAAATCTGAACTTGCCACTACCGGCACGGTCCAGTCCGCAATATCTGCCAAAGCTTCGGCGCCGAGTTTTCGCAAACTCGCCTCGGGTCGTGAAACGTAGACCGGAACAATGGGAACCCCCGGACATACCCGCTGCAAGAACGGCAACTGTATCTCCACCGAGTGATCCTGGAAGCTCGCCATTGGACCCGCGCGGAAGACGCCTGTCCGCAGAAGCGCGGAGCGTAATGTCTCGTCGACGGTCGTTTCGCCGAGCGGCGTCGCGTAGCCGCCGGCCTCAGGAATCCAGAGGCCCGGAGAGGCGCCGCGATGGGCGAAGCCGAGCAGAATCACGGCGCGTGGGTTTGTTTTGCAAAAATGGCGATAGACAGCGGCAGCCACGCGTCCCGAGTACTCCGGCCCGGCGTGTGGTACGACGAAACCGGCGCCACCCGGCAGAAGCGGCTCCCGCACCCTGCTCGCTGACTCGGACATGAGCCTGTCGATAAGCGCTTCAAGCTCGCCGCTGTCCGAGGGATACCAGCAGCCCGCGTAGCGGGAGTAGTAGGTTGGGGCGGCGCTCATAAGAGCCTCCGATCAGCATTGTATCGCTGGATGCGCGGATTTGGACCACATTTCGGACGTACGGCTCCCGGTAATCGGCTTCTCGCGGACCGTGCCCCGAGGCCGCGGGCTGCGCCGGAGAGCGGAGATGACATCCGCTTGCATCAGGGCGTGCGGCTGGCGCAATCACGCGGGTGGATGCTTGTAGAACATGACCCTCGCGTAGGGGGCTCCACTTGGCGCCGCCTCCGTACAGTGGTCGGTGTGGATGTTTTCGAGCATCGGCCGGACATGAGCCGTCTCTGGCGGCAGACCCGCACGTTGGAGGGCTTTCTTTACCAACTCCAACTGATCGGAAAAGGCGGGAAACTCTACGATGGTAAGGTGCTTCCGCTCCTCCCGTCCATCACCGTAGATATAGGCGATTCCCCCTTGATGATAGATCTGCGGGTTAATGGGGAAGGGAAGCGATGCCAGCGCTTCCAAAACCCGTTCCAGACGGCGTGGTTCGGTTCGGACTTTAATACTGAGGAGTTCGCCGTCGCGTCCGCGAAGAGACGCCTGATCGGGCAAAATATTGGACCTCACGCTCATAATCCCTCCCGCGTCCCAGTGAAACTCGCTTCTCCGGGGACGGCAGTGAAAGCTTCAGCGCAATCGGCCCAAAATACGAAAGCCCCGGAATACGGGGCGCAGGGTCAGTGAAACCGGACTTTCAAGCCGAGCGCCTTTAGCACTTTTTTCCGTGGTTGCAAGTAGCCGGCCTGGCGCATCGCCAAACCTAAATCAGTCCACGTGCATCCACAGAATATCATCTTGTAGCTAGTTAAGCAATCGGGAATTGCGGCTAGCTGGAAGGTTTTTGCAGGCAGGAGGGAATCGCTGTCAGTGAACCTCTCGCAACGGCAGGTCCTTGAGCATTTCCTCGAACTTCCGCTGTTGTTCGGGATTCAGGACGTTCATGACCCGCACCTTGCCGTTGGCGCGAACATCGTCCATCTGAGACTGCAGGGAGTGGTAGTACTTCATGAAATCGTCCAGCACTTCCTCGATAGCTCTGGACTGTTCGGGACTGAGGTCCAACTCCCGCTCAAACTGTTGAAGGGTTCGGGTCTTGCCGCCCTTAGTCCAATAGATAGCGGGACTAGGAGCCACCGGCTCCGTCACGTAACGCATCACCAGCGCTCCGAACAGCGAACCGCATGCGAACACGAGAAAAAGTACCAGCAAGACACGGGGGTCCCGCCACGTTACTCGCGGATCAGAAACCATTTCTTCTAGTCAGTCCGGAATGTTGCCAGGTTCACCAAAACGACTTCGCGGTCATGCTGGGGGTCATCGCCGATGTATTGCGAGACCGACTCCGTCGCGAGAATCGACTCCGGGGAATAGTAGTCGTAAGCCGACGTAACTACGTCTTGGTTCCCGCTCGTAACAATCAGCGTCCCGAGTAAGACAAGAAGGCTCAGTGAAGCGTAGGCCAGGCGCCGGCCGAATGCTGGCTCCCGGAGAACTTCCCAAACCGATGGAATGCGTTGCGACTCGATCCTGTCCAACACCCGGGCATAGAAACCGGGTGCGAGATCGGCTTCGTCTTTCGGACGGAGCGCTTGCAGTAGAGCCGACTGCTGCCTCATCGCCTCAACCGCTCGCCGGCAGTGTTCGCAGGTCTCCAGGTGTTCGTCGATCTTTTGTCTGCTCGCAGAGTCCGCCATGCCGCTGAGGTAATCCTCTAGGCGATCCTTAATGGGCTGATGCATTGTTCCTTCCCTCAGTCTCAATTCAACCCAAGCTGCAGGTCTCACGCCTGCCTTGTAAATAATATTTCAACCACTTCCCGGGGACTTATGCAACCTTCCCCGAGGAACTT
The DNA here is from genome assembly GCA_964468205.1 of uncultured Solibacteraceae bacterium. Classification (GTDB taxonomy): domain Bacteria; phylum Acidobacteriota; class Terriglobia; order Bryobacterales; family Bryobacteraceae; genus CAWELS01. The sequence goes on along the minus strand of CAYXVG010000011.1, from coordinate 51,001 downwards.
TTCGTAATCCGGTTTGCCGCTTTCAACAGTTTCTGCCGCGCGCGGAAGAGCTTCACTTTGATCGTGTTGTGGTTCATTCCGGTCATTTGAGCAAGTTCTTCCACTGAGTGACCTTCCACCTCCTTGAGCAGGATTAATGTCCGTTCTTCCTCGGAGATCTTCTCAAGAAGCTTCATGAGCAAGTCGCGCTGCGCCAGAGTGGTATCCACCGGGCGTACGCTCTCGCTCGATTGTTCCGTGTTCTCCATGAGGCGTACATCGTCCTCGGAAAAGTCACTTTCGTAAACCAGCTTCCGCACCCGCTTCTTGCGGAGGTAGTCGTAGCATTCGTTCACGGTAATCTTGTAGATCCAGGTGAGGAGACTGCTCCGAAAATCGAACTTCCCAATCGAAAGGTAGATCTTGGCGAAAACCTGCTGGGCGATATCCTCGGCATCATTACGGTTGCGCAGTATCCCGTAAATGATTGAAAACACTTTAGCTTGATACCGCTCGACAATCTCGCGAAACGCGATTTCATCTTTTGCCTGGACCCGCCGGACCAGATCTGCCTCTTCCGAGTTGCGGTGATTCACTCTTCGTCTCGTTCGAGTCTCTGCGCCGGAGGCCGGAATCGGTAGAGCTGTTGTCAAGCTGCTCATACGCCTGTGGGACGTTTTGGGGCTGCTACCGGTTCCACCCAATCCACGCCCCGCCAGAGGTTTCCGCCCTCCCGGGAGGTAATTACACCCGGCCCGGCCCCAACGTCAAAAACGGGGGCCGGACTCAACCTTAGCGGTACCGTAAGCCCGCGCGTGCTGTGGCGCCGGCGTCGTGGAGGCGAGTGCCATCACTCCGCTGAGGCGCCGCGGGCTCGATTCTGGATCACGATAGCAGATTCATGCGACCAACCGCACCTCTATTCAATCGAATTGAAATGAAGAGTGTGCCGCATGGCACAATTCGCTACAAGATAGTACAATTAAGTAAAGACTGCAATTTCACAGGAAGGACAACCCTTATGCTTCGTATGACCGATACGGCCGTTACCAAGGTCAAGGAGATCCTGGACTCGCAGGAGCCGGCTCCAGCAGGATTGCGCATCTCCGTCGTGGGCGGCGGGTGTTCCGGATTTTCGTACTCGATGGCTTTCGAGAACAAACAGCAGATGCTCGACAAGTCGTATGAGTTCGAAGGCCTCAAGGTGTTCATCGACCAAGCCAGCATGTTGTACCTCGATGGCGCCGAGGTGGACTATGTCGAGACGATGGAAGGCTCCGGATTCAAGTTCAATAACCCGAACGTCAAGACCACCTGCGGCTGCGGCAGCTCGTTTAACGCCTAACCTGCTTCCATCACATCCAAAAATCGTATGAGGGCGCTCGATGGCGCCCTCTTTCCGCAAGCTCGCGAATGCCTCTGAGACGGGCAATCTCAAAGTGGTTGCTCGTTCCTGCCCATGCTACTCTGGGAGCCGGAGTCGAGAGATGGATGTCAGATGGATCCAGCGGGCAACCTACTTGGTTATCGTCGTCTTCATCCTCTATCTCAACTACCGGATCTTCGAGCCGTTCTTCGCCGCAATCGCCTGGGCCGCGGTCCTTGCCATATTCTTTTTCCCAGGTCACAAGAGGATCTTTCAGCGTGTGCGGAGACCGAACGCCGCGGCCGCCATCAGCTTGTTGATTGTCCTGGTATTGCTGGTCGGGCCGGCCGTCACCATCGGGGCCGCTTGCGTCCAACAGGGAATCGCCCTTTCCCGGTCAGCGAGGACCCAGGAGATGATTCCGAAGATTCAGGACTACATCGACCGGATCCGCGACACGGCATCGATTCCGCTGCCCGATCTCAACGGCAAACTGCTCGACGCCGCCCAGACGGCGGGCCGTTTCCTCGCGAGACATTCGGCGGCTGTCGCCGGCGATGCAGCCCAATTTGTCATGAACCTCGGCATCACGCTTGTCGTTCTGTTCTTCCTGTTCCGGGATGGGCCGCGGATTGTCGCATTCCTGCGCGACACCGCTCCCATGGAAAGGGAAATCAGCGGGCGGGTATTCGGCGAGATCAGCACCATGGTGACCGTCACATTGCAGAGCACCGTGATTGTAGCTATCGCTCAGGGTGCGGTGGCGGGCCTCGTCTACTGGATCCTGGGGCTTCCGGCGCCCATTTTTCTGGCGGTGGCTTCGGCGGTGCTGGCCTTCTTGCCGCTCATCGGCCCGGCCATCATCTGGGGAGCCGCCGCCATACTCCTCGCGCTGTCGGGAGAATACTGGCGCGCCGTTGCCATGGTTGTGCTCGGCAACGTCGGCATCAGCGGTGTAGACAACATCCTGCGGCCGATGCTCATTTCCGGACGGGCCCAGTTGAACGCTCTCCTGTCGATTCTCAGCGTCCTCGGCGGTATCTACGCCTTCGGTTTTCTCGGCATGGTACTCGGTCCGCTTGTTGTCGCCATCACGATTGGGATGCTGAAAGGCTACCGGGAGAGCTTGCAGTCTCCCGGAAACACCCCCGAAGCTTCCACTCCTTGAATTCGGCACAACTCTTCAGGGCAGTCTTCAGGCCAGCCGCTGCCGCGAGCGTCGCCTACGGGCGCTGATGTGTGAAAGAATCGTCTTCACGGGAGAATTCCATGAGAAGAAGAGAACTGCTCACCGCCGCCCCGGTGCTGTTTACGGGGGCGTATGCCGCCGCCCCCCCAGGCGGCAAGGCCAGATTCCGGTCCGCTATCTGCGCTTACTCTTTTCGAAAAGAGCTGGAAGCGAGGAAGATGACCTACGACGACCTCGTTCACCGTTGCGTGAGGGAAGACATCGATGGTCTGGACCTCACGGTTTACTGGTTTCCCAGCACCTCGGACTCGTTCCTGCTTCCGCTGAAAAACCTTGCCTTTCGCAACGGTGTCGAGATCTACAGCATCTCCGTCCGGTCCGAGATGACGCGCCCGGCGGCGGATGACCGAAAAGCTGAAATTGCAGGCGTCAAGAAGTGGGTGGACGTGGCGGCGAAGCTCGGCGCCGGGCATATTCGCGTCTTCGGTGGCAAAGTGCCGGATGGCGCGAGTGAGGATCAGGCTGCCGGCTGGGTGGTCGACGTCCTCAAAGCGGCGGCCGAGTATGCCGGCGAGAAAGGTGTCATCCTCGGCCTGGAAAACCACGGCGGGATAACGCTGCGAGCCGAGCGGATTATCGAAATCGTCAACAAGGTGGACTCCCCGTGGGTAGGCATCAATCTCGATACCGGGAACTTCCGCGAAGAGCCCTACCGGCAAATTGAGATGGCGCTGCCTTACGCGGTGAACGCCCAGTTCAAGACCGAGATGCATTACGCGGGCAATCGCCGCGAGCAGTCTGATTGGGAACGCATCGTAAGGCTCTTCGCCGCCGCGGGCTACAAGGGATATCTAGCCCTCGAATATGAGGGCGCGGAGCCCGCCGCGCAGGCCTTTGATGGATACATGAGCAAGCTGCGGGGCCTCGTGAAGAAATACTCGGTTTGATGGCCGAATTCCAGGGGAACAGGTATGAAGAAGAACGACTGCAAATTACAGATGCGCACAAACACAAACAAGTGGATGAGGGGCACGATATTCGCTCTCGCCGTTGTGCTCGGCCTAGCCCCGGCGGCCCTTCCGGCCGAGCGGAATATCGTCGTCTTTGTCACCGACGACCAGTCGCCGGACTTTGGGGCTTATGGCAACCTGGCGCTGAAGACGCCGAGCATGGACTCGCTCGCTGAGGCGGGCACGCGTTTCACAAACGCATTTTGCACCACAGCCAGTTGCTCGGCCAGCCGTTCCGTGATCCTCAGCGGTCTCCACAACCACACCAATGGACAGTACGGCCACCAGCACGGCCCCAGCAAATTCAGCTCGTTCGACAATGTCATCGGACTGCCGGTCTACATGGCGGCGGCTGGCTATCGCACGGCGCGATGCGGCAAGTATCACGTGGCGCCCGAGGCGGTCTATCAGTTTGAAACGGTGATTCCCGGCAACACGCGCAACCCCCATCAGATGGCGAACAACTGCCGGCGCTTCATCGAGGAGTCCTCCGATAAACCGTTCTTTCTGTACTTCGCCACGTCCGATCCGCACCGCGGCGGCGGTTTCGCCGAGGAGTTGCCCTATGTGCCGGATCGGTTCGGCAACCCGGCGCCCGGCAAGAATTACGAGGGCATCGAGGAGGTGACGTATGATCCGGACGAAGTGATCGTGCCGCCGTTTCTGCCCGACACTCCGACGGCCCGGGCCGAACTCGCGCAGTACTACCAGTCCGTGGCGCGCATCGACCAAGGTCTCGGCCGGCTGATCGAGATCCTCAAGGATGCGGGCAAATGGGAGAACACCCTTATCATCTACATGGCCGACCACGGCATCGCCATGCCCGCCGCGAAGACCACCCTCTACGAGGGCGGCATGCGCTCGCCGCTGCTCGTGCGGGATCCTTACGCGAGCCGCCGCGGTCTCGTCAACGACGCCCTGATTAGTTGGGTTGACATTACTCCTTCGGTGCTCGACTTCGGCGGCGCCCTTGAGCGATCAAGCGGGCGCGTCAAGGATGCCGTTCTCAATCGCGTGCAGCCGAACAATGCTCGTTCCGATCCCCAGACAAATCCCGAAGTCACGCCCGGAGTCTTCCACGGCCGTTCTTTCATTCCGATCGTGGGTGAGGAAAGTGCGGAGGGCTGGGACGAGGTTTACGCTTCACACACCTTCCACGAGATTCAGATGTATTACCCCATGCGCGTGCTGCGTGAGCGGAAGTACAAGCTGATCTGGAATATCGCCCACCCGCTGCCTTTCCCCTTTGCTTCCGACCTTTGGCGCGCCCCCACCTGGCAGGCTCAATACAAACAGGGCATGGACGCTCCGTACGGTACCCGCACCGTCGGCTCCTATATTCACCGGCCGGAGTTTGAGCTGTTCGACCTCGAAAGCGATCCGTGGGAGGCCAGGAACCTCGCCGGCGACCCCGGCCACAAGGATGTCCTCGAGCGGATGAAAGCGAAACTCCGAGCCTTCCAGGAGCGCACAGGTGACCGCTGGGCGCGCAAGTGGATCTACGAATGAGGCGTGCCGGTTGCGGAGGCTCACGGGCCGCTGCCGCCCGCCCCGCCTTTGCTTTGCGGCTGGCGGCGAGGATTCCGTAGAATGAGGAGCCATGGTGGGGGACGGCCCAACTCTGATTGCCCTGACGCTGGCTAGCGTCGCTTTGCTGCTCGCGCTCATTCTGGTGGGGCGCATGCACGCGTTCGTGGCGCTGATCGTCGCGTCGATGGCGTTGGGTTTGTCCAGCGGCCTCGAGCCGGTGAGCGTGATCGGCTCCATTAAGTCCGGCATGGGCGATGCGCTCGGCAGCATTGCCATCATCCTTGCGCTCGGGGCCATGATCGGCCGGTTCATCGAATACTCCGGCGGCGGTCGCGTGCTGGCGGACTGGTTTCTGGAGAAGTTCGGAAAAGACCGGGCGTCCTGGGCCGTGCTCACCGGCGCCTTCATCATTGGTCTGCCGATTTTCTTCGACGTTGCGTTCATCATTATCGCGCCGATTGTATGGAACCTCGCGCGGGAGTCCAAGAAGTCGATCTTGTTCTATGGCCTACCAGTGGCCGCGGCCCTCACGGTGACTCACGCGCTCGTGGCTCCCCATCCCGCGCCGGCCGCAGCGGCCGCCACGCTTGGGGCGGACCTCGGTAAGAGCATCGTCTATGGCGTCCTTCTCTCGATCCCGATGGCGATCGTGGGCGGCATCTTCTATGGAACGTGGATCGCGCGGCGCATCTACGTTCCCGTCCCCGAGATCGCCGAGACCTTGGCCAAGGGGGACGGCCAGAAGGACACTCTGCCTCCGCCCTCCGTGCCGCTCGTGCTGTTCGTGCTCTTGTTGCCCATCGGGCTCATCTTCGCGGCGACCATCGCCGCGATGCTCGATTTGCCTGGACAGGGGATTCTCAACTTCCTCGGCGATCCCGCTACCGCTCTCACCCTGGCCCTCTTCGTCACGATTGCGACGCTTGGGTTCGGCCGCCGGCTGAACCGCGATCAAGTGACGAAAATGACGACCCAGGCGCTCGGGCCGATCGCGTCGCTGCTGCTCATCACCGGGGCGGGCGGCTCTTTCAAACAGGTGATTAACGATTGCGGAGTCGGACCCTACGCCGGGAACCTGCTAGCCGCCGCCGGCATCTCGCCGCTGCTCGTCGCCTACCTCATCGCCGCGCTCTTGCGGGTAGCGCAGGGCTCGGCGACGGTCGCCATCATCACCGCCGCTGGCATCCTCGCGCCAATCGTCGCCAATATCGAGGGTTATACGCCGGAGATGATGGTGCTCGCCGTCGCCTGCGGCGGCACGGCGCTTTCGCACGTGAACGACTCCGGCTTCTGGATCGTCAACCAGTATCTTGGTATGACCGTCCCGCAGACGCTGAAGACCTGGAGTGTCATGAAGCTCCTTCTCTCCATTGTTGGCATCGCGATCGTGCTGGCCGCTCAGGCGCTATTCTTCTAAGTATCTGCTCGATGCGAGGTTTTTCATGAACAGACGAACCTTCCTCATCAGCGGCTCCGCTGCTCTTGGCGCCGCTCCTAGCGACCGCCTGCGCGTGGCGCTGATCGGCGCCGGAGGGCGAGGCCGCTATCTCGCCGGCGTGTTCGCGAAGGACTCCACTGTGGAGATCGCAGGTGTCTGCGACGTCTACGAACCGAATCTCGAGAAAGGGCTCTCCGAGGCCGGCAATCAAGCGAAGGCCTATCGCGATTACCGGCAGCTTCTCGACAACAGCGAGATCGATATCGTCATCATCGCCACCCCAGAACACTGGCACCACCAGATGCTGCTGGACGCGCTCGCCGCGGGCAAGGATGTCTACATCGAGAAACCGCTTTGCCAAAGCCCGGGACAGGGGGCCGATATGGTGCGCGCGGCCAAGGCGTCCGATCGCATCGTCCAAGTCGGAATGCAGCGCCGTAGCTACGATCTGTTCCTCAAAGCGCGGGACGTTTTGCAAGGCGGCCAACTCGGCCAGGTGCGCATGGTCCGCTCCTGGTGGCTGAACAACAACCTCGGCCGCCCGTCCAACCGAAAGCTCGAAGGACCACTTGACTGGAAACAGTGGCAGGGCCCGGCCACGAAGCGGCCGTTGGACCCCCACCGCTTCTTTGGCTGGCGGGCGTACTCCGACTACTCCGGCGGTATCGTCGCCGACCAGGGCGCGCATGTCTTCGACGCCATCCACCTGATCATGGATGCCGGCTATCCGAGCGCCGTAAATGCCTCGGCCGGACGCGTCCATGCAGAAAGAGTCGACACACCCGAGTCAGTGGTTGTTGCCGCCGAATACCACAACGACGACTTCCTGGCCGTCTTCACCATCAACTACGCGGCCATGAAGTATTACTACCGCAACGACCAGCTCAACCAGTACGATGGCGACCGGGCGCGCCTGGATCTCGGCCGTGAAGAACTCGCGGTTTACGCTCAGGGCAAGGAAGACGCGCCAGTCATCAAAGAGGTCGCCTCGCGCCCCTTCAGCCACGCTTCGGAAGTGCATGTGGAGAACTTCCTCGACAGCGTCCGCACAAGAAAAACGCCTACGGCCCCGGTGGAATTGGGCTACCAGGCGGCTTTGGTCATAATGCTGGCGAACGAATCGTTGCGGCAAGGACGGCGGATTCGCTGGAATGCCGCCCGGATGAGGATGGAAACTTAAGCCGGTGGCGGGGAGGGGGCAACTTAGTCGCGCGACAAGCTTTTTACTTGCCGCGCGATCTGTTGTGTCTCGTTGCCGCTATTGCTGGGGCTGTTCTGGCTCCCCGGGAACATCCGCCTGGTTGGAACCCTCCGGGGCCTTCTTATCGATGAACTGTTCCAGTTGAGCGAGCTGTTGTTTCACAACCGGCGCATTGTTCGCCTCGGGTGTGAGCTCCAGATACTTCCGCAAATGAACCGCCGCTTCTTCGTACTTGTTCTGGAATGCGAGGGCCATGCCGAGAATCTGCTCCACCTGTGGACGCTGCCGGTTGTAGTTCATCTTGATGGCTTCCCGGGCGCTCTTCTCGGCCAGCGTGAGATTGTTCAGGTTCATGTGCGCCATCGAGTTCAGGAAGTAGGCCTCCGGAAAGTCGTACGGGTTCATCTTGAGGACCGTAGCCGTCATCTCGGCGACTTCGCCCCACTTTTGGTCCACGGCCTCCATCATTGACAGCTTCAGATAGGGCTTCATGAACTTGCCATCCGCTTCCAGAGCTTTACCATACGCCTCGCGAGCTTCTTCCGGCTTCTGCATGCCTTCGTGAATCTGCCCCATGGCATACCACGCCTCGGCGTACTCGGGGTATGTGGCCACTGCACTTTCGAATTCTGCCAGGGCCTTATCCCACTTCTCTTTCTTGGCTTGCTTTAAGCCGTTTTCGTAGGACTTCTTGGCCGCCTTGGGCGCCTGCAGGCTGGTCATGCTGATGGTAAGACCCTCGACGTTCCCGAGCTTCGTGAGAATGATCTGTCCCACGTCCGGGTTGTCAAATATGCGTCTGCCGGTTAGCTCCACCGAACTTGACCGGTAACCGGCCAGGACTGCGCGCAGCTCACACCCGGCGAGCTCACGTTCTGATAGTCCCGTGTTCGAGCCCGAGCCGCCGAAGCCGCCAAAGCCGCCTTGGCCGCTGTTCGGGGACATCGGGTTCTGGCCATATCCGCTCTGGCTGGCGTCGGCAATGAAGTTGCTGTTCCGGCCGACTTCGAAACTGAACCGCCCGCGGGAATCGGTGTACCCTTCCGGTATCGGCCGGCCAGAGCAAAACCGCTCAATCACTACGTTCGGCGGCGCGGGGGTGCCATCGGAGAACACCACCTTGCCCTGGAGGAACATCGGGCGGCGTATCTCGGGGAAAGTCTCTCGCCCGAACGGGTCTTGCTGCTGCTGGCTGGGATCAGTCGTTCGGCCGGTGCGTCCCGTAGTGCCACCGGTCGTACCTCCGGTTGACCCGCCGCCGGTTGAGCCGCCGCCGGTTGAGCCGCCTCCGGTTGAGCCGCCTCCGGTTGACCCGCCGCCGGTGGAACCACCGCCGGTGGAACCACCCTGACTCTGAGCAATGGAAGGAGTGACCGAAAGCGCTGCGGCTGCCACCAGGACAACACAACGCCGAATCCACTGATGTCTTTTCATCTCGGAGGACCTCCTGTTGACGTTAGCCTCATTATGTCATAGAAAACTCTCCCGCAAGCGCCTGTCTTGTAAAGAGTTTACCCGGCGCCGTAAGCGCCGGAAAGGGCCGCATCTTGGTCTTCCGGGAGAGATGGTCCCCCGCCAGCGGGTGCGCACTCCGGTCTCGTCCGCTAGAATAAAATTTGGACGTGCCGACATGAAAGCTACGAAAGTCTTTGCATATCTTATTCTTGGCCTTATGGTCATCTTCTCCGGCTGTGAGGAGGCCGCCGAACAGCCCGCTGAGCCGGCCGAGGCCGAAGCCCCGCCGGAGCCAGTGGACGGACAAACAGCCTTCTTCAGGATGTTCACGGCCGCGCGCGGATGGGCCCCCGATGCTCAGGGAGTGAGGCTCGAAAGCATGGATATCGAGGAGGTACCGGCTGAAAACGGCAAGTTCGGAGCTTGGCGCGGCACCTTCTATTCACCGCAGAGGAATCTGGCGGTGGTGTTCAACTTCGCCGTGGTCGAGGTCGGTGGCAAGGTTCAGAAGGGTGTGTTCCAGGATCATGAGCAGAGCTACTCGCCCGGCCGTAATCAGCCCTGGCCCGCAGTCGCGCTCAAGACCTCCTCGGAAAAGGCGTTCGAGGTTGCAATGGAGCAGGACAAGACTAAGGCGTATGTCGCGGAGCACCCGGATATGCCGATTTTTATCCTCCTCGAACAGACAAGCCGCCATCCGAATCTGGCGTACCGGATAGTGTGGGGGGAGAGCGTCTCGAGAAGCGGTTTCTCAGTCTATGTAGACGCCTCCACGGGCGATTTCCTAGAAGTGATGCGTTAATTCCGCGGTTACCGGAATCGGGCGGTAGCGCGGCTGTTACAGCGGCCGTCTAGCGGTTTTTCTCGCGTCTCTTCACGCCCGGTTGGCGTTTCGGCGGTAGCGGGATCTCGACCACTGGAATCAGCCCCCGTTCCTCCTTTGTGTCGGGGGCGGAAGAACGTGACGCCAACTCGCGATTCAGGCTTACAACGAACTCCTCCATTTGCCTTTGCATCGCCTCCATCTTGGCGCGCATGTTAAGGATAATCTCTACGCCGGCCAGGTTGACGCCCAGATCCCGGGTCAGCTTGAGGATCACTTCCAGCCGCTCGATGTCGCTTTCCGTATAAAGCCGGGTGTTCCCCTCGCTTCGCGACGGCGTCAGCAGGCCTTCCCGCTCATAGAGCCGCAGCGTTTGAGGATGTATGCCAAACTGCTCGGCTACCGCCGAGATCATGTATGCAGCCTTTTTCCTTTTCTGTGCCATCGTGCTACGATTTCACTTCGCTCCAGATTTTCTCACGGGGGTCTTCCGGGTGCAGTTCCGCCAGTTCCCGCAGAATCTCCCGTGTTCGTTCATCTCTTGCAGGCACGGATTGGAGCGCGATTTCCACGATCTGGTCGCCGCGCGCTCCCTTGCGCGAATTCATGACGCCTTTCTCCCGCAGGCGGAACTTCTGGCCGTTCTGCGTTCCCTGAGGAATCTTAAGGAGCGCCTTGCCGTCAATGGTCGGGACCTCGATCTTGGTTCCAAGCGAGGCCTCCCACACTGAAACAGGAACGCGGATCACAATATCATCCCCATCGCGCCTAAAAAACGGGTGCGGCTTTGTCCGGATCGTGATGTAGAGATCTCCGGCCGGCGCGCCCATCGTGCCCGCGTTGCCTTTGCCGGCGACTCGGAGGCGGCTGCCATCCTGGGCTCCTGCAGGGATGCGAACCTCCACTGTCTCGGTCCGCGTAACACGACCCTCGCCCCGGCAGTTTGGGCAGACATTCTGCGTCTGTCCTTTCCCGCCACAGGTGTTACAGGTAACGTTAAACCGCATGGCGCCCGCCATCTGGACAACCGAGCCGGTCCCGTTGCATTCGGGACACACATTCGTCGCGCCGCCGGCGGAGCCGGTGCCGGCGCACTGACCGCACAGTGACTGGCGGTTCACATTCAAGCGGAGTTGGGTGCCGCGAATCGCCTGCCAAAAATCGATATTGAGAGAGTATTCCAGATCCGTGCCGCGCTGGCGTTCCGGCTGGGGGCTCTGCCCGCCACGGCCACGGAAAAACTGTCCGAAAATGTCCTGAAATCCTCCCCGGCCAAAGGGGCCGGCTCCGCCCGTCCGGGGTTCGCCCCCGGCGGAGGCGAAGTCGGAAAAATCAAAGCCGCCAAAATCGAATCCGAATCCCCCGCCCGGACCCTGCTGGCCCCCACCGCCGGGTGTCGCATTCTCGGAGTAGAAGCCGAGCTGGTCATACATCTTACGCTTCTTCGGATCGTTTAAGACGCTGTAGGCTTCCTGAACCTCCTTGAACTTCTCCACTGCCGCATCGTCGCCGGGATTCAGATCAGGGTGGTACTTGCGGGCCAATCGCTTATAGGCTTTGCGAATGTCCGTTTCAGTGGCGCCCTTCTTCAATCCGAGTCTTTCGTAATAGTCCTGAGTGGCCGGCATGGAAATTCCCTGCGCGCCGGCGCCGCGGACCGGATGGGTTCCCGGTCCGGCCCGCGGTTGCCGCCGCCGTGTCCCTACGCTTTCTTCTTATCGTCCTCGACGTCAACGAACTCGGCGTCCACTACCTCATCTTTACCCTCTCCCGGCTGCCCATCCCCGGACGGAGGGGTTGCTCCGCCGGCTCCAGTATCCGCGCCAGGTTGTCCCTGGGTCGAAGCAGCTTGGTACATCGCCTCGGCTAGTTTGTGCGATGCGGTGGTCAACTTGTCCATGGAGGCCTTGATCCTGTCGGCGCCGCCTTCGGCGATCGCCTTCTTGGTTTCTTCGATCGCTTGCTCCACTTGCTTCGCATCATCCTCGCCGATCTTCTCCCGATGCTCTTTCAACATCTTCTCGGTGTTGTAGACCATCGCATCGGCCTGATTCTTGGTCTCGATCTCATCCTTCCGCTTCTGGTCCTCGGAGGCGTGAGCTTCGGCTTCCTTCGCCATCTTCTCAACCTCTTCCTTGCTCAGGCCCGAGGTCGAAGTGATGGTTATCTTCTGCTCGTTGTTGGTCGCGCGGTCCTTCGCCGAGACATTCAGAATGCCATTGGCGTCAATGTCAAAAGTGACCTCCACCTGTGGTACTCCGCGTGGAGCGGGCGGGATGCCGACCAGTTGGAATACGCCGAGCAACCGGTTATCGGACGCCATCGCACGCTCGCCCTGGTAGACCTTAACCTCGACCGAAGTCTGGTTGTCCGAAGCGGTGGAAAAGACCTCGCTCTTGCGCGTCGGAATCGTTGTGTTCCGGTCAATCAACTTGGTGAAGACTCCACCGAGCGTCTCGATGCCGAGCGACAGGGGAGTCACGTCCAGCAGCAAAACGTCCTTGACTTCGCCGCCTAGGACGCCACCCTGCACAGCCGCCCCAATCGCGACCACTTCGTCCGGGTTGACGCTCTTGTTCGGCTCCTTACCGAACAGCGACGTCACCGCCTTCTGGACCTTCGGGATGCGTGTGGAACCGCCCACCAGCACCACCTCGTCAATGTTGCTGGGCGACATGCCGGCATCGGAGAGAGCCTGCTTGCACGGTTCGATGGTGCGCTGTATCAGGTCGTCGATCATCTGCTCGAATCGGGCCCGCGTGAGCTTCATTACCAAGTGCTTCGGCCCGCTTGCGTCGGCGGTGATGAACGGCAGGTTGATCTCGGTCTCGAGCAGCGTGGAGAGCTCGATCTTTGCCTTCTCGGCCGCCTCCTTCAAGCGTTGCAGCGCCATCTGGTCCTTCGACAGATTGATCCCCTGCTCCTTCTTGAATTCGTCGATAATCCAATCGATGAGCCGCTGGTCGATGTTGTCGCCGCCGAGGTGAGTGTCACCGTTCGTCGACTTCACTTCGACGACACCCTCGCCCACTTCCAGGATCGAAATGTCGAACGTGCCGCCACCGAAGTCGTAGACGGCGATTGTTTCGTCCTTCTTCTTATCCAAACCGTAGGCCAGCGCGGCCGCCGTCGGCTCGTTGATGATGCGCTTCACTTCCAAACCTGCGATCTGCCCGGCGTCCTTCGTCGCCTGCCGCTGCGAGTCATTGAAGTACGCCGGCACCGTGATCACCGCGGCCGACACCTTCTCGCCCAAATACGATTCCGCCGCTTCCTTGAGCTTTGTCAGCGTCATGGCCGAGATCTCCGGCGGAGAGTAAATCTTTCCGTTCGCCTCCACGCGGGCCGTCTCGCCCTCGCCGCGGACAACTTTGAACGGAACCATGCTCATCTCCTCGGTGACCTCGTTCATCCGCCGTCCCATGAAACGCTTGATCGAATAGATGGTATTCTCGGGATTGGTGACGGATTGGCGCTTTGCCACCTGGCCCACCAAACGCTCTCCACCTTTGGTGAACGCTACCACCGAGGGCGTCGTCCGGCCCCCTTCCTGGTTGGGGATGACAACTGGCTGACCGCCCTCCATGACGGCTACGACGGAGTTTGTGGTTCCCAGATCGATGCCGATGATTTTACTCATGCTATTTGCAAACCTCCCTATCGAAAAACTTGAGTGTCAGCCAACGGACCGCTTTTCGGGCCTGCCGTCTCGAGTCTGCCGCGGAATCCCGGCCTCCGGTCACGGCGCTCGTTCAATAATGCAGATGTTGTTGGGATTGCGACGGCTTGTCGACGCTGGCTCCCTTAGTACACCTACATTATTAAACTTTAGTCGAATATTGTCAAGTGTAGCGGCTGCATTCTTCCTCCTCTCCCTCAATCCTATCCTGGCCTCCTCCGCCAGCGCCGCAGATCTGCTCGTCGCCGCCGCTGCCGATCTCGCGCCCGCGGAAGACGCCCTTGCAGGTTCTTTCGAAAAACAGGCCGGTATCCGAATCCGGTTCGTCCTTCATTCGAGCGGCATGCTGGCGCGGCAAATCCAGAACGGCGCTCCATACGACGTATATCTGTCGGCAAATGAACAATATGTCAACGAATTGCTACGCTCCGGAGATCTGCTCAGCGAGACCGTGGCCGCTTATGCCACGGGGAGGCTGGGGCTCTGGTCCGCGGATGGATCGATCAAGCGCCCGGAAGACCTCCTACGGAAGGAAGTCCGTCATGTCGCCATTGCGAATCCCGCCCACGCCCCCTACGGACTCGCCGCCCGCCAAGCCCTCGAACATCTGAAACTTTGGGACAAACTACAGTCAAAGATCGTTCTGGCCGAAAACGTCCGGCAAACTTATCAATATGGCCGGAGTGGCAACGCGGACGCGATCATTACCGCGTGGACCCTCGTCCACTCCGAGGGAGGTATCATGCTGCCGGAGGAGTGGCATGATACCATCCGGCAGGCTGGAGGCGTGACCCGGCGAAGCAACTCCGCCAGTAGCGCCCGCCGTTTCATGGACTTTCTCTTAAGTCCCTCTGGTCAAAAGGTTTTGCGCCGCAACGGCCTTTTCCCGGTCCGCTGACACCCGGCAAGCCGTCTCCCGCGGCAAAACCGGCCACCGTATCCTTACCCCGCCGGCAACCGCTGTCCTGCCGCGCCGGGGCGTAGTTCGAGCCTGACGGGGGCGGGACTTCGCGCTTTCGGAATGATGATGCCCGTTCCTCGGCTGGTGCGGCCAGCTTGCGGCCAGTCGCCCGGCCGGACCAAGATCGGGGAAACGCCTTCGCGGCGCAAACATCTAAACGTCTATAGCGTATGCGCTTCTGCTTTCTTCTGCTCCTTTGCTCGGTCGTGCGGGGGGGGGACCTGGATGTATCGGAGTTGGTTCAGGCCTCGCTTGACCTCTACGAAAAGAACTGGCGCGAGACCCGCGACTACGGTTTCGTTGAAAGGGCGCGAAAAATCGATCTCGACAAAGAAGGCAATGAAAAAAAGACCGACATCAAGGCGTTCCAAGTTCTGATGATCGAGGGATCCCACTATAGACGCCTCATCAGCCGATTTGACGAGCCTCTCTCCCCGGAAGAAGAGGCCTCCGAGCGGCTGAAGCTGGAAGAGGAAATAGCCCTCCGGCGCAAGGAAAACGAGAAAAAGCGCGCCGAGCGCATCCGCCGCTTTGACAAACGAAGAAATCAGACCCTCGACGCGCTCCTGGAGATTCCCGACGCCTTCCTGTTTCGACTGCTCGGCGAAGACAAGGTGCGGGGCCGGCCTGCATATGTAATCGCTGTCGAGCCCAGGCCCGGCTACCGTCCCCGTTCGCTCAAAGCCAAAGTCTACACCGAGCTCGAAGGAAAGATCTGGATCGATCGAGAAAACACTGCCTGTGTGAAGGTGCGTGTGGAAATGCGGGATCGGGTTAATCTTGCGTGGTTTCTGGTGCGAATTCACGAGGGTGCGGAGGCAGAGGTCGAGAATATGCAGATCTCGGACGGCCTTTGGGCTACCAAGCGATTATGGTACCGGGCGTCGGCCCGAATTGGCTTGGTGAAGTTGATGCACATCGATCAGGAGTACCTATACCGGGACTACGAGAAACTGGATCCGGAGGAGTACAAACCAGCCCAGTCCTTGCCGGCCGGCGAGGTTGGCCATCGTTAGGCTGGGTTGGCTACCGTTGTTCTCAGGGGCCGCCGGTCATCCCGGTATCCGCTCTCAGGCAGCGCCAATTCCTCTACCAGAAACGCTCGTTTCAGATCTGCCTCCACAATCTGCCCGCGAAAGCGCCGCTTCCCGTTCAGCTCCAACTCGACTGGGTGATCGATGGGAAGGTCAAACGCCAGGACGTCGCCAACCGTGAGATTCAAAAAGTTCTCGACGCTCAGACGGGCGCCAGTCAGGCGGCCGTCGGCCAGCAGACGGGCGGAGTGGAGCAGCCGCAACGCCCGCTTCTGCTCCTGCTCGGTCGAGTCGGTCTTGCGCAGAGACCATTGCTGGTCGAACTTCTGGCGCAGCATCTTGATGATGATTGACGGGACCCCGATGTTGATCATCCCGACGTTGTCGCCTATCCGCACCTCCATGCTCACGGCGACCACGGCTTCGTTCGGCGCCAGGATCTGCAGGAGTTGCGGTTCGGTTTCGTGTCCCTCGATGCTGAATGCCAGGTGTGAGACCGATTGCCAGGAGTCGCGGAGATCATGAAGAATGATCCGGATGATGCCGTCCAGGATGCTCCGCTCAATGTCCGTGACTTCACGGTTAACGGCGACCTTACCGTTTCCTGTACCGCCGAGCACCATCTCCAGAATCGGATATACGAGAGTCGGGTTGATCTCCAGCACTGCGTTACCGTCATATGGCTTCATGCCAAGGGATATCATCACCGTGGGTGACGGCAGGCACTGGGAGAACTCCATGAAGGAGAGTTGCTCCACCGAAACAAGATTGACGATTACGTAAGCTCGAAGATAGGCGGAAAGACTGGACGCCAGGCTGCGCGCAAAGTTCTCGTGTAGAAGATGGATAGCCCGAAGCTGATCCTTGGGTATCCGGTCCGGGCGCCGAAAATCGTATGGCTGGGCATTACGGGCCGGATCCGACTCCCGGCCCGAGTCACGAAGATTTCGAAATACGCTATCGATCTCTTCTTGAGAAAGTACTCGATCTAGTGCCACCTGCTCGCTGTCAGCAGCCTCCTAGAAGACTACTTCGGTCGGAATACACGAACACTTTATGGCCCGGAGCGCCATTTCTACTTTTCTATGCAATTGAATACAAACGCTTTGCCCCGAACGAAGGGGTGTGGCGTTAGGATGGCTTCTCGGCGGCGGCGGGTTCTTCTTCATCCACCGGGTTGTATTCGTCCGGGATAAAGTCGTAAATCGAGGCCGAAAAGTCGATTGCATCGTCGAGGCTGGAGCCTCCAGTCTGCTTGTTCTCCTTGCGGGCGGCTCGCTTCTCCTTCTTGTCGCGCTGCTTTTCGAGGCGAGCGAGTTCTTTCTGGCGTTTCTTGAAGGAAGTACTTGAGCGGGGCATAAATCCTCCTTCCAAAGGTCCCATCGAAACCGGTTGGAGCCGGTCCGAACTGCCGAGTATTTCGTGCTGGTAGCCGTGGTCGCGGCAACCGGCTAATCGCTGCTGCTGGAGAGAGTATCGAATTTGGGGGGCTTCCCGCTTAATTCGCGGGCGGTCAATTCTCGACCGTCCATCTCGGTTCCGTCCAGTTCCCGGACCGCCCTCTTCAGGCTGCGATCTTCAACTTCCACTACGGCGAAACCGCGAGAGAATCCGGTCTCCCAATCAACGGGAACGGAAACATCTACCACCGAACCGTGTTCTTCGACCAGTTCCCGAACCTCTTCCTCGGAGGCGCTAAAATCGAGATTCCCAACGAAGATACGACCCATTTTGATTCCTGAGCTGTTGTCGCGCGAAAACGCAATAACCATGCAAGAAATGCACTCTCAGCGCCCTGAGGCTCTCTGCTTCAGCCGTATTACATTTCCAGTGTAGCAAGTCCTGAAGGCTGAGGCAAAACCCCCATCCTCTCCGGATTGCAGTTCCACATCTCGACGGTAACACTATCTGTATCTTTTTCAACGCTATGCAGCCTCTCGACCCGAAGCCTCACGCAATTTCGTGGTACAACTTACACTGGGCCCGGCATCTCGCTGTCTGACAACTGAATCACGCGCGGTCCCCCTTGCGCGGGGCGGGGAATCTCGACGGCTCAGGAGAGCAGCTTGGTCGATGACCCGCGTCACGGGCCGTCCGTGACCGTACTTTTTTACACGATGGCCAAATAAGGGGGGGCTTGCGTCACATCGCCCCGACCGCTTCCGCCACCGGGCTGTCTCCGTCGAGACCCCGGCCGCTTCCGTGCTTGGTCGTACTTAAAACCCTCTGCTACAATGAGTTAAGCTGTGGAGAAGTATCACATTCAGAATTTCGGGTGCCGCGCGACCCAAGCCGATGGCGCCGCCCTGGAGGCTCTGTTGGCGCGGGAGGGGATGGACGCGGCGCCAGGAGCCGACAGTGCCGACCTCGTGGTCTTGAACACCTGCACCGTCACGACCGCCGCCGACGAGGACGTCCGGCAAGCGGTCCGGCGCGTCCACCGGCGGAATCCAGCGGCGAAGATCCTCGTTACCGGCTGTTATGCCCAGCGGGCTCCCGAGGAGTTGGCTTCGATGCCCGGTGTGACCTGGGTCGTGGGGAATTCGCACAAGACTCGGATTTCCGAAATAGTGGGCCGCGGTGCGCCGCAGGCGACTCCCTACCACGGAGAGATCCACATCGGAGATATCTTCGCTCAGCAGGAATTCCTGGCCTCTCCTGTGGAGGCCGCTCCGGGCGATCGCACCCGCCCGAATTTGAAGATCCAGGATGGATGCAGCAACCGCTGCTCGTTTTGCATCATCCCGTCGGTGCGCGGCCGGAGCCGGAGCATGCCCGCCGCCGAGGTCATCGAGCAGGTGCGGGGGCTTTCCCGCCGGTATCGCGAGATTGTTCTTAGTGGCGTGAATCTCGGGCGCTGGGGCCGGGAACCGGGAAGCCGGATGCGGCTGCCGGATCTGGTGCGAAAGCTTCTTCACGAGACGGAGGTCGAGCGGCTGCGGCTGAGTTCGGTGGAGCCGATGGACTGGTCTGATGACCTGTTGATGCTGATGGCGGATAACGACCGCATAGCAAAGCATGTCCACGCCCCATTGCAAAGCGGATCGGACCGTATTCTGCGTAGAATGCGCCGCAAGTACCGGCCCCGGCACTACGCCGACCGCCTCCGGAAGGCCCGCGAGTGGATGCCTGACGCCGCGATCGGCGCGGACGTCATGGTCGGCTTCCCGGGTGAGTCGGACGAGGATTTCGAGGCCACGAGGCGGTTCGTCGAGGAGTTGCCCTTTACGTACCTTCATGTCTTCACTTATTCGGAGCGGCCGGGAACGCCGGCGGCGCTCATGGAGGCTGCAGTGCCGGTGCAGGTGCGGAAGGGCCGCAACCGCGTGCTGAGAGAGTTGGCGGCCGCGAAGAACCGGGTGTTTCGCGAACGCTTCCTCGGCCGCACTGTCTCGGTGGTGACTCTCGGGGACGGGCGCGCACTGAGCGGGAACTACATTCACGTGGAGCTTGCGCAAGCGCGTGAAGCCAACCGGATCGTAGATGTTATGGCCGGATCGCTGACCGCGGCGGGCATACGGGAGAGGGAACTGCCGCGGCTATCCGGCTGAATCACCGGATGGCGCGTCCGCCGTCAACCGGGAGGGTTCACCCTCGACGTAGTAACCAGTCGGATCTTCATGAATCACCGGATGGCGCGTCCGCCGTCAACCGGGAGAGCAACGCCTGTAATGAAGGAGGCCTCATCACTGGCGAGGAACAGAACTGCGCGGGCCACGTCTTCCGGGCGGCCCATGCGGCCCATCGGGTGTTTGGCAATCAGACCGGCCGCGGTTTCGCCACGGTTGTCTGCTTCTTCGAGGACCGTGGCCACCATCCGGGTGTCCTCGATCGTCCCGGGGCAGACGCAGTTGACACGGATACCCTCGGGCGCGTGATCAAGTGCCATCGCATGGGTGAGCGACACCACGCCGCCTTTCGAGGCGCAGTAGGCCGCGAGCTTGTAGTTGCCGCGAATGCCGTTGATCGAGGAGAGGTTGACGATAGCGCCTCCCCCCCTGCGCCGCAGTTCGGGAATGGCGTATTTTGAGCAGTGGAAGACGCCGGTGAGATTAACGTCGAGGATGCGTTGCCACTGCTCCCTGGTTTCGGTGGGAACGTCCGCGGAGGCGACGATGCCAGCGTTGTTAACGAGAATATCCAGACCGCCGTACCGGCTGGCGGCAGTCTCAATCAGGCGCCGGGCGTCCTCCTCGCGAGTGACGTCCATGCTGACGACAGAGAGAGCGCCGGGGAGCGAAGCGGCGTCGCGCTCGAGCGCTGGATGGTCTTCGGGGTTGTTCGTCCCGACGACAACGCTCGCGCCCTCGCGGGCGAACAGCAACGCGGTGGCGCGGCCGATACCGCTGCCTCCGCCGGTGATCACGGCGACTTTTTCGGCCAGTCTGAGGGGCATGGTGTAGAAACCATTCTAGTCTGGGGCGGGCTGGCCACGTGCGCGCCTCCCGCGCACCGGGTTACGATTGCCCAAAGACGGTTCTGCGATGGCGAAACGAACATTGAAGGCGAAGGCGAAGGCGAAGACCCGAACCAGGGTTGAGATTGAACGGCCGGCGCCGCGGCCGGGCGTAAAGTGGCGCCTGCTGTTACCAGCCCTGGTCTTGGCGGCGGCGGCGATTTTTGCGATCGTGGGAACGCAGCGGCCGGCGCCTACCCCGCCGGCGAATGGTGGAGCCGGCCCTCCGCAACTGGAACTCGCGGATTCGGCGGTGCTCCCGCCAGTTGTGGTGGAGCCGGATTCCGGCGGCGAAGCGAAGTTCAACGAGGGCGTCATGCTCGCCCAGTCCGGCGACCTGGAGCGTGCGATCGCGGCATTTCAGGAGGTGCTGCGCCGCAATCCGGCGTCGACTGACGCCCTCGTGAATATCGGCCGCGCCCAAGTCCAGTTGGGCCGTTTCGACGAGGCCGTCAAGACGTACCGCGAGGCGCTCCGCATCAATCCGCGCGACGCGACGGCGCACGACATGCTAGGGGTGACCTACGGCTCCAAGGGGGACCTGGATGCGGCTCTGCGCGAGTTTCAGGAGGCGATCCGGCTGGATCCGGGTCTCGCTTCCGCCTACAATAACGCCGGGCTCGCCTATTTGAAGCGTTCCGAAAGTGCTCGTGCGATGGAGATGTTCGAGAAGGCGATTGCAACCGACCCGGCCATGACCCGGGCGTACGGCAATCTGGCACAGCTCTACATCCAGATGGGCACACCAGAGTGGATTCAACCGCTCATGGAGAAACTCAAGGCCGCCAACCCGAACGACCCGATGGCGGACCAGGTGCTTAGGGAACTGGTCGGATCCGCGGCTGAATCCGGATCGTCCACACCCACTCCTGGCCGGGACTGAGCTCCACCAAGCCCTGCTTCCGGTTGAGCGAGTTCTGGAGACCGACCCAAGGCTCGGGACTGAAGAAGCCGCTCGCGGGATCTCCCCAAAGGTTGAACAGGATCACCGGCTCATCGGGAATGGACTGCGGGTTGTGGCTGATGCGGATCGATAGGCCTTGCGGGTCGGTAAGGACAAGGTAGGGCTCAGCGCCGTATCCGCCGAGGGAAACCGCCGACAGACGCGGCAACTCCGAGACAGGGGTTGGAGTTCGATAAGAAAGCGGGCGTGCTTCGCCGGTCGGAATTCCGGGAGGGTCTTTGAGGTATTCGATCGTGGAGGGCGTCTCGATCAGTGTCTCCCCGGGTTCACTTCCGGGTACAAGGGGCATCACGAAAGTGATGTGGTTACCGATGGAGAACGGCATGGGGGCGCGATTCTCGGCCGCCGCTTTCACCGTGTAGGTGATCCCCAACTCGCCGTCCGCGAGCAGGTAGGCAGCCTGGATCTCGAAGCCGAAAGGATACTGTGCTCGAGTTTCTGGGGTGTCGGAAATGGCCAGCACGAGTTGGGCCCTTTGCTCGGCCGCGCTCGTGGACACCTCCCGCCACGGCATTCCGGACGCGAAACCGTGGATGGGAATCGGATACCGGCGCCCATTCCATTGATAGGCGAGGCCGGACTCTCGTCGCTCCCCGCCAGAGGGATCGACAAAGTTGCGGCCGGTGGCGGGCCAGAGGAACGGAGCGCGGCCCGCGAAGCCGTCAACGGGGTTGTAGTCGCGGGCGCGGTGAAGGATTTCGAGCCAGCGCGCGCCGAAGCGGATTTCGAGGCCTGCCAATTCGCCGCCCTGTGATGGCGCGATGGCCGCCCGGAGACCTCCGGTTTCGTCGTGAAGGACAACCAGCGGAGGAGCATCCGGTCCCTTTCCGTTCGCGGTGGTGATCCGGTACCGGTCTGCCGCGGGTAGGAGGGTGGCGCTGAATGCGGTGATCAGAATGACGGCGCGGACCATGACTACTGCATCTTCTTTTCCGCTCTGGCTATGTCTTTCTCGTCGTAGTAATCGAGCTTGTGAAGCGGTACCACGACGCTCGAAAGAAGGTTCAAGACGTGCGCCGCAATGCGCTGGTAGTAGCGGGCTCCCAAGGCCAGCGAGACGGCGACCGCCGAACTGTAGCTGCTACTCGCGATGCGGTTGATGAGCTGATCGCAGCGGATGAGGGTATCCTTGCCGCAGTCGATGAGTTCGATCGCCCTCTCCCGGTTGGATTCGTGAAGCACGGAGATGGCGCCCTGGAAATCTGTCTCAACACCCGCCCGGAGTTCCTTGAATTCCGCCAGCAGAGCGTCGGCCGGGTAGGGCTCGCTAGTAAGGTCGATTAGATCCCCGAGTTCCTTGGCGTAGTCGCCAATGCGCTCGAGATCCTTCACCAGATTGACCACCAGTAGGCAGTACGGCAGGTCCGCTTTGTTGCCGTCGATGGAGAGATGCAGAATGACTTGTTTGCGGATTCTCCGCTGGAGCTTGTTCACCCTGACATCCGCTTTCTGAAGCGCCGTTCGCTGCTCGTGAGAAATGGATTCGGAGAAGTATAGGTCCCCGGCCGTCTGAATATTTTCGAGACAGATGCCGAGCATCTCGGAGAAGTTATCCGTGACCGCCTTTAGCGGCGATTCAGCCCGGAAGAATGATAGCAGCTCTTTCAGCATTAATCTCACCTGATCCCCGTTGCCAGCCGGCCGAACCTCGCTAACGGTTCAGGGCCGCAAGGGCCATCGGCAGCAAGTAGAACACGATCACGACATATGCCAGTGCCAACCAGCGATTTGCAACGGCTAATTCGGCCAGCTTGCGGGCGGCGGCGAGCGGAATGCCGCGTACGTGTTTCACCGGATAGATTACCACTGTCGCGGAGAGGTTGAACAACAGATGCACCAGACCGATAGTAACGCCGGCCTGGGCATTCGGACCAGTGACGGCGAGCGAAGCCAGAAGAGCGGTGATAGTAGTGCCGATGTTCGCGCCAATTGTTACCGGGAATGCCTGCCGCAGAGTAATAATGCCGGCGCCGGCGAGCGGAACCAGCAGCGAGGTGGTGATCGAACTCGACTGCACGGTGGCGGTTACCAGCGCTCCGATCGCCATCGTCAACACGGCATTGCTGCCGAGCACACCGCTTATGGTTTGCTCGACACGCTTCTGAAGCAGCGTGCGCAGCAGACGGACTAATAGCAGGAGAGACACATAGATCAACAGCGCGCAGGTCACGATGAGGACAACCGCCTGGAGCGTCGAGGAACCGCCGAAGAAACTTGCGAAGCCCCGCAGCGGAATCACGCCGCTCATGATGGCGCCCTCTACCGGGCTCCGATACTCAACCCCGCTCACCCCAGCCGCAACTGAGGAAAGCAGACCCGCGAAGCGGCGGAGATATCCGGTTAGTAGCTCGATAGGCAGGAATATCAGCACGGCCATGAGGTTGAAAAAGTCATGGCAAGTGGCGACAGCGAAAGCGCGCTGGAATTCGTCGCGGCGGCCGAGGTGCGCCAACGAGACAATCGTGTTGGTCACGGTGGTGCCGATATTTGCTCCCATGACCATTGGGACCGCATTGGCGATCGGCAACGGATTCTCGGGCGCCGCGACCATCGCCACGATCAGCGACGTGGTCACCGAGGAGCTCTGCACCAAAGTGGTAGCGAGGAGTCCGAGCACGAGGCCGAGAAACGGGTTGGTTGTGGCGGCGAAGAATGACTCCAGGGCGTCGCCGCCGAGAGCCTTGAACCCACCGCTGAGTCCGTTGACGCTCACCAGAAAGACATACAGCAGCGCAATGACACTGAGAAATCTGAGCGCCGGATGCAGCGTGGCCGCGCTGGGGGGCTGGCCCTCAGAGACCACAGAGGTAGTGCTCGGTTGCATGTAAGGGAAGCGGAATCGCTTGTGATTCCGGGAACAACAACAAAACCAATTCTACTACGGGATTGGCCGGCTGGCTCCGTCTCGCAACGCCGCCGGCGGCCGGCGCATCCAAAAAGAGAAGCGCATACTATGGTAGAGGGACGAAGGAGTTTAGCTGCAATGCGTAGATTACTGGTTTTTCTGATTGGGGCGGCCGTCGCTTTCGGGCAATACACGGCGGAGCCTGCCGGGGCGCCGCCCGAGGAACTGTCCCCCGAGATTATCTCGTATTTATCGCCGGAGGGTCATAAGGTGGTTGCGGGCGACGGGAGTGTTTGGGCGGAGCTATGGTTCGCGAAGTCCTCTGTGGAGGGTAATGGCTCGGGTGAGATCGACGTGAGTTGGGATGATGTGGCCCACGGCAAGCTGGTAGGCGCAATCCGTTTCCCCGCTCAGGGCGAAGAGCGTCGCGGACAACAAATTAAGCCGGGCGTCTACACCCTCCGGTTTAGTTTCTATCCCGTCGATGGGGCACACCAGGGTGTTGAACCGAGTCGCGACTTCCTGATGCTCTCCTTAGCCGCGGAGGACAAAGATCCATCGGCGACGCCGGACTTCGAGACGCTCATGGAAATGAGCCGCAAGGCGGCCGGTACCCAGCACCCCGCTGGGTTGGCCTGCTGGAAAGCCGAGAGCGGCTGGCAGGAAGGCATGTCTCAGGTTGGAGATGATTGGGCGCTTGGCACGAAGGTCGGCGACACCCAATTGATGGTCATTGTCAAGGGTGTTAACACCCACTGATACGGCTGAGCCGTGCGCGTAGCGCATCCCGCCGCCCGGCAGACTTCCGAGGAGAGATCTCGCCCGCCCGCGCTCACGAGGGTGTTGCGGGGACGCATGCTATCCTGAAGTCTCAATTCGCAGGCATTCTCGATCCATGCAGGACAGACGCTATGAAACGCCGAGCGGGATCCTGGTAACCCGCCAGGTGACCCCTATCCCCTTCGATCGCGGACTGGGGCAGCTTCTCCGGCAGATGGACGATTTCCGGGGAGTCTACCTCTCATCCGGGTATGAATACCCTGGCCGTTATTCGCGCTGGGATGTCGCATCAATCCGTCCACCGCTCGAGATTATTGCCTTTGAGCGGAAAGTGGAGCTTAGGCCGTTGAACGGCCGCGGCGAGATTCTGAACCGGATACTGCTGCCGGTTCTCGAGCCACATCCGCACTGGGACTCGCTCGAAATGCGGGATGGCGCCCTAACAGGCTGGTTGAAACCGTTGCCGGAACTCTTCCCGGAGGAGGAACGCAGCAAACAGCCGTCCGCTTTTTCCATTATCCGCGCCTTGATCGCTGAGTTCCAAAGCGGAGACGATCCGAGGTTGGTGCTCGCCGGCGCCTTTGGCTTCGATCTGCTCTACCGGTTTGATCCGATCGAGCAGAAGAGAACGCGCACCCGGAGTAAAGACCTCCAACTCTTCCTCTGTGACGACATATACTTCATGGACCGCAAGAAGGAAGTGATCCTGCGGTACGAGTACGACTTTGAACGCGGGGATCTTTCCACCGTGGGACAGGGCCGCTCTGGTGAACGCTTGGCTCCCGTCCCCTCGGCTCCAGGCGGAGAAATCGTTTCCGATCACACCCCGGATGAGTACATGGAGAAAGTAGAAACCGTGCGGGAGGGGATGCGCCAGGGCGAGTACTACGAAGTCGTGCTCAGACAAACCTTCTCCACCCCGTTTTCAGAGCGGCCTTCGGACCTTTTCCGGCGGGTGCAACTTGCCAGCCCGAGCCCGTACGAGTTTTTCCTGCAGTTGGGCGACGAGCAGTTGGTGGGCGCCTCGCCCGAGATGTTCGTGCGCGTGGAAGGGAACATCGTGGAGACGTCCCCAATCTCCGGCACGGCCAAGCGCACCGGAGATCCTCTGCAGGACGCTGATAACATTAAGGCCCTGCTCTCCTCCCCGAAGGAGGAGAGCGAGTTGACCATGTGCACCGACGTGGACCGCAACGATAAGTCGCGTGTCTGTGTTCCCGGCTCCGTCCAAGTTGTTGGCCGTCGGCTCATCGAGGCCTACGCAGGTGTTTTTCATACCGTGGATCACGTGACGGGGGAACTGGCCGAGGGTTTCGATTCACTAGATGCGTTTCTGACCCATATGTGGTCCGTTACCATGATCGGCGCTCCAAAGAAGGCGGCCGCGCAGGCGATTGAAGATCTGGAGAAGACCTCGCGGGGCTGGTATGGCGGCGCACTGGGATTGGTCTCGCTCAACGGCGACATGAACACCGGGATTTTGATCCGGGCCATCCATCTGAAGGACGGCCGCGCCGAGTATCCGGTGGGCGCCACCCTTCTCTACGATTCCATTCCGGAAAACGAGGAGCGGGAGACCAGGCTTAAGGCCACCGGCTTCTTCCGCGCGATTCGTGAAGCGCCCGTGGAGGGGGAAAAACCGGAGGGCGTCCGCGAACGGCCCGGCGAGGGAGTGAGGCTGCTCCTCGTGGACCACGAAGACTGCTTCATTCATACTCTCTCGAATTATGTACGGCAAACCGGCGCCGAGGTGGTGACCTACCGGTATGGATTTTCGGCCGAACTGCTCGAGAAGGAGTCCCCGGATATCATTTTGGTCTCTCCGGGTCCGGGCCGGCCCTCGGATTTTGGGGTACCAGATCTGATCCGCGAGGCCGCGGCGCGGCGCATCCCGACGTTTGGTGTCTGTCTCGGGCTCCAGGGCAGCGTGGAGGCATTCGGGGGAGAACTCGGAGTCCTGGACT
Source organism: uncultured Solibacteraceae bacterium (assembly GCA_964468205.1). Lineage (GTDB taxonomy): Bacteria > Acidobacteriota > Terriglobia > Bryobacterales > Bryobacteraceae > CAWELS01. The sequence continues at coordinate 24,327 of CAYXVG010000011.1, read as the reverse complement.
ATCCCATGCACGGGAAGCCTTCGATGGTGAGGCACAACGGGCAGGGGGTGTTTGCGGGGCTGCCCGAATCGTTCAAGGTTGGCCGCTACCACTCACTCTACGCCAAACGGGACAAGCTGCCGGACTGCCTGGAGATCACGGCCGAGACCGAGGACGGAGTCATCATGGGGATCCGGCACAAGGAACTCCCGGTGGAAGCGGTGCAGTTCCACCCGGAATCGATTTTGACGCTCGAAGAGAACTGTGGATTGCGTTTGATGGAGAACGTTGTGCGCCTTTACGGTAAGGCGAAACGCTGACTTGGGCCACTGTAAGTTCTAGTACCGGGCTACTTGCAGGTACCGGCCATCCGTTTCATACTGGAAGCACATGGAGAATGCCGGAGACATCGTTTACATCCTGTTTCTGGTGATCTGCGTCTGGCTCGCAGTCTTTCTCGACGACGGAGATGGCGGCGGAAAACGCGCCCGGGCACCCGCCATTTGAATGCCAGGTTGCGTAATTGCCGGCGCCGGCCTCGCGGGCCTCTCCTGCGCCGTGGCTCTCGCGGAAGCCGGATTTTGGGTTCGGGTGCTGGAGGCCAAGCCTTTTCCTGGGGGGCGCGCGACGAGTTATTCGATCCCAGGCCTGGGCGAGATCGACAATGGCCAGCATATCCTCCTGCGCTGTTGCACGAACTTGCTGGATTTCTACCGCAGACTCGGCGTTGAATCATCGATCGACTTTCATCGTGAATTCCGTTTCCTCGAGCCTGGCGGCAGGATGTCCCGGTTCCGGGCCGGATGGCTACCGGCGCCGTTTCACTTCGCGGGCGATTTCTTGAGGGTGAAGTTCCTGAACCTACCGGAGAAGATGGCTATCGGCCGGGCCATGCTCGCCGTCCGGTCCGAATACGGTGTGAGGGAAGACCTGGATCGAATCTCCATGTTGGAGTGGCTTCGCCAGAAGCGGCAGCCCGAGCGCGCCATCCAGCGCTTCTGGCGGCCGGTTTTGGTGAGCGCCATTAACGTGGAACTCGACGAGATGGCTGCTGCCTATGGCCAGCAGGTGATCCGGCTTGGTTTCCAGGCGACAGCGGATTCCTACGAGATTGGGATACCGAAGACACTGCTTGGTCAACTCTGCGTGCCTGGCCGGTGGCGCGGCTACCCGCGGGTGTCGCTCGAATTCCACCGGCCCGTCCGCGAGATACTGCAGGACGGCGCAATGGCGACGGGAATGAGAACCGACGACGGAGTCGTCACGGCAGAGTACTACGTCTCGGCCGTGCCGTTTGAGACGGCGAGCGGATTGGCGCCGGGGCTCGATGTTGATTTCTCCGGTTGGGGTCACTCGTCGATCACTACCGTTCATCTCTGGTTTGACCGTCCGGTGACCAACCTGCCTCACGGGGCTCTGCTCGACCGTACCATCCACTGGTTCTTCAACAAGGACCGGGGGCGCTATCTCCAGGTTGTCATTAGCGCCTCGGACGCGCTACTGGCGGCGCCGGCGCGCGACGTTGTAGCGATCGCGCTAAACGAGTTGAAAGAGTTCCTTCCGGTAGTGCAGGACGCCAAGCTGGAGCGTGCCCGTGTGGTGAAGGAGGCGCGGGCGACAATTGTTGCCCGGCCGGGTCTAGATCATTCGCGGCCCGGGCCGCGAACCCGGCTTCGCAACTTCTTCTTGGCCGGGGACTGGACCCGGACGGGGTGGCCTTCGACGATGGAGGGGGCTGTGCGTAGCGGCTATCTGGCCGCCGAGGCAATCACGGAGGAGGCGGGCTCGCCGCGACGGTTTCTGGTTCCGGATATCGCCTGATGGAACCTGGCGATGGCGGACAGCGTCGTACTGAGGTGTCAACCATGACCGGGGAAGGAATATACTGAGATTATGTGGAGTCGAAGGGCCTTCGTACTGGGAACAGGGTTTACTGCTCTGCCGCTGCTGGCGGACGACCCGATGACGACAATCACTGTCGAGGTGACAGACCACAAAGGCGATCCCGTCGACCGGGCTTCGGTTGTCGTCGAGTTTATCGCCGGACGCTCGGTCAAGAAACTGGGCGGGAAGAAGCGCCGGAAGTGGGAGTTGAAGACCAATCAGCAGGGTCTGGCAAAGATGCCGCCGCTTCCGCAAGGGAAGATCCGCGTTCAGGTAATCGCAGACCGTTATCAGACTTACGGCGACTTTGTTGAGATTTACGAGGAAGAGAAGACCGTTCTGGTGGAACTCAACCCTCCGCAGCCGCAATACTCCGCTCACTAGGAGGCTGTCGGAATGAACAAGATTTGCCGTCTGCGACCACAATTGTGTTAGGTCAAGTGGTGGGCGCGGTATCAACCCTGGAATGAACGAAATTTGCCGTCTGTGACCACAATCGCGAGGCATCGGTCAGCTCACAAGCCACAAGATGTGACCTGAAGATGTTTCTCTTCGACACACTCCTGGAGAGGACTTGCGCTGTTCACGAGGAGCCGGAAACGGTTGCTCCCGCTCATAACAGCAATTCTCCAATCACGGCGGCGGTTACCACGGCTAACCACGCGGGCCGCTGCCAGACGAATAATAACGCTCCCGCAAGCAGAAGAATCACAACGTCCTTCGCCTCTGATATGGCGGATGTCCAAACCGGCTGATACAGGGCGGCGAAGAGGATGCCTACCACAATTGCGTTGGCGCCCTTGAGCGCCGCCTGTGCCGTTGGCAGCGTGCGCAACCGGTCCCAGAACGGCAGAATGGCGAGCACTAGCAGCCAGGAGGGTAGGTATATGGCCAGCAGCGCGAGTACACCGCCAGCAACACCATTCGGAGGGTGATCCAGCGCAGTGCCAAGGTATGCCGAGAACGCAAATAGCGGTCCCGGGAGCGCCTGGGCGCCGCCGTATCCGGCCAGGAAAGTGTCCTGATCCATCCAGCCTGCCTCGACAACGCCGGTTTCGAGCAGTGGCAACACGACGTGGCCGCCACCGAAAACCAGCGACCCGGCCCGGTAAAACGTGTCTACCACGTCCAGGACCGGTGTGCCAGCTATGGCATTCCACGCCGGAAGGCCGAACAGCAGGATTGCGAACGCCACCAGGCAGAACGCGCCCACGCGGCGGCTTAGTTTCGGCTCGCTGTGCGTTGTGTTCCCGACCGGGGAGGAACTCCGAAACAGGGCGACACCAGTCAGGGCGCCGAGAACGATGAGGAGCACCTGCATCCAAGAAGTGTAGATCAGCAACAGCACGGCGGCGGCAAACAGAGCCATGGTCTGACGGCGGGCGTCGGGGCAGAGATTGCGGGCCATTTTCCAGACCGCTTCAGCAACCACTGCGACGGCCGCGATCTTCAAACCGCGCAGCCAGCCGGCGCCGTGGAAGTCCCCGAGTTGGCCGAGACCCAGCGCGAAACCGATCATGAGGACCGCCGATGGCAGAGTAAAGCCCAGCCATGCGAGCAATCCGCCGAGGGCGCCTCCGCGCAGGACTCCGATGGCGAATCCGACCTGGCTGCTGGCGGGACCGGGGAGGAACTGGCAGAGAGCCACGATATCGGAATACCGCTCGTCGTCAAGCCATCGCTTCCGCCCGACGTATTCATTTCGAAAGTAGCTCAGGTGCGCGACGGGTCCTCCGAACGACATGCATCCCAGCCGCAGGGCGGTTAGGAAGATGTCTGCATACCGGTTCATCTCGGCGGCCCCGTGGTGGAATAACTACTGGCTAGCGGCGATGGCGGCGATGGCATCCATCTCCACCTTCACGTCCTTTGGAAGGCGCGCCGCTTGGATAGCCGCCCGGGCGGGCGGATCGTTCCGGAAGTAACTCGCATAGATCTCGTTCATGGCCGGGAAATCGTTCATATCCTGAAGATAAACGTTCACTTTCAGGACAGTTTCCAGGGAGCAGCCACAGGCTGAAAGAACGGCGGTGAGGTTATCAAGCACCTGCCGGGTCTGTTCCGCGATGCCGCCGGCGATCAATTCGCCTGTTTCGGGATGGAGGGGAATCTGGCCGCTCAGATAGGCGACGCCCTGTGAAATAACTGCCTGGGAATACGGGCCGATGGCCTTCGGGGCGGAGTCGGTGCGGATTGTTTTTTTCATCATTCTCCGGGTCAGAACTTCAGTGTACCGATGAGATCGCCCACTTGGGCAACGCGCTCGCGGCGGAGGAATCGGTCCAGTTGCCGGGCGATGCGGGCAGTCGCCGCCGGATCCCAGAAGCTGGAGGTCCCCACCTGGACAGCCGTTGCGCCGGCAATGAGGAACTCGGCAGCGTCTTCTCCGCTGGCGATCCCGCCGAGGCCAACGACGGGAATTTTGATCGTCCGTGCAGCTTCGTAAACCATTCGCAAAGCGATCGGCTTGATAGCCGGGCCGGACAATCCGCCGAACCCGGCTCCCAACCGCGGGCGGCGGGCGCGGGCATCCACGGCGAGGGCGAGGAATGTATTGACCAGCGAGACTGCGTCTGCGCCAGCCTGCTCGGCGGCCTTGGCCAATGGCGGGATGCTGGCGACATTTGGCGATAACTTCACAATCAGCGGCCGTTTGGCGACTTGGCGAACGCTGGAGACCAGTTCCGAGAGTAGTCCGGGGTCGCTTGAGAAAAACATTCCACCATGCTTCGTGTTCGGGCACGAGACGTTCAGCTCGTAGCCCGCCAGTCCCTCGGCGTCTTCCAGAATACGGGCTACTTCAACGTAGTCTTCCTGAGCGTAGCCGAATACGTTAGCGAAAATCTGTGTGTCGAGGCGGCGCAGGGCCGGCAGCTTGGTTTCGACGAAGGCCCGGACGCCGACGTTCTGCAGTCCGATCGAGTTCATCATGCCACCCTCGGTCTCCCAGAGGCGGGGCGGGGGATTGCCGTCGATTGGCTCGATCGACAAGCCCTTTACAATCAGGCCGCCGACGCGGCTCCAGTCAATCACTGTTTCGAACTCGATTCCGTAGGCGCAAGTGCCGGAAGCGGCTATGACGGGGTTTCGCAGCGGGATGCCGCAAAGATCGACGCTGAGCCGGTCAGCCATTTCTTTGTGGCCTCCGGCCAGTTTGGAAGAGCGGGATCAGGCTTGGCAGCACTTTCCCTTAGAGTCTAGCAAGGGGCTGGAGCGGGCGTGGCTGGGGCAGCCCTAGGGTGGCCGCGGCCCTGAACCGCGTGGGGTAGGCTGTGCTCGGCACTACAGTGGAAAACCTTAGGGACTAGGAGGAACTCCCGATACCTCGTGTCAGGTTTGTGGGCGAACATGAAACTGTGGAGAGTCGGACTCCCAAACTGCGGCGACGCCGGCCCGGGCATCGTTCCTTGGCGAAAAAGTATTCTGTTTTCACTGGACTGCTGCTCTCCTACGTCGTCTTCATCTTCATTGCTTACGACGTCTGGGCGGGCACCTTTCACCCGGTTAAGGCGACCGCGTTGGCGCTGGCGTCGCTCCTCGTGGCCGGCGCTATCGCCAAGTACACCAACAGCCTGCTTGCCCGTCCGCTGCGGTACCTCGAGAAAGGTATCTCAGCGGTCCGCCAGGGCAGGTTGGAGCCGATCCAGGTGAGCCGTACCGGCGACGAGATCGAATTTGTCGGTGACAGCTTCAACGCGATGATCGAGAACCTGGCCGCCTCCCGCGACAAACTACGGCAGTACCAGGAATCGCTGGAGGAGAAGGTACATCAGCGGACCCGGGATCTCGAGGAGGTATCCGAGAAAGCGCTGGCCGCGAACCGGGCGAAGAGCGAATTCCTGGCCAACATGTCGCACGAGTTGCGGACTCCGATGAGTGGCGTCCTCGGAATGATCGACATTGTGCTCGACAGCGACCTCGATCCGGAACAGCGGGAGCAGTTGCTCACCGCCAAGGGCTGCGCCAATACCTTGCTCGCGCTGCTCAACGACATCCTCGATCTCTCGAAGATCGAGGCGGGAAAGATGATCATCGAAGAGATCCCTCAGGACCTCCGGGAACTGGTGGATGATTGCGTGAAGGCCTTGCGCCCCCGGGCCGGGGAGAAGCAAATCCGGCTTGCCGCTCACGTGGCCGCCGGTGTTCCCGAGAATGCCGTGCTGGATCCGCTGCGAGTGCGGCAGATTCTGTCGAACTTAATGAGCAACGCGGTGAAGTTCACCGAGCAAGGTTCCGTCGAAGTTTCGCTGCGTGTTGTTGACGGTGAGCTGGTGTTTGAAGTCCGCGATACGGGCGCTGGGATTCCAGCCGAGAAGCTTTCGGTGATTTTTGAAGAATTCACCCAGGCCGATGGTTCAATCAGCCGCCGCTATGGCGGCACGGGGCTCGGTCTGACAATCACCCGCAAGCTTGTGGAGATGCAGGGAGGGCGGATCGAGGTCGAGAGCGAGGTTGGGGTCGGCAGCGTGTTTCGCGTCTACCTGCCGTGTGTTCGTGGAGAAGCGGCTGACGCGAGCTTCGGCGGAGGCGCGCAGGCCACGACGGCGCCGGGCGCGGTGCGGGCTGAGCAGAGCACTACTGTTCTCGTGGTGGAGGACAACCCGGTGAACCAGAAGGTCGTGGCGGCGCTGCTGCGCAAGCACGGGCTCGAGGTGGCGCTTGTCGCAAACGGGGGAGAGGTACTCGCTGCGCTTGAGAGAGAGCCGGTCTCGCTCGTACTGATGGATGTCCAGATGCCGCAGGTGAATGGATTGGAGGCTACGCGGATGATCCGTACGGACCCGCGCTGGCGCCACTTGCCGATCATTGCAATGACCGCTCACGCGATGCAGGGAGACCGGGAATTGTGTCTTCGCGAGGGAATGGACGCCTACATCTCGAAGCCGGTGAATCGCTCCCAACTGATTGCGGAGGTTGACCAGCACCTGCTGAAAGCGAGTAGGGGCCCGGCGGCCCGCGAGACCATCCTGCCTTCCAACTTGCCCGCGCCGGGCAAACATGCGGATTCTGGGTGCGGAGCCGGCGATCTCGCCTGCCGGTGATCCCGAAAGCCACTATGCGCCCGCGGCGCTGAGTACTAGACTTAGCACGGCCTCCACGTCTTCTCTGGTGGTTTGAATATTCCCGATGGCGTACCGGATGACGAACCGGCCATCCATCACGTTGTGAGACAAGAAAGCCGCGCCGGTTGCGTTGATGGCTTCCAGGAGACGCTGGTTTTGTTCATCGGAGCCTTTTACCCGGAAGCAGACGAGCGAGAGAGGAGTGGGAGCTACGATTTCAAACCGGCCGTCGCGCTTGAGATGCTCGGCGAACTCGTTGGCCCAGCTAACGTGGTTGCGGATGATGGAGGCAGCACCCTCGCGCCCGAGACGGCGCATGATAAACCAGAGCTTCAAGGCGCGGAAGCGGCGGCCCAGAGGCAGGCTGTAGTCCATGTAGTTCAGCACTTTCTCGTCTTCGGTAGTCCGCAGGTACTCCGGTATCAGAGAGAAGGCGCGACGCAATACATCGGGTCGCCGGGTATAGAAGACACTGAGGTCCATCGGCGAGAAGAGCCATTTCTGGGGGCTCACCACGAGCGAATCGGCGCGCTCAACGCCGTCGATGACGTGGCGGAGTTCCGGCGCCACGGCGGCCGAAGCCCCATAGGCTCCGTCGACGTGAAGCCAGAGGGAGTGTTCCTCGCAGATCCCAGCGATCGCGGGCACCGGGTCGATACTGGTGACCGACGTCGTGCCGGTGGTGGCGGCGACGAAGAAAGGCTGGCGGCCGGCGGCGAAATCGTCCCGGATGGCTTCCCGTAAGGCGCCGGTTCGCATACGGTAGTCTTCGTCCACCGGGATTTTCCGGACCAGGTCTTGCCCGATTCCCGCGGCGATCGCCGCCTTTTCGATCGAGGAATGTGCGTGCTCGGAGGTGTACAGTGTCAGGGGCCGCCGGTGTCCGGCCTGCCGCGCTTCCGGATCCGCAGCCTCCCGGGCGGCGGCAATGGCGTGGAGAGCTCCCACCGAAGCGGTGTCGAAGATCACGCCGAAAAAACTTTCCGGCAGTCCCAGCCACTGGCGGAGCCAGCCGAGCGTCACCTGCTCGAGTTCGGTCGCCGCCGGCGAGGTCTTCCACAGCATCCCGTTCATATTGAGGGCGGCGATTAGGGCTTCGGCCAGGATGCCCGGGGTAGAGCCGGAGATGGAGAAGTAACCGTGGAAGCGCGGGTGGTTCCAGTGCGTCGCGGCGGGGACGATCAGCTCGCGAAAGTCCTTGAGTATGTCCTCCATGGATTCACCGGATTCAGGCGCGGCGCCCGGCAGGCGGCCGGTCAATTCGCCAGGCTCTACCGCTGGCAGCACCGGGTATTCCCGGATGCCGCTCAGATAGTTGGCGATCCAGTCGACTACTTCGTGGCCATATTTGCGGAATTCTTCGGAGGAGAGGTTTGGATTATCCACTGTGAACCGATCCTATTCTAGCGTTTCAGGAGGGGGAGGCTGGGCGCTAGCGGCCTGCAGGGCCGCTGGTACGCCGGTGCGATAGGAGGGGTACCGCAAGTCAACGCCAAGGATTCTTCGAATTGCCGAACCATCAACCCGGCGATTGGCACGCCGTGTGCGATGGGCCTCGGAGGCAGGGATGGCCGGCGGGAGATCGACGCCGAGGAGTTCGGCGCAGAAGTGCGCCATTTCAGAAGAGGTGCAGGGGTCGTCGTCGGCGACCGGAAACGCGCCCGTAACGCGGGAGAGCAGAGCTGCCGTGGTGATGGCTGCGAGGTCATCGACGTGAATTCGGCTTACATAGTTGTCGCCCGCGCCGGCCAGACGAAAGACGCCCTTGCGCATCGATTCATGGACTCCCCTGCCCGGCCCGTAGATTGCCGCCGGCCGGAGAACAAGTGCGGACCAGGGGCCATCGAGCACAGCGCGTTCGGCCGACACGCGGAGACCAGCGGAACGGCCACGCGGGGCGGGGCGGGTTGTCTCATCCACGTGGAATGTGTCGCCGTAGACCCCTGTGGTCGACAGATAGACAATCCTGCCGATGGAGCCGCCGAGCGTCTCCAGAAGAGCCGGAGTCGGGTCCACGTCTCCATGCGGTCCGCGGACGACGGGGATGGAGTGGAGTACGGCGAGACGTTGAGAGGGATGCGGCGGGGCAATCTTCACGAGCGTCTCGGGTTCAAGCACATCCATCCGACGAATGGCGGCTCCGAGAGATTTGAGACTGGCCAGGCGCCGCGGGTCCCGCGAGGTGGCCTTGACGGATACCCCGCGGCTGAGCAGCGTGCGGGCGACACGCTCTCCGGTGAAGCCACAACCGAGAATCAATACGGAGGAACCCTGCATGCCACTAAAGTATGACCGGATACGGTCCGATAGAGAACGAGGAGGCAGTTCCGTGCAATCTTGTTTGCCGGCGCCCCACTCTGGTCTGCGACTTAGTTTAGCAGTTGGCGTCCTTGACGCCCAGTAGGGCATGGGTAACCAGCTTGCCGCGGGGATTCACGTCATGGATTCGGCCCAAGCCATGTTGGTGAACAGTGTTCGAGCCGCTTTCAAGCGGCAACAGTTACTAACGGCCAACCTGACAGCCAACGCCTTTCTGGGTTTTGTCATCTATTCCTGGTTTGTCCTGAACGGCTCATCTAGTAAGGACATCATCAACTCGGTGCTGGTGCTGGCACCGACGGCTGTTCTGTTGTGCTGGCTTCAGGCGGCGACTTTCGCCACCTTTCACCCGGGCGTGAAGGAAGTGCCCTATTTGCCCGTTCTCCGGCGGCTGCATTACTTCGCGCCGTGGGCCGTGGGGGTGGCGGGTCTGGTGTTTCTGTTCGCCTGGATCAGTTCCTTGCTCGGGGTGTGGGTTTGGATTATTGGCGCAGCCTGCCTGTTTGCCTTGCTGCCGCTGTTGAGCCAAGCGGCGGGAGGCAGATTCTCCCGGCCGGCGGCCATTGAAGTGATCTTCAGCCAGCGTTACTGGTTTGCCGTCACTTGTCTGCTCGTGGTGACCTATCTTCCCTCCGCCCTGCTCCTCATGCTGTCGAGTGTCGACAGCTTCCTGTTGCGGGCCATGCTGCGGGGATTGCAAGTTGGCGTGACGTATTTGCTGGGGATACTCTCGTGGGTGACTCTGGCGGCCGTAATCAGCAATCTGGCGGCCGGAGAGGAGGCAGCACTCGCTAAGGGATGTGAAGTAGCGAACTCCGGTCAGATTGTTACGCCAAACCGGCCCTTGAACAGAAGTGCGATGCCCATTGAAAAGACGACAAACCAGACGAGCCAGTGAGAGCGCAGACCGAAGTAGGAGACATCCGCCGGTGGATACCGGACCTCCACCCATTCAAACCGACCGCCTCCGAGGGGTAGCTCGCCCGGGTAGAGAAGCCACGACGCCAGGCTCGCGACGCGGCGGTTCACCAGGTAGAGCGAACCTGATTCGGCAGCGAACGACTTCTCTACCTGGGCGCCGTCAACGCTGACGCGAATCGCGCCCTCGGTCGCGTTTGCCGCACGAATTCTCCAGGAGACCTGCCGCTCCGAAATAGCCTTGATTCCCGGAGACTCCACTTCCACGCCTTCGGGGACAGCAAGCTCGGCTGCGCTCGACGGCGAAAGACTGCTGGTCTTGGCCGTGAAGACCGCCGTTTCGCCGGGATGGAAAGGCCTCCGGCCGTAGAAGCCGTCCATGACTATCAGCAGCAGCACCATCGGTACGGTGACGATGAAGGCCGGCCGCAGCATGAGGACGAAGTACTTCAGATTCTCGGAAAGCAGTTCCTTCTGCGCGCGGAGCACCACCCTGGGATCGTCCGCGTAGAGGCGCAATTCAAGGAGCCGGGCCTGCAAGCGTTTCTTCGTGGCTTTGATGGCCCGCTGATTCGAGAACTTCGAGAACATCCAAAGCAGCGCGATGCCTGCCGCGGCGCTTACGATAAAGAGACTGGCGGCCGTCAGCATGAGCTATTCGAGATAACCCAAGCCTTTGAGCTTGTCGAGGATCTCTTCATCGGAGCCGGCATCTTCGATTTTTGAGAGCTCTTTTTCGAGCACATGCTCGACGAACTCCTGCGGACTCGAATAGCCGGCCACTTCCGCGCACTTCTTGACCCGCTCGAAGAGGTCTTTGTTCAGCTTGATGTTCGATTTGCTAAGAATAATGCCTCCTCGTACCGGCCGCTCTTAGCGGCCGGACGCCGGCGCCTTCTAGGAAGGGCTGCCGGCGAACCGAAATATTGGTTTTCCTTCCATGTAGCCCGGTCTCTCGATACCGAATAGCGCGAGCGTCGTGGGAGCCAAGTCTTCAATGCCGGGGTTCTCGGCGTCGACTTGCCGGTTGCAGAAGAGCACGCCGGGGACGAGCAGAGGATCGACGCTATGGTCGCCGCTCCAGGCTTTGGAGTTGTCTTCAATTACCTTAGCGGATAGCTTGCCCTGCGCCGCGTCCCATGAGGTCCGGTAGCCCTCGTTATAGCCGACGATCAGATCCGGGGCCTCTTCGAGGTATGGCCCGCGGTAGAGCCGCCCGGTGGAGTAGACCTTTTTGATCGCAACGTCATCGCACTCGTCATCACGGAATTCGTCGAGCTTTCCGATGAGCTCCTTTTTGAGCGCCTCAGCCTCCTGCCCCGGTGTCACAATGCCCTGGGCCTCCCGTCCCTTGAGGTTCAGATAGAGGCCGGCGAGTCCCAATGTGTAGGCGCGCGTGCGGCTCCAGTCGACGTTCTTGAAATACGGTCCTGCCGTCGTGGCGCCTTCTTTCAAGGCCAGATAGCCGTTCTGGTGGAGCCAGGTGTTCAGATTCACGCCGCGGCGGAAGGATCCGAAGCCGTGGTCGGACAGAACGAAGAAGACGGTGTCGTCGTCCACGTATTTTAGGGCGCGGCCTACGAGGTCGTCCATCCGCTCATACATCTTCGGGATCGTGTCGGCGAATGGTCCTTCGGCGCGTCCTTCCAGGTAGCGGTAGAACATGTGCTGAATGCGGTCGCTAGCGTCGAAAACGCAGGCGGCGACGCCCTCGCGCAGCCGATCCAGCGAACTGAAGAACATCTTCTCCCGCTCTTCATGGGTCAGGTAAGCTTGACGCAGAAAAGCAGCCTCATTAATGGCGCCTTCGTTCAACGCCCACGTGTCTTCGGCCATGCCGAGAGTGGCGAAGGTGCCGAGTAGTTTGGCGAGATAGGCCGAGTAATAGCTCGGGTGCGAGATAGGCAGGGCCGGGTTTTCCGGGTCAATGTTGATCGGACTGGAGTAGAGGGTGACCTCGGGGTCTGTGCCGTTGAGCAGAAAGCGGCAGATGCCGCGGGCCTTTGCGCCGATGCCGCCGCTGAACTCGACATGGACCCAGGGAGTGAACTCTCCTGGCTCGAGTTCCAGCGTTTCGTCCTGAATCCTAAGAGTCGCGTGACCGGGTTTGCCGTTCAGGGTCAAGGTGAACGGAATCTTCAGCTTTCCGGCGCCGCGAACCAGCGGGTTGTCCGGGCCCTCCAGATGGCCGCTGATTGTATTGCCGGAGCGCTCCAACGGATAGCGGCTGCCCCCCTCGTAGCTGGTTTCTTCCACCTGGGTGGAGAAGAATGAGAAGCTGCCCTGAGTGCCGCGCAGATCGGGAGTGCACATCGCCGAGAGCAAACGTCCGTTGAACTTTTCCGGCGGGAAGGTGATCGGAATCCGGAGAATCGTCGTGTCAACTTCATGCTTTCCGAGGATCTTCCAAAACGGCTCGCTCTTTCGGCGAAGGTCCACCGTCGGGCGGCTGAGGGGAATGGTGTACTTGCCGAGTTGGAGCGTCCGGCGCGGGCCGCTGACGCGCGAGGAAGACAGCTCCGGCAGGTACGACTTCAAGTTCCGGTTCAGGAAATCGAAGATGTTGTGTTTGGCTGGGTTTACGCCCGTGGCGAAGGTGGACCAGGCGACTGGGGATAGCGAGGGGAAGGTGGTACGCAGCCGGAGGAACGATCCCTGTTCCTTCAGCTTTGCGAGGTTAGGCAGTCTCCCGTCAGCCATATACTTCTCCGTGAGCCTGGGATCCAAACCGTCCAGGCCCAAGAAGATGACCTTCTTCACCCGCGCGTTCTTGAGGCTGTGCCGCCGGCGGATTCCCTTCCAGGCCATGCGGACGGGCCAGGTGAGCAAGGTCCCAATGCTGAGCACGAAGGCCCATAGGAGGGTAAGAAAGGAACCCAAGAAAGCAAAGCCAGCCCCAGGTCCGATATAGGCAAGCTCCATCCCGTCGGGATTTCCATTGCCTGGCCACAGCACCCCCGCGGCGACGGCCATGGCCAACAGGGCCAGGGCGGCCGTGGAACTGGATGTTGCAACCTTCTCCGATTTCTTGAACTTATTCAACGAAGCTTCCCTTCCACGAATGGCACCTCAAAGACCTTTTCGTGCATGATAGGCCCGTGGCCGAAGTAGCCCTCTTCTCCGAAGAGTTCGCCGTGGTCGGCCGTGATAGTGATGTACGTATTCTTCGGGACGATGTCGAACAACTCTTCGACCACGCCGTCGAGATAGCGCACCGCTTCGATCTGGCGCTTCTTCAACTGACGCAGTTTCTTATTGTCGAAAAACTTCTCCTGCTTTCCTTTGACCAGTTTACCGCCAACAACGTGATCGTCGAGGTGCTTGAACACCCCGTGCACGCCGCTGATGCGCGGCCACTCGTTCTGGGGCTCGTCGGGTTGGGCGTACGGATAGTGGGTTTCGCCGATGTTCAGAATATAGAAGCTGGGCTTGCCTTCGGCGAACTTCAGCTCCCGCACCATCGCCCGCATGTCGTTATGCTTCTCCATCAGCTTAAAAGTGTCGAAGCCCTGGTTAATAGCGGTGCGGGGATTCAGTACGGGCAGTGAGACCTTAGCGTGGGTCTGATAGCCCATCTTCTCCCGGAGGAAGTGCGGCAGGTAGAGCCGGGGCACAAGCGACTTGAATTCGATGCCGTCCACTCCAAGGCGCTCGTTAAATTTGAAGAACTCTTTCTTGTAGTACTCCGAAGCGTAGACATGTTTCGGGCTGCGGTGAGGCATAAGCCCCATCAGGAAGTTGTAATGCGACGGAGCCGTCCACGAGGCGTAGCTCCATCGCTTCTCCAGCTTGCCGAGCTTGCGGATGGTTTCCGGCTTCGCCCGCAGGAACGTGTCATAGCGGCAGCTATCGAAAATGATGAGTAAATAGTTGTTCGGCTGTTTCTTGGAATTCGTCAATGGGCCCTATCCCGTGAGGCTCTCGAAATGCCTATGTATCACTATTCTAGAGCAATATGGCGGCCACTGGGTCCGCGGTGACTCTATTTGTGGCGGGCGTGTAACGGATTGTTGTGCTCCCGGCGTTATGGAGCGTAGCGCGCAATGGTCCGCTCGTTCAGCGTATAGCCGGTTCCGGCGCGGTCGGGCACCCTCAGACGGCCCTTATCGAGGTCCTCAGACGGTTCCACGAGTTCCGCTCGCCATGGGACTTCGCCGTGCGAAAACTCGAGGATTTGGAAGTTCGGCAAAGTGGCGCAGACATGCGCCGCCGACATATTGCCGACGGGGCTGGCCGGCCCGTGGGGAGATGTCAGCAACCCCGCTCCCTCGGAGATTGCCGCGATCTTCTTGAGTTCCAACATCCCGCCGCAATATTTGATGTCGGGCATCGTGATATCTACCGTCCCGGCGGCGATGTACCGGAAGAATCCTTCTACGCCGAAGATGGACTCGCCTCCAGCCGTGGGCATTTTGGCCGCCTTGTTAATAGCGGCCAGATTTTCGAGTGGCCGTGACACCTCCTCGAGCCAGAAGAGGTTGTACGGCTCGAGGCGTCGGGTGAGTTCGATGCCGCGTTTGGTATCGAAATGGCTGTGGGCGTCAACCAGGACATCGTTGTCCGGACCGATTGCCTCGCGCACGGCGGCGATGCAATCGACTCCGAGTTGTGTGTCCCGCTCGAATTCGGCGGCGGGAGCGGTCAGCCGCGCCATACCGTCGAACGGAGCGAGTTTCACGGCGTCAAACCCTGCTTCGATGGCCTTCGTCGCGCCCGCGGCAAAGCCCTTCGGGTCTCGCTGGTCCGTGGACCGGTTGATATTGGCGTAATTGCGGATCTGCCGGTGTAGGAGCCCGCCGAAAAGTTGATAGACGGGCACGCCGAGCGCCTTCCCCTGCAGGTCCCACATGCACTGCTCCAAACCGCCAAGGGCGACGGCGGCGGGACGCCCGGTATTGGCCACCTCGGGGTGAGTTACCTTGCGGAGATGTTCGATATCGAAGATACTGCGGCCGATCATGGCCTCCAGGAACTGCTTGCCGAGGTTGATCACCTTGAAATCGTCCCGGCCGCCATGGGAGGCGTCGCCGATACCGGTTAGTCCATCACTGGTCTGCATGCGGAACAGTACCCAGTTTCCCCGCCGGTTGACGTGGACGCGAAAAGTCTCCAAACCGGTGATGGTTACGTTGCGGGCTTCTTTCGAGATGGCGGATCCGGCAAACAAAGCGCCGGCTCCCGCGGTCTGTATCCAGGCTCGTCGGTCCATGCAGGGATTGTACTTGATCACGAGGCGCGGTGCGAGCGCGCCTCGGCCGTGCGCGCAGCCTACCAGTTCGTGATGGAGCCGTCCGGCCGGCGGAAAAGCGGAATTGGGGCGCTGTGTTCGGCGATCTCCGAGGTCAGTTCGAGTTTGCTCGTGTCGAACTCCACCCCAAGTCCCGGACGCTGATTCGGCCAGAGCTTACCGTCGCGGAAGTCGAATTTCTGCGGCAGATGCGGGATATCCCACGCGCCGTCGCCGCGCATCTCCATCAGTACCGGGCCCGGGAAAGCGCCGAGCACGTGCGCCAGGGCGGCGATGGCCACCGCGCCCGTAAAGTGCGGAACCAACCCAACGTAGTGCGTCTCACACAGAGCCGCCAGCTTCACCATTTCCGTGATGCCGCCGCAATTCGGTATCGTGACACGGGAGTAGTCGATCAGGCGCTGCTCCACCAATTCGTTGATCTCCCAACGGTCGGCAAAGTGCTCGCCCACGGCAATGGGCACGTTCACTTTTTGGCGGAGTTCGCGGTAGACGCCCGGATTTTCCGAGCGAATCAAGTCCTCGCAGAAGAAAGGCTCGAGCGGTTCGAGCAGGGTGCTGAGACGGACCGCGTCCGGAAAGTCGAGCCGCGTATGGTAGTCGATGGCCCAATCGCCGTCGGCGCCCACACCCTCGCGGATCTCCTTGCAGCGCTCATAGGTCTCTCGCACCATCTTGTTCGCGATGAACGGCTTTCCCTGGCCCGGATCGGCGACGCCGGTACGGAGGGCGCGGAATCCCGCGTCGATGCAGGCGCGGGCGGTTTCCTTGAGCGACCCCTGATGCGGATAGCCCGTGGAATAACATTCAATGTATTCCCGCGTGAGCCCGCCAAGCAACTCGTGGACTGGGACATCGAGCGCCTTGCCTTTGATGTCCCACAGCGCCATGTCGATCGCCCCTTGCGCGTGAATCTTCTCCCGGCCCGGAGGGTAGAAGTAGTGGCGATACATCAGTTGCCACAAGTGCTCAATCCGGTTCGGGGACTCTCCGATGAGCAGACCGGCGCACTGTTCCACCGTATCGCGTGATCCGCCTTCGCCGATACCGGTGATGCCTGCGTCGGTCTCCACCTCGACCATGTGGAAGCTCTGGTTGAAAATGGGCCGCGTGCCGGGGAACTCGTAAAACCGAATGCGGGTAATCTTCATCTTGGCGAGTGCGGCATTGGCCTTGGCCAGCAACACACTTCCGCCGAGTACTGCAGTCTTGATCCAGCTTCGTCGAGTCAGCATGACGCAGCCATCATACACCGGCGCGGAGGCCAGCGGGACAGACGATTTCACTCCCCGAGCAGTTACTTTTGGTTCTTGAACGTGAGGTTCACGCTGGTTCCGTTGTCACCTGCAGCGATGATGGCGCCGGCGCTCCGGCCCTTGTCCGCGGATTCGCCCGTGACCATTGCTCCCATGGACGCTCCGGAATGCTGCACCACGTTCACTTCCAGGCCCGCGTCTTCCATCGCTTCCTTATAGAAGTTCATCACGTCGGCAATCGAATCCGTAGTGGTGAAGTTGGCGGCGCCGGCGGTATACTCCGGTGTGTCTTGGCTCATGACCCCGGCTGGCTCCGTTCCCGGATATGTTGGCAGCCAATCCGGCAGGTTTGCGACCGCGCCGGCACCCATTTGGTAGGTCCCTTCGCCGGATTCCATCTTGATGCCGGCGGCCGATCCCGAACCGGTGGCTTCCATCGACAAGGTTTCCCCCTCGCTGGACTCGAAGGAAATCTTGCCCTGCTTGATCTCGTCAACATTCAGCGTGACCGTCTTCCCGGTTTTGACCTCGCGAAAGGTGATCTTGCCGGCCCCCTCGTCGACATCCACGACCTCGATGTCCGGATTTGCCGCCGCCATCATCTTCGCCGCGGCAAGCGCTGGCTGCTCCTTGAGGAGATCCGGATCGAGTCCGGCCTCCTTTGCCTTGTTCACGGCAAAGAATCCGAGGGCGACCATCGCCACCCCGGCGATGACGATCATGCCGGCGCAGCCAATCAGAACGAAAATCCACGGGCTGGTTTTTTTCGGGGCCGAAGGCCCTCCGGGCTGGTGCGGTGCTGACATCTGCAAGTTCCTCCTGAGCTAACAGGATACGGAAAAACCGAACCTAAAGAAAGCATGGCCGTTCGGCGGCCCGGGACCGCGCTCGCCTCAGCCGCCGTTTCACTTCGCCGGTAGTTTCTTCAAGCAGAGGAACCAGTCCAGGCAGCGGATGTTTGCGTCCTGCGTGGAGACTCGCTCCTCAGCCCCTCCGCAGGAGTTCGGCGGAGGCACAATCACCTCTTCGCCCGGCACCCAGTTGGCCGGAGTGGCCACGCCCTCGGCGTCGTTGGTCTGGAGGGCCACAAGAAGACGCTTGATCTCCTCCATATTGCGGCCTGCCGAGAGCGGGTAATAAAGAATCGCCCGGACCTTGGATTCCGGATCGATGATGAAGACCGCGCGAACGGCTTGTGTGGTGCTAGCGGCCGGCTGCAGCATGCCGAACTTTTTCGACACCTCCATGGTGAGGTCCGAGATCACCGGGAAAGTGACCTCCACGTTCTTCATACCCCGGAACTCGATCTTCTCCTTGATGGTCCGGAGCCAGGCGATATGGCTGAAGGTGCTGTCGATCGATAGGCCGAGCAGCTCGCAATTTAGGCCGCGCAGATCGTTTTGCATGGAGGCGAATGTCATGAATTCGGTGGTGCAGACCGGCGTGAAGTCGGCCGGGTGGCTGAAAAAGATCACCCACTTCCCCCGAAAGTCATCCGGGAACTTCACCGGCCCCTGAGTGGTTTCCGCATCGAAGGATGGCGCGAGTTCACCGATAAGTGGCAGTCGAGTCGCTTGTACTTCCATTGCTGAGTAATTAACTCCTTTCGTAGAGTTTCGAGCTTATGCTCATAATGCTACGCTCGGATCATAGCAGACGCTCACATCCGTGGGTCGTTATTTTGGTTGTACAATGGCATCCTCATGATGTGGAGACTCCTGGTGTTGCTGTGGGCGGGAATCGCCGCGTGGGCCGCCGATGGCTCCCGGCCGAACTTCCTCGTGATTGCGGTGGACGACTTGCGCGACGAGTTGGGCTGTTATGGAGCGTCTCATATCAGAAGTCCGAATATCGATTCACTGGCCTCCCAGGGCGTGGTTTTCGATCGCGCATTTTGCCAGCAGGCTGTCTGCGGGCCGTCGCGGAACAGCGTCTTCTCCGGGGCCCGGCCGGACAAAACCAGGGTCTGGAATAACAGCCACCACTTCCGGGAGGCGCTACCGGGCATAGCGTCCCTGCCGGAGTTCTTCAAGAACTACGGCTACTATACCCGCGGCTATGGCAAAATCCTTCACAACCGTCAAGACGATCCCATTTCCTGGAGTTCGCCTTTCTTCTACCCCGAAGCAGGACAGTACGCCGCGCCTGGGAGGGAGGGTTGGTGGGCAGGCATTGACGGGATTCACGCTTTCAACCGCGAGCGGCCGCTGTTTGAAGCGGCTGACGTGCCCGACAACGCGTATCGTGACGGCGTGATCTGTGACGAGGCGGTGATGGGACTGCGGCAGGCGGCCCAGCGCGCGAGACCGTTCTTCATCATGGTGGGCTTTCACAAGCCGCACACGCCGTTCAACGCGCCGAAGAGATACTGGGATCTCTACTCGCGTGAAGACATCCGGCTGGCGCCGAACCCTTTCCCGCCGGAAGGGGCGCCATCCTTCGCTCTCTACAATTGGGGCTACGTCCGCAGCTTCCAAGGCATGCCGGAATCCGGCCCCATGCCGGATGCTCTGGCGCGTGAGGTCAAACACGCTTACTTCGCCTGCATCAGCTATATCGACGCGCAGGTAGGCCGACTGCTGGCCGCCCTGCGGGAACTGAACCTAGCGGAGGAAACGGTGGTGGCCCTTTGGTCCGATCATGGCTACCAGCTTGGTGAACATGGAATGTGGTCGAAGCATACGAACTTCGAGACGTCCACCAAGGTGCCGCTTCTGATTGTGGACCCGCGTGGTGGTGCGCAGGGAGAGCGTTCCGGCGCCCGGGTGGAGTTGATCGACCTCTATCCTACCTTGGCCGAACTGGCCGGCCTTCCTCTGCCGGGCCACCTCGACGGGCAGAGTCGGGCGGCCCTTCTGCACCATCCGCAGGCTCTCGACGGCCGGGATACAGCGGCCTATTCTCAGTTTCTACGCGCCGGGAAGAAGGGATTGTCGGTTCGGACCGGACGGTTTCGGTATACAGAATGGCGCGATGTTGAGACAGGCGAAGTGGACGCTCGGGAGTTGTACGACCATGACGAGGATCCCGGCGAAAACCAGAACCGGGCGGGGGACGTAGAGTACGTGCCGGAAGTCCGCGCACTGGCGGCCCGGCTGGAAGAGGTTTGGCCGCGGCCGTAACCTTACAACATTACTCGCGGGCGGAGCCGCCCGCCGCCGGCAAACCGGCTCCCCAGGAGCCGCGAGATCTCGTGCGCGGCCGCCAGTATTTCTCGCGGTCAGTGGCGGCGGAAGTAACCATAGCGGCCATGGGCGGAAAACAGAGAAGAAACAAGTCTATCTAAATGGGAGGTGACGCCATTCCGAGGAAACCGAGCAGAACACTGCCGCGTTAGATATGATTGACTATGTAGGGTCTTGTCCCAAATGCCCCGTGTCTTCGCAACGGACGATCAGTAGTATGTTTCGCTCTTATCCTCTCTCGAAAATTGCTATCGCGCTTGCCCTCGCCGCGGCGGCCCCGGGCCTTTCCGCGACCTCTCAGGAACGGCAGGCCCAGCAGATAATGGACCAGATCCCTCTATACTTCGAGGCCAATCGTGGGCAGGTGGACTCCCGGGTTTTGTATCTGTCCCGCAGCCCGGAGCATACCCTGTTTCTGACCGTAGATGAGGCGGTTCTGAAGGTATCATCGGGGGCGCTGCGCATGAGCCTTGTCAACGCGAACCCGGCGCCCGAGGTTGCGCCTCTCGATGCCCTCGAGTCCCATGGCGCCTATTTCGTCGGGAAGTCGGAGAACTGG
The DNA here is from genome assembly GCA_964468205.1 of uncultured Solibacteraceae bacterium. Taxonomy (GTDB): domain Bacteria; phylum Acidobacteriota; class Terriglobia; order Bryobacterales; family Bryobacteraceae; genus CAWELS01. The sequence goes on along the minus strand of CAYXVG010000011.1, from coordinate 3,916 downwards.
CTGCCTCGGGTGGAGCACTATGGCAAGGTCCGCTACAGCGAGGTTTATCCCGGCGTGGATCTCGTTTTCTATGGCCATGGGAAGCAGATTGAGCACGATTTTGTGGTTGCGCCCGGGACCGATCCCCGTGTAATCCGCTTCCGCCTGGACGGCGCGGGAGAGTTTGGCATCGGCGACGACGGAGCGCTCGAAATGCGGATCGGCGAGTCCCGGATGCGATTCAGCGCCCCTTACTCCTACGTCGAATCGGAAGGGCGGCGGATTGAGGTCGCGTCGCGCTTCGAGCGGCTGGCGGCGAACGAGTTCGGGTTTGCGGTGGGAGCCTATGACCGTTCAAAGACCCTGGTTATTGACCCGGTGCTGAGCTACTCTTCATACCTCGGCGGCTCAAACTTTGAAGTCATCCGCGACGTGGTGATCGACTCGGCCGGTTTCATCATCCTCGCCGGCGAAACCGTCTCGGAGGACTTCCCGACCAACGGCCCGGGATTGCAGCCGCTGGGTGGCCAGCAGATCAACGGCTTTGTCACCAAACTCAATCCCTTTGCCGGCGCCGGCCAGGGCTTGATCTTCTCGGGGCACTTTGGCGGTTTCCAGAACGAGACGGTCAACGCGATGAAGATTGATTCGCAGGACAATCTCTACGTCGTCGGCATGACACTTGCCGGCGACTTCCCGACGACCGGAAACGCCGTGCAGGCCGAGCAACCGTCGCGGGATCAGAACGGCTACTTGGTGAAGTTCAATCTCGACGCTGACCCCGCCTTGCTGTATGGGACCTATCTTGGCGGAGACGCGCGCGACGTCGCCTTCGGCTTGGCTGTCGAGGCCGACCATCGCGCCTACGTGACCGGTTTTTCCGCATCCGGCGACTTCCCGCTCACGGCCACGCCTCTACAGCCTGCCCATCGCGGCGCGGGTGACGCCTTCTTCACCCTGGTGGACACGGACGGGGGCGGACTGATCTACTCGAGTTACTTGGGCGGTACCAATACCGATTTCGGTCTCGATGTGGCCGTCGCGTCCGAGGGCGCCGCTTTCGTGACCGGATTCACGAACTCCGGTGATTTTCCGATCAACGAGAATCCTTATCAGCCGGGCCAGCAGGGCAAGGGCGACGCGTTTCTCACCCGTATTGACTGGCAGAAGGAAGGCCTCGAAGGGCTTGGCTATTCCTCTCACCTCGGGGGCAGCGACCTTGAGTACGGGCAGGCGCTGGTGAAGGATCCTGAAGGAAGCCTTCACGTTCTTGGCTACACTTTGTCAGAAGATTTCCCTACTACCGCGGCGGCCATTCAGAGTTCAAACGAAGGCAACGCCGACGTGTTCCTTCTGACAATCGATCCCACGAAGCCCTTCGGCGAAGGTTTGCTATACGGGACGTACTTCGGCGGTTCCGGAGCCGATGTCCCCTACCAGATGGAGTTCGATTCCACGGGGAGTCTCGTGATCACCGGCTACACCATGTCTTCCGACATGCCGGTTACCGGCGATTACTACTCCAGCAGCTATTCCGGCTTGGTCGACGCCTTCTTCGCGGTTATCGATCCGAAGAAGCCCGCCGGTGAGGGGCTCAGGTGCTCTTCGTTTCTCGGTGGTTCGCTCGAGGACGTGGCTTGGGGTATGACAGTGGATGCTTTGGACAACTTCTACCTCGTCGGCCAGACCCGGTCACGGGACTTCCCAGTAACTGACAACTCGTTCCAGAACCAGAAGCCGGGCGGCCTCAGTGGCTTCGTCAGCAAGTTTGGTCCCTGTGCCAGTCCCGGCGGGGAGCCCGCGTCGGCAGCGGGACCACGGCGCATGGGTGGCGCCGGGCAAGGGCGCCCCTCCCGCGCTGGCGGCAGCCGGTAACGCCGGCATCAGATACGGAACATGTGGCGCGGGTTTTTAAATCAGCGCCACTTTTTGATAGATAAGCTGCCGGGTGGGCGGTTATGCCGTGGGCGGCTGTTCGACAATCTTCCAATTCCTCTCGTCGAAGTAGAGCACCTTGCCCTGGCGGTAGGACTGCACGGCGAGGCTGATTGTCACTTGGGCCTTGGCGCCGGTCAACACGTCGAGATTGGGTTTGTTTCGGGTTTTCACGCAGTCCAGGAAATTCAGGATGTGATCGGTGAGCATATCGGCCCGCTTCACCGGGATCCGGATGTCCACTGTGCCCCACTTGGCGGCGTACTCCTCGGTGATCACGTTGCGGTCGGGCCTGGGGTTGTAGTCGGGCCGAACCGTGATGTAGGGAGTGTAGCGCTCAAACATGCCATGCTCGACCATGATGATGGACCCGAGGCGGCCACGGATGAGTCCGGGAATGTGCTGCGCATTCGCCATTGAAGAACTCAACACCAGGGAGTGGCCCTTTTTGTATTCCGCGATCAAGTGGAACGTGTCCGGCACCTCGCGGTCGTGGAAGGCGTAGATCCCGCCCCCGGCCATTACCTTGTGCGGGAACTGTGGTTCGTCCCAGCAGATATTGAGCGGAGCGACGACGTGATAGAACAAGTCGGTGGCGACACCGCCGGAATAGTCCCAGTACTTCCGGAAGCGAAAATAGCGGTCCGGATCGTACTTGCGGGGCTCAGCGTCGCCAAGCCACATTTTCCAGTCAATGTAGTCGTCGCCGCTCGCGTCCGGCCCCGCGTTTTCGTCGATGGGCCAATTCCACTCGCCGTCCGGTGAATTGCGGTGATAAGATCCCTGACTCATGATCATGTCGCCGATCATCCCGTCGGCGATCGCTTTCTTCGCCTTGTACCACTGGTCGGCCGAGGTGGTCTGCGAACCGACCTGCAAAATCTTGCCGGTGGACTTCACGGTTTCCACGAGTTGCCGGGCCTCGTCGACGGTATGGCACATCGGCTTTTCGAGATAGACGTCCTTGCCGGATTGCATCGCTTCGATCGCCATGGTGGCGTGCCAGTGGTCGGGCGTGGCGATGATCACGGCGTCGATGTCATTGCGCGCGAGCAACTCCTTGTAATCCATGTAGCCTTCGCACTTGTATTTCTCTTGGTGCTGTGTGACGCGCTTCTTCCACACATCACAAACGGCGGCGATCTCGATGCCACCAGCCTCTTCTCCAATCTCGTTGAAGTAGCGGGTGACGTAGGAGCCGCGGCCGCCAACGCCAATTGTTCCAATGCGTATCTTGTCGTTCGCGCCAAGAACCCGGCTCGGCATTCCGACGCCGTAAGCAGTTCCCATCAGCGCCGCGGACTTCAGAAGTTGCCTTCGATTCAGGGGATGATTGCTCTCAGACATGCAGTAGTTTACCTCTCTGGTGTGTCCGCTCGGAAGGTCAGTGCGGATAACCTATGGATCGTCACACTTATTCTATCGCCTGCTCTCGCCGCGAGCCAACTTGGCCTCTCTGGGAGCATACATCTTTGTGAGTAATCGATGTGCGCTTGTCGGCCCTGGGATACGTGGCTTCCCGCCGCTGGTTCGCGAAGATGGTTTCTTTGCGCCCCGGGTCCGCCGAGGCAGAAGCCGGAACCAACACCGAAACGCCGCTCCGGCACATCGACAGACCGGCCAAGCGAGTAAGGCGGCAGAGGTTGTCGGTCAGGGACGGGCCGTACAGGCGGACAGTCGCCAGAAACTCAAGATACACATTGCGGGCCAAGCCCGTCGGCCTGGTAAGGAGCAGCAGAAGAAATCAAGGGAAGATGAAAGAGAAACAGACACCCTCCCCGCGTCATCAGTTAGTTAACAGTACAGCTTTGCGGTGACTGCACACTCTGTGGTTCACTCATCTCTCATTCAACCCGCTGTATTGCGGGAAACACGACCTTCCGAAAACCGGCGTAGCGACACCGGGACAGGCTCTATTAGACCAGGATACCTTTCCGGTCCTTCGGGGGGTAAGGATACGGCCAGGGGCCGAGAGCCAGGGTATCCGATCCGTCGCCTGCCG